>NZ_FMBM01000002.1:0-739166 GCF_900094735.1 Saliniramus fredricksonii
TTGCGATCGGTCTGGTTGAACGTGGCGATCGACCCGAAATCGCGATTATCATCGTATCCGAAAGCGCTTACCATCATCGACCACGCGCGATGCCATCTCAGCCGTGAGCTTCCCGGCTACATGCGCCCAGCGATTTGGGTCCACGCAGACAAGGTTGCCCTGAGCGCGACGGGCAAGACGGACGAAAAGCTGCTCCTCTCCAAAGTCGCCGCCGCTGCCGCCGAAAGCAGCGAATACAGCTTCACGATCACAGGCGATGGCGAGGTCGTGCCGATTGCGGAGGTTCAACATGTCTGACGCTGCGAGTCTCGACACGATTCGTGGATTGATCGCCGAGCGCCCCCCGATCTGGCGATAAAGTGACGAGTCTGGCGCGCGAAGTCGGCCTTGACGACATCGGCCTGGACTCTCTTGCCGTCGTCGATCTGCTGTTCGAACTCGCAGCACGATACGATGCGGATCTCGAAACCGCACTGGAGGTCTTGATCCGCCACGCACGCTCGGCGATCTCGCCGCCATTGCCAGGTCATTAGAAAAGGGAGTTTGACGTCATGGAATACGTGAAAAAATTTGAGACATCGAAGCTGAAGTATGAATACGGCCTCGATGGAATCCGGACGTTTCCCTGGGAAGGTATCGTCCCACCATTTGGGGCGGGATACTGTATCGTCCGGCCGGGGACTTCGACGCTCATCATCTGTCAATATTCCCGACGATGAAGACGAGATGTTCATTGCCGTGCAGGGGGACGCCGTGGTCGTCATCGACGGCATCGACCATCCAGTGGCTCAGGGCGATATCGTCATGATTCCGCGAGGTCTCAGCCATTTTGTGCGTAATGACGGCCCGAATGCTTTCCATTTATACACGATCTGGTGGAGTCACGTGGATGTTGACGCCTACCGGAGACAGGAAGAGCAAACTGCGGCAGGTTGAATGTCGGGGGGGCGGGGCGTCGATGGAAGACATCGTCATCATAGGCGGCGGGCTGGCCGGCTCTTCTCTGGGCTGGTCATTGGCAGAACGTGGTCATAGGCCACTCATCCTCGAAAGCACGACAATCGCGGCGGCGGGGCCACGGCGCATTCGCGCGGAATGGTGCGCCTCTACGATGACGAGCCACGCCTCGTCGCGCTGAATCGCGATGGCATCGGCCTATGGGCTGACGTCGAAGTCTCACGCCCGGGCATATTCCGCAGGCCGGGAATGATCTATGCGCCCGCTCCGTCCAACCGTTCTAGGATCGAAGAGTTTGCCCGGATGGAAAGTCGGGCGGCCTACCCCGCCGAGACCATTGACGGCCCGACGATATCCGGCCTCTGTGGCCTGCTGGGCGATCATTTTCGGCGATCTGCCCGCAGCGTCTTGTGGGAGCCGCTTGCCGGTTATGTAGATCCGCGTGCCGGCGCTCGGTTCTTCGCTGATGAGGCGGTCCGGCTCGGGGCATCGCTTGTCGAAGGTTGTACAGTCGTCGACCTGTATCCCGCTTGTGATCACGTTTGTGCTGACGACCGGTGCCGGGCGCATCACTGCACGCCGGGTGATCCTCGCATCGGGGGCTGACACGCTGCGGCTGCAACAGCCGGAGGGACTCTTCGCGCGTTCCATCAATTTGACGTCCTTCATCGACGATATTGCGGGCGCGCCGGAAATCTGCCTCATCGACGAGGTATCGAAGGGGTATATCCGCCCTGGCTGCAGGCGCAGTTATTTCGTCGGTGGAGCCATTCAGAAGGATGCGACTGTTCCGGAGGAGCTCAAGGTAGACAACGCGGCAGCAGATGCTCAAAATCTTGCTTTTCCCGACGTATTCTTCGGACGCGGTCCAATAGCGCGATCGCTTCGCATCCCGGATACGACGCCTATACGTCCGATTTCCTGCCGCTCATCCGATTGCCTCCTGAAGAGGGCGGAGCAGGATTGTTTACTGGCTTTTCCGGGCGGGGAGCAAAGTACATCCCGGCCATGGCCCGCCGCTTCGCCGCAAGCCTTTCGGGGGGTGTCGGATGACGCGGACGATTGCCTGCGTCGCCTGCCTTGATCCCGGTCGGAGCGTGCATACATTGACATTCATCGCCGCAGTGGACATTGTCGGCGACCTCCTTTCCAATACCGGCGTAAAAATTGTCTTGTACGATGATGGTGCGGACCCCGTCGCTGGCCGTGCCATTGCGGACGTTATTGTCGCATCAGGGACGGACTGCGTCGTCGGGCATTTCGCATCGGCTGCAGCTGCGGCGGCGGCACCCGTTTACGAAGCGGCCGGTATCCCCATGTTGCTTCCTGCCGCGACGATGTCTGCATTGACGCGGTATCGCTGCACATACCGCATCTGTGACAACGATGATGACTATGCGCGCTGGTTGGCACGGACGATGGCCGAGCGCGGACTGGTGCCCGTCCGATATGCTTCGGATGGGTCGGCGCATGGTGATAGTGTCATCGGAGCGTTGCGGGCGGTCGACGCGATGCCCGGATGCTCGGGCAAGCCGGCGATTGTTTTCGCAGGGCGTTTATGCCGAGACGATCGAATTTGCCAAGGCATTGGCCGGTGCATGCGCGGGCGCCATGGCCCTCGTGCTTACCGATGACGCGGATGCGCCATCTCTCGAAGATGATCTTGCTCTCGCCGGGCTTTCTATTGAAATCACCCCGGTTTACCTTGCGGCGCTGCGCCCGCGGCCAAGAGGGTCGCGCGCGGAGCAGATACTTCGGGCCTATCGCCAAAGGCACGGTGCTGACCCGGGAAACGTATTTCTGGGAAACCGTGGCGGCGATCGAGATGGCTGTGGCAATGCCGCTCGATACAGGTCAATCCATCGAAACCGCGCTTGGGCCGCTCAAGCCGGACGTTGACGGAGAGTGTCGGCCACACAGCTTTTGCCTTCTTCGGGTCGGCGGGGAGGTGGATGATGAGTGAAGTGCGGGTCGCGGGTGGTCTCGACAAGGGCTTTGCCCGGCTGGCGGCAATGCGCAGGCTCTTCGCTGGTCGCAAACCCGCGAGAACTCCCTGATTATGGACGCCGCGCTGCCGCTGCATGGGTCGCCCGTAATGCCGCGCCCGTTCCAGCGGGTATTCGGGTAGAGCAGATAAACGCTACATTTCGCGGTCACCGGATTCTTCCGCCCGGTGAGAGCCGGGGGCGTCTGCTCTACATTCATGGGGGCGGGCTTGTCTATTATGATAGCAGCACTTTTCTCCCGTTCCTCGCCGATCTGGCCCTCGTGTCGCGAATGGAGATCCTCGCCCTCGATTATCCCAAGGCGCCGGAGCATTCAGCGAACGATATACTGGCCTCCGTGACATCATCCGCCGAAGTAGCTCTGCGGGAGTTGGGGTGGGCCGGGTCACATGGTGCAATGATGATTGCCGGGGACAGCGTCGGTGCGCTTCTCGCCATGATTCTGGCACACGGGCCGTTGCGTGGTCGTTTCGACGCCATGCACCTGATTTACCCCGTCGCAGACGCGGGCAGGACCTATCCCGAGCAATTCGCATCCGGTCATTTCCTCGACAAGGACACGATGAACTGGTTCGGCGGATTCATCGAGCCGCTATTTGTTCCGCTAGGTGGCTCTCCATGCAAACTGGCCCCGGCCAGCCTCCGCAACCTGCCGCCATGTACAATCCATCTAGCTGAGTGCGACATCCTTCATGACGAGGGCCGCGCTCTGGTTTCGTGTTGTGAGTCAGCCGACATCTTGCAGAGCGTGCTCTTGCACAAGGGATTGCCACACGACTTCTGTCTCTATTTTGGGGCTGTTCCCGCAGCCCGGCGCGCCGTCGACGTGATCGCCCGGCATCTCGGGCGTCACGATCCGGGTTTAACGAAGGAAACGCCGCGTGGCTTTCAACGCCTAGTGGCGCGCGACACCGGGTTTGTTTCGAAGGGTCCCCTGTTCTCCATGCACGAGAAATGCGCTCTGTACCATGTGGGCGGACGCCCCTTGATGATGCGGAAATGGTGTCGCAGGCTTTCGACGCTGTTGAAGCCACATGCGCCAGCGACATCCTGCAGATCGGCATTTCCGCCTTCCAGCAGGGAGACAGCGTGGGCGACGCGCTCTGCGGCGAGCCAGTTCTGCGGCGTCCGGCCGGTTGCTTCCCTCATCCGTCGCATTAATGTGCGCGTGCTCATGCCTGCCTCGTCGGCCATCCGCGCAACCGGCCACGCTTCGTCGAGCTGGGTGCGAATACGATCGAGCACCGCGTTGAGGCGGTGGCCGCGATTGCGTGCTACGGGGCGGGGGACGAATTGCTTCTGCCCACCCTCCCGATGCGCCGGCAGAACGAGACGACGAGCGACACTGTTTGCGGCTTCGACGCCGAAATCCCGGCGGACGATGTGCAGGCACAGGTCAAGCCCCGCCGCCGAACCCGCCGACGTGAGAACGTCACCTTCGTCGATATACAGCACGTCACCATCAACGTTGATGCCCGGGTAGAGTGTTCTCAATGTATCCAAATAACGCCAATGGGTTGTGACGCAGCGGTTGTCGAGCAACCCGCAGGCAGCGGCGACAAACACACCGGAGCAGATGGTGGCGATCCGGGCGCCGGCGGAATGCGCATGCCGCAAGGCGCTGCACAGGGCATGCGGCACGGGTGCATCAGCGCTTCGCCAGCCGGGAATGACGATCAGGTCTGCTGTCTTGATTTTGTCGGGGTCGTAGGGCGCATCGACCCTGATGCCACCCATTGCCTGTAAAGGCCCCGGTTCGCCGGCGACGACGGCGAAACGGTACCATTTGTCGAATTCGGGACGCGGCAGGCCGAAGACCTCGACGGCGATGCCGAATTCGAAGGTGCACAGGCCGTCATAAGCAAGAATGCAGACGGACGGCGCCGCCCCCCGGCGGCAGGATGGCCCCTGCTTTCCGCCGCGTCGGACAGGTGCGTGCACGTATCTGCGTTCGCCCCCGTAATCCCAGGCCTGTCGTGGAAATTCATGACCCGTATCCCTCGTTTCCTGCGTGGCAGCATCTTGACGTATATTGACGATATCGCCACTTTTTATTGCCTAAAGGCTCGGCGACACTGTGGCTCCAGAACAGGAGGTGTCACATGTCAAACAATGTTACCCGGATTCCAGCCGCATCGTCTCATGATGCCGAGGCTCATTTTTCGAAGCGCCTGTCGCTGGAGACGGATTGCTGGGACGTGCATGATGCGCTGTCGCGCGGCGCGACGGATTTCGTCGTGCTTGATGTACGTGGCCGGAACGCTTACGAAACGGCTCATGTCCCGGGGTCGGTATCGCTGCCGCATGCAGAGATCACGGAAGAGCGTTTGTCGATCTGGCCACCCGAAACTCTCTTCGTCGTCTATTGTGCCGGGCCGCATTGCAACGGCGCGAACAAGGCAGCGGTGCGTCTGGCGCAACTCGGTCGTCCGGTCAAGGAAATGATCGGTGGCGTTACCGGATGGACGGATGAAGGCTTCGATTTTGCGCATGGCAGCGAGCCTGGCGCCGTAGCTGCCTGACGATACTCACTTCATCCCGCGTATTCCCTTGCCGCGCCTTCGACAGGGCGCGGCACGCATGGTCCGGCTGTCCACAATAGAGGCCCGGCATGTCTTCTCGCGCTGAACATCGGTCAACAATTTCTCCACGCACTCAACCGCGCCCCTGCATGTCTTCCAGAGCTATGCGGGATTTTGGGTGATACGGCCTGATCAGGCGGCGCGGTTTTCGGTACCGTTTACGGCGACACCGTTGGTGAATCTGACACCTTCGATGACCATTGGCAACTGCTTCGCGCCCTTCAGGCGGCGCCATGTCTTTGCGGCGGCCTGAACGAGCTTGAAGACCATGAGCTTCGCGGTCTTCTGCGACAATGCTCCCTTGGTCCGCACGGTTCGATGCCTGACGGTGGCGAACACGCTCTCGATCGGATTGCCGGTGCGCAGGTGATCCCAGTGATCGGCGGGGAAACCGTAGAATGCCAGCAAGGCTTCGCGGTCTTTGGTGAGACAGGTCACGGCCTTCTCGTATTTGGCGCCGTATTTCTCGGCGAAGGTGTCGATGGCGGTTTCCGCCGCGGCGCGGGTTTCGGCCTGCCAGATCTCGCGCAGATCGGCCTTCACCGCCGGCTGCATGGATTTCGGGAACTTGTTCAGGACGTTAGCCGTCTTGTGAACCCATGTATGGATGCCCCCGTTCGTGCAAGAGGTTTCTGCTCGGCTCAAGCGCGTGATCGGGTGCGGTCATGTATCAGGCCTTGAGATGCGGCTCTGAACGGACCGCGGGCCAGTATGGAGATACGCGGATCGAGTGCACATCAACAGCGCGAGCTCGAGGCTCTTTGGGTTCAAATGCTTTTCTCGATCCCGATCTGACCGATCGTTTGCCCTTACCTTGCTGTCGACTTCCTCACACGCCCAACGGCCCGGCTGCCTCGGCTGATGTCGTCATCAGACCGCGGCGACCGGACCCCTGAAGTTCTCTCCCCGCGTCGACATCGCCCAGATCCCGCGCGCCATCTTATTGGCCAGCGCGATGGCGACGACCATGCGTGGCTTGCGGGCCAGCATGCGTGCGAGCCAACTGCCTTCCGGCGCGCCCTTCCTGACGGCCCAGCGGACCACCGACATCGCGCCGATGATCAGGAGACGCCGTATGTCGCGCTGCCCCATCTTGGACGTTCGTCCGAGGATCTGCTTCCCACCGGTCGATCGCTGGACAGGGACGAGCCCCGTCCAGGCTGCGAAGTCGCGTCCACGCCTGAACGTCTCCATCGGCGGGGCGAAGGTCTGGACCGCCATCGCAGTCAGCGGGCCCACGCCAGGCATGGTCATCAGTCGTGCGGTGTCTTCTTCCCGCGCCGCTTCGCGCTTCAGCACCTTGTCGAGATCCGCGATCCTGCCGGAGAGCAGTTCGATCTGCTCGAGATAGAGGCGCCCCAGCTCGATCACGAGCGTCTCGAGACGCGAGCCGGCTGCCTCCAGCGCGTCCGCCAGCACCTTGACATGAGCCGGCCCCTGCGGCGCTATGAGGCCGTGCTCGGCGAGGTGGCCCCGCAGTGCGTTGATGAGCTGCGTGCGCTGCTTGACGAGGAGGTCCCGCGTCCGGAAAGCCATCGCCTTCGCCTGCTGCGCCTCGGATTTGACCGCGACGAAGCGCATGGTCGGGCGACCCGCCGCCTCGGCTATCGCCTCTGCGTCGGCCGCGTCGTTCTTCTGCCGCTTGACGAACGGCTTGACGTAGATCGGCGGGATCAGGCGGACCTCGTGACCGAGCTCGCCGATCGCGCGGCCCCACTCGTGGGCCGTCGCACACGCTTCCATAGCAACGATGCAGCGCGGCTGCTTGGCAAAGAAGCCGAGAACCTGCGAGCGACCCAGCTTCTTGCGGAAGCCGACGCTACCGTCCGCTCGCGCGCCGTGCGCCTGGAAGACCCGCTTTGCGAGGTCAAGGCCGATGATGCTAATGTTGTCCATGGATGCTTCCTCCTCTCGTGAATGACCTGCAGATCACCACGTTGGCACATTGCGATGCCGTTGGGAGGGGGCATCCAATCCATCAACAGCGCTGATGATGCGTTCCCGGGAAGACCTCGTCGAGGGCCTTCCAGAACCCCATGCCGCCATCGCCCACGGCGATCTCGGGCGGCACCTTGAGGCCGCGGGCCTTGATGTCGACCAACAGTTCGCGCCAGCTCTGCGCGCTCTCGCGCATGCCGACCTGGAAGCCGACGAGCTCCTTCTTCCCCTCCGGCGTGGCGCCGAGAATGACCAGTATGCACTCGGCCTGCGGTTCCATGCGGGCCTGCAGATAGACACCGTCGGCCCAGATATAGACATACCGCCGGGCCGAGAGATCACGGCCCTGCCAGCGATCGTATTCCTGCTGCCAATCGCCCGTCAGACGGGAGATGACACCAGGCGACAGGTTCGGTGCATCTACCCCGAGCAACGCTGACAGCGCTTCCTGGAAATCGCCGGTGGAGATCCCGCGCAGATAGAGCACCGGCAGCAGGGCATCGAGGCTTTTCGACCGCCGGGCCCATTTCGGCAGGATGCTTGAGGTGAAGCGGACCTTCTTCTCCGCGGGCATATCGGTGGCCCGGTCGCGGACTTTCGGGCGGCGCACGTCGAGCGGACCGATGCCGGTCTGAATGCTGCGCTGTGGCCCATAACCATGCCGGACGATCCGTTGCCGGCCATCCGGCAAAGCCTCCTCGGCATATTGCTCCACAAAGGTATCGGCTTCGGCCCGAAGTGCCGCCGCAAGCATCCTGCGGGCGCCGTCACGGGCAATTTCTGTCAGAGGATCCGCAACAGATCCGGGCTGGTACAGCGGGGTAATCGTGATATCATCTTTCATAGGCGTATCGTTCCTTTTGGAAGTTCTGGCAGGCTTCAGCACCCGCCACGATACGCCACCTCCTCAAACTGCGTCACCCAGATTCGCGTATAGCTCCTCATTGACCGCGAAAGGAAACACAACCGCTGCCAACCTGTTCAAAATCACAGAGGCTTGCATGAAGGCGGCATGGGGTTACCGTTTGAGCAACATCGCCGCCACCGCTTGACACAGTCAAAACTACGGCATAAAATCAATGCGATTATGATTTGATTTGTAATTCTAACTGCGCTGGAGGAGAGCTCTTTTGAAGAATAAAGTATTAACAGTTTTCTTACTGTTCGGCATGACCACCGTGAGTGCCTGTGTGACAGGAACAGATTATTTGCCTGTTAGTTCTCAGACTAAAGCGCTGAATGCGGCATCTCTCTCAGGAATGTCGGGTGCAGTGTCTAGACTTGCGGACAATCGGTCTGCGTATCGTAATTGCTTGCTAGAAGCGTATATCGTGAAAAACATCGAGCACGAAAAGGTAGCAGACGGGCGCGTATCCGATCGTATCGTGAAGTCAGCTTGTGCAGAATATCGCGATGATTACTATTCGTCTGTCTGGGCTTCGTCATGGCCCTTAAACGAAACAGATACGATCCAGTTCCGGCATAATACGGCCACCACGGTCCTTCGTGAGACTGATGAGGAAATGTTTGCGTTTTTCGCGTCAAAGTTCCCAGCGAGCAAATCGGTTACCCAACAATACGTGGATGATGTGAGGGCCGCCCAATGAGAACTGCTTTCGCTTTAGCCGTAGGAATGTCAATGGCGCAGGTGTTTGGCACCCTGCCTGCGTTGGCCGATAATGCGCAGACAGTTGCCTCTGAGAAATCGGCGCGCAATCAGGATTCTCCCGAGGCTATGTACAACGCTATCATCGACCGGGCGAACCACCGTGGTCGTGCGACGGAAAGTATCCCTTTTATTGGAAATTTCCTGCCTGGATATAAACAGGGTAGCAAAGCTTCCCGAGCAGTTCTGGAAGATAGCAAGTTCGAATAGAGTCAAACGCCATCGTCCCGTGCTGCCAAACTGCGTTGCAGAGACGGTGAGCGATTTTAGCGATTTCGAGGTGATCGCCGCATTAACGCGCTCAACTCGTTCAGCAGAGCCATTTTGTGCCTGTTCTCGGCTTTATGTTGATGCCACTCTAATGCAAGTTGCATCCCTCAACGCGTCAACTCAGCTTTGACGAAGACCTCCCCGAACGTTTTCATGCCATAGTCCGCAAGCCTGGTAGGCTTCGAAACGCCATCTTCAAGCATGATTCAAAGGTCATTGATTTCGGTAAGCGCGATGCCGTTCGCCTCCTGCCGGGATTGACCTGAACCTGTCATTTTGCCCCCGGATGAAGGCGGAGGTGTCTGGTTTGGGTGAAGACGTCAAAATGGACGTCCTTTTGGACGGCTCTTCCGGGCGTGTGTCGCGCCTGGAGGTGATCGAGGGTGCGAGCGGACGGCGGCAACGCACGCGTGAGGAGCGGGCACGCATTGCGGCGGAGAGCCTGTTGCCGGGTGTCCGGGTCAGCGATATCGCCCGCAAATATGATGCGACCCGTTGGCAGATCTATACGTGGCGCAAGCGGCTGCGCAAAGGCGAGCTGGTGCTGCCCGAGAGTGCTGCATCCCTGCCGTTCTTCGCGCAGCTGGTTGCCGAGGAGGGCGGCTCGCATATCGGTCAACCGCAAGGGCCCCCGATTGAGGAGGCCGGCGAATCCGGCATGACGGAGATCGTGCTCGGCGATGCCATGATCCGTGTGGGCGGCCATGTGGATGAAGCTCAGCTGACGCGGATCATCCGTGCCGTGCGGGCAGCGGCGCCATGATCATCGGACAAGGCGGGTCGGTCCGGGTCTCCGTGGCGACGCGTCCCGTCGACTTCCGCAAGGGGATCGATGGTCTGGCCCTCGCGGTGCAGGAGATGCTGGGGCATGATCCGTTCTGCGGGGCGATCTTCGTGTTCAGGGCCAAACGTGCGGATCGGATCAAATTACTGGTCTGGGATCAGACCGGCATGGTTCTGGTTCACAAGCGTCTCGAAGGCGGCAAGTTCGTCTGGCCGCGGGTGCATGACGGGGTGATGAAGATGTCCGCGGCGCAGCTTTCGGCCCTGTTCGAGGGTCTGGACTGGCGGCTTGTCAGGCCGCAGCGCACGCGCCGCCCGGCCTGTGCGGGATAGGCGGAAAATCTCGGCGAAGATGCTGTTTTTTATGGAAAAATCTGGCGTTCCGTGATTCACTTCGCGGTATGGAAGCCGCCGCTCTCGCCCGGGAAAACGCTCTTCTGAAGGCTCGTCTGGCCGAGGTCGAAGCCGTGCTCGCCGATGCGCAGGAGGCCCAGCGTCGGCTGGAAGATATCCTGCGCACCCTGCAACGCGAGAAGTTCGGCAAACGCTCGGAGAAGCTCTCTCCCGAGCAATTCCATCTGCCCCTGGAAGATGTCGAACTGGCCCAGGGTATCGTCGAGGCCGCTCAGGAAAAAGCCGAGGCCGCCCTGAGCCGTGAAACGCGTAGTGATGCCGCCCGCTCCTCCAAGCGCAACCGTGGCCATCTCCCGCCGCATCTGCCCCGGGTGGAGCGCGTGATCGAGCCGGCCAGCACGGTTTGTCCATGCGGATGCGGTGAGATGACCCGGATCGGCGAGGATGTCTCTGAGCGGCTCGACGTGATTCCGGCACAGTTGCGGGTTCTGGTGACGCGTCGTCCCAAATACGCCTGCCGGCGTTGTTCGCAGGCTGTTGCCCAGGCCCATGCCCCCGAACACATCGTCCCCGGCGGATTGCCGACGCAACGGCTCATCGCCGCGATCATCGTCTCCAAGTTCGGGGACCACCAACCCTTCTACCGTCAGGCCGAGATCTTCCAGCGGCAGGGGATCAGCCTCGATCGCGGCACGCTCGGCAACTGGGTGGGGCGTGCCTGTTTCCATCTCGGCCCGGTCATCGAACACATGCGCCGGCATCTGCGTGATGCCCGGCGGCTCTTCATTGATGAGACCCGCGCCCCGGTTCTCGATCCCGGTCGAAGACGCACGAAGAGCGGATACTTCTGGGCCGTGGTCGCCGATGATCGCGGCCATGGCGGGACCGGTCCGCCGATCGTTGTGTTCCATTACGCGCCCGGGCGGGGCAAGGAACATCCGCTCCGGTTCCTGTCGGGCTATCGCGGCCGCTTCCTGCAATGCGATGGATACGGCGTCTATGACGCCCTGACGACGCACGACCGTGAATCCGGGCAAGACAATGTGCATGGTCCGGAAACGCGCGACCCGTGGCAGCTGGTGCATTGCTGGGTGCACGTCCGTCGCCGCTTCGTGAAGCGCTTCGAGAACGACGGCTCCCCGATCGCCGAAGAGATGCTCAAGCGCATCGCCCTGATCTACCGGGTCGAGAAGGAGGTGCGCGGACAGGATCCGGAAATCCGCCTCAAGGCACGCCGGGCGCACACGGCGCCGGTCATCGAAGCCCTGAAACCCTGGCTGGAGACCCAGCTCTCACGCATTCCGCCGAAATCCCGTCTTGCCGAGGATATCCGCTACACACTCGGCCTGTGGCCGGGACTGACCCGCTTCCTCGAAGACGGCACGCTGGAGCCGGATACCAATCCGGTCGAGAACCAGATCAGGCCGGTCGCCCTGACGAGAAAGAATGCGCTCTTTGCCGGAAACGAAATCGGTGCGGAGAACTGGGCCATGCTCGCCTCACTGGTCGCCACCTGCAAGATGTCCGACATAAACCCGATCGATTATCTGACCGCGACCCTGCAAGCCATCCTCGACGGCCATACCCAGAACCGCATCGAAGAATTGATGCCTTGGAACTTCGCCGAAAAGGCAAGCCTCGCCGCATAGGTGACGCTCGTCGCGCTCTGATGTCCTTCGTCAAGGGGATAAGGCGTGCAGAAGCGTCAGGCAACGCGAGCTGCCTGCCTATTGGAGGCGCATAGAGGTGGAGACGCGGGCCGGGACGTTGATGAACAAGCTCTGATGCGCGGGTCGGAACCGCATGTCCATGATTGCGTCCGGGGCTGGTCCTCTCTTACAACGGGCGTCGGCGATGCCGGCCACAAAGCGCGAACGGGAGTTCCCCTCTCGTCGCCGCGTCCCCGCCGCTATGCGCGATGATGAAAGCCTTCTTCTCTGCTCAGGTGCGTTCCGGCTGCATTCTGGCGATCGCCCACATGAAGCCCACGAGCTCGCGCGCGACTGCGGTAATGGCGACGGTGCTGCGTTTGCCGCGTGCCACCAGGGCACGATAGCGCTTTGTGAGGCGGGCCTGCGCCTTCCAGGCTGTCAATCGGCATTGGAAAGGGCCCCCCTATCGGCGCCCAAAAGGGACCCCTCGGATGCAGTGTTTTTCGGCTGTCGGATCGTTGCGGAGCCGAAGGCGGAGCAGCGATCCGACAGCCGTTGGCGTTTCTCGCGGGATGATCAGGCGCGGTTCTTGAAGCGCCAGCTTTCGTTGCCGGTTTCAACGATGTCGCAGTGATGCGTGAGCCGGTCGAGGAGAGCGGTCGTCATTTTCGCGTCACCGAAGACGCTGGGCCATTCGCCGAAGGCGAGATTGGTCGTGACGATGACCGACGTGCGCTCGTAGAGCCGGCTGATCAAGTGGAACAGCAGTTGTCCGCCGGTCTGGGCGAAGGGCAGATAGCCCAGCTCGTCGAGCACGACGAAGTCGAGACGCGCCAGATGATCGGCGATGCGTCCCTGCCGACCGGCACGCCCCTCGGCTTCCAGTTTGTTGACGAGGTCGACGACGTTGAAGAACCGGCCACGAGCACCTGCGCGAATGCAGGCCCGAGCGATCGCGATGGCAGTGTGATCTTGTACCGAGAGCCAAGCAGTTTTTTCACGCTCCGGCTCTCGGCGCCCGGCTGGCTCGCCGCGATGCGCGCAACCCGTTCGGAACGTGGTACCGCTCGGCGATGATGGCCTTTGCATCCGCCACGGATATCTCGAGGCCGTCGACGTCGCGCAGGACATAGGGGCGGCCATCGCGAAGCACGCTGTAGATCCTGTTCGCGAGGCGATTGGCAACGGCGCATAGAGCTTGTTTGTGATGATGCCCCTTGGTGGTCATCAGGCGCCAATATGTCTCGGCGAGCTTTGGGTCGATCTTTCGAGCCGTGTCGGCGGCGAGCATGAGCGCGCGCTTGATGCGATCGTTCCCACTCGCCGTGATCTTCTGCCCGGGACGCTCTGCACCGCCGCTGTCAGCTCGTCGGGGAAAGAGACCGCAGAAGCCCCGTAGGTGGCGCTCCGATCGGAACCTCCCGGCATCGTGGATGACGCCGGCGAGAACGGGCGCGAGGCGCTGGCCGACGCCGGGGATGGTGCGCAGGACATCGTCTGGCTGCAGCTCGGAATACAGCCTCTCGATGCGTCTCTCAAGAGTGCCGAGCAGCTCAATCTTGCGCAGCACCAACTCGATTTCCACAGCGACCTCCATCTGCAACTCGACGAAGTCGACGTGGTGGCGGTGCAGCTTGCGAGCCTGTCTGGCGGCGTCTCGGATTCCGTCGACGAGCGCATCGACGAAGGGGCCGGAGTGCGGTTGATTGCCACTCGCGTGCTCGGCGATGAAGCGAGCGAGGGTACTCTTACGGGCGCGGAGCACCCGATCCGGGTCGAGCCAGTGCTGGAGTACGGCCAGCGAAAGGCGGGTACGCAGGTCGGGGAGCACACGCTCGAGAACGGGAGAGGCCCACCGGACGAGATCCATGAGCCGGCGCTTGCTGGCGGCCACCTCATCCTGAAGCCGACCGCGCTGCTTTGTGAGCCGTTGCAGGGCATGGCTTTTCGGCGACGGCACATGAACAGGGTCGAGCCGAGGGCCGCCGAAGGAGGGGATGGCGGCGAGCACGTGTGCGTCGGCGAGATCAGTCTTGGCGTGCTCGGAAAGATACCGCCGCAGCGCCTTCACCCTCTTGCCCTTCACGCGGGCGACCTCGACGCCGGCGTCGCCCAGGCGGTGGGCGACGGGGAACCAGCTCATCCCTGTCGGCTCCATGATCGCCTGCACGGCCGTGCCGGTATGCACGTCCGCCGATACGGAGGCGACGAATGCATCAAGCGAGGGCGCGTCGTGGCGGAAGCGGATAGGCCGGCCGACGGGCTTTCCATTTTCGAAGATTTGGGCGACATGGTCGCCACGGATCGCAAGGTCTATTCCGACGGTTCTATGCATCTTGTTCAGGGCTCCCTAGTTTGGAACCGATCGCCGCCGGCACAGTCAGGTGGGTCATTCGTGGCAGCGCCCGCGAAGGCGCTCAACAATCGTGTTACACTTGCCCGTCGGCGCGGCTGGGTCGGGCTGACTGCGTCACGGTCACGAGACGATCGGAGGATCTCTCAGGGTCTTCGAGCCCGAACCGGCCTGGTTCGCGTCGACACCGTGCCCGGTTCCCGGCATGCCGGGAACCGGGCCTGATCCTCGATCACGTTGTCAGGGCACTTATCCCAATCGTTTTCCCCGTGGCATCAGACCCGGCTCGCTATGGATACCTGCGTTTTGCCGGTACCTGTCCCACCGATCAGCACCACGTTGCGCTGCTCTTCAAGAAAGCCGCCGGCGGCAAGGTTGCGGACCAGCGTTTCGTTGATCGCAGCTGCGTCGAAGTCGAACTCGTCGAGATCCTTGGCGAGCGGCAGCTTGGCGATCGTCATCTGGTACTTGATCGAACGCGCTTTCTTCTCGTTGATCTCGGCATCCAGAAGGCTGCCGACGACGCGGGTTGGTTCATGCTGGCGCTTGATGGCCGCGGCGATGATCTCGTCATAGGCATTGCGCATGCCATAGAGCTTGAGTTCGCCCATGGCTTCGAGGATGTGGCTGCGTTCCATCATATGGCCCTCCGGAGGCTGTCGTAGCGTGTGCAATCGGCAACCGGAGCGCAGGTCAGCTTCAGAGCCTCCGGGGTCATGATCGTGACCGGCGGGCCGGGATCGCGTCGGCGTGCCAGGATGTTGAGGATGACATCGGCGGAATGGACATTCTGGCTCACAGCTTCAGCACAGGCGGCCTCGACCGCCGGCAGCCCGTCCATCAGAACCGCGCCGAGAATATCCACCATCTGCCGGTCCCCGTCCGGAACGCCACGCAATTTGCGCCGGACGCGTTCGATGGATGACGGCAGAACCCAGTGCTTGAACGGCGCTCCGTTGCGCAAGGCGCCGGGTTTGCGGGCCAGAACCGGAACATAGTGCCACGGATTGTAGACGGTGACGCCCCGCCCGAAGGAGCGGGCATGCTCACCGACAACGCGACCGTCCTGGCGCAGCTCGATCCGATCGGCATAGGCCCGTACTTCAACCGGGCGACCGATGGCGCCGGCCTCGACTGAGTATTTGTTGTTGTCGAACCGTACGAGGCAGGTCTTCGATACCGATGCCTCCACGGCATGGAAACCATCGAACCGACCGCGATAGGGAACGAGGCTCGCCCGCTCCGCCTCGAAGACCTCCCAGAGGTAGCGTCCAAGGAGCTGGTGTAATTTCAGTGCCGTCAACGGTGTGATCCTGGGTGGCCATCGAGGTGTATGGTCGAGGTGGAGTTTGCTGACTTCAACCCCGGACCACATGGAGACCCCGATGACCAAGACGAACATGGACCTGTCCGAACTTCTGGCCAAGCACGATCAGGGAGACTTTCTGCGCAGCGTTGCCGAGGCCGTCCTGCAGCTGATCATGGAGGCGGATGTCGAAGGCCTGATCGGCGCTGGCAAGCACGAGCGCAGCGGCGAACGCACAACGTGGCGTAACGGGTATCGAGAGCGCGCTCTCGATACCCGTCTGGGCACGCTGAACCTGCGGGTTCCCAAGCTGCGTCAAGGCAGTTACTTCCCGGGCTTTCTCGAAGCGCGCAAGACCTCGGAACAGGCGCTGGTGGCCGTCATCCAGGAGGCGTGGATCAGTGGTGTCTCGACCCGTCGCGTCGATGAGCTGGTGCAGGCCATGGGGCTGAGCGGCATTTCGAAGAGCACGGTGTCGAAGCTGTGCAAGGACATCGACGAACGTGTCGGCGAGTTCCTGAACCGCCCGCTCACCGGCGAATGGCCCTATCTCTGGCTCGACGCCACCTATCTGAAGGTGCGCCAGGGCGGACGGATCGTACCAGTCGCCGCAATAATCGCCGTGGCCGCCAACACCGAGGGACGCCGTGAGATCATCGGCCTCGGTATCGGCCCGTCCGAGGCCGAGACATTCTGGACCGAGTTCCTTCGATCCCTGCGCGTTCGCGGCCTGGGGGGCGTCAGACTGGTCATCAGCGACGCGCATACAGGCCTCAAAGCCGCCATCGCCCGGGTCTTCGAAGCAACCTGGCAACGCTGTCGCGTCCACTGGATGCGCAACGCCCTGGCCCATGTCTCGCGTGGTCAGCATACTGTCGTCGCCGCTGCCATCCGACAGGCCTTCGATCAACCCGACCGCACCCATGCCGGCGAAACCTGGCGCAAGGTCGCAGAGCAACTGCGCCCGCGCTGGCCAAAACTGGCCGATCTCATGGATGCCAGCGAGCACGACGTGCTGGCCTACATGTCATTCCCGCGCCAGCATCGCACCAAACTGCACAGCACGAACCCAATTGAACGTCTGAACAAGGAGGTCAAGCGACGCGCCGACGTCGTCGGGATCTTCCCCAATGAAGCATCCATCATGCGTTTGATCGGCGCCGTGCTCTTCGAGCAGAATGACGAATGGCAGACATCAAGCCGCTACATGATGGTCGAGGCATTCGCACAGATCGACAAGGAAGAGATCGATCCCATCCTCAGCATAACCACAAAAGCCGCCTGATCATGACCTCAGGCCATCCAGAAAATTACACCAGCTTGACGGACGCGACCCCTCCCAGATCGTCTTGCCCGGAATCTCCGGGTGCATTTGAACCTTGGCCCGTGCAATGCACTGATCGATCAGCCATTGATTGAGCTCGTCGATATTTTTGACCCGCACCCGCGGAACGAACAGTCGCTCGCGGATCGTGCCGACCTGGTTCTCGACCTGTCCCTTCTCCCATCCCGAGCCCGGGGTACAGGCAACCGGTTCGACGAGATAATGGCTGCACATCTGCTGGAAGCGCCGGTTGTAGGCCCGTTCCTTGCCGACGAAGATCGCATCAACGGCGGTCTTCATGTAGATTGTAGCGCGTCAATCTGGATGAGCCGACGTATTGCCTCACCCGGGTATGTTCCCGAGAGTTGGTTGTCGTTGCGTCACGATACTGTTCCTGGGCTCGATCTGCCCGATCAGTCGATGCTCTCGGTGAGGATGGGGTGGCCGCTGACGCGCGGAGCTTCCCCATTGCGCAGCGCGTCAGCGGCCGCCCCATCCGCGCTCATCGTTTCGGAGCTGCCGAATACAAGCGCCCAGGCCATTTCGGCACGCCATCCTTTGATGCGTCTTTGTACTGTACGCAATAATGCATCAGGATATCTTCCTGGAAAGGCAGACTGTATGCGCTCGAGCAATTCACGCCCGGTCTGTGCGGGGTTTTCTTCGAAGAAAGCACGCAGTTCGTTCGTGACCGCAGCGAGCGGGTCAGGACGTCGTCGCCCGCGAGGCGCTAGCGGTCTGCGCCTCGCCGTCGGTCGAACCTCACCCTCTTTCCAGGCATTGCGTAGCCCTGACAGGAACCGTTCGACATCCTTCATTGGGTCGGATTGATCCGAAGTGGGATGCATATCGACCAGTTCGGTCAGCCTTTTCTGAGAGCTGCGTATCTCGGCGAGCAATGCGACGGGGTCCAATCCCTCGAAAGTGCGGGTTAGCTCCTCCTTGACGGTGCCGGGGATCTCGGGATGCGCCAGCACACGCTGATACGGCGTCAATGGCGGATGATAGCGCTTGGTGACTTGCGCGGCCTCGCGACGCTTCTCCAGCAACTTGAAGGAGGGCTGGAAGAAGTTCACGAAAAGACGCATGTTGCGATAAAAGCAACCGAGCTCAGTCGCCGCAGCGATCCCGGCATAGCGCTGGTACCCGACCATCCGGCGCACGATGGCACCATTCTTTTGTTCGACATGAGCCTGGTCATTCTTCCGGTACGGCCGACATCGGGTGAAAGTCACCTTCTCCCGAAGGCACCAGGCCTTGATCGTCTCGTTCATGAAGACGGTATCGTTGTCCGTATCGAATCCACGAAGGGGAAAGGGAAGCAACTTCTGCAGCTCGCTCAGGACCGAACCGAGCAAGTGCCGTTCGCGAAACAGCAACGGCGCACATTCGGTCCAACCGGTGGCGATATCGGTCAGCATGAGGGTCTGCACGAAATTACCGCTGGCCGAGGGACCGCTGTGCGCCACGAGGTCTGCTTCCGTGAAGCCCGGTTCCGGGTTGTTCCAATCGGAATGCGTGCGAATCGGAACACTTTTACGCACAGCCGAGGGAGGTCCATTGCGCCGCCGGCGCCCTCCGGATGCAACAGTGCGAATTGGTGCGAGGAGGCGATCGATTGTCGATGCATTGATTGCCATCAGACGACGCCGGACCTCATCGTCGAGCGCAAGGTGGCCATGACGTTCCATCGCCGGAACCAGCAAGGGGATAAGAGGCTTCAGGCGTTTGCCGCAGATCCGATCCGACGCCTCCCACAATACGATGAGTGCTTCGCGGGTGGCCTCGTCATAGATGCGCCGTCCAGGGCGCGGTTTGGAGCGATCAGCGCGGTATCCGCAACGCAGCAAACACTCCGCATATTTGCGATGATACCCGGAGATCTCGACAAACTCCGACAGAATTACCCCCTTCTCGGCACGGCCAGAAGACCGTTAGCGGGTTGCCAAAGCTCGCAGAAGTTCATCTCTTGTGGCCATGCTGATCCGCCTCATGCTCGCCCCCGAATGCCAATCACTTCGGGAACATTCTTAATGACGCAACAAGCAATCCTTTAGGAACAATTCAGGCGAAGCAATGCGGAGTCTCACTTTGATCGTCCCGCGAAGCCGACCGTCCGCTACAGCGCAATCAAAAGCGCGCGAACGGACGGCTCCGCTCACGACGAGCTACACCATGACGGGTGTGGCCAATCAGCTTCGGCTCGCCAGAATCGCGACCGCACCGACGAATAAGCCGTAGATTACCAGGATTCCAGACAACGAGAGAAGTCCGATATCGCCATAGCCGGCAATGTGGAGTGCTCCAATGCCGAAGCCACCTGTAATGCCGCCGAGTGCGCCCGGCACCCAAGATGCTGCAAGGTGTCGCCCAGCTACTGCGGCAGACACAAGACCGGCAATTGCCAGTAAGCTTCCCAATACGATCTCGCTCATGTCAGCCTCCATTCTGTCGAATCGATATCGACGAAGTTCAGCAGGTGCACATGAATCTTGTTGAACCTCGCCGCACCCTGAGATTGCTATCAGAATCGGTTGCGGCATGTTTCATATCTCGGATTCCCACACCGCATTAGCTATACGGCCACAAACCCCGACTCGAAGAGAGGTTCCTGGGAAGTCAGAAAAGCTATATTTTTTCAATCTGTTAATTGGGAAACCGAGAGCGGCTTCACTTGCCCTCCAAGATCGGCACCTGATACAATCTCGATTGTAAGTTTTCGGGCGCGGACATGGTCTCGCAAGCGTGGAGCGCGTTCGAAAAGCCTCTCCTGCAAGGCATCAGCATCGATCTCACCCTCGACGCTGACGTGGAGGATCTGATGGCCCTCGCCCTTGTGCATCGAGACGGCCACGCGGCGCCGCTGCCCTCCAGCCACGTCTCTGACCGTGACAGCGATCACCTCAGCCGAAATCTTGCTGCCGGCAACAACGAGAACGTCATCGGTCCGACCAAGGATCTCAACTGCACGCAGAGCATAGGGAGCGCCATGATCGGCCCAACGCGCACGGTCCCCGGACTGGTCGCGCAGAAGCGGCATTGCCCGTCGCGACATTGTGCTGAAGACGAGCTCTCCCTCATCTTCCGGTTCACCTGTTTCGGGATCGACGATCTCGACAACGAGATCCACCTCGTCAAATATGATCGACCGCTCATTCTTCCAGCTGAATGCGAGGCCGACACCGAGTTCCGTGGTGCCGTAGGAGGTATGAACATCTGCCGTCGGGAAGGCCGCGCGAACAGCTTCGAGGTCCTTCGCATCAAGGCGCTCACTGCCGAGAATGATCCGCGTGAGAGGGGGCTTTTCCTCCGTGCCGAAAGCATCAATCAGCCTGAGCATGAACGACGGCGAAGACATCAACATGTTGCAGCGGTCGCGACACATTGTTTCCGCGACCAGAGACGGATCTTCGTCTCCCAGTGTCAGCGCGAGTCCGCCAGCTTTCTCGATGATCCGGGCGGATTGATCCTGTTGATCACTGCCGCTATCGCACCATTCACGGAAATCGCGTTGCACTTATGATGCATGCGGGAAAATCGTCGGGTGGAAATCATCAGCGGCATCCTGATCATGTCGCTTCTTTCGAGCAGCGCTGAGGAGCCACAGGCTGGCTCTGTCGTAACCAAAAAAAACGGCTCCCGAAGGAGCCGTTGAAAAAGTTGGGAGGAAACCATGAGCCGACAGAGACGGCTCGAGGACCGTGCATGCGCGAGGGGATCACGCATACGCTGCCACTTGCCTGCCCGGAAACCGATGAAGATGATGCAATATCGCGTATCCGAAACCCGCATGTGACGATAAAAAATTGCTATATTTCGTTGCTTTTGTCAACAAGAAAAAGATATTTTTTACAAGAAAGATATTCTTGATATGCATTCAATCATAAATCATTGAAATTTTTTGTTTTTCTAGCGTAGCGCCTTTTTTCAATGCGCCTTTAGAGCGATGAAATAGAAATCAGAATGCTTTGGATGCATTGAAACAGTGCTGCACCACGCGAAAAACGCAAGCTATATATAATAAAAACGAATACATGCTGCGCCTGCTCCGGCCCACTGCGACGCGGAGGAGGGCGCGCGCAAATTCAAGGCGCTACACTATCCAATTTCGTTCAATAACGATTCATCGACAATTTGTCAATAAAATATCGACCCGTTATGACTGTCAGGGCGGTCTTGAGCCATGAAGGGCCCAATCCCTGTTTCCGCCCTTTGGCGGTCGGCTCACATCAGGCAGATCCCTGGCGCCCACGCTGATGCAGCGGTAACGGATTCCAGCGGGTGAGGACCACGAATCCGTCGCGCGTCGTCACGGTGAGGTGGCCGCCATGGTCGTGCACCACGAGGCCCGGCGGCAATGTGTGTGCCTCCTGCCAGCCGCAGGCGGCCGCAACGTGATAATCGTGGCCGTCGAGGCGCGCGATGGTCTCGACCCGCCCGAAGGCGCGCACGGTGGCGAGCACGGCCCGCGTCCCCGCCTCAAAACGCAGGCGTCGATCCGCATCGCTCGGGCGCTGCCAGTAGCTCCCCGGCCCCTGGGCCTCGGCGGTGTGCCAATGTGCCGGCAAATCCTGCGCGAGCCGCGCCGCGAGCCGGCCTGCGGCGAACTGGCAGCGGATCATCACGCTGTCGAGGGTATCGCTGTCGGCGACGGGGAAGCGTTCGCGTCCGAGGATGTCGCCGGCATCGAAATCATGGGCGAGTTTGTGCGCGCTCACGCCCCATTCGCGGCGCCCCTCCAGAAGCGCGCGAATCACCGGAAAGGGGCCGCGCGCCTCGGGCAGGAGCGAGGGGTGGATGTTGAAGGCGTAGGGGACCACCCCTTCCCAGCCGGTGACCCGCCATTTGTAGCCGGCGACCACAAGACACGCCACGCCGTCATCGGCGAGAGCGGCGATTTCCGCCGGCGTGATCCGCGTATCCTGCACCGGAATGGCGCATTGCCGGGCGATTGTGATCACCCGGTCGTTGAAATCGACGAGCCCGTCGCAGGGGCGGGTGAACAGCTTGTGCGGCGTCCAGCCGCATTGCAGCAGGGCCTCGAAGGCCGGTGCCAGCATGTCGATCCCGGCAAAGGCGAAGCGCATGGGGCAATCCCTTCATTCGGATGGTGCGCCGAGCATGCTGGAAACATGGTCCGTGCGCCATATCTGTTGCGCGATCATGCCGGATGGCGGCACAACAGAAGGTTACCCGTGGGAGGGGTGCCATGGCGAAACGCGAA
Organism: Saliniramus fredricksonii; assembly: GCF_900094735.1. Taxonomy (NCBI): domain Bacteria; kingdom Pseudomonadati; phylum Pseudomonadota; class Alphaproteobacteria; order Hyphomicrobiales; family Salinarimonadaceae; genus Saliniramus; species Saliniramus fredricksonii. The sequence goes on from NZ_FMBM01000002.1 coordinate 22,416, forward strand.
AAGGCTGCTTCTCATGAGCAGGGCAGCACGAGCGCGCAGGAGTGCTGCCTGCGCCTCGTCCTGGGCGACCAGCTCACCCCCGATATCGCCGCGCTCAAGGATATCGATCGCGAACGGGATGTTGTGCTGATGGTCGAAGTGCATGACGAGACCGTCTATGTACCCCACCACAAGCAGAAGATCGCCTTCCTCCTCTCGGCCATGCGCCACTTCGCGCAGGAACTGCGCAACGACGGGATCACGGTGGATTACGTGGGCCTCGAAGACGAGGCGAATACCGGCTCCTTCACCGGTGAAGTCATGCGCGCCGTCGCGCGCCACCGGCCCGATCGCCTCGTCGTGACCGAGCCGGGCGAATGGCGCGTCTGGCAGATGATGCAGGATTGGCGCGAGGAATCCGCCGTCCCCGTCGCGATCCGCGAGGATGACCGGTTCATCTGTTCGCGCGCGGAATTCGCCGCCTGGGCGGAGGGCCGCAAGAGTTATCGCATGGAATTCTTCTATCGCGAGATGCGCCGCAAGACCGGTTTCCTGATGACGGACGATGGCGAACCCGAGGGTGGCGCCTGGAATTTCGATGCCGAGAATCGCAAGAAGCTGCCGACAAAGATCAGCATTCCCAAAGCTACCGCCTTTCGCCCCGACGCGATCACGCGGGACGTGCTCGACCTCGTCGCGCGCCGCTTCGACAACCATTTTGGCGATCTCGAAGGCTTCCGCTGGGCGGTGACCCGCAAGGATGCGCGCACGGCGCTGACGCGCTTCGTCAACGAGCGGCTCGAGAATTACGGCGATTACCAGGACGCGATGAAGCGCGACGAGCCCTTCCTCTTCCACGCGGTGATCGCGCCTTATCTCAATGCCGGCCTGCTCACCGCGCGGGAGGTCTGTGTCGCCGTCGAGGAGGCCTATCGCACGGGCCGGGCACCGCTGAACGCGGTGGAAGGGTTCATCCGGCAGGTGATCGGCTGGCGCGAATACGTGCGCGGCATCTACTGGCTGAAGATGCCCGATTATGCCGGGACCAACGCGCTTGAAGCAAAGCGCAAGCTGCCGGATTTCTACTGGAGCGCGGATACGCCGATGGCCTGCCTGCGTGCCTGCGTCGAGGAGACGCGGGCCAACGCCTATGCGCATCACATTCAACGATTGATGGTGCTCGGCAATTTCGCCCTGCTCGTCGGCATCACCCCGCGCGAGGTGCAGGAATGGTATCTGCTGGTCTATGCCGATGCCTATGAATGGGTCGAGCTGCCCAATGTGCACGGCATGGTGCTCTTCGCCGATGGCGGGCTGCTGGCCTCCAAGCCCTATGCCGCATCGGGCGCCTATATCGACCGCATGTCGGATTACTGCAAGGGCTGTGCCTACGATGTGCGCGCGAAGACCGGCGAGAAGGCCTGCCCGTTCAACTATCTCTACTGGAACTTCCTGATCGAGAACGAAGACCGCCTCTCCAGCAACCCCCGCATGGGCATGCCCTACCGCAACCTCGCCCGCATGAGCGAAGCGCGCCGCAAGGCGATCGTCGGCGATGCCAGACGGTTTCTGGCGGCGGTCGGAGCGGTTGAGCAGAAGGGGTGAGCGCTTCGCAGGCCAGCTTTCAGACAAAAGATTCGGCACGTACGGTTCAGTATCGCATTCGAGCGCGATCCGACCTGACAGAGGCAGATCGGGCGCTTGAATGCGCCATTTCGGCGCATCATCCCAATGCGGCGTTCTCGATCAGCCAGTTGCGAAACGCTGGAACACTTCCGGATTGCGTATCGCTTTCGCGCATGTACAGCCAGGTCGTGCGCTCGACTGCGAGAAAACCGAGGGGCGCGATAAGCCTGCCCCTCTCCAATTCTGAACGTACAACAAAGTCGGGTGTCATTGCGAAACCAAGCCCGCTGCAGGCCGCCTCGATCGACAAGGAAAGCGTCTCGAAGATGAGCATCTTTCGCTTGCGCAAGCCTATGCCCGCCTCATCAGCCCATTCCTCCCAGGCATCCAGACGTGATGAGGCGTGGAGCAATGGCATGTCGGTGATATCGTGAGGCTGTCGCGGAATCGGACACCGATCCGGTGCGCACACTGGGCCAATCCGTGCATTCCCAAGGCGGGTCGCATGTATCCCCGTTAGCGGCGAAACCGGGTCGCTGGTGATCAGCACATCAATGTACCGCGATGTCAGAGCGGAGATGTCGCTGCGCGTCTGAAACCGAAGCGATACATCGGGCTTTGCTTCCAAAAATTTATCAATCCGTGGTAAAAGCCAATAAGAAAGCAGGGTTGTGGAACAGCCGATCGAGAGTACAGGCTCGTGGGTGCTGGTTCGAATCTGGTGGACTTCCTGCTCCAGCATTGAAAAGCTCTGGCTGCAGACCTGATAGAGCCGTTGGCCATCGGCGTTCAGAACAACGCCGTTGCCACGCCTGTCGAAGACTTTCTTTCCAAGCCAATCTTCAAGTGCGCGAATCTGATGACTGATCGCACCATGCGTCATGCCCAAAGCTGCAGCCGCAGCAGAAAAACTGGGATACCGCGCAGCCGCTTCGAAAGTTTGCAGTGCACGTAAAATCGGAAGCTGTCGCATCCTTAACCGCCTCTCTCAAATCATCATGCCGGCCGGTTGAAACCGGCTGACGGGTAAGATGACGCGCCGGAATAGTGAATCAGAGAGCTCGCCCCGATCCAGTGAGGTCGCGGATTGCTCCTGAGCCGCGAAATTTATTGGCAGGAAGTGTGACGTAAATTGATTTGCACCACAAGTTGCATATTCGCTATAAAGCTGATGTTTAGAGGTGGATGAATGAAAACAGCATCAACAATGTTTGCAGATGTACTGCTTGAGCTTGAGCGTATCGAAGAGTTGCACGCCTCGCTGCATCCAGCCGTGAGTATTTTTGGCAGCGCGCGTACGCCTGCCGATTCGCATGAGTTCCGTAGTGCGCACGGGCTGGGGCAGGCATTGGCACAGAAAGGGTTCACAGTGATCTCGGGGGGCGGTCCAGGTATCATGCGCGCTGCAGTCGAGGGAGCGCAGAGTGCACGAGGACGCTCAGTCGGTTTCAACATTGCTTTGCCATTCGAAGTTCCCAGCATCGACCTGCAGGATATTTCGCTCACATTCGAAAATTTCTTTACGCGAAAGCTCGCATTTGCCCGTTGTTCCGACGCATTTGTGGTTATGCCAGGCGGTATGGGAACATTGGATGAGCTATTTGATATATTGACTCTGATTCAGACAAAAAAAATGCCGGATAAGCCTGTTGTATTGTATGGCAAAGATTTCTGGCATGGAATGATAAATTGGCTCAATGTATCTGTGGCAGGCAATGGCTATATTAAGCCGAATGAGACTGAAAAGATGATGATATTTGATGAAGAATCCGACGTAATAAATCATTTAATACAGTTATTTAATATTAAATAATTTATTGCATTGTCACGTAAAATCTCAAGGTTATGGAAGGAAAACATCATGCAGAAAAATCAATCAGCTGAATTAGTAATGTTCACAGGTGGTAGAGATAGCACGCTTGCTGCTTCTCATCTCATGTTACGAGGGATTCCAGTTCACCTTTGGAGTGGCAATAGCGGATGCTCGCTCCATAGGGGCATACTTTCCTACCGTGTCAAAGAACTTCGTGATCGGTTTGGCTCATTGGTTGTTGATCATGTCATTCAGGACATTAGTGGAAGTTTTCGCTCTATAGCGATCGCTGAAATTGAGAAAGATATTCTTCATCATAAAAAAAATCTTGTGCTGCTTGGTGAAAAAATTGCAATTCACGCACATATAATTGATTATTGTCACAGAAATTGTATCAAGAAAGTCAATGATGGAATTGCTTACTATCAAAGAGATTACCCCGAACAGAGAAATGTTGCAAAAGAGTACTTTATTGATATGATGAAACACTATGATATCGAATATAATAGTCCTATATACGAATTTGCAAAGTCGTCAGAAGATGTAAAGTATCGGCTTTTGCAGCTCGGATTGTCGACGAAATCTCTTGAGGGGATATCTATATTTTCTGACAGCTTCTCTGTCCCATCTGATGAAACAATTTATGAATATTTGAAGCAAAAAGAAGATATTTTTCATGATATTGTGAAATTTATTTCAGCAGGAATTGGTTTTTCACCAAAAGAAATGGAATCATTGGTGCAAAACTCTCATTTTCATACTGTATAGAAATCTATATTAGAATATATAAATAAAATACAACAACTCACTTTGAGAGTGAAGAGAGTAAAGATGGATGCCTTGCTCATGGAAAAATGTGCAGCAATTATTATTCGTGAAAAAACTCTCCTAGTTGTACGTAAGCGTTTCACGAATATTTTCATTTCTCCCGGCGGGAAAATTGAGCCGGGGGAAACACAAATCCAGTGTTTGCGTCGTGAGGTCGCAGAAGAAATTGGCGTCGAAATATCCGACGCACTGTATTTCGATTCTTTTGAGAGAGAAGCTGCGTTTGACCATAAGATAATTATAATTCACGCTTGGTTCGTATCTGTATACGGGGAATGTTATCCAAATTCCGAAATCGAAGAAATTCGCTGGGTCAATGGAAAAACCCGGGTTCCAATAGCCTCCATCTTCAAGGATTGTGTGATACCCCGACTGCTAGCGCAAGATCTGATCGATGAATAAGTCAAAATTAAGAACCGCTGGCGCCTTCGGAAAAATCGATTCAGCTGCGTTACATCCGGATCTGGTGCGAAAAAATGAGAACTACTATTCTGATTGTGCGGTAATTCGCTTTGAGCTAAAGCAATTGCTTGCTTTTCACCTCGGAATAAAACACAGATTGTTTATATTGAATAATACGACGCATGGTTTGCTGACGACAATTGTCGGGCTCTGTGCGGAAGGTTTCGGCCTCAAGCCTGCAAACAACGCATATGCGCCATACCGGATTCTGGCTGCCGGCGGGTTGCCCGGGGGTGATGAGCGCATTCTGACGCTTCAAACGCATATTGATCCGACGACCGGATGTGTCGCACCGCCACTTCTAGAGGCTGGCAAGCCATCTGTCTGCGACATAGCTCAGAGTTTTGCCACTGCAGCACATCATGAAGCGGCGCTCGCTGCAGATGTGTTCATCTGCCCGCTTCACAAACATACGGGTCTGGCCACAGGCCTTGGCCTTTTGGGCATCAGTGATGAGTTGGATGCCCCGCATTTGCGCGCCGTAGCGGAAATGGCGGAAGCGGGGACGGTTGCGTTTCCGACCATCCGGAAAGCCTTGGCGCGCGCCCAACTCCTTGAAGGACGCGTGATCAACACTTTTGCGTTGCAGATGGATGAAGCGCAAGCCCAAGAATTGTCGACCGACGGTGTTTCGATACTGTCACCACTAAACCAGCCGCTCCCCTTCGCGGTCTTGAGGGTGGCCGATCCGGAAATTCTCCACAAGATACCGTTCCGCTCGCCTTTCACAATCAAACAACTTTCAGGCGAGCGAATGATCAGAGTATCCGGCGCCATTCGGGGTGTGCTCGGCGACGCACCTGTCGACCATTCAGCCCGACTGGCTAGCGTCATTCGTCGCGCTGCGAATCCAGGAGGTGGTCTTGGCCGATAGCTCCAGAACCGGTGTGCTCATCGCGTTTGCCGGCGCGTTCCTTTTAAGCTTCGATACACTGCTCTTGCGGATGATCGGTGCTGAACCCCTGCAGATGGCGTTCTGGCGCGGCCTGTCCATGTTTGCCGCCGGCTGCGCTGCCTTGTTTATTCTAAAAGTGGTTCGTCCGCATGCGGACCTGCGGATGCTGAACGGAAAGACCGGCGTCACGGTTGCCTGTTTTTACGGCATCGCCAGTATCAGTTTCGTCGCGAGTGCGATGATGACAAGCATTGCCAACATGCTCCTCATCATTGCGACGGCGCCTTTCTGGGCAGCTATTCTCGCTATCGTCATTCTCAACGAGCGCCCGTCGCGCGCGACGCTGGTTGCATGCGGCGTGGCTTTCAGCGGTATGCTGGTGGTCGCATGGCCAGGGCTGCGAGGTGGAATTAATGCCGGGGATGCCATCGCGCTGGTCGCAGCGCTGAGCATGGCGTGTGCCTTCGTCGTATCACGCCGGACCCGGGCAAATCTCGCTCTGGCTCCGGCGTTGGGCGGCCTTATGTCTGCGATCGTACTGATGCCCTTCGTCGGTGGTTTTTGGCTCGGATCGTGGCAGAGTATGGTCTTGATGGGCGTTGAGGGATTGCTTCTGGTGCCGCTGGCGCTCGGTTTGCTGGCAATGGCGCCCCGGTATCTGCCCGCTCCCCGGGTCGGCCTGTTTCTTCTGCTCGAAACCGTGCTCGGGCCGTTATGGATATGGGCCGTCCTCGCCGAGGCACCCACGGCTTATGCCTTGTCAGGCGGCTTGATCGTGGTTGCGACCCTGGCGCTGCATAGTCTCTACAGTATGCGCCGATGGCGTCGTTTCGCTGCCGCCCCGAAGCATTGAAGTCTGTTACCGACATGGCTTCGCGCGGCGCATGTGCCCGCCACAAGCGACGATCAATTTATTCGATGGCCCGACGCCGCCCGGCCTCAGCCCTGCGTGGCCGATGTTATCGGCAGTGGCAGACACCAGAAACCGAGTGAGCGGCGTGCGAGCAGGGCCATGGAGAGGCTCGCCGTCGTCGTCGTGGCGAAGAAGGCCCATGCCGCGCCCCAGATCCCGAGGGCGGGGATCAGGACGAGATTGAGGCCGATGCACAGCACGGCGCAAGCTGTCAGCAGCAGCGCCAGATGCCTCTGGTGATCGGTCATGATGAGCAGCACCCGGATCGGGCCCGTCGTCGCCTGGACGATATAGGCCGCGATCAGGAGCAGCAGCGGGCCGGAAGCCTCACGGAAACCCGGTCCGAACAGTTCGAGCAGGAACGGGCCCGCCAGCGCCAGCCCGGTCGCCGCGGCGAGGGTCGGCCACAATGTCAGACCGCAGAAGCGCCGGCTGGTTTCCTCGAATCGGTCGGTGGCGCCCTGCGCCGCCAGCGCGGCGAGGCGCCCCTGCGCCACTGCGGAGACGGCAAAGAAGACATAGGAGGTCAAGGCTGCGAGCTTGGCGGCGGCGAAATAGGCGCCGCCGGTCTCCGGCGAGGCCAGAATATTCAGAAGAATGATATCCACCGAAGCCACGACGAGCAGATAGGCATCCGAGACCAGAACGCCCGCCGATACGCCGCTCCAGCGGCGCTTCTGCCAGGACGGGGGCCAGACACGCCAGGCGCTGCGCAGCCGCCAGCTCGCGATTCCCCACTGGATGATCCAGGCGCCGATCACGGCGGCGAGGCTCGCCCACATGGCCGTCGCCGCATCGGGTGCGGCCCCGATGCCGATCAGAACGGCGATCCCGGCCAGAAGCAGGGCGGGCCGCAGCAGCATGCCCGGCAGATACGCCAGCGCCGCAGAGCCGGCGGCGCGCGTCAGCCCCTTGCCGATATCGATCTGCGCCAGCAGCGGCACGGCCAGCGCGCCGACCAGAAGCGCGTCGATCTGTGCCGGGCCGAGGCCGATGGCGGGGCGCGTCGCGACGAGCATGATCGTCGCCATGGCGACGAGGCCGAGCCCGAAGGCCACGGCCTGCGAGAACAGGATCAGGCCCAGCAGGGTTTGCCGGTCGCCTTGCGTGCGATAGGCGGAAGCAAACCGGGTCGTCGTCGATGCGAGGCCCGCCTGCGCCAGCGCCGCCGCGAGCGCTGCCCAGACCCAGGCGTTGGAGAATGCCCCGAATCCGGCAAGCCCGAGCCAGCGGGCCGCGATCAGCTGGCTGAGCAGAGTCAGCCCCGCCCCGCTGACGCGAATCGCGAATGCGGCTGCGGCATCCATGCGATCAGCATCGCGCAACCTGTCGCGCAATCCTCCGGCCAGGGCGGTGAAGGCCGTCATGAACCGGTCTGCCCGGCATTGCGCCGCTCTGCGGCACCGCTGCGATTCGCGCGCCAGCGGTTGATCGCCATCCGCCCCGCACCGGTGATTTCCAGCACCCCCGGCATCAGATCGTCCTGCACGAGCGTATCCGAGCGCTCGCGTCCCCATGCCGCCAGAAGCGGGTGGGCGGCCAGCGCCGAGAGATCGCGCGCCGCATCGAGCAAACCGTGCCCGCTGATGGCTTCACGCCCGATATTGCGGGCATCGTGCAGCAGATTGCGCGCGCATGTCCCGGCGGGATAGGCGACCTGCGGATGGGTGATGCCGTGCACGATCTGATCATACTGGAACAGCGGGAAATCGACACCGAGCGCGACCGGAAGCGGCAGCGAGCCCCAGAAACGGGCATTGGCTTCCAGCAGCACATGGCCTCCGTCGGGCCGGCGTCGGAATTCGAACATGCATACGCCGGAAAAGTGCAGCCGTTCCACCATCGCCGCCACAGTCGCGCCCAGTTCGGGATCCGGCGCCTCGCTCATCCGCAGGGAACTGCCGCCGGCCGCCGCCTCCCGCAATCGGCAATGCTGAAAGGCCTGGGTCACGGCGCCCTGATGGGCAAGGACCGAATAGCCCACGCCGGTACCGGGTATGGCGGCCTCGGCAAGCCAGCCGGACGGCGCGGCAATGCGTGACAGGGCCTCGGCAAGAGCCTCGGGCGTATGGGCGCGCATGACGCTGCCGCGCTCACCGAGGCTTCCCGGCTCGTAGGAGCGCCGGGGCTTGAGATAGAGCGGCAGGCCGAGCCTGTCGGCGAGCGTTTCTGCGGTGGCGCCGTCATCCAACATGCAGCCGGGCGCCACCCGGATACCGAGTTCTTCGGCGAGGGCCCGCGTCTGCGCCTTGTCGAAGAGCTGTGCCGCCGCATCCGTCGGTTCGGGGCGTGCAATCGTCTGGCCGGCGAATGTCTCGGGCGCGCTTTCGATCAGGATGATCCCGCGATCGCAGCAGGGGATGATGAGGTCGAAGCGCCAGCGGGCGAGGATCTCCGCAGCAGCTTTGGCCCAGCTCTGCATCCGGGTGTTGCGCGGCAATTGGTGAACCCGGGTCACGTATCTTGAATGTGTCGTAGGGGAATGCCAGTTGAACGGTGCAAGATGCACTTCCTTGCCGGCGCGCCCGAGTGATCTCACCACTGCCAGCGTCGCACGCGTATCGTCACCGATCACCAGGACCCGCTCCGAATCCGGTGACTGTCGTTGAAAATCTCTACTGCCCATTGTCGCTGTCATGAGATCATCCGCACATACAGATGTAAAAATCGCGTTACAAAACTTACGTAAGGTCATCCCGATCGGTGGCGCAGTGCCTGCGCCGCGTGATCGCCGCCGGCCTGCCGATGCGTGAAAATCGCATGAACCGATCCGCTCGCCGCGCTTGACAAGGGTGCTTCCCGGCTTGACGTTGCCGGATATCGAGGCTGGCGGACCGTGCGCAACGAAGCGGCGCTGAAGATACGGCTCGCCCGCCCGGCTCCGTCGCGTGGCGCTCAACCTGTGCAAGGTTTCCAAAGTCATGGTCGCAGATGAACCCGCTCGGACCCGGCGTCCCTCGTACGACAGTCCCGCGCCTCGCCCCGCGCGCCGTCCAGCGCGCGCGAAAGCGCTTGCGGAACTGCTCGACCGCTGCATGGCGCCGGCTCTGGCGAAACAGGGATTTGCTTCCGGAGACGTGATCGCGGCATGGCCGGAAATCGTCGGCTCCCATCTGGCTGTCTTCTCCCAGCCGGTGAAGCTGGAATGGCCGCGCCGGCGCGGTCCGCGTGATCCCGAGCGCGCCCCCGATCCCGCCACGCTGGTGGTGCGGGTCGAAGGCGCCTTCGCGCTGGATTTCCAGCAATCCGTGCCCCTCGTGATCGAGCGCCTCAACGCCCATTATGGCTGGGCCTGTATCGGGCGCGTCGTGATTCGCCAGGGCCCGGTGATGCGCCCGCCCGAGCGCGTGGCCGCACCGGTGCCGGCGGATCCGGAGACGGCACAGATGGTCGCCGCCAAAGTCGACGCCATCGACGATCCCGGCCTGCGCGCGGCGCTGGCGCGCTTCGGCGAGGCGGTGATCGCCGGCAAGGGCCCGCGCCATGGCAGGCGGTGAGTGTGCGCGGTACACGAGACTGTGAGCCGCCCGGGACTTGCGCGCCGGGGCGCATTCTTGCCACAAGGCTCGTCAGAATGAATTCCGGTAGATTTGTGCGCGGCCCGCCCGTGCGCACTCAGCGAAAGGAAGTGCAATGATCAATCGGCGTCACGCAATGGGTCTTCTGGTCGGTGCCGGGGCCGCGAGCCTCGCATTCGGCCAGGCAGCGTTTGCCGACAACCATGAAGCGGATGCCGGGGAATGGCGGGAAATGATGGTCGGCAGCCCGGATGCGCCGGTCGAGATCATCGAATACGCTTCGCTGACCTGTCCGCATTGCGCGAATTTCCGCACCAACACCTATCCGCTCCTGCGCGAGCGCTATGTCGATAACGGTCAGGTGCGCATGATCTTTCGTGAATTCCCGCTCGATCAGCTCGCGATCGCCGGGTTCATGCTGGCGCGCTGCGACGAGGAACAGTATTTTCCGATCGTGAACATGCTGTTCGAGACCCAGCGGCAATGGGCTTTCGGCGACCGCCCGCTCGACGAACTCGCCGGAATGATGCGTCAGGTCGGTTTCTCACAGGAAAAATTCGAATCCTGCTTGAATGATCAGGCGATCTATGACGGCATCATGGCTGTCACCAATGAGGGTCGGGAGCAGGGTGTGAATTCAACACCGACCTTCATCGTCGACGGCGAGATACATCGCGGAGCGTTGTCGATTGATCAGTTCGAGGAAATCCTCGCACCCAAACTCGACGGCTGATCCTCTCAGCCGTGATGACGGCGCGCGGCGCGCGTCCGCCCGCGATCCTGCTTTCGGGGGGAGGGTGCGCCGATGCAGTTGACGCGCCTGCGCATCGTCGGTTTCAAGAGCTTCGTCGAGCCGACGGAATTCCTGATCGAGCCCGGGCTGACCGGTGTGATCGGCCCCAATGGCTGCGGCAAGTCCAATCTCGTCGAGGCCCTGCGCTGGGTGATGGGCGAGAGCTCCTATAAAAGCATGCGCGCCTCGGGCATGGACGACGTCATCTTTGGCGGCTCGGGCCATCGCCCGGCGCGCAACACGGCGGAGGTGACGGTCACCGTCGACAATGCCGACCGCACCGCTCCCGCCGCCTTCAACGACGCTGAAATCCTCGAAATCTCGCGCAAGATCACCCGCGAAGCCGGTTCGACCTACCGCATCAACGGGCGTGAGGTGCGTGCGCGCGACGTGCAGCTGCTCTTTGCCGATGCGGCGACCGGGGCACGCTCCGCCGCCATGGTGCGTCAGGGGCAGATCAGCGAGATCATCGCTGCCAAGCCGCAGGCGCGCCGGCGCATTCTGGAGGATGCTGCCGGCATTGCCGGGCTGCATGCACGCCGCCACGAGGCGGAGCTGCGCCTGCGCGCGGCGGAGGAGAACCTCTCCCGCGTCGAGGACGTGCTCGGCCAGATCGACCAGCAGGCCGACAGTCTCAGGCGCCAGAGCCGGCAGGCGACGCGCTACCGCACGCTCTCCGCGGATATCCGCCGGCTCGAAGCCACACTCCAGCTGATCGGTTATCGCGAAGCGCGGGCAGAGGCGGTGGAGGCCGAGAATGCCCTGTCCGCCATCACGGCGGAAGTGGCCACGCGCAGCGCCGGGCAGGCGGAGGCAGCCCGGCTGCAGGCCATCGCCGCCCATGCGCTTCCCGGTCTGCGCGAGAAGGAAGCCGAGGCCGCCGCCGGCCTGCAGCGTCTCGTGCTCGTGCGCACCGCGCTCGAAGCGGAGGAAACCCGCGCCCGCGATCGTGCCCAGGCCCTGGAGCGTCGCCTGGTCGAACTCGGGCGTGACCGTGAGCGCCAGCAGGCGCTGATCACCGATGCGCAGGCCAGCATCGCGCGTTTGCGCGAGGAGGCGGAGGGGCTGGGTACCGACGGCCCGCAGGTGAAGGCTGCGCGCGAGGCGGCGGAGGTGCGTTGTGCAGAGCGTGACGCGGCGCTCGCGCGGGCCGAGGAGGCGTTCAACGCCGCGCAGGCCGCCATGTCCGATCTCAATGCGCGTCGCGCCGGTCTCGAACGCAGTGCCCGCGAGGAGGCCGAACGCGCCGCGCGCTATACCCGCCAGCGGGCCGAGATCGCAGCCCAGCATGCAGCGCTTGCCGATTCGGGTGCGGCCGCCGATCTCGAGACCCTGCGCGCGGCGCATGAGGACGCATCGGAACGTGCCGACGCGGCCGATGCCCGTGCCGCGAGCGCCCGCGAAACGCTGGTTGCCGCACGCGATGCGGAGAGCGCGGCGCGCGGGCCGCTCGCCGAGGCCGAACGCCGGGCGCAAAAGCTCGAAACCGAAGCGGCGACGCTCGCCAGGTTCTTCGCCGCCCCCGAAGGCGATGCGCATGCGCCCATGCTGGACGCGGTCAGTGTCGACAAGGGCTACGAGATCGCGCTGGGCGCCGCGCTCGGCGAAGATCTCCAGGCCGCGCAGGACGAGGCGGCGCCGATCCGCTGGTGCAGGCTCGACAGCGACGGTGATCCCGCCCTGCCTGACGGCGTGACGCCGCTCTCGGATCATGTCGCGGCGCCGCCGGCGCTCGCGCGCGTGCTCGCGCAGATCGGCGTGATCGATCACGCGACCGGCGCCCGGCTGCACCGGCACCTCGCCACGGGGCAGATGCTCGTCACGATTGAGGGGGATCTGTGGCGCTGGGACGGCTATGCCGCCGCCGCCGACGCGCCTTCCGCCGCCGCGCGACGCCTCGCCGAGCGCAACCGGCTGGGTGATCTGCAGCGCGCAGCGGCACAGGCGCGCGACGAGGCGGATCTCGCCCGGCGTGATCTCGATTTTGCCCAGGCCTCGGCCCGCGCAGCGGCCTCGGGCGAGAATCAGGCGATGGAGGCGGCCCGCCAGGCGCGGCGCCGGCGCGACGATGCGGCGGCACGCCGCTCGCAGGCCGAGCGGGCCGATGCCGACCGGATCGCGCGTCTGTCGGGGCTCGAAGACGCGCTCGCGCGCCTCGATGCCGATCTGGAAGAGGCCGAGAGCCGCGCCGGGGAGGCGCGTGAGGCGCTCGATGACCTTACTCCCGCGCCGGAACTGGAGGCGCGTCTCCAGGATGCGCGGCTTTCTGCCGCACAGGCGCGCTCTGAAGCTGCCGAGGCACGCGCCACGCTTCAGGGTCTGGTGCGCGAGGCGGAACTGGCCGAGAGCCGCCGCAAGGCGATCGCCCTCGAAACCGGCAGTTGGAGTGAGCGCGCAGAAAACGCCCGCGCGGCGCTCGAAGATGTCGACGAGCGCGTCGCGGCGGCGCGCGAGGAGCTCGAAGCCCTGCGCGAGGCGCCGGACGATTTTCACATGCGCCGCCGGCGTCTCGAAAGCGAGATCGAGCAGGCCGAGGCGGCCCGGCGCGCAGCCGCCGACCGGCTGGCCGAGGGCGAGACGGCGCAGGCCGAGACCGACAGGACTGCCCGCGAGGCGCTCGCTGCGCTCTCATCGGCGCGTGAATCGGCAGCGGCCGCGCAGGCACGCCGCGATGCCCAGCAGGCGCGGCTCGCCGAGCTCGACCGGGCAATCCGCGACAACCTGGAGACCACGCCGGACGGGCTGTATCAGCTTGCCGGGCTGGAGCCGGGTGCCGAGCCGCCGCCCGCCGGCGATGTCGAGGACAGGCTCCTGATCCTGCGCCATGATCGCGAGCGCCTCGGCGCGGTCAATCTGCGCGCGGAAGACGAATTGCGCGAGATCGAGGAGCGGCGCGACACGCTGGGCGCCGAGCGTGACGACCTGGTCGAGGCGATCAAGCGCCTGCGCCAGGCCGTGTCGAGCCTCAACCGCGAGGGGCGCGAGCGCCTGCTGGCGGCTTTCGACGTGGTCAACGGCCATTTCAAGGCGCTGTTTGCGACCCTGTTCGGCGGCGGCGAGGCGGAGCTGACCCTGGTCGATTCGGATGATCCGCTGGAAGCCGGGCTCGAAATCCTCGCGCGTCCGCCCGGCAAGAAGCCGCAGACCATGACGCTGCTTTCCGGCGGCGAGCAGGCGCTGACCGCGACGGCGCTGATCTTCGCGGTGTTCCTGACCAATCCCTCGCCGATCTGCGTGCTCGATGAGGTCGATGCGCCGCTCGATGATTCGAATGTCGAGCGCTATTGCGATCTCCTCGACGAGATGGCCCGCACCACGCGCACGCGTTTTCTCGTGATCACCCACAATCCGATCACCATGGCGCGGATGAACCGGCTCTACGGCGTGACCATGGCCGAGCGCGGCGTCTCGCAACTGGTCAGCGTCGATCTGGAGCAGGCGGAACAGCTGCGGGAGGCCGGTTGAAACGCTGCAGGTGCGAAACAAACCGGACGAAGTTTTCACGCTGGGCCGATTTATTTATATGAATCAAATAGTTAATAGTTTCATCGTGATCCTTGACACGGTATCGAGCCCCCAATATGGTGCGCGCGGCTGACGGGGGCCGGTTTTTCTTGTCCTTCCCTCCCTTGACGGTGTCATGATGGTTGATCCGCAACGGCACGGGAATGACAAAGACGAGCCGAAACCCGGCGACGAAGCCGAATTGTCCACGAGGCTCGCGCGTCTCGACTCCCGGTTGGGCGAAATCTCGTCCGGGCAGGAGAAAGCCGCAAAAGCCGCACGGCGCAAGGCCTCCGATGCCAGCGGGCTCGGCCAGGCATTTCGCCTTTCGGCCGAGTTCATTGCCGGCGTGATTGCCGGCGGATTTCTCGGCTGGATGCTGGACAGTTTCGTGGGTTCGTCGCCCTGGGGGTTCATCATCGGCCTGCTTTTGGGTTTCGGATCGGGCATGCTGAACATGCTGCGCGCATCCGGGGAGTTGAATCGCAAGGCGACCTCGGATAAGTCCCCCGTGTCTGCACGGCGGCCCGAGGACGACGCGCGTGACTGAAGGCGTCGCCGCAGGGCTGCGCAGCGACGGAAAAACTGGTTTTGGCGGCTGGCTCACGCATCCTGATGCGGCGTCCGGCGAGCAACGAGGATCCGAAGACGATGGCGAGCCCGGTCAAGCAGTTCGAGATCTCCGAGATCATCCGCTTCGGCATGATCGGTGATTCGCCTGTCGCCCTGACCAATTCCGGTCTCCACATGATCCTCATCGTCGCTTTCATCACGGGCGGCCTGATGCTGGCGACGCGGGGCACGCTGCTGGTGCCCAATCGCTGGCAGAGCCTTGCCGAGACGATCTACGAATTCGTGGCGAACATGCTGCGCGAGGTGACCGGCAAGGAGGGCATGCGTTTCTTCCCGCTGGTCTTCTCGCTGTTTCTTTTCGTACTCGTGGCCAATCTCGTGGGGATGATACCGGGTGCCTTTACGGTAACCAGCCATATCATCATCACTTTCGCACTCGCGATCCTGGTGATCGGTACCGTTATCGTCTACGGACTCGTCAAGCACGGTTTCCACTTTCTCGGCCTCTTCGTGCCCTCCGGTGTGCCGTCGTGGCTGCTTCCGTTTATCGTGCTGATCGAGCTGATATCGTTCTTTTCCCGTCCGATCTCCTTGAGCTTGCGCTTGTTCGCCAACATGCTGGCGGGCCATATCGCGCTCAAGGTGTTCGCCGGCTTCATCGTGTCGCTGTTGTCGGTCGGTGGCATCGGGTACGTCCTGTTTCCGCTGCCCTTCCTGATGACATTCGCCCTGATCGCCTTCGAGATCTTCATTGCAGGCCTTCAAGCCTACGTCTTCACGGTGCTTACCTGCATCTACCTCAACGACGCGCTGCATCCCGGACACTGAGGATCGGCGCATTCGTCCACACCCTTCAGTTCGCCTGTCAATCCCAAGGAGTTCAACATGGATCCGATTCAACTCACTGAGGCCTTCAAGTATCTCGGCGCGGGTATCGCCTGCATCGGCATGGGTATCGCTGCGCTCGGCGTGGGTAATATCTTCGGCAACTTCCTCTCCGGTGCGCTGCGCAATCCGACCGCTTCCGATGGCCAGTTCGCCCGCGCCTTCATCGGTGCCGCCCTTGCGGAAGGCCTCGGGATCTTCTGTCTCGTCGTCGCGCTGGTTCTGCTCTTCGTCGTCTGACGCTCTTCCGGAATCGGGAGAGTGCGGCGGGGCGGCATCCGGCTGCCCCGTTGCGTGAGCCAGCCAATCGCATGCGCGCCGGGCTGGGGACAGTCCGGCACGCGCATTGAAGAGGCGTCAGTAAGATGGCGATAGAAACCAGCATTGTGGTAGCGCAGGCCGCTGCAGATCAGGGCGCGTTCCCGCCTTTCGAGACGGATACCTTCCTGTCGCAGCTGATCTGGCTCGTGATCACCTTCACCGTGCTCTACACGCTGATGGTCCGTATCATCGCGCCACGCCTGCACGGCATCATCGAGAACCGTCAGGTGACCATCGCCCGCGATCTCGACACTGCCGCCCTCGCCAAGCAGAAGGCGGAAGAGGCAGGCGAAGCTTATGAAAAAGCGCTTGCCGAGGCCAAGGCCAAGGCGCAGGCGCTCGCGCAGAAGACGCGCGACAAGCTCGCCGCCGAAAGCGAAGAAAAGCGCACGCAGCTCGAGGCGGATCTCGCCGAACGGCTCGCCAATGCGGAAAAGACCATCGCCAGCCGCAAGGCCGAGGCCATGGGCAATGTCCGCGAAATCGCTGAGGAAGCCGCGACCGCCATGGTCGAGCGCCTTTCCGGCAACGCGCCGCCGCAGGGCGCCGTCTCGGCTGCACTCGACGCCGCGATGAAGCGCTGAACAAGGAGCCGTCATCATGAGTGCACTGCTCGCCAACACCTATTTCTGGCAGACTCTCGGCACTCTGCTGCTGATCTGGCTGCTCTTCCGCTTCAATGTCTTCCAGAAAGTCGGCGGCGGGCTCGACAAGCGCGCCGAGCGGATTTCCGCAGAGCTTGAGGAGGCCCGCCGACTGCGCGCCGAAGCCGAAGCCCTGCTTCTGGAATACGAGCGCAAGCGCGAACGCGCCGAGAGCGAGGCGACCGAGATCGTCAATGCCGCGCGCGAGGAGGCGGAACGCATCTCCAGAGAGGCCGAGGCGCGTCTCACCGATTTCATCGCGCGGCGCACCGCATCGGCCGAATCCAAGATCGCCCAGGCGGAGGAACAGGCCATGATCGAGGTCCGCGATGCTGCCATCGCCTCGGCGGTCAAGGCTTCCGAGACCGTTCTGCGTGGCTCCGTTCAGGGGCCGCTCGGGGATGAACTGATCAAGCAGGGCTTGCAGGACACACGGCGTACTCTGAGCTGAACTGCCGGGCGCGCCCGGCTGTGCTTCCCGATATCATCCGATCATGAAAAGGCCGCACCGGTTTCCGGCGCGGCCTTTTTTCGAGACAGATGATGGCGCGTTTCAAAGAGCACGCCAAGTCCGAACCAGAGCCAGCGCATTCGACGCCACCTCCTCGGCGCTCATGCCGGGCTTGTAGAGATTGGTGCCGAAGCCGAACCCGTCGGCGCCCTTCGCGTGAAAGGCTGCCATGCTCTGCGCATTGATGCCGCCGACGGGGATGAGCCTGGTGCCAGCGGGCAGGACCGCGCGGATATCCCCAAGATAATCCGGCCCCATCCGCGAGGCGGGGAAGATCTTGAGCGCGCGCGCCCCGTTCGCCACGGCGCTGAGCGCCTCGCTGGGGGTCAGGCAGCCGATCAACGGGATGAGCCCCGCCGCAGCACCGGCGCGAATCACGTCTGGATCGGTATTGGGCGTCACCATCAGCTGTGCGCCGATCTGCGCAAGCCGGCGCACCTGCGTGACGTCGAGCACCGTGCCCGCGCCGGTGAGCACTTCCGGCGGGCAATGCGCGGCGAGCGCTGCGATGCTGTCGAAGGCGCGCGGCGAATTCAGCGGCACCTCGATGAGGCGGAAACCCGCCGCCATCAGCCCGTCGGCAACCGGAATGATCTCCTCCGGCGTGATCCCCCGCAATACCGCGACGAGGGGGATATCGCGCATGGCGAGGTCGAACTTGTCCATCTGAGGGCTCCCGGGGCTGCTATATCGGCACGAACGCATGACCACGTCGTGAAACCGGCGCCAGTCTAACCCGCCGGAAGGCATCTTGCAGCGGGCAAGCACGCAGACGGGCATGCCGGCCCCTGCGCCATTCGCGCCGCCCGGCCCGTTCAGCGGCGGGTGCCGGCCACGGCTGTGGGCGAGGCCGCGACACCCCCCAGCGATACCCAGCGCGCATCGTCGCGCCCCTCGCGCTTGATATAGACGTAAGGCGTCTCGTCCCAGGGCAGGACCGCGTCGGTGACGTTGTCGAGGATGAAGACGCCGCGATCAGTCCTGACCTCGAGCACGGCATGGCCTTCATTGCGCGTATCGAGCACCACATTCATGCGCATGGCCCGGCGCGGCAGGCCGGCATCGGCGAGGCGCCTGCGCTTGAGCAACTGGTAATCCTCACAATCACCATAGCCCGCCTCGGGAAAATCCCAGCTATCGGCGGTGCCCCATTGCTCCATGTCGGTCATCGGGGCGATGGCGGCATTGACCTCGCGGTTGACGCGGGTGATCAGCGCCCAGATCTGCGGCGTCAGGGTGACATGGCCCGCCTCGCGCGGATCGACCGCGCATTCGAGCGGATGCCGCTGGCAGAAGACGCGCCAGGCCGGGATCGGACGGGCGTCGCCGACGGCTTCGAGCGGTGTGACGCGCTCGGGCACGGTGGCATATTGCTGGGCCTGTGCGGGGGCGGCGTCGAGCATTGTCATCATGGCGAGCATGATCGCCCCCGCGATCATGCCGAAGCGCAAGCTCCGTTCCCTGCCGCCGGAGGTCCGCGCCGGCACCACCTCTGCCGCGACATCCCGTGCCTGATGATCCCGCATGCCCCCGGCTCCCCAATCTGCCAGACATTTTAATAAAATGTTAACCAAAGCTGACAGGCGCCGGGGACGCGTTCAAGCCCTAAGGGGAAACACGGTTAACGCCGGGCTGTGGCGTTGCGGCGCTACAACGTTCGTGAAGCGGAACAGGCGGTCAAAAGGAACGGGGCCAGCTGTCTGGCAGCTGGCCCCGTATGCGAGCCCGGTCTGGGGACGGGAGGTGGGGACGTGACCGGGGGTCGCAATCTCGTGCGTCGGCTGCCCTCCTCAGCGCGCCGCCGTGGCGGTCGGGGCCGAAGTATGGCCGAGCGACGTCCAGGCGGTGGCGTGCTGGCTTTCGCGGGACACGTAGACATAAGGTGTCTCGTGCCAGGACACGACCTCGTCGGTGACGTTGTCGAGGATGAAATCGCCGCGATCGGTGCGGACCATCAGGACGGCGTGGCCTTCGCCCTGCTCGTCGATCACCACGGTCATGCGCATGGCGCGGCGTGACAGCCCGGCATCGGCGAGGCGTTTGCGCTTGAGCAACTGGTAATCCTCGCAATCGCCGTAGCCGGAATCGGGAAAGGTCCAGTGATCGGGGGTGCCGTAGAGCTCCATGTCGGTCCTGGCGATGATCTCTCCATTGACCGCACGGTTGATCTCGTTGATCAGCGCCCAGTTGTCCCGCGTCAAGGTGATGATGGCGGCTTCGGACATGTCGACACGGCATTCCTGCGGATGTTGCCGGCAGAAATCCACCCAGCCGGCGATGGGACTTGCGCTGCCCTGTTCGATGGGCACGCCGGCGTTTCCGGCGCCCGAGGCCTGCATCGTCTCTCGCGCATCGGCGAGAACCGGCAAGGCGAGGAATGTCCCGATAGCCAATGCGAAGATGGCTGCACGTTTCGACATGGTCAAAAGCATGATCGTCTCCCTGTCCACGGGGAGACGATGGCGCATCGGTTTTGTTTGCCGCTGAAGCAGACAGTTCAAATTTTATCGAATCCCGGCATCGCCCAAACCTCTCTGCCGTCAGGGAAAATCAGCCGTCAGTGAAAAGCCTCGATTCTCGGAGATCCCGGTAAGGGCTGCTTAAGGACCTGCAATCCATGACCCGGGAGCATTCCGGGGTTTGACATTTCGCGCCGGATTGGAGAGATGACCGGAATCCTTTGCCTCCTCGCCCGGATGGCGGGGAGCCGGCCGGAGTCCCGCATGACGATGCCCCGCGAAAGCAGTGCTTTCTCCCGTGACGTGATCGATGCCCCTTCCCGCGCACAGCCGCAGCAGGGTCGCGGTCTGGCCGGGCGTCTGATGCTGTTCGTCGAGGGGGGGCATGCGCGCGCCTGCGCGCTCCTGATGCTGATCGCCTGCATCTGTTTCCTGCCCGGAATCACGTTTCTGCAGCCGATGGACCGAGACGAGCCGCGTTATACGCAGGCGACGAAGCAGATGCTGGAGACCGGCGATTTCATCGATATCCGCTTCCAGGACGAGGCGCGCCACAAGAAACCCGTGGGCATCTACTGGATGCAGGCTGCAAGCGTGAGCGTCGCGGAAATGCTCGGCGTGCCGGAGGCGCGCACCAATGTCGCGATCTACCGCGTGCCCTCGATCCTCGGCGCGCTGGGTGCGGTACTCGCCACATACTGGGCCGGGCTCGCTCTCGCCAGAAGGCGTGAGGCCTTTCTCGCCGCCGCCTTCATGGCGGCCAGCCTGATCCTGATGGTCGAAGCGCGGCTCGCCAAGACCGACGCCATGCTGCTGGCCTGTATCGTCGTCGCCATGGGTGCGCTGGCGCGCGCCTATCTGGTCCGGGGCGCGGCCATCCTGCCATGGGCGCATGTGCTGTTGTTCTGGGGGGCGATCGGGCTCGGCGTTCTGATCAAGGGCCCGGTGATCCTTCTCTTCGCCGGTCTCGCCGCCGTGACCCTGAGCATCCGCGAGCGCTCCCTCGACTGGCTGCGCGCCCTGCGCCCCGGTATCGGCATCCTGATCGCCCTCGCCATCGCCGCGCCTTGGTTCATCGCCATTGGCTGGCGGGCCGGTGCCGATTTCTTCGCTGCATCGGCAGGGCAGGACATGCTGGGCAAGCTTGGCACCGCGCAGATCTACCACTGGGCGCCGCCGGGGACCTATCTCGCGCTGTTCTTCGTCACCTTCTGGCCCGCCGCCATTCTGGCTTCGATCGCCGTGCCCTTCGCCTGGGCGAACCGGCGGGTGGATGTCGTGGCCTTCCTGCTTGCCTGGATCGTCCCGGGCTGGATCGTCTTCGAACTGGTGCCGACCAAACTGCCGCATTACGTGATGCCGGTCTATCCGGCGATCGCGATCCTCACCGCCATGGCGATCAGCCACGGTTTCGTCGGCCCGCATCGTCCGCTGGCGCGCCCCGTCGGGATATTTCTCGCCTTTGTGCCGCTGGTGCTCGTCATCGCCCTGCCGATCGCCGGGATCCAGCTCGGTGACGGGACGCTGCTCTTCGGGATGCCGCTCGTCGTCGTGGCGGCGCTGATCGGGCTCTTCGCCTGGCGACAGTTCCTGAAAGGCCGGGTGGTGCCCGCCGCCCTGACCGCCGTCGCCTCGGCCATGGTGCTGTCCATCGGTGTCTTCCAGTTCGTGCAGCCGCTCCTGCGCTCGCTGCAGGTCTCGCCTGATCTGGCCGCCGTGGCGCGCAGTCTCGATTGTGCCGATCCGGCCTTCGGAACATTGGGCTATCGCGAGCCGAGCCTCGTCTTCCTCGTGGGGACGGATCTCGCCATGCTGAATTCCGGCGCTGATGCCGTCTCATTCCTCGAAGGGGGCGATTGCCGGATGGTCTTCGTCGAATCCCGCCAGCAGGAACCCTTCATTGCTGCGCTACGCGAGAGCGAGGTCACGCCGGCCCTGCTCACGCGGGTCGAGGGCTTCAACATCAATGGCGGACGCGCTCTCGATATCGGCGTCTACAGGGTTGCACCATGACGCTCGAGGATCATTCCCGCCCCCGTCTCAGTGTCATCGTCCCCGTCAGAAACGAGGCGGCGAACCTGCTGCCGCTGATCACGGAGATCGAGGCAGCCTGCGCGGAGATCGACGGGTTCGAGATCGTCTATGTCGATGACGGTTCGAACGACGAGACGCCGCGCATCCTGCGCGAGGCAATGGCGGAAAAACCGCATCTGAAAGTGTTTCGCCATGCGCAGAGCTGTGGCCAGAGCGCCGCCGTGCGCACGGGGGTGACGGGCGCCTCGGGGCTGTATTGCTGCACCATCGACGGGGACGGCCAGAACGATCCGGCCTTCATTCCCAAACTCCTCGCGGCGCTGGAGGCCGGCGGGCCGGGGGTTGGCCTCGCGGCAGGCCAGCGGCTCGGTCGCAAGGGGTTGCGCAAGCGGCTGCAATCACGGCTGGCCAATGCGGTGCGCGGCGCGATTCTGCGAGACGGTACCCGCGACAGCGGCTGCGGGCTGAAATGCTTTGCCCGCGCCACCTATCTGCGTCTGCCCTATTTCGATGCGCTGCACCGCTTCATGCCGGCGCTGATCCGGCGCGAGGGTCTGGATATCGTGCATGTCGACGTGCAGGACCGCTCACGCTTCGCCGGCGTGTCGAATTACGGCCTGTTCGACCGGCTCTGGGTGGGTCTGCTTGATCTGATGGGCGTCTGGTGGTTGATCCGGCGCAGGCGGCGCGTGCCGCAGGTGGAAGAGGTAACGCGTTCATGATCGCCAATCTGATCGATGATATCGGTGCGGGGCTGCATACGATCTTCATCGCCAATTTCGACATGGTCGTGCTGATCGGCCTGCTCGGGCAACTGATGTTCACCGCCCGCTTTCTGGTGCAGTGGATCGCGAGCGAGCGCGCGGGGCGCAGTGTCATCCCGATCTCCTTCTGGTTCTTCTCGCTGGGCGGCGGCTTCATTCTGCTCGGCTATGCGATCTACCGGCAGGATCCCGTCTTCATCCTCGGCCAGGCGCTGGGTACCTTCATCTACACACGCAACCTGATGCTGATCGCGCGCGAGCGGGCAGCCCGGGAGCATGAATCGGGCTAAAGAGGCTGCGATGAGCGAGAAGACGAAGCGGCGCGAAACCGGTGAGCCCCATTACCGTCCGGATTTCGTCGATGACCTCGATGCCACCCTGCGCCATGCCTGGGCCTGCCTGGCGCGCGGGGTGAAGGACCGGCGCTCGCCCTTCCATACCCCCACCATCGCCACGCTCGGCACGGACGGGCGCCCGCGCATGCGCACGGTGGTGCTGCGCGCCGTCGATACGGGCGCGCGCAGCCTGCGCTTCCACACCGACCAGCGTGGCCTCAAGAGCGAAGAGATCGCCGCAGATCCGCGCGTTGCCGTGCATGTCTATGACGCGCGTGGCAAGTTCCAGCTGCGGGCGGAGGGAATGGCGCAACTGCATGCGGGGGATGCTCTGGCGCAGGCGGCCTGGGACGGCTCGCGGATGATGAGCCGGGCCTGTTACGCGACACAGCCGGCCCCGGGCACCGCGATCGCGGCGGCGGGCGGATTCGTGCTACCTGAAGACGAAGCCGCGATTGTCGCAGGAGCAGCCAATTTCTCGGCGGTGACCATCACCATCGCTGAGATCGAGACACTCTATCTCGACCATGCCGGCCACCGGCGCGCGCGTTTTCGTCTCGACCCGGATGATCACCAGGCGCATTGGCTGGTGCCTTGAGCGCGGGAGCTGCGTAAAAACGCTTGCATGACGGCTTGTCGCAGCCCTGCTTGATCATTGTCAAAGCCGGGAGTGCTGGTTTCGCATAAGAGTCGGTGCAATCTTCAGGATCCCGTATCGGGGGCGAAATGTCCGACGCAGCCGTCACCAACAAGCCAGAACTCAAGCCCGACGAAGAGCATGAGGTCTATATCGAAGGCCCGCTCTACGAGGCGCGCAAGCAGCTCTTCACGCAAAGCGTCTGGGGCCAGTTCCGCAAGATCAAGTGGGCAATCCTCGTCGCCACGCTCGGCGTCTATTACTTCCTGCCCTTCCTGCGCTGGGATCGCGGGCCGAATGCGCCCGATCAGGCGGTGCTGATCGACCTGCCGGCGCGGCGCTTCTATTTCTTCTTCATCGAGATCTGGCCGCAGGAAGTCTATTATCTGACGGGGCTGTTGATCCTCGCCTCCCTGATCCTCTTCCTGATGAATGCCGTGGCCGGGCGGATCTGGTGCGGCTATCTCTGCCCGCAGACGGTCTGGACCGATCTGTTCATGGCGGTGGAGCGGCGTATCGAGGGTGACCGGCGCGAGCGGTTGCGGCTCTATAACGGGCCATGGAACGCGGAGCGGGTTTCGAAATTCGCCTCCAAGCATTTCGTCTGGCTGATGATCGCGTGGTGGACCGGCGGGGCGTGGGTCTTGTATTTCGCCGATGCGCCGACGCTCGTCTACAATCTTGCGACTTTCCAGGCGCCCTTCGTGGCCTATCTCTGGATCGGCATCCTCACCTTCACGACGTACACGCTGGCCGGCTGGATGCGCGAGCAGGTCTGTGTCTACATGTGCCCGTGGCCGCGTATCCAGGCGGCGCTGACCGACGAGCATGCCTATAACGTCACTTACATGGCGGATCGCGGCGAGCCGCGCGGTTCCGTCAAGAAGAACCGCGCCCTGCGCGAGGCGGGCGAGCCGGCGGGCGATTGCATCGATTGCGGCCAATGCGTTGCCGTCTGCCCCACCGGTGTCGATATCCGCGACGGTTCGCAACTCGGCTGCATCCAGTGCGGCCTGTGCATTGATGCCTGCAACAACGTGAT
Source organism: Saliniramus fredricksonii (assembly GCF_900094735.1). Classification (NCBI taxonomy): domain Bacteria; kingdom Pseudomonadati; phylum Pseudomonadota; class Alphaproteobacteria; order Hyphomicrobiales; family Salinarimonadaceae; genus Saliniramus; species Saliniramus fredricksonii. The sequence goes on from NZ_FMBM01000002.1 coordinate 46,952, forward strand.
GGAAAAGGTCGGCCTGCCGCGCGATCTCATCACCTATGACAGCGAGTACAATCTGGAGCGCCGCCTCGAGGGCAAGCCGCAGGAACGCTCGAAGATCGTGCGCCCGCGTACCATCGTCTACATGGCGCTGATCGGGCTGATCGCGGGGATCATGCTGTTCACCTTCGTCGGTCGTGGCTCGATGGACGTCTCGGCCCAGCACGACCGCAATCCGCTCTATGTGCAGCTTTCCGATGGTTCGATCCGCAACGCCTACACCATTCGCCTGTCCAACAAGGCATTGGAGGAACGTGCCTTCACCCTCGCGGTGACGGGGCTGCCCGCAGTCGATCTCGATGCGCTTGGTGCGCTGCATGTCTCGGAGGGCGTGATCGAAATGCCCGTCGGCCCGGCCCAGACCCGCGAGGTCCGCGTGCTGGTCACCATTCCCGATCCTGCGAACATCCCCGAATCGACGCCGATCACCTTCGTGCTGACAGAGCCTGAGAGCGGCGAGGTCGCCACGACGAGTGACAATTTCATCCGACCCGCCGAGTGAGAGCGGGTCGGGCAAAACAGGAAGCCGAACGATGTCCTCCCCCGAGCGTTTCGAAAACGACTACGTCCCCGGCGGCAAGCCGCTGACCGGGCGCAAGGTTCTGGCGATGATTCTCGCCTTCTTCGGTGTCGTCATATTCGTCAATCTCGGGCTGCTCCTGCCCAATGCCATCGCGACGTTCCGGGGGCTCGAGACCGACAGCGCCTACCGCACCAGCCAGGAGTTCAACACCACGCTCGCGAGCGCGGAACAGCAGCAGGCGCGGGGCTGGCAAATCGAGGCTTTCGTCGAGCGCCGCGCCGATGGCGGCGCCTATGCCGAGATCACCACGCGTGATCGTGACGGCAACATGCTGCCCGACATGGCCGGGGAGGTGGTGCTCGCGCGCCCCGCCGACAGCAATCTTGATCGCCCCGCGACACTGGAGCGTATCGGGTACGGCGTCTACGAGGCCCGGTTCGCGGACGTGCCGGCGGGACAGTGGGATCTGGTGTTGACCTTCAGCGAGGGTGACGAACAGGTCTTCCATTCGCGCAACCGCGTCATGCTACGCTGAACGGATGAGCGAACGGATCGATTATTCGGCATTCGTGACGCGCGACAGGGAGGGTTGCGCGCAGCTTGATCTCGCGATCGACGGCATTACCTGTGCCGCCTGTATCCGGGAGATCGAACAGGGTGTCGCGGGACCCGGTATCGCCCATGCACGGCTGAATTATACGAACAAGCGTCTTCATCTCGTTTTCGACGCGGCGATGGATGGTGATGGCCATGAAACGGCCCCCGTCGATCCCGGGCTTGCCGTCACGCGGCTGCACAAACTCGGCTACAAGGCCTATCCCTTCACGCGCAGCCGTGAGGAGGAGATCGAGGCGGCGCAGACATCGGATCTGTTGAAGCGTCTCGGGGTGGCGGCATTCGCCACCATGAACATCATGCTGCTCTCGGTTTCGGTCTGGTCGGGCAATGTGGCCGATATCGATACCGAGACGCGCGATCTGTTCCACTGGATCTCGGCGCTGATCGCGATCCCCACCGTGGCCTATTCCGGCCAGCCCTTCTTTCGCGGGGCGCTGCGCTCGCTGAAGGCGCGCTCGCTCGGTATGGATGTGCCGATTTCGCTGGGCGTGCTGCTCGCGGTGGGGATCTCGGTCATCGAGACCATGAATTCAGCCAGACACGCCTATTTCGACGCCGCCACCATGCTGCTCACCTTCCTGCTCGCCGGGCGGGTGCTCGATCAGATCATGCGCAGGAAGACCCGCGCCGTGGCCGGCAATCTGCTCGCCCTGCGCGGCGAGACGGCGCGGCGGCTCGATGCCGATGGCGGGGTGACTGAAATCCCGGTTCTCGCGGTCAGGACCGGCGATCTCCTCCAGATTCGTCCAGGGGACCGGGTGCCTGTGGACGGGGTGGTCGTCACGGGGCTGTCGGATGTCGATGCCAGTCTCGTCACCGGCGAGACGGCGCGCGAGCCGGTGGGGGAGGGCGCACAGCTGCATTCCGGGACACTCAATCTGTCCGGAGCGCTGACCTTGCGCGCCGTCGCGGCGGCGGAGAATTCCCTCGTCGCCGAGGTGAACAAGCTGCTCGATCAGGCCCTGATGGCGAAGTCGCGCTATGTGCAGATCGCCGATCGTGCCGCGCAACTCTATTCGCCCGTGGTGCATGCCGCCGCTGCGCTGACGCTGATCGGCTGGCTGCTGGTCGGCGCGGATCTGCATTTCGCGGTGATCACGGCGGTCGCGGTTCTGATCATCACCTGTCCCTGTGCGCTGGGGCTCGCCGTCCCGGCGGTGCAGGTCGTGGTCTCCGGCGCATTGTTTCGCTCCGGCGTTCTGCTCACCGCCGGTGACGGTGTCGAGCGCATCGCCGCCTGCGATACGGTGGTCTTCGACAAGACCGGTACGCTCACCACGCCCGAAGCGCGGCTCGTCAATCGCGGCGCCCTCGATGACGCGATGGTGGCGCTCGCAAGCAGGCTTGGCCAGAGCTCCAACCATCCCCTGGCCCGGGCACTGGCGCGCGATGGCGCGGCGGGAGCGCCCTTCGACGATGTCGTCGAGGAGCCGGGACGCGGGGTGCGCGCCATGGTCGACGGCATCGAGGCGCGGCTGGGCAGCCCGGATTTCTGCGATGCGCAGGATGCCGTCACGGATGCCCTGCGTGGCGAGCCCGATGCGACGCCGATCGTCCTGCGCCATGGTGCGCGCGTGGCGGTGCTGCTGCTGCGCCAGGTCCTGCGCGCCGATGCCGGCGATGTCGTCGCCGATCTCAAACGGCGCGGCCTCGGAGTGATGATCGTCTCCGGCGATCGCGAAGGGCCGGTTCGCCGGGCCGCCGAGGCGCTCGGCATTGCTGACTGGCATGCCGGCTGCAAGCCCGGCGACAAGACCGCCATTCTCGCGCGTCTCGCCGGTGAGGGGCGGCGCACGCTGATGGTGGGCGACGGGCTCAATGACGCTCCGGCGCTGGCGGCTGCCCATGCCTCGATCTCGCCGATCAGCGCCTCGCATCTGGCCCAGAACTGTGCCGATGCCCTCGCCCTCGGCGATCGCCTCCGCCCGGTGGCCGAAGCCGTCGCCCTGTCGCGCAAGGCGCTGATGATCATGCGCCAGAATCTGTGGATTTCGACTGTGTACAATCTGATCGCCGTGCCGATTGCGGTGCTCGGCTACGTCACCCCGCTGATCGCGGCGGTCGCAATGTCGGGCTCCTCGGTGATTGTCACGCTCAACGCCATGCGCGCGCGGGGCGCGGGGCGCGGGGCTCGAGCGAGTACTGCTCCGGCTTCCACGCATGCCAGATCACAGGCGACGGCGATGATCACCCCCGCTCCGGCGGTCACGCCCTCGGAGGCTGCATCATGAATGTCCTGATCTACCTGCTGCCGATCGCACTCAGCCTCGGCCTGATGGGGCTGATCGCCTTCCTCTGGTCGCTGCGCTCGGGCCAGTACGAGGATCTCGAAGGGGCGGCGTTGCGCATTCTTGATGACGATGATCTGCGCGACGAGAATGCGGATGAAACCGACAAGCCGCGTAAGCGCGACGACATCTGAGGCGCTACAAGCCGTAACTGCGTACCAGCGATCCCGCGACGAGGTTCCAGCCGTCGACCAGCACGAAGAAGATCAGCTTGAATGGCAGCGAGACCGTGATCGGCGGCAGCATCATCATGCCCACCGACATCAGGATCGAGGCGACCACCAGATCGATGATGATGAAGGGCACGAAGAGCAGGAAGCCGATCTCGAAGGCGCGCCGCAGCTCCGAGATCATGAAGGCCGGGACCAGCACGTGCAACTGGACATCGTCGGGGCCCTCGAGATCGGTCTGACCCGACATGTCGATGAAGAGTTCGAGATCGCGCTCGCGGACATGGGCGAGCATGAAGGTGCGAAACGGAGCGACGCCGCGGGTAAAGGCCTCTTCCTGGCTGATTTCACCGGCGATGAGCGGGGCGACGCCTTCCTCGTAGGCTTCCTGGAGCGTCGGTGCCATGACGAAGGCGGTGAGGAACAGCGCGAGTCCGATGATGACACCGTTCGGCGGGGCCGTCATCGTGCCCAATGCGGAGCGCAGCAGGGAAAGCACCACGACGATCCGGGTAAACGACGTCACCATCACCAGGATCGAGGGTGCGAGCGCGAGGACCGTGATCAGCGCGATCAGTTGCAGCGCCCGCTCGGTGACGCCGCCCTCCTCACCGAGATCGAGGGTCAGGGTCTGGGCGAGGCTGGGGAAGGCGAGGAGGAAGGCACCCGTGCCGACCAGGCAGGCGGCGGGCATGCGCAGGGCCATGAGACGCGCGCGCGCGCGCTCCCGGCGATCACGCCGCAGCGCGTTCGCGCAACCCATGCCTGTGTGGCTCCTGCCCCCGTGATCCGCCTGCACCGCTGATTCGCTCCGCATGTCCTGTTACGGGACGGTGCGACGCGAATCACGGCAGCGCAAGCGCGGCAAGCGGGCGCAAGCGGGCTATCAAGAGCTTTTGGGACCCTTGTCCGTGCTGCGTCCGAGCAGACGGGCGAATTCCGCTTCGATCTCGTCTACCGAGAACGGATCGACCTTGCCGCCGGGCTTTTCTTCTTTCGGCGCCGGTTCGGCTTGTGGCTGATCTGCCGTGTTGGCCTCTTCCGCTGCGGGTGCCTCGTCTGCAGATGCCTCGTCTGCGGGCGCCTCGTCTGCGGATGCCTCGTCTGCAGATGCCTGGGCTGCGGGTTCTTCTGTGACGCCATCCTGCACGGTCGTATCGCGCTTTGCGCGCACAGTGTCCTGCGGCGCGAATGCCCCGGTTGCGGGATGGGCGGCTGGCTCTTCCTCGATGGCCGGCTCCGTGGTGTCGGCATCGGCCGTGAGTTCCGGCTCCGGTGCCGTTTCGGATCCCGGCTGTGCGTGCGACGCGACATCATCGACGGAGCGCGCATGCGTATGCGCGGCACCTTCCGGCGCGGCCTCGGCTTCCGCTGCTTCCGCGAGCGCTTCTTCAGCGATGATTGCCTGCGCCTGGGCGAAGGCCGGAGATGCTGCCGGCTCTTCTGTTTCCGGGAAGCGCGGGTCCGGATCTTGCGTATCCGTCTGCACATCAGCGCGTGGAGGGGCCTGCGGTTGCGGGCTCTCTTCGATGGCGGAGGCAAAATGCGCCGGACCGGAAGTCGGAGCCGGGGTCATGCCGGGTGCAGGAGCATGCGGGCTTCCGGCGGGGGCATGATCGTCTGAGCCGTCCCCGGTGACCGGCGCGGTTTCGGGTGCCGTGATCTCAGGCGCGGTCCCGGTGGACGAAGATTCGGCAAGAGCGGACTCAGCAAGAGCGGACTCGGCAAGAGCGGACTTGGCAAGAGAAGACTCGACAAGAGGAGAGTCGTCGATAGGAGACCTGTCAATTGCAGACCCGGCGGCCTCGCGCCTGCTCGGTACGGCCTCGGCGAAAGCCTGCTCGATGGAGAAAGCATCCTCGCTCTGTCGGCGCGGCGCCTCTGCGACCGGCGGGGCGGTGCGCGCCGGGAAGGCGGGCGGCTCGGAGCTGATGAAAACGGGCGCTTCTGGAGCCGGTGCATCATCACCGCGTGTGTCGACGGGGGCGTCGGGGGATGGTGTTACGCGGGCGCTCCGCGCGTCTGCGGGCGCAGCCGGGGCCGGGCGCTTGAATGCGGCTTCGAGCTCGCGCGCCATATCGGAAAACAGCGCATCCTCGCGAGCGGCGGGAGCGGCCTCCGGAGCGGAAGCGGGGGAGGGCACGGCTTCGCCGCCGGCGCGAGTCAACGCGTCATCGGCGCTCGCAGCTGCAAGGCCTGCACCGGAAAGGCGCGTTGCGTCCATACCGCCTCCGACCGCCGCGTGAGACGGCGCTTCCCCGGCGCTGTCGGATGGCGCATCGGGCAGGTTCGGCGTGGTGCGCGAACGCGGCGGGTAAGGCGGGGGATTGTCGGGCGCCACCGGCGTGGTGCGCGGGCGCGGCGGGAATTGCGGCGCGGGCTTTTCGGCGGGTCGTGTTTGCGCCTGTCGCCCGAAGCCGAACAGGCCGCGCCTGGATTCGGCCCCCGGTTCTGATGCGCGCTTCTGCGCGGGCTGCGCGACGACCGGCTCCATCGCCTGCGAGAGGCCTTGCTGTGCCGGCGGTTCCATCTCCGGCTGTGGCCCGGCGTTCCGGCGCGGCTGCGGGGCGAATCCCGGGGGTGGCGGGGGTTCTGCTTGCGCAGGGGGCGCGCCGGTCGAGGCGGCAGGCGGCGGCTGAGCGGCGGGTTGCACCATCGCGGCGGCGGCGATCGGTGCCGCCGCTTGCGGGGGCGAACCCTGCGACAATCCCGGCTGATAGCCCGGCTGGCCGGTGATAGCCTGTTCCGGCGCAGGCTCGAACGGAACCTCCATCGCCGGCGGGGCCATTGCCCGGCCATGGGGCGCGCGCACGATATTGCTCTCGATCACGCAATCATTCGGCCCGCCCAGCATGACGAGATGCTCGACATTGTCACGGCGCAGCAGCACGAGCTGGCGCTGGCGGTCGAGATCATAGACATCGACGATACCCAGCCTTGGCTGACGCCCGCGCCCGCGCTCGCCACCCATGGCGAAACGCTTGCCGCCGATCCGCTTCAGGACGATGGCGAACAGGGCCAGAAGGATCGCGATGATCGCGAAGGCGATGACGTATTGAACGACGGGTGAGACTTCAAAACCGAGCATAGATGGACGCACGCTCTTCTTTGCGCACGGCAGACGAATGGCCGTGCTGATCGATAGGGCCACACGCGTTATCGCCTTCAATGCATTTGCGCGCAAGCATTCTGTGGATTTCAACGGGGGAAAAGCGGCATTTGCATGTCATCCTTAACCCCTCCTTAACTCCCCGTTAACCATACGCACGGCAAATTTTGCCCAGTGCCGCCGGAGGGCCGCACGCGATTCGAGTAACGGAGAAGTCCGGTGTCCGTCGCAGGTCTGCCGCTGATCGAGAAGCTGAAGACGCGCATGCACTGGCACCAGACGCGCCAGAAGGTGATCGCGGAAAACGTCGCCAATGCCGATACGCCCGGCTTCAAGCCGCGCGACGTGGCCGAGCCGCAGCTCGATGCACGGGGGCGTCCCGTCGGTGGCAATCTCCAGGTGGCGCGTACGGCGCCGGGGCATCTCGCCCTGGACCAGGCGCGCCCCGGCATGAGTGAACGCAACGCGGCGCGCTTCGAGGTGCGCCCGAACGGCAATGCCGTGAACCTCGAGGAGGAGATGCTGAGATCCGCGCAGAACCAGTCGGATTATCAGCTCGCCGCCTCTCTCTACGAAAAGAGCCTTTCGATGCTGCGCATCGCGACAGGCAGACGCTGACCTCTTTCAAGGTGATCGCCCATGGACTTCATGAAGACCATTTCCGTCGCCGCATCCGGCCTGAAGGCCCAGTCGGGCCGCATGCGCGTGATCGCCGAAAACCTCGCCAATGCGGATTCCACGGCAAACACCCCCGGCGGTGATCCCTATCGCCGGCGCGTGCCCAGCTTCACCAACCGGTTCGACCGCGAATTGCAGTCGCACACGGTGCAACTCGGGCGCATCCGCGAGGACCAGGGCGCGTTCCGCACGCGTTTCGACCCCGGCCATCCCGCCGCCGACGAAAACGGCGAGGTGAAACTGCCCAACGTCAATTCGCTCATCGAGCAGATGGACATGCGTGAGGCCCAGCGCAGTTACGAGGCCAATCTCAACCTCGTCACCGCCACGCGCCGCATGATCACGCGCACGATCGACATCCTGCGCGCCTGACGGCGCGGCAAGAGGGAGTAACCGCCCATGGCTACCAACGCTTTCGCGGCCGGCGCCTATGCCGCCGTCCAGAATATCGGCCAGACCAGCACCGCCGCCGGCGCCGGGCGTACGGCTCAGACGGGTGAGTTGCCCGATTTCTCCGCCATGGTCGGCTCCGCCCTCGGCTCCGTGCGCGAGAGCGGGCAGGCCGCCGAGGCGCAGGGCGCAGCCGTCGCGGCCGGAAAGGCCGATGTCGTCGACGTCGTCACCGCCGTGGCCGAAAGCGAGGCCGCGATCGAGACACTCGTCGCCGTGCGCGACCGGGTGATCCAGGCTTACGAGGAAATCATGCGCATGCCGGTCTGACGGCGCTTGCGCAGCCATGAACAGGTATCGGAACAATCCCATGACAGGCTCGCTCATTCTCGACATCGCGCGTGACGGCATCTTCACATTCCTGCGTGTCGGCGCACCGGTGATGCTGGTGGCGCTGGGCGTCGGTCTCGCCATCTCGCTGGTCCAGGCCCTGACGCAGATCCAGGAGCAGACCCTGATCTTCGTGCCCAAGATCATCGCCGTGTTCAGCTCGCTGCTGATCTTCCTGCCCTTCATGAGTGATGCGCTCGGCGGCTATATGCGCCGGATCGCAGAGCAGATCGCCACGGGAGGCTGATGACCGGCAGGCGCGCATCCCGCGCGACGATTTTGATGGTGAGGCACGGCACGAATCAGGGGCACGGCGCGCGGAATATGGTTAACATCATTGCCCATGGACCTGCTGATTCCCCAGATCGCCGTGGCGTTCCTGCTCACCTTCGCGCGGGTCGGCACATTGGTGATGCTTCTCCCCGCCATCGGCGAGCAGTCTCTGGGGGCGCGGGCGCGGCTGAGCTTCGCATTGTTGCTGACGCTCGTCATGTTTCCCGCGACGCAGGCGACGCTGCCGATCGGCGAGGGCGGGCCGCAGCTGATCACGCTGCTGATCAGCGAGATCTTCGTCGGGCTGATGCTCGGCATGGCGACACGGCTGATCATCGGCGCCTTGCAGACGGCGGGCACGATCATCGCGCAGCAGATCGGTCTCGGCTTCGCCATGGCCGTCGATCCCGCCATGGGCGGTCAGCAGGCTGCGATCGGCAATTTTCTCTCGCTGCTGGGCATCACGCTGATCTTTGCGACGGATCTGCACCATCTCGCCATTGCCGCGATTCGCAATTCCTACGATCTCCTGCCGCCGGGCGGCTTGCCGTCGGCCGGGGATGCTGCGGCTCTGGGCGTGCAGGCGGCTGCGCGCGGGTTTCGTCTCGCCATCCAGATCTCGGCGCCGTTTCTGGTCTTCGGGATCCTGTTCAATCTCGGGCTGGGTGTGCTCGCGCGCCTGATGCCGCAGATGCCCGTCTTCTTCCTCGGTCTGCCGGCGACGATCCTGCTCGGCATGGTGATCCTGTTCGCCGTGGTCGGCGTTATGATGGGTGTGTTTCTCGAGGATATCGGCGATTATCTGGCCGAGATCGCCGGTCTGTGAGGCATTGAGATGTCGGAACAGGCCGAAAACGACGATCGTACGGAAGAGCCAACCCAGCGAAAACTGGATGAAGCCTTTCGCAAGGGTGACGTGCCCAAGAGCCAGGAACTCAATACGCTGTTCGTTCTGGGCGGGCTCGCGCTCTGCATCGCGGTTCTCGCCCGCCCGATGGGCATCGGGTTCATGGACGAGATGCGCGGCTTCCTGATGAATGCGCATCAGGTGCCCTCCGACGGGGCGGGTTTCTACATCGTGGCGCGCAACGTGCTGCTCGGCATGCTCGGCGTGCTGGCGCTGCCCTTCATCTTCATCATGTTCGCCGGGCTGGCAGGCGGCGCCATCCAGCATCGTCCGCTCTGGACCGTCGACCCGCTTCAGCCGAAGCTCGAGCGGATCTCGCTGATCAGCGGCGCCAAGCGCCTCTTCGGCGTGGAGGCATTGGTGAATTTCGCCAAGGGCCTGCTCAAGATCCTGATCGTCGGGGTGCTGGCCGGAATCATTCTGTGGGGCGAGAGAGATACTCTCGACCTGCTGGTTCAGGTCGAACCCCGGATGATCCCGCAGGCGGCGCAGAGCGGCGCGATGAAGATGCTGCTCGGCATTCTGGTGCTGTTCTTCTTCGTCGCCGTTGCGGATCTGATGTATCAGCGCACGCGCTGGTACAACAAGCAGCGCATGACGCGCAAGGAGTTGCGGGACGAATACAAGCAGACCGAAGGTAACCCCGAGGTCAAGGCCAAGATGAAGCAGACGCGCATGGCGCGCCTGCGCGGGCGCATGATGGCCTCGGTGCCCGATGCCACGGTGATCATCACCAACCCCACCCACTATGCCGTGGCCCTGAAATACGAACAGGGCATGCAGGCGCCGATCTGCGTTGCCAAGGGCGTCGATCACCTCGCCCTGCGCATCCGCAAGGTCGCGAACGAGAATGCCATTCCCATCGTCGAGAACCCGCCGCTCGCGCGGGCCCTGCATGCCAGTGTGGACATCGAGGACGAAATCCCGGTGGAACATTACAAGGCGGTCGCGGAAGTGATCGGATACGTCTTGCGACTGCGGCGTATTCGGGCATAAGTGACGTTCAGCACAGGCGGTTTCCAATCAATGGCTCCAACGGGCGACAAAGCACGCAGCACCATCGACAGGTCGGAGAAATCCGGCAATATCTGGCTGTTGGTGCTGCTCGCCATCGCCCTGCCGGTGGCGTTTCTGGGGCTGAACCTGTTCAGCGGTGATCAGGCGCGCATGGCCATCATGGCGATTCTCGCCCTGCTCGCCGTGGCCGGCGTCTTCTTCATCGCCGCCTATGCCATCGGCGCCCTGCAGTTCTCGGGTGCGAGCGGGCGCAACGACCTTACCAAAGCCATGGCCGACAGCGCCGGCGAAGGGCTCGTCGTCACGGAAGAGAATGGTGGCATCGTCTATGCCAACGAGGCCTATCTCGCCTTTGCCGGCGCGCGCGATCCTGCGGATGTGAAACCGGTCGAGCGTCTGTTCGTCGGCGCGCCGGAAGTCTCCGAGGCGATCTACCGGCTGGCACAGGCCGCCCGTGAACACCGCGCGCTGGCCGAAGAGATACGCCTCTCGCCCGGCCTCGCCGGCCGTGCGGATTTCGGCTGGTACCGGGTGCGCGTGCGCCCGCTCCCGCGTCCCGGTGGCGGCACGGCCACCTTGTGGAGCGTCTCCGACGTGACCCATGAGCGCGAGCGCCACGAGAACGTCTTCCAGGAGTTGCAGCACGCCATCGACTATCTCGATCACGCGCCGGCGGGCTTCTTTTCGGTCGAGATCGACGGCTCGATCGCCTATATCAACGCCACTCTCGCCGCCTGGCTCGGCCATGATCTCGCCGAGGTGGGCTCCGGCGGCCTGCGCATCGAGGATGTGCTGCCGGCCAATGTCGTGGCGATCATGACCACGATCACCGGCGCCCCCGGCGAGGTGCGCACCGAGACCTTCGATCTCGACATGCGCCGCCGTGACGGGCAGGCCATGCCGGTGCGGATCTATCACCGTGTCGCCTTCGGGCAGGACGGCGAGGTTGGTGCCTCGCGCTCGCTGGTGCTCAACCGCTCCGCCGGCGAGGAGGGCAGCGCAGAGGGTCAGCGCGCGGCGGAAGTGCGGTTCGCGCGTTTCTTCAATAATACCCCCGTCGCCATCGCCACGCTCCAGCGCGGCGGGCGGATCCTGCGCACCAATGCCTCCTTCGCGCGGCTGTTCGGCCCCGCGCAGCGCGGCGAGGATGACGGGCCCAACCTGTTCGCCCAGATCGCCGAGACGGACCGCGAGGCGCTGTCGGCGGCCCTGCACGACGCCGCCGAGGCGCGCTCGGGCGTCGCGCCGGTCGAGGTCTCGCTCGCCGGTGATGGCGCCCGCTCGGCGCGGATCTGGCTGAGCCCGGCCGAGGAGGGCGAGAACGAGGAGGGCGAGGCGGTCCTGCTCTATGCGCTCGATACCAGCGAGCAGCGTCAGCTCGAACGGCAATTCGCGCAGGCCCAGAAGATGCAGGCCGTAGGCCAGCTCGCCGGTGGTGTGGCGCATGATTTCAACAACGTCCTGCAGGCGATCATCGGCTATTCCGATCTGCTCCTGGCCAATCACCGGCAGACCGATCCGGCCTTCCAGGACATCATGCAGATCAAGCAGAATGCCAACCGGGCCGCGAGCCTGGTGCGCCAGCTGCTCGCCTTTTCGCGCCGCCAGACGCTGCGCCCCGAGGTGCTGCAGCTCGGCGACGTCATGTCGGATCTGTCGATGCTGCTCAAACGCCTGCTGGGTGAGCGGGTCGAGCTCGATCTGCGCCACGGGCGCGATCTGTGGCCGATCAAGGCGGATGTGAACCAGTTCGAGCAGGTCGTGGTCAATCTGGCGGTGAATGCCCGCGACGCCATGCCCGATGGCGGCAAGCTCACCATCCGCACTGCCAATGTCGAAGCGCAGGAAGCCGCAGAACTCGCGCTGACCGGCATGCCGGGCGCCGATTACGTCCTCGTCGAGGTTTCCGATACCGGTACCGGCATCCCGCCCGACGTGATGGACAAGATCTTCGAACCCTTCTTCACCACCAAGGATATCGGCAAGGGGACCGGGCTCGGCCTGTCGACGGTGTTCGGGATCGTCAAGCAGTCGGGCGGTTTCATCTATGCGGATTCGCAGATCGGGCAGGGCACTTCCTTCCGGGTCTTCCTGCCGCGCCATGTCCCGGAGGAGGGCGCCGACGAGGAACAGCCCCAGGCCGCGAAGGAGGAGGCGCGCGATCTCACCGGCGAGGGCGTGATCCTGCTGGTCGAGGACGAGGATCCGGTGCGTGCGGTCAATGGCCGTGCGCTCACCGCGCGCGGCTATACCGTGCTCGAAGCCGCATCCGGGCTCGAGGCGCTGGAGATCATGGACGAGCAGGAAGTCCCGGTCGATCTCGTCGTCTCCGACGTGGTGATGCCGGAAATGGACGGGCCGACACTTCTGCGCGAATTGCGCGGCAAGCATCCGGGGCTGAAGGTGATCTTCGTCTCCGGCTATGCCGAGGACGCGTTCCGCAAGAACCTGCCCGAGGGCGAGGAATTCAACTTCCTTCCCAAGCCATTCACCCTCAAGCAGCTGGTCGAGACGGTGAAGGACGTGATGGCGCGCTGAGCAGCCGTTGCGACCGCGCGCCACGCCACATCCCTTTCGTCGTTTCTGCGCAGGATCAGGGGGCGCGCCCGCATCGATCAGAGATTATGATCGCACGATATGCAGGATGCGCGGATCGGCGTTGCCGGCGCGTATCACCGAGGGAGACGATGACCGCATGAACCGTGATTTCCAGCGCCCCGGGCGCTCCGCCGTCTATGGCACACAGGCGATGATCGCCACCTCCCATCCACAGGCCTCGCTGATCGGCGTCGAGGTGATGCGCAAGGGCGGCAGCGCCGTCGATGCGGCGATCGCGGCGACCGCCATGCTCTGTGTGGTCGAGCCGGCCATGACGGGAATCGGTGGCGATTGCTTCGCCATCATCGCGAAGCCAGGGGCAAAGCCCGTGACCATCAACGGTTCGGGCCGCGCGCCGGCGGCGAGCGACCGGCAAGCTCTGGTCGATCAGGGGCTGGGCGAGATCGCCGACAATTCCCCGCATGCGGTGACCATCCCCGGTGCCGTCGATGCCTGGTGCCGGCTGCATGAAGATTACGGCAAACTCGATCTCGCGGAACTGCTCGAACCGGCTGCCAGAGTCGCCGAGGAGGGCTATGCAGTCGCCCCGCGCGTCGCTTTCGACTGGCAGACCCATGCGAAGCGCCTGGCGCGCAACCCCGCCACGGCGGAGGTCTTCCTGCCCGGTGGGGCACCCCCGGCGCTGGGCGCGCGCCATGCCCAACCCGCGCTCGCGGCCTCGCTGCGGCTGATCGGGCGCAAGGGGCGGGCCGGTTTCTACGAGGGAGAGGTCGCCGATGACATCGTCGCCACGCTGAAGGCGCTGGGTGGCGTGCATGCGCTCGATGATTTCGCCGCACAGACGAGCGATTACGCAGCCCCGATCGCCGGGCGCTACCAGGGTCACGACATCCTCGAATGCCCGCCCAACGGCCAGGGCGCCACGGCGCTGCTCATCCTCGCAGCGCTCGAGAACTGGGATGTCTGGACCGGCTGCACCGATCCGGGCGAGCGCATGCGGCTCTATCTCGAAGCCACCCGTGCAGCCTATTTCCTGCGCGATCGCGCCATCACCGATCCCGCCTTCATGCAGACGGGGGTCGATGATTTCCTCGGGCAGGCGGCGATCGATTTCGTGCGCCGCGAGGCGGCGCGCCCGGCGCTCGACGCGCATGCCGCCCATGCCGGGCGCAGGCTCGGCCCCGCTCCCTGGGAGACCGATACGATCTGTCTCTCGGTCGTCGATCCGGACGGGCTCGTCGTCTCCTTCATCAATTCCATCTTCCATCCGTTCGGCGCGACTCTGCTGGCGCCGAAAAGCGGCGTAATGCTGCATTGTCGTGGCGCGAGCTTCAGCGTTGAGGCCGATCATCCCAATCGGCTCGAACCCGGCAAGCGCCCGATGCATACGATCATCCCCGGCCTCGTCATGCAGGGCGACAGGCCGGTCCTGCCTTTCGGCGTGATGGGCGGGCAGTACCAGTCCGGCGGTCACGCGCATTTGATGATGCGGCTCTACGAGCAGGGCATGCCGCTGCAGGAGGCGATCGACGCGCCCCGCGCCTTTGCCTATCAGGGCGAGACGCAGGTCGAGACCGGCATCGATGCGGGCGTGGCGGATTATCTGGCGGCGAACGGCTGCGCCGTCACCGTTCTCGACGCCCCGCTGGGCGGTGCCCAGGCGATCGCCATCGACCACGAGACAGGCACCCTGACCGGCGCTTCCGATCCCCGCAAGGATGGCTGCGCGCTGGGCTGGTAACCCGTCCGGCGGAGCGTGCGTCGTGAAGTGCGCCTTTCATGAAGGCCGCGCCAGAACTCCCCTCTCCACGGAGGGAGGGGGGAGTGCGCGCTGCATCGACGGCTTAGCTGCGCGGCTCCAGCGGGAGCAGGGCCGGGGTGTCATCGGACGGCATGTGGCGCAGGATGCGGTACTGGCCGGATGCGTCGCGCTGCACGGTATAGACGAGTTCGCCATCGACCTCGGGCACGGGACGCTTTGCGCGCGGGAGCAGCGCTGTCATGGCGAAGATGACACCGGCGGGATGATCAGCCAGAGCGCCTTGATCCAGTCCGTCAGTGATTGATAGGTGGCAAACAGAATCCGCCAGAATGTCGTCTCTTCCATGCTCGAACTCCCCGAAACCATCCTGAAACCGGGTTTTCGTGGTCACCAGAGGTTCGCTCTGGTGACCGGGGAGCTAGAAAGCCGTCTACGGACGACCGCACTGGCCTTTGGGCCGAAGCCTTGGACATGCGCCAGCGCTTCCCCGGCCATGAAGGTCGAGGAGGTGCCTTTTCGGTCGCACCAACCGCTACAGGAAGGGGATTCTAGGCCCCGGGGCCGGATTTCGCCGACTCTGTGGCGACAGTAAAACACGCATTATACATTGAAAAGAGGAGTTTTGGTTGTATCAACATGCAACCATGGCCGCACCCCTCACCGCAGACGGGCGAGGCGGGTGCCGACCTTGTCGAGGAAGCGGGTGCGCTCTTCGCGGGTGGTGGAATCCATGCGGTGGAGGCCGAGCCAGAAGGTGCGGACTTTCGGCGCGCAGAGCACCGAGATCCCCGTCAGCAGCATGCGCCGGCCCGGCATGCCCATCAGCCACCACCACCAGAGCGGCGAGCCCAGCGTCGAGATCGCACCGACGACGCGGATATGCGTCATCACGCGGGCGATCGGCTTGCCGCGCTCCGGCATCCTGAAAGTGGCGTGGGGTACGAAGACCCGGTCGATCCAGCCCTTCAGCATGGCGGGCGGGCCGTACCACCAGGTGGGATAGACGAAGATCAGCCCCTCGGCCTTGCGCAGCCGGGCGAGGTGATCGGCGATCGGTTTCTCGTTCTCGCCGGGCGTATGATAGCCGCGCCGCTCATCGGCATCGAGCACGGGGTTGAAACCCTCGGCATAGAGATCGAGAAGGTCGACGCTGTGGCCGGCCTGTTTCAGGCTCTCGACCGCCCGATCGCGCAGGGCGGCGCCGTAGCTCTCCTCGCAGGGGTGAGAATAGACCAGCAGGATGTGCATGGGATGCGCATAGTCCTTTCATTAATGGCGGGGACCCTCCATGCCGGGGAAGCGCTCAGCCCGCACGCCGCAGGAAGGCACGATAGGGCAGGCGCGGCTCGGGCGGATCGGGCGGCTCGGTCGGCGCAGCGGGGGGCGGATTGGCGGCGTTCTTGCCTGTGGCATTCTTGCCTGTGGCGTTCTTGCTTGCAGCATTCTTGCCTGCGGAATCCGTGCCTGTGGCCGATCTGTCCACGCTCGACCTGTTACCGATCGACCTCTGCGTGGCGGTGTTGCCCGCAGCGCGTGACCCGTCAGCGCCCGCATTTCCGGCCTGCTGCGCCGTGCCGGATCGTGAAGGCGGTGCGCTCTGCGGCGGTGTGGCCCGGCGCGCGAGGCCGGCGACGATATCGGGGCGCACCGCGCGCGGCGGCGCGAAGACGTAGCCCTGCGCCAGCGGCACGTCGATATCGATCAGATCGGGCACGTCGGATTCGGTCTCGACCCGGTCGGCGACGAGCCGGATACCCGCACGGCTGAGCACCGTGGCGAGATCGGCAGTCTCGAAATCGAGCCCATGGCTCGGTTGCGGGTCGAGCAGCATGCGCGCGGGCAGCTTGGCATAAGCGACGCCGCGATCGGCGAGGCTCAGCGGGTCGAGGCGCATGTCGGTGGCGCGGTCGAGAATGAAGAACGCACCCTTGGCGCGCAGCTGCTCCAGCGCGCCAGCCGATTCCGCATCGAGCATGCGCCAGGCCCGCTGCGGGATCTCGAAGGCAAGGCGCCCCAGAATGTCGGGATAAGCCTCCAGAATACGCCCGAGCGCGCGCAGGAATCCGGGTGTGCGCACGCTCGCTGCTGCGAGGTTGCAACTGACGAAACCCTCGCTGCCGCGATTGACCAGATGGCGCGCCACGGCGGCGGCGCGAGCGGCGACCTTGCCGTCGAGTTCGGGAAGGAGCTGCGATTCCTCCAGAACCGGCAGGAATTCGTCGGGCTGAAGCAGGGTCTGCTCATCGAGGCGCAGACGGGCCAGCGCCTCGTAGAAGCGCGTCTTGCGCTGGGGCAGGTTGACCACGGGCTGCAGGTGAATTTCGAGATGGTCCTCGCGAAATGCCTGGAGGATCGCGCGCTTGCGCGCCTCCTCGGCCGGATCGGTGGCGGGTTCCGGCGGCTCCGGTGGGGTGGAAAACAGTGCGTCTTCCACGGCGGAGACACCGCCGATCAGGGCGTCACGGTCATTCGCCGCAGGCGCCTGCGGGGTGAGCGGTGGCGGCGCGGTTTCGCCCATGGCAGGCGCGGCGGGCAGATCCGGACTGCGTATGCCTTCCTCGCCAATGCTCCCGGCGGGGGCGAGATCGGAAAGCCGGTCGGCCCAGCCGGTGCCGCCATCCGCCGCATCTGCGGGCTGTGAAGGCTCCGCCGCGCGCATGTCTCCTGCGCGCATGTCTCCTGCGTGCATGTCCCCCGCGCGCATCGATGCAGCGCCGTCGAGGCGCTGGCGCAGGTCGACGATCTCCTCGGCCAGCGTCGCCACGTCACGGTCATGGCCGGAGACGCTGCCGGCGAGATCGCGCAGAAGACCACTCAGCAGGGCGATCTCGCCGGAAACCTCGGCGACGGTCTTGCGCGTCTCGGCATGGGGATGGCGCTCGATCTCGGCCAGCCGCGCCTCCAGACGCAACAGCCGGCGGGCGACGATATCGAGATCATGGGCCGTCTTCGCGGCGAGCCCAGAGGCGCGCCCGGCCCGCCAGAACCCCGCTGCGGCGAAGGTGAAGACCGCGATCGCGCCGATCCCGGCGAGCAGCATGCCCGGCGCCAGCGCCGCACCGAACAGGCTCCACAGGGCGACAGCCGAGGCAATGATCGCCACGGCACTGACGGCCCACAATGCCCAGTTCCTGATGCTCCCCATCGACACGACCTGCTCCACGCATGATGCGACACGAAAACTCGCAAATCGCTACTGGAAGTACCAGCCCAAATTTCGCCCCAACTTGCCCGGTCCACAGGCTTCCGGCAAGATGTCGCCGAGTTCGGCAACGAAACGATGCCAGGGGAGGAACCAGGATGCCCGATTTCTTCAATCCGCCGACCATTCACGCCCCCGCCTCGTCCTATTCGCACGGCGTGACGCATGCCCTGACGGGGCGCCGCCTGGTGATTTCCGGGCAGATCGGGGTCCATCCCGATGGTACCGTCGCCGACGGGGTCGATGCCCAGCTCGATCTGGCCTGGGCCAACCTCCTCACCGTTCTGCGCGCCGCCGACATGGAAACCCGCCATCTCGTCAAGGTGACCGTGTTCAGCACGCGCCCCGACACGGTGATGAATTTCCGCGCCGCGCGGGACAAGGCCTTGCAGGGGCATGCTCCGGCCACGACATATCTGCAGGTGGCGGGGCTCGCGGCTCCCGATCTGCTCGTCGAGATCGAGGCGGAAGCGGTGCGTGACGCGGATTGAGCCGGCTGCCGTCGCGTGATCGGCCTGTGCGAAGGAGAATGCCATGAGCGAAACGTCCCAGATCAGCCTCGCCATCGAGGGCATGTCCTGCGGCGGCTGCCTCGCGGCGGTGGAGCGGATCGTGAAGAAGATCGACCCGCAGGCCGTCATTCGGGTCGATCTCGATGCCGGCGCAGCGCAGTTGCGCACGCAGGCACCCGTCGAAACGGTCTGCGCTGCGCTCGACAAGGGCGGCTTCCCCGCGCAGGCGCGAGGCTGAGGGCCAGGGCCGGGAGGCGGGCTGGCAGGCAAGGCCGGAAGGTCTTGGGTCGGCCTGCAGCAGCGTTTGCGACATCGTCCGGACCGGCGTGATTTTCCGCTGGCATTTATGCGCAGATCGACTATGTTGCGGCCATTCGCGAGGGCTGTGTCAGCGCGAACCATGGTGCTTGCGACCATGCTGGACGACATCCCGGCATCGCCGCAGCGCAGGGCCCTGTCGGCAAAGGCCGTCTTCGCGAGAAGCGGCGGCGCTGCGGGAACCCGTTTCGTTCCAAGTCTCATCGAAAGGAAAACCGATGTCGATCACGCCTGAGCGCAAGCAGGAACTGATCAAGGAATTCGGTGCGAAAGAAGGTGATACCGGCTCCCCGGATGTCCAGATCGCCATCCTCACCGAGCGGATCACCAATCTGACCGAGCATTTCAAGACCCATGCGAAGGACAACCATTCCCGCCGCGGTCTTTTGAAGCTCGTCTCGCAGCGTCGTTCGCTGCTCGACTATGTCAAGCGTCACGACGAGCCGCGCTACCGCGCTCTGATCGGTCGTCTCGGCATCCGCCGCTGACGCCGCCCCGCGCCCCGGTCCGCCGGTGCGCATGACGAACCCGCCGGCGCGGATGCGCCTGCCGCTCGGCAGGGCCTTGCGCCGGCACCCGATGGTGGCCGAACGCGGTCACCGTCAGTACGAGAAGGCCCGGAGATGACCATGGCAGGATCGCCGGGGGTTTCGCGCCGGCACGGCCCGCCCGCATCATGCATGCGCGCCCGCCCTGCCCGGCATCCCGAAGAGAAGCCCCCCGCCGTCTTGCCCATGGTGTCGCCGAAGGCCGACATTGCATGAAAGCAAGGACGACATGTTCGATATCCAACGTGAAGAACTGATCTGGGCCGGCCGCAAGCTGGTCCTCGAAACCGGGCGCATGGCCCGTCAGGCCGACGGCGCCGTTGTCGCCACCTATGGCGACACCACCGTGCTGGCGACAGCGGTCGCGGCCAAGGAGCCCAAGCCCGGCACAGACTTCCTGCCGCTCACGGTGAACTACCAGGAACGCACCTATGCAGCGGGACGCATTCCCGGCGGCTTCTTCAAGCGCGAAGGCCGCCCCAGCGAGAAGGAGACGCTGGTCTCCCGCCTGATCGACCGCCCGGTCCGCCCGCTCTTCCTCGACGGCTGGCGCAACGACACCCAGGTGATCGTGACGGTGCTCTCGCATGATCTCGAGAATGATCCCGACATCGTCGCCATGGTCGCGGCCTCGGCCGCCCTGACCCTCTCGGGCGTGCCCTTCGCCGGTCCGATCGGCGCGGCGCGCGTGGGCTATATCGATGGCGGTTACGTGCTCAATCCGCCGCTGCCCGAGATGGAGAATACCAAGCTCGATCTCGTCGTGGCGGGCACGAACGAAGCGGTGCTGATGGTCGAATCGGAAGCCCAGGAGCTGCCCGAGGACATCATGCTCGGCGCGGTGATGTTCGGTCACAAGCATTTCCAGCCGGTGATCGATGCGATCATCCGTCTGGCCGAGAAAGCCGCCAAGGAGCCGCGTGATTTCGCGCCGACAGACCTTTCCGAGGTCGAGACGGCCGTGCTCGAGATTGCCGAGGCCGATCTGCGCGCCGCCTACAAGCATCGCGACAAGCAGGAGCGCTACGCCGCCATCGACGCTGCCAAGGCGAAGGTGACCGAGGCGCTTCTCCCCGAGGACGGCGAGCCGCGTTTCGCACCCGAAATGGTCAAGGCCACATTCAAGGAAGTCCAGGCCAAGATCGTGCGCTGGGCCATTCTCGATGATGGCGAGCGCATTGACGGGCGCGATGTGAAGACCGTGCGTCCGATCGTCTCCGAAGTCGGCGTGCTGCCGCGCACCCATGGTTCGGCGCTGTTCACCCGTGGCGAGACCCAGGCGCTCGTCGTGGCGACGCTCGGCACCGGCGAGGACGAGCAGTTCATCGACGAACTGGAAGGCACCCGCAAGGAACGCTTCCTGCTGCACTACAACTTCCCGCCCTTCTCCGTGGGCGAGACGGGCCGCGTCGGTTCGCCGGGGCGCCGCGAAATCGGCCACGGCAAGCTGGCATGGCGCGCCCTGCGTCCGGTCCTGCCGCCGGCGCATGAATTCCCCTACACGCTGCGCCTCGTCTCCGAGATCACGGAATCGAACGGTTCCTCCTCGATGGCGACCGTCTGCGGCGGCGCGCTCTCGCTGATGGATGCGGGTGTGCCCCTGCGCCGCCCGGTGGCGGGTATCGCCATGGGCCTGATCCTCGAGGGCGAGCGATTCGCGGTGCTCTCCGACATTCTCGGTGACGAGGATCATCTCGGCGACATGGACTTCAAGGTCGCCGGCTCGGAGGTGGGCATCACCTCCCTGCAGATGGACATTAAGATCGCCGGCATCACCGAAGAGATCATGCGCGTCGCGCTCGATCAGGCCAGGGGTGGGCGCACGCACATTCTGGCGGAGATGCAGAAGGCCCTCGACGCTCCGCGCGCCGAGCTCGGTGAGCATGCCCCGCGCATCGAAGTGATGCAGATCCCCAGCGACAAGATCCGCGAAGTCATCGGCACCGGCGGCAAGGTCATCCGCGAGATCGTGGAGAAGACCGGCGCCAAGGTGAATATCGAGGATGACGGCACGGTGAAGATCGCCTCTGCCGACGGCAAGTCGATTGCAGCGGCCAAGAACTGGATTCGCTCGATCGTGGCCGAGCCCGAGAAGGACGAGATCTACGAGGGCAAGGTTGTCAAGGTGATGGAATTCGGCGCCTTCGTGAACTTCTTCGGTTCACGCGACGGCCTGGTCCACATCTCCGAACTCGCCCCGCAGCGCGTCGCCAAGGTCACCGATGTGGTCAAGGAAGGCGATACCGTGAAGGTCAAGTTCCTTGGCATGGATGATCGCGGCAAGGTGCGCCTGTCGATGAAGGTCGTCGACCAGGAGACCGGCGAGGACATCTCCGAGAAGATCAAGGCCGAGCGGGAAGCCGAGCGCGCGGCGCGCGGTGAAACCGGCGAGGATGATCGCGAGGATCGCGGCGACCGCCGCCCCCGCCGCCCGCGTCGCCATTCGGAGTGAATTGGCTCGGAGTGAATTGGCATTGTATGCCCGGGACTGATGTCCCGGCGTGAGAATCGCCCGGCCCGCGATATTTTTCGCGGGCCGTTTGCGTTCCGGCGCCGTCGCGTGCCGCGCTTCATCGCATGTGCGGCGCTATGGTGCCCTTCTGAAGCTTTGATCCGCTGCCCAGAGGCGCGCAGACAACCGCATTAGACACAACTTAACATCTTTCATCCAGCATCATCGCCGGTTCCGATCAGGGGAGAGGCATGCAGGGTGACGAGATGTCTGCTGATGCGCGCAGAGAAGGCGTGGACTCGCGCCCCAGCGGTTTGCCGACGCAATTGCGGCGAGCCGGCTTCGTGGGGATCGCCCTGTTCATCCTGCTGGCACCGTCTGCCGGGCAGGTATTCGGCGTGAAGCACCTGCTGTTGCGCGAATGGGTGATGTATTCCGGTGTCGGTGTCGGTATTCCCAGGGGCGAGTTCCGGATCTGGCGCGGCGACCATATGGTGGCGACGCTGTCACCGCTCGAGGCTCTGGATCTGCCGGCTTATCCGAGCGTCATCCATTACACCTTCGCACATCGTGTTCTCGATGATGCGGATTTGCCGGCCTTTGCCGCGCGTCTGTGCGAAGCGCTCGCGGATCATGACGGTGATCGGGTGAGTTTCGAGGGCGTTGTGGGGACGCGCGCGGGTTGGCGTCGCGCGCAGCATGGCGATGTGTGCAAGGGTGACGGTCATCAAATCACCGCAGCAGGATCGCAACGGGAGGCAGAGCATGACCGTTGATCTGCAGACGATTGCTGCGCGGTTCGATCGGTGGGGGCCGTCCTTCACCGGTTCGACGCGCGCCGTCGCGCTGATGCGCATTGGGCTCGCAGTTATCGCGATCACGCGCTTCGGCGGAGAGATCGGTTTCCACCAGGCGCAGAACCCCGGCACCTTGCTTCTTTCGGCGCTGTTCTTTCTGATGGTGGCGATGATGTTCGTCGGTTATCTGAGCCGGTTCGCCTGTATCGGGACCGGGCTGAGCGTCATGTGTCTCTATATCGCGGGTGCGCTCACACAGACGGCGGGCTGGGCCCACCATCATGTCTATCTGCTCGGCACCGCCTGTCTCCTTCTGGCGCTGACCGAATGCGGGCGCTCCTATTCCCTCGACCGCTGGCGGGTGCTCAATGCCGCGCGGCGGGCCCGACCGACGCAGCCGGAACCGCGTGAATACGGGCTGTTATGGGGCCAGCGCCTGATAGCCCTGCAATTGTCGGCGATGTATTTCTGGACCGCCATCGACAAGACCGATCGAGCCTTTCTGTCCGGAGAGCGTCTCGAGCAGACATTCGTGTGGGTCTATTCCGGGCGTGCCCTCGAATTCGTCCTCGCCTATCCCGGAATGATCGCATTGCTCTCCGTGATCGTCGTGATCGTCGAATACGTCTTGGCCGTTGCGATCCTCGTGCCGCGCTGGCGGATCTGGGCGCTGCCCATGGGCCTTGCCCTGCATGCGGGTTTTTATCTGATGCTGCCGGTTCACACCTATTCCGCAACGGCCATGGTGCTCTATCTGGCCCTGCTGGATCCAGCCCGCGTCCACAGCTTCATTGATCGGATACAAGGCCATGAGCGTGTTGCGCATCATCTATGACGGCGATTGCCCGTTCTGCTCGCGCTATGCCGCTTATCAGCGCCTGCGCGAGGAATACACGGTGCAACTCGTCGACGCCCGGGCGGAGCCCGAACGCGCGGCAAGCTACGGGCTCGATCTCAATGAAGGCATGATCGTCGATCTCGACGGACGCGTCTATCACGGTGCCGATGCCGTGTGCCTGCTCTCGCAGCTCTCGCAGCGTCCGGGTCCGTTGCGCAATGCAAGGCTGGCACGGGCGCTCTATCCGTTCCTGCGTTTCGGGCGCAACATGACGTTACGCCTTCTGGGGCGCAAACCGATCTGACGGGTGCGACATCTGCGCAGGATGCATGGGCAGCCGCAACAGCGTCGCCCGGATTCTGTGAGGATCCGATCGCCGATGCCCGCATGACCGCGATATGCGTCCGCCGTTCCGGCAGCGTCACGCTCATGCGGCCATTTTCTCTACTGCCGCATCGAACGCTGCCGCAAAAGCAGCCGTGGTGTAATGCGCCTGAAAGCGCGCATGGCCGCGTGTTGCGAGATCTTCGCGCAGGGCGGAATCGGTGATCAGGGTCTCGATGGCCCGCGCGAGCGGTGCGGACTCGGGGGAGGGCAGCGCATATGCGCAATCGCCGATCACCTCACCCAGCCCGCCGGCGCGGGTGGCGATCAGGGCGAGGCGGGCAGCGAAGGCCTCGACCGCGACGCGGCCGAAACCCTCCGCATGCGAGGCGAGCACCGCGATGCGCGCGGACAGGCATTCTTCGCGTACCCTGTCGAAGGGAAGCGTTCCGGTCAGCGTGATGCCCGGGCACGCTGCGATCGTGCGCGCGAAGGCTTCGCGGAAGGCTCGGTCACCGGCCAACGGCCCGATGAAACGCGCCTGCCAGCCCGGATGGCGCGGCAGCACTTCGGCGAGCGCCTGCGCCACGGCAAGCGATCCCTTCTGCGGCTCGATGCGGCCCACCATCACGATCGTGTCGCCGCGTGATGAATCGATGCCGGTCCAGAATTGCGGGTCGATGCCGTTGGGCACGACCAGGCGCGGGCGACCATTGGCGGGATAGAGCCCGCCGAAGACGTCATGCGCGGCTTCACTGACGAAGATCATCCCCGCGAGATCCCGGTAATCACGCGCGCGCCACCAGCGCCGGAACCCGCTCAGCCGCTTCGGCATCCCGTGCAGATACAGCACGACGCGCCGATCGGGCAGGAGACGCGCAAGCCGCGCGGCGCTTGGCGCGTGCTGGTGCACGATGACGAGATCGGGATCATGTGCCGCTGCAGCCCGCGCCGCGCCACGCATCCGATGACCCACGCTGCGCCCGGAAAACGTCGTGACCGGCATGTCTTCGTAGAGCCCCGGGGCGTCCTCGCAGATCACGCGCATATCGCCGCCATGGCGGCTGTGCAGCACAGCATCGCGCGCGCAAAGATCGATCGATGTGGCGCCGGCGGGCCCGAAATGCATGTTGCGGGGCAGGACGACGGCGATGCGCATCACCGCTTCACTCCCCGCGATCGCCCGGTTCGGCGCGTGCGCCGGCCTCGTCGCGTATCGATCGCCATCTCTGTTGCCACCCTTTCCGGTCTGGCCATTGCGGGTGCCTCCTTGTGGCGCGCTGAAGCGCCTTTTGCAAGAAAACGCGGCGGCGAAATTGATAGCGCTTCGAAACTGGATTGACGGACCTGCATCAAGGATTTAGTTTCGTATCGAAATCAACGAGGACCGTGATGAATATCCATGTTCCCTTTCAGGCAGCCGACAGCCGCCCGCTCGGGCGCTACGACCAGATCGATCAGCCGACCGAGACGGCGCTGGCCCGGGCCTGGCGGGAGCGCGGTGACCGGGGTGCGCGCGACCGGTTGATCCTCGCCCACCGTCGTCTCGCCCAGGGTGCCGTCGCGCGCATGGCCGGGCGCAGCGGCGAGAATCATGATGACTTGATGCAGCAGGCCTATCTCGGCCTGATGAAGGCCGCCGACAGGTTCGATCCGGACAAGGGCGTGCGCTTTTCAACCTATGCCCGCTGGTGGATCCGCGCGGAGATCCAGGAATACCGGGTGCGTAACTGGGCCATGGTCCAGATCGGTTCCTCGGCAGCTCAGAAGATGATCTACCTGCATCTGCGCCGGCTGGAGAGCCGCCATGGCCTCACCCATGGCGAGCAGCCGAATGATGCGCAGATCAATGCGGAATTGTCGCGCATCATGCAGCTTCCCGAGAAGCGGATCGCCACCTTGCGCGAGCGCATGAGCGTGCGCGACGTCTCCCTCGATCAGCGACCGGATGAGGATTCGGAGGATGGTGAGGCGCTCGACATCGTCGACGAGAACGCCCCCGACCCGGAAGTGCAAGCCCTCGACAGCCTGAGCCGCGAGAAGCTGCGCACCCATCTCGCCGGCTATCTCGACCGCCTGCCGTCGCGCGAGCGTGCCATCGTGACCGATTATTATGTCTCCGATCCGCCGCGCACGCTCAGCGAACTCGCCGAGATCCACGCCGTGTCGCGCGAGCGCATCCGCCAGATCCGCGAACAGGGCATGCGCAAGCTGCGTCGCTGGTTCGCGGAGGACGGCTTTGCCGTAGAGGACGAAGCCGGGGCGGTTCCGGTCGGCTGATCCGGCGGGTTACCCGCGCCGCTGCCGCGCGGCGGTGAGGGTGTTCTGCAACAGGCAGGCGATGGTCATCGGCCCGACGCCGCCGGGGACAGGGGTGATCGCGCCCGCGACCGCGCGCGCCTCGGCGAAGGCGACATCGCCCACAAGGCGGGTCTTGCCGCCTCCCGCATCAGGATTGGGTACCCGGTTGATGCCGACGTCGATGACGATGGCGCCGGGCCTGATCCAGTCGCCACGCACCATTTCAGGGCGCCCCACCGCCGCGACGAGGAGATCGGCGCGCCGGCAGATCGCGGGAAGATCGCGGCTGCGCGAATGGGCAATGGTCACGGTGCAGTTCTCCGCCAGCAGCAATTGCGCCACCGGCTTGCCGACGATGTTGGAGCGGCCCACCACCACGGCTTCCATCCCGGAAAGATCGGCCTGCGCGCTCTTGGCAAGCATCACGCAGCCCAGCGGCGTGCAGGGCACGAGCCCGGGCAATCCGGTGGCGAGGCGCCCGGCATTGACCGGGTGAAACCCGTCCACATCCTTGTCCGGATCGATCGCCGCAATCACCTTCTGCGCGTCGATATGATCGGGCAGGGGCAATTGCACGAGGATTCCGTCAACCGCGTCATCGGCATTGAGCCGTGCGACCAGGGCCAGCAGATCGGTCTCCGGCGTGTCTGCGCTCAGACGGTGCTCGAAGGAGGCCATGCCGATCTCGCGGGTCTGCTTTGCCTTGTTGCGCACATAGACCTGGCTGGCGGCATCCTCTCCGACCAGCACCACGGCGAGGCCCGGGGTGAGCCCGGTGCCGGCAATGCTCTCAACCTCGCCGGCAAGGCGGCTGCGCAGATCGGCGGCGACGGCCTTGCCGTCGATGATGGTGGCGCTCATCACGATGATCCTTGATACGATGCATTGCGGGCAAGGGGCTCGCATCGTGCGAGCAGGGTTGCAAGCATTTCTGCAAGCATTTCTGCAAGCATTTCTGCGAGCCTTTGCGGATCGCCTCCCAGATGCAGGCTCTTGAGCCGTGCACTCGCCCCGGTGATGAGGCTGATCCGGGCGGGTGCGATGCCCAGCGCCCCGGCGATCAGTGCGATCACGGCCTTGTTGGCCTCGCCGTCCCGGGCTTTCGCGCGCACGGTCACGGCGAGCGCCTCGCGCCCGTCACCGATATCCTGAACGCCCCGGATCGCAGCCTGCCTGGCGCCGGGCGTGACGCGCAGATTGAGGCTGATCCCGTCTTCGCGCTCCCTCCAGGCGGGGCGCGCAGGTGAGGGCGCCCCGGTCATGATCAGAAGGCGATCGGATAGAGGTAGCGGATGATGACCTGCTGCAGGAAGAAGATGCCGAGCAGCAGGATGATCGGCGAGAGATCAATCCCGCCCAGATCCGGCATGATCCGCCTGATGCGTGACAGGGCCGGTTCGGTCACCCGGTGGAGGAAATCGAAGATCATGCGCACGAAATCGTTGCGCGTGTTGATCACGCCGAAAGCCACGAGCCAGCTCATGATCACCATGGCGATGACGAGCCAGGTATAGATCCGCAGGGCCAGCATGATGACGTCGAGAACAGCGAGCATGAGGCGCGTCCAGTCTGGAGAAAGCGATTCGGTCAGGCAGGGCGTGCAGGCCCCCCACAGGGTTTAGCGCCCCGCGCCGCCGCCGACAACCATGGCGGCGACAGCCGGGCGCTCAGGGGCGACGCACGAAGCCGAGAATGTCGCGCACGTCGTTCATGGTCTTCGAGGCGATCGCCTCGGCCCGACCGGCGCCGTCAGCGAGGATTGCGTCGATATGGCCGGGATCGGCGGTCAGCCGGCGCATCTCGCCGGCGATCGGAGCGAGCGTCTCCACGGCGAGATCGACCAGCGCGCCCTTGAAGGTGGAAAATTGCGCGCCGCCGAATTCGTCGAGCACGCTCTGGCGCGGCATGTCGCGGAGCGCCGCAAAGATGCCGACGAGGTTATCCGCCTCCGGGCGCCCTTCGAGACCTTCGAGCGCGCCCGGCAGCGGCTCGGGATCGGTCTTGGCCTTGCGCACCTTCTGGGCGATGGTGTCGGCATTGTCGGTCAGATTGATGCGCGAGTAATCGGAGGGGTCCGATTTCGACATTTTCTTCGTGCCGTCGCGCAGGCTCATGATCCGCGTCGCCGGGCCCTGGATCAGCGGTTCCGGCTGCGGGAAATATTCCGCGCCATGGCCGAGCTCGGCGATCATCTCCGCCCAGTCATTGTTGAATTTCTGGGCGATGTCGCGCGAGAGTTCGAGATGCTGCTTCTGGTCGTCGCCCACGGGGACATGGGTGGCGCGGTAGACGAGGATATCGGCGGCCATCAGGGTCGGATAGGCGAACAGCCCCACCGAGGCGTTCTCGCGATCCTTGCCGGCCTTCTCCTTGAACTGCGTCATGCGGCTGAGCCAGCCCATCCGCGCCACGCAGTTGAACACCCAGGCGAGCTCGGCATGCTGGGGCACCTGCGACTGGTTGAAGACGATGTTCTTCTTCGGATCGATGCCGGCGGCGATGAAGGCGGCCGTGACCTCGCGGATCTGGTCCTTGAGCAGCCGCGGATCCTGCGGCACGGTGATGGCGTGCAGATCGACCACGCAATAGATGCAGGAATAATTCTCCTGCATGGTGACGAAACGGCTGATCGCACCGAGATAATTCCCCAGATGCAGATTGCCCGTCGGCTGCACACCGGAAAACACCAATTCCTCAAAACCGGCCATCGACATACCCCTTTCGCGCCGACCCAAACGCGCGCATAGCGGGATTATGGCAAGCCGCGACGGGATGCAAGGGCCGGCGGGCCACACCGGGCTTGCGTCATGCCGCCCTGTGTGATCGGCGCAACCTGCGCCGGGGATCATGGCGCCCGAGCGTGCCCGTCAGCATCGCGAGCAGGCCGTAGACCGGGATTGCCGCGAGGCAGAAGGCGATCAGGACCGGGAGGCTGGTCAGCGGCAGGAATGCATCCGCGCCGAGCACGAAGAGCGCGAAGGCGGTGTTGGCGGCGATCAGGCGCGCAAGCCGCCAGCGGATCAGCGCCGTATGGCGGGGCCGCCTGTGCGGATCCCGGTCGCGCGCGACGCGATGCAGTGCGAGCCATTGCCCGGCAAAGGCGCAGGCGATGCCCAGTCCGAGCCCGGTTGCCCCCGCGAGGTTCGCGCCAAGCGCGCAGGCGGCCAGGGCGAGGGCGAAACTCGCCAGAGCGACAAGGGCGGGCGCGCGCATGCGCTGGCGGGCGAAGAGGATCTGCTCGTTGATCCGGGTCAGTACCGCGAAGGGCAGGCCGCAGGCGAGGCCGGCGAGCAACCCCGCCGTGGCGCGCGCATCCGCCGCGTCGAAGGCGCCGCGCGCGAACAAGGCCGTGGTGATCGGCTGCGCCAGCAGGACGAGGCCGATCGCGGCAGGAAGCGCGAGCAGCAGCGCGTCGAAGCGGGCGCGGCGCGCGAGGGTGCGAAAGCCGCTCTGCATGCCGGTTGCGGCCTGATATGCGAGCCGGGGCAGCAGCACGATCCCCGCCAGCGCGGCAATGAGACCGAGCGGCAGCAGGAAGACGCGTTCGGCATAATGCAGGAAGGCCAATGCGCCGGGCATGGTCGAGGCAGCGGGCATGGCGGCGAGCAGGAGGAGTTGGGAGCCCGCAGCGGCGATCAGGGCCGGGAACGCGAGCCGCACGAGCCGGCGCTGATCGGCATCGAAAGCCGGTCGGCTCAGGCGGACCGCGCCAGGCAGCCGGCGCAGGGCGCGGGCGAGGAGGGCGAGCTGCATCAGGCTGCCGAGGCTCATCGTCGCCGCGAGCGCGAAGGCCATATGCTTTGGTGTCGGGGCGAGACCGAGCAACGGCGCGGCCAGAAGCGCGATCATGGCCAGATTGACGACGAGCGGGCTCAGGCTGATCGCGAGAAAGCGGCCATGGGCCGTGAGCACCGCACCGATCAGAGCCGACAGCGTCATCACCGCGATTGCCGGCAGGGCCAGCCGCGTGGCGGTGACGGCGATGTCGCGGGCGGGGTCATCGGAGGCGAATCCGCCGGCGAGCAGCGCGAGCAGGGCGCCGGCGGCGAGGGTGGCGAGGGCGCTCAGGGCGATGATCACAAGCCCGATCGTGGTCAGCGCCCGCCCGGCGAATCCCGCCGCAGCCGCGGCCCCGCCGGTCCCGGCGATCTGCGCGTGCAGTGGCACGAAACCGGCATTGACCGCCCCTTCCGAGACCATCCGCCGGGCGAGATTGGGCAGGCGCAGGGCGATCGCAAGCGTCTCCGCCGCCGGACCGGCCCCGAGCACGGCGGCGATCATCACGTCGCGGACGAAGCCGAGAATGCGGGAGAAGGCGGCGGCGCCGGCGACGATGAGGCCGGATCGGACAGGGCCCTTCGCGCCCGGATCGCCTGCAGATTTGTCCCGCGCCGGGTCTTGCCGCGCCGGGTCTTGCCGCGTTGGATCTTGCCGCGTTGGATCTTGCGGCGCCGGATCCTGCGGCGACTGCGTCGTCACGGCCTCACGCGACCGCCGGACTGCTGGTCCCGTCTCCGTCCCTGTCGGCGTCGCCGGTCGCGGGTTGTGCCGCATCATCGGCGAGCGTCAGAATCGGTTCGGCGCAATGGCGTCCCTGGAGATAATCGACGCCCCATTCCGCAAGCATGGCGGCGGTCTCCTCGTCCTCGACCCATTCGGCCACGACACGCATGTCCAGATTGCGCGCGAGATCGACGAGGGTGCGCACGAAGAAGCGGTCATCGGGGGAGCGCGGCAGGTTCTGCACGAAGGCCCCGTCGATCTTGAGAATGTCGACGGGGAAGCTGCGAAGATGGCGGAAGGAGGTGTGGCCGGCGCCGAAATCGTCGATGGCGATGCGAACGCCCTTCTGCTTCATCATTTCGAGCTGCATGCGCGTGCGTTCGGGATCGCGGACCGCGCTCGTCTCGGTAATCTCGATGATCAGCCGCGCGGCCACGCCCGGATGCAGGGCGAGATGACCATCCAGCGCGCTGATCCAGTCGGGGCGCTCCAGGGTCGACGGGGAGAGATTGACGGAGAGATGGTCCTCCGGATGCTTCGCGAGCCAGCTTGTGGCCAGTTCGAGCATGCGCGCATCGAGCAGATCCATCAGCCCCGCGCGCTCGACTGCGGGCATGATCTCGCCACCGGCCAGAAGCGGCATGTCCGGGCGGGTGAGCCTGGCCAGCGCCTCGCAGAACACCGTCTTGCGGGTGCGCGCATCGACCACCGGCTGGCGGGCGAAGACGAGCCGGCGCTCGTTGAGCGCATCGATCACCGCATTGGCCGAAAGCTGCGCCTCGCGCCGCAGACGGGCTTCGCAGCGCAGATCATGCACGACGAGCGTTTCATGCGGCTGGATGCGTGCACGCGCCAGCGCATCTTCCGCGCGGCGCATCAGCGAGGCGGCATCGCGGGCGTGATCGGGGGCACAGGCCGCGCCGATGCGCAGGCTGACGGGGAAGACGCCGCCCTGCGTCGCGACGGGGGTCTTCTCGACCGCATCGCGCAGCCGCTGCGCGGCAATCGGAGCCTGGCCGAGAGAGCACGACATCATTGCCACGGCGAAGCGGTTGCTGGCGTAGCGGGTGATCTTGTCGCGGCTGCGCAGCACCCGGCGGATGCGTGTCGCGACCTCGTCGATCACCGCATCACCGCCATCGAAGCCGAGCTCGTCGTTGATCCGCTCGAGATTGTCGATCGCGGCGATCATGATGGTGACGCGCTTTTGCGAACTCGCAGTGGCGAGCACGTCGGCGCCGATGAAATCGACGAAGGCGCCGCGATCACCCAGCCGCATCTGCGTCGCATCGCCGGGCTCGACGCGCAGCACACCGTGGACCCGCGCCGGTGTGCCGCCCGGCCCGGCATACCAGCGACCGGAATCCTCGACGGCGACCCGGCGTCCATCCGGGAGGCGAAGGTTGTAACGTGTCCTGAAGGGAATCCCCGCGCCGGTATCAGTCTCCCGGGCGAGGCTGATCGTCTCGTTGCGGTTGATGCCGCTGCCCGGCTCGGCCATCAGCGCGAAGGCGCCACCGGTGGCGATGCTCTGCGGATCGGCGATGCCGAGCACGTCACAGGCATTGGCGCTCCATGCGAGCGCGTCGGTCTCCACGTTCCAGTCATAGATGACTTCCCCGATGGAGGTGAGCACGGCGCGCGGATCGAGAGCCGTTTCCGGCGGTCTGGCATCCGACATCGAGGCCCGTCCTTTCCCATCCCGTTACGGCTTGAACCGACGCGGTGACGCCCATGCCATTGCCCGGATGCGGTGCACCAGAACGGCACAGGGCAATGCCCGCCGTGCGCGAACCATCTTCCGAAGCAAGCGCCTGCAGGTGACAATTCGTCCTGAAATGATGCATAAACCAAGGTTAACAGGCGGTTAAAACTGGCCGCAGAATTGCACGTAATGGTGATCATGCGTCCGGGAGTTTCGCTGCATGCATAACGAACCATTGATGCAAACCGCTGCCGCGCATCGCGCGAATCGCAATTCCGCGAGCCGTGCGGTCGTGCCCGTCACGGCCACCACGCGCACGCATAACGAGGGGGATGAGCGCACGCGGCACGAACGGGCATCGTTCCGGGCGATGCCCCGGCAGGCTGGGGCCTCGGCGGGTTTCGTCACGCAGCTGATCGCCTGTGCCGGCAACCTGCCTGCTTATCGGGCCCGGCGCCGGGCCGAGCCGGAGGAGGCCGCGCGTTGTTATGCGGGCGCATCGGCGCATCCGGTGCAGGGGCGCGGCATCGCCGTGTGAGCCCGTCCACAATTCGCTGCGGTCGAAAAATCCGCAGCGCCCCCTTGCGGTAAGGGCGCAATTCGGGGAGTAAGGACGACGCGCCGTCAACGCGAGCCGGAGAACAGCCATGACCATGCCCTACCGACGAATCCTCGTGAAACTGTCGGGAGAGGCGTTGCAGGCACCGGACGGGTTCTGGCTCGATGCGCAGGTCCTCACCCGGCTTTCCCAGGATATAGCCCGCGCCACGGCGGCGGGATTCGAGATCGCTCTGGTGATCGGCGGCGGCAACATCATCCGTGGCGCGCGCATGAGCGCCGCCGGCTGGATCGACCGTCCCACGGCGGATTCCATGGGCATGCTCGCCACGGTGATGAATTCGCTCGCGCTCGAGACCGCGCTGAACGCCAACGGCGTCTCGGCGCGTACCATGTCGGCGGTGTCGATGCCGACGATCTGCGAAACCTATGCGCGCCAGCCGGCCCTGCATTATCTCGAAAAAGGCCAGGTCGTGGTGCTGGCGGGCGGTACCGGCAATCCCTTTTTCACCACCGACACCTCCGCCGTGCTGCGCGCTGCGGAACTGCGTTGTGACGCGGTGCTCAAGGCGACGCAGGTGGATGGGGTCTATTCCGCCGATCCCAAGGCGCACGCGGATGCGAAGCGTTACGACAGGCTTACCCATGACGAGGCGATCGCCCGTGATCTGAAGGTGATGGATACCGCTGCTTTTGCGCTCGCCCGCGACGGCAAGTTGCCGATCATCGTCGGTTCGCTGCACGCGCCGTCCTCGATCGCGGCGATTCTGGAGCGAGAAGCACCCTCGACGGTGGTGGCGCCCTGATATAAACAGCATCGGGCCGTATCCCGACAATTGCACGACAGGACAACGACAATGGCTGCGGAATTCGATCTCGACGACATCAAGCGCCGTATGCGTGGCGCGGTGAATTCATTGAAGAGCGATCTGGCGGGGCTGCGCACCGGGCGCGCCTCCACGAACCTGCTCGACCCGATCACGGTCGATGCCTATGGCGCCGCCATGCCGATCAACCAGGTCGCGACGGTCAGCGTGCCCGAGCCGCGCCTGCTCTCGGTCCAGGTCTGGGATCGCAGCATGGTGGCCTCCGTCGAGAAGGCGATCCGCGAGAGCGATCTCGGTCTCAATCCGCAGACCGAGGGCCAGGTCATCCGCCTGCGCATTCCCGAGATGAACGAGCAGCGCCGCAAGGAAATGGTCAAGGTCGCGCACAAATATGCCGAAGAGGCGCGTGTGGCCGTCAGGCATGTGCGTCGCGACGGGCTTGATACGCTGAAGAAGCTGGAAAAAGACGGCGATATCAGCCAGGACGACGAGAAGCGTCAGGCCGATCAGGTCCAGAAGGCGACGGATGAACACGTCTCCGAGGTCGACTCGGTCGTCGCGGCCAAGGAAAAGGAAATCATGCAGGTCTGATCGGGGATCGGACCTGCATCCGGGCATGCGCCGGTCAGCCGGCGCCAAGCGGAGACAGGGCTTCATGCCGGAGGATCACAGCGCCGCAGCCGCCGCACGGGTCAGCGGCGTGCCGCAGACCGACATCCGGGGCGGGTATCCGCTTTCCCGCCTGCCGCGTCACGTCGCCGTGATCATGGATGGCAACGGTCGCTGGGCATCGCGGCGCGGCCTGCCGCGTGCCGAGGGGCATCGCCAGGGCGTCGAGGCGGTGCGGCGCTGTGTGCGCGCCGCAACGCAGGCCGGGATCGGTTATCTCACGCTCTATGCCTTTTCCGCCGAGAACTGGCGCCGTCCGCCGACCGAAATCTCCATCCTGATGAGCCTCCTGAAGCGCTATATCCGCAGCGACCTCGACACGTTGCATGAAGCGGGCGTCCGGATCCGGATCATCGGCGAACGTGAAGGCCTTTCCCGCGACATTCTTGCGCTGCTGGAGGAGGTCGAGGCGCGCACGCGCGACAATACCGGTCTCAACCTCGTTGTGGCCTTCAATTACGGCGGGCGTCAGGAGATCCTGCGGGCCGCCCGGCGTCTGGCCTCGGAGGTCGCGGCCGGCAGGCTCGATCCTGCCGCCATCGACGAGACGCGCTTCGCCGATGCCCTCGACACGGCCGGTATGCCCGATCCGGATCTGGTGATTCGCACCTCGGGCGAACAGCGCGTCTCGAACTTCCTGCCCTGGCAATCGGCCTATGCCGAATATGTCTTCCTGCCCGATCTCTGGCCCGATTTCGACGAGGCGGTTCTCGCCCGGGCACTGGCGGAATACGCCCGGCGCGAGCGGCGTTTCGGCGGGCTCGGCCATGTCGCGGAGGGCTCCGCCACCGATGATGGCGCCCGCTATCGTGAGGCGAGCCGATGAACGGCCCCGGCGAAAGCGGCAAGGCGCGCGGCTTCCTGCGCTCGGAGACTGGTATCCGGCTCATCTCGGCCGTCGTGATGATCGCGCTGGCGCTGGGCACGACCTGGTTCGGCGGGGTCGTCTTCGCCCTGCTCTGGCTGGCGGCGGGATCGGCGGTTCTGTTCGAATGGATCGCCATGGTCTGGATCGTCCGTCGCATCCCCAGCGTCGTGGCCGGCGCGCTGGCCTATACGGCCTTCGTGCTGGCGCATCTCACCGACTGGCCGGGGATCGTGCTGGCGGCGATCGCGCTGACCGGTGGCGCGCTCGTCGTGATGATCAGCATGACGTGGCGCGACCGGATCTGGGCCGGCGCGGGCTATGCCGTCGGTTTCGTGGTGGTGGCGGTCCCGATCATTGTGCGATCCGATCCGGCGCTCGGCGCGCTCGCAATCATATGGATCTTCGCCGTGGTCTGGGGCACGGATATCGCGGCCTATTTCACCGGGCGCGCGCTGGGCGGGCCGAAGCTCTGGCCCCGGCTGAGCCCGAAGAAGACCTGGGCGGGATTCTTCGGCGGGCTGGCCTGTGCCATGCTGGCGGGTTTTCTGCTGGGGCTCGCCGCCCGGATTGCGGGTCAGGCGCCGCCGCTCGATCTCTGGGCGCTGACCCTGCTCTCGGGGCTCGCATCGGTGATCGGACAGGGGGGGGACCTGGCCGAATCGGCGCTCAAGCGGCATTTCGACGTCAAGGATTCCGGCAGTCTCATCCCGGGCCATGGCGGCGTGATGGATCGGCTCGATGCGTTCTTCGCCGTCTGTCTGCTGGTCGGCCTGATGCTGCTGGGGCTGTCGCCCTTCGGGATCGGCGCCGGATGAGGCCCGATGTACGAGCCCGACGCTGACGGAGAAGAGCGAGGCGATGACACGCAAACTCATCCTGCTCGGTGCGACCGGCTCGATCGGTCGATCGGCCCGCGACGTGATCGCCCGTCACCGCGACGCCTTCACGGTCACCGCGGTGGTGGGGGGCTCGGACGCGCCGGCGCTGGCCGCAGCCGCCCGCGAGACCGGCGCACGCTATGCCGCGCTCGCCGACGGCGCCGCCCTGCCGGCCCTGCGTGAGGCGCTTGCGGGCAGCGGCATCGCCTGCGGTGCGGGGGAGGGGGCCGTCATGGAGGCGGTTGCGTACGAGGCCGATCTCGTGCTGGCAGCCATAGCGGGGACGGCGGGTCTGCGCCCGACTGCGGCGGCGATCCGTCCGGGGCGCGCTATCGCGCTGGCCAACAAGGAAAGCCTCGTGAGTGCGGGCGCCGCCTTCATGCAGGCTGCTTCGCGGGCCGGGGTGGCGGTGCTGCCGGTCGATTCAGAGCATAACGCCCTGGCCCAGGCTCTGGGCAACGGCGCGCTGGACGACGTCAGCGCGATGACGCTGACCGCGTCGGGCGGGCCGTTCCGGACATGGTCGCGCGAGGCCATCGCCGCCGCCGGGCCGCAGGAGGCGTCGAAGCATCCCAACTGGTCGATGGGGGCCAAGGTCACGATCGATTCGGCGACGCTCATGAACAAGGGCCTCGAACTGATCGAGGCCCATCATCTTTTCGGGCTGGAGGCCGCGCGGCTCGACGTGCTCGTGCACCCGCAATCGATCGTGCACGGGCTGGTGAGCTGGCGCGACGGTGCGGTGACGGCGGGGCTGGCGGCGCCGGATATGCGCGTGCCCATCGCCCATGCGCTGGCACCGCCGGGGATGCGGCTCGACACCGCGCTGCCACGCCTTGATCTGGCCGCGATTGCGGCGTTGAGCTTCGAGAAGCCGGATCTGGAGCGGTTTCCCTGTCTCGGGCTCGCCATGGCGGCTCTGGCGGATGGCGGCGCGCATCCCACCATCCTCAATGCGGCCAACGAGATCGCAGTCGCCGCCTTCATTGCCGGTCGGCTGGATTTTTATGGTATCGCGGTAAGTGTCGAGAAGGTTTGTTCGCGTATGGTGGCTTCAGAGCGCGAGGCGCCCGATAATGTCGAGACGGCTCTGGCCATCGATGAACGCGCCCGCGCACTGACGCGCGAAGTTCTGGGCATGTAGCGCAGATTTGGGCCGGATCCGGTGCGGATGCGGCGAAATGGAGGCGGGTGATGGAAATTTTCGGTCTGGTGGTCGGTTCGGTCTGGGATCTCGTCTTCGGCTATCTGATTCCCTTCATCTTCGTGCTTGCCATCGTGATCTTCGTCCATGAGATGGGTCATTTTCTCGTCGGGCGCTGGTGCGGTGTGGGTGTCGACGCGTTCTCGATCGGCTTCGGGCCGGAAATGTTCGGCTGGACCGACCGGCAGGGAACGCGCTGGAAGGTCTCCGTCATTCCGCTGGGCGGCTACGTCAAGTTCACCGGCGATCTCAATGTCTCCAGTGCGCCGGATCCCGATGAACTCTCGCAGATGGACGAGGCGACCCGTTCCCGCAGCTTTCATCACAAATCCGTTGGTCGACGCGCCATGATCGTGGCGGCGGGGCCGGCGGCGAATTTCATCCTCGCGATCCTGATCTTTGCCGGGCTGGCCTATTTCAACGGCAAACAGGTGCTTGAACCGCGCGTCGAAGCGGTGGTGGAAGGCAGCGCGGCGGAGGCTGCGGGTTTTGAGCCCAATGATCTGATTTTGTCGATCGACGGGCGCGAGGTGGTCGGCTTCTCTGATCTGCAGCGCATCGTGAGTTCCTCGGCCGGCGATGATCTCGTCTTCGAGGTCGAGCGGGACGGAGAGATCGAGACCCTCCTCGTCACGCCGGTGCGCACCGAGCAGGAGACGGCTTTCGGGCGCCATCGCATCGGCATGATCGGGCTGCAGGCGGTCAACGATCCGCAGGCCGTGCGCCATGTCACGTACGGCCCGCTGCAGTCGCTCGGTCACGGAGTCTCGGAGACCTATTTCGTCATCGACCGGACGGTCGACTATCTCGGCAAGCTCGTGACGGGCCGCGAATCGGCGGATCAGCTCTCCGGGCCGATCCGCATCGCGAAAGTCTCGGGGGACGTCGCCACCCTCGGCGGCATTCTCGGGCTGGTGAGCCTCACGGCATTGCTTTCCGTCTCGATCGGCTTCATCAATCTCTTCCCCGTGCCGATGCTCGATGGCGGGCATTTGCTGTTTTATGCGATCGAGGCAGCGCGTGGGCGCCCGCTCAGTGATCAGGCGCAGGAAATCGGCTTCCGGATCGGTCTGGCGCTGGTTCTGATGCTCATGCTCTTCGTCACCTGGAATGATATCATTAACCTCAGCGCCTGAAAGATTGCGGCCCCATCGTGACACGAAGGCCACGCCGGGGGAAAATTCTGCCGGGTGGGACATTCGGCGTTTGCAATGGCGCCGAGTTTCGGTAGAAGCGGAGTGTAGACCAAGCGGGTCGGCATGCATGTGCGTGTCCGGCTTCGGGGCAAAACCCGCGACAAACCAGAATGAGACGGGCCAGTACATGTCGAGCAAGAACGCGCGCCGCAGCGTGACGGCGAAACGGACGACGGTAGCACTCGCCATGGCGATGGCAGCCTTCGGCGTCTCCGAGGCTTTCGCGCAGCAGGTGGTCGTCGAGGGCAATCGCCGCGTCGATACCGACACGATCCGGTCCTATGTGGTCGGGTCGAGCCCGGACGAAGCGCGGCGGAATCTGGTCGAGACGGGTTTGTTCAGTGATGTCCGTGTCTCCCGCCAGGGCGGATCGCTCGTGGTGCGGGTCGCCGAGAACCAGGTGATCAACCGGGTTGCCTTCGAGGGCAATCGTCGCCTGCGCAGTGAGGCGCTGCTGCCGGAGATGCAGACGCGCTCCAACCGTCCCTACAACCCCGCAACCGTCGACGAGGATGTGCGCCGCATCCGCGAACTGTACCGCCGCTCGGGCCGTGCGCTCGCCGAAGTCACGCCGCGTACCGTCGAGCTCGAAAACGGGCGCATCGACGTCGTATTCACCATCGACGAGGGTGCGCGCACCAATATTCGTGCGATCGATTTCGTGGGGAATGATTCGGTTTCGAGCCGGCGTCTGCGTGATGCGATGAGCTCCGAGGTCAGCAGCATCTTCACGTTGCTGAGCACGACCGATGTCTATGATCCTGATCGACTCGCGGCCGATCTCGAATCCGTACGCCGCTATTACATGCGCCGCGGCTATGCGGACATGCAGGTCGTCGGCAGCGATGTGGTCTTTGATGCGGATCGCAAGGGTTATGTCATCACCATCACGGTCGATGAGGGGCAGCGCTACCGCGTCGGGGACGTCAGCGTCGATTCGCGTATTCCCGACGTGTCCGAGGAAGAATTGCGCCAGCGCGTTGCGACCGGCACCGGGGGTATCTACGATTCCACCGAAGTGGAGCGGACGCTCGTCGACATGACCACTGCCGTTGCGCAGCGTGGCTATGCCTTTGCGCAGGTGCGCCCTGTCGGTGTCCGTAATGAAGCGGAAGGCACGGTCGATCTCACCTATGTGGTCGAGGAGGGGCCGCGCGTCTACATCGAGCGGATCAATATCCGCGGCAATACGCGCACCCGCGACAACGTCATCCGCCGCGAACTCGATCTTGGTGAGGGTGACCCCTACAACAAGGTCCTGCTCGACCGGGCCGAGCGCCGTCTGCGGAACCTGGGTTTCTTCGAGGATGTGCGGATTACCAACGAGCCGAGCATGTCGCCGGATCGTGTGGTGATCAACATCGAGGTCGAAGACAAGGCCACGGGGTCGTTCAGTGTCGGCGGCGGCTATTCGACGGCTGACGGCTTCCTCGGCGAAGTGTCTCTCTCCGAAGACAATTTCCTCGGTCGCGGCCAGGCCGTGCGGATTTCCGGTGGTTTCGGACAGCGCTCACAGAGCTACGACTTCTCCTTCACGGAGCCCTATTTCCTGGGGTACCGTTTATCTGCGGGGATTGACCTGTTCTCGCGCTATAATGAAGAGCGGACATTCGCGCGCTACGAGAATCGCACGGAAGGCGGCACGATCCGGTTCGGCATTCCGATCACGGAAGAGTTCACGATCGCGCCAAAGTATTCGCTTTTCCAACAACGGCTCACAATTC
Organism: Saliniramus fredricksonii; assembly: GCF_900094735.1. Taxonomy (NCBI): domain Bacteria; kingdom Pseudomonadati; phylum Pseudomonadota; class Alphaproteobacteria; order Hyphomicrobiales; family Salinarimonadaceae; genus Saliniramus; species Saliniramus fredricksonii. Next base: position 87,096 of record NZ_FMBM01000002.1, read on the forward strand.
CGGACGGCTTCCGCAACAATGCGTCTCCGGCGCTGCTCGAATCCGAGGGGCGGCGCACCACCTCCCTCGTGGGCGTGTCCTTCATCTATAATTCCATTGATGACATGAACGAGCCGACCAATGGCTGGCTCGTGGAGGTCACTCCGGAGATTGCGGGGCTTGGTGGCGATGCGCGTTACTTCCGGGTGACCGGCGATGCGCGCTACTATCATGAATTGACGGAAGGCGTTGTCGGGATTGCACGCGCCCAGGCCGGCCATATCTCCAGCTTTGGCAGTCGCAACCTGCGCATGAACGACCATTTCTTCAAGGGTGCGGATCTGGTGCGTGGCTTCGAATCGGGTGGCATTGGCCCCCGCGATGCCGATCCGACGCGCAATACCGGCCTCGGCGGCACCACGTATTTCGGTGGTTCACTGGAGGTGCAATTCGAAATTCCGCTGCTGCCGCGCGCCATCGGGATCAAGGGGGCCGTCTTTGCCGATGCGGGCACCCTGTTCGATTATGACGGCATGCGCAGTTTTGATGGGCAGGCGTTCGACGTTCGTAACTCGCGCAGCATTCGCTCCTCGGTCGGTGCCGGTCTGATCTGGCGCTCACCGCTCGGGCCGATCCGCTTCGATTACGCGATCGCCACATCGAAAGCCTCCGGCGACCGCACGCAGGCCTTCCGCTTCTCCGGTGGTACGAGCTTCTGATGTGGGCTGCGCTTCGGCGGGCTTGCCTCGCCGTAGCGTAATGCGCATAAACAGCCATGGCCGATCCCGTTTTCTTTCCTGCCGCTTCGGCGATCTCGCTGGCCGAGATCGCCGAAATCGCATCAATACCCGTTCCAGAGGGTCTGGAACCGGCGCGCCGATTCCATCGGGCCGCGCCCCTCGAGCAGGCCGGGCCCGATGCGGTCGCCTATATGGACAATCCGCGTTATGTCGCAGCGCTGGCGACGAGCCGGGCAGGCTGTCTCCTGGTTGCACGGAAATTCGCCTCCGCCATTCCCGACGGCGCGGCAGCGTTCATACTGGACAAGCCCTATCCCGTCTTCGCTGCCGTTCTGGCCCATCTCTACCCGGAAGCGATGCGCCCCGGCAGTCTGTTCGAGACACCCGGTATCGCACCCGGCAGCGTCGTGCATCCCGACGCGCAACTGGAGAGTGGCGTGCGTGTCGATCCCGGCGCGGTGATCGGGCCGCATGCCGAGATTGGTGCCGGAACCATCATTGCCGCGAATGCCGTGATTGGTCCCCATGTGAAGATCGGACGCGACTGCAGTATCGGTGCCAATACCAGCGTGATACATGCCCTCATCGGTAATCGGGTCATCCTCCATGCTGGCGTGCGCGTCGGACAGGACGGTTTCGGCTTCGCCATGGGGGCGGGCGGTCATAGCAAGGTCCCCCAGGTTGGCCGGGTGATCATCCAGGATGACGTCGAGATCGGCGCGAATTCCGCGATCGATCGCGGCGCAAGCCGTGACACGGTGATCGGCGAGGGCACCAAGATCGACAATCTGGTCCAGATCGCCCACAATGTGATCATCGGTCGTCATTGCGTGATCGTTGCGCAAACCGGGATTGCCGGCTCAACCACGCTGGAGGATTACGTCGTCCTCGGCGGACAGGTCGCCATTATCGGCCATGTCACCATCGGGACGGGCGCGCAGATCGCAGCCTCGAGCAATGTCAATTCAGATGTGCCGCCCGGCGCGCGCTGGGGCGGTACGCCCGCCAAGCCGATGCGCGAGTGGTTCCGTGAAATGACCACGCTCAAGGTACTCGCTGCGCGCAAGCAGCATGGCGATGAAAGCGCAGCCGGTGCACGCAAAACACTTGCATCGGGCGCCGATTCGGCCAAAGACGACACGCCGCCCGATAACGGTGCGGCGTCTTGAGGGGGCGGGTGCCCACCGGGCATGGAGGAGCGTTGGGCATGTCGGATATGCCGAAAACCTTGATGACAGCGGATATCATGCAGATCATGACCTATCTGCCCCATCGGTATCCGTTTCTGCTGGTCGACAAGATCATCGAGATCGACGCGGATCTCTCCTGCATCGGCATCAAGAATGTCACCATCAATGAACCACAATTCACCGGTCACTTTCCAACGCGCCCGATCTTTCCCGGTGTGCTCCTGATCGAGGGCATGGCGCAGACAGCCGGGGCGATCTGCGTTGCCAGTCGTTTTGGTGATGCTGAGGCGCCGAAGGAGGTCTATTTCATGACGATCGACAAGGCGAAGTTCCGCAAACCTGTCGTCCCGGGCGATGTGGTTGAGTTCCACATGCAACGCACGGCGCAGAGGCGCACAATGTGGTGGTATCACGGCGAGGCGAAGGTCGACGGCCAGATCGTGGCCGAGGCTGATCTCAGTGCCATGCTGGTTTTCCCGAAATAGATGAATTGCAAGTCAAACCGCAAATTGGCCTGATCGAAACAATGAGGCAGCACAATCCGGCATGAGTGAAACCGTCATCCACCCGACCGCCATCATCGAGGACGGCGCCGAAATCGGCCCCGGCTGCCGGATCGGCCCCTTCTGTCTCGTTGGTCCCCAGGTGAAACTCGGTGCCGGCTGCGAACTGCTCAGCCATGTCGTCGTCACGGGTGATACGACAATCGGCGCCCGCACGCGCATCTTTCCCTTCGCCGCGATCGGGCACCCGCCGCAGGATCTGAAATACAACGGCGAGCCGACCCGGGTGGTGATCGGCGAGGAATGCATCATCCGCGAGAGCGTGACCGTGCATCCCGGCACCAGGGCGGGCGATTTCCTGACCACCGTGGGCGATCGCTGCTTCATTCTGGCCTATGCCCATGTCGCGCATGATTGCCGCATCGGCAACAATGTCGTCCTGTCGAACACGGTGATGCTCGCCGGCCATTGCATCATCGGCGATTATGCCATTCTCGGCGGCGGCGTCGGCGTGCATCAATTCGTGCGCATCGGCCATCACGCCTTCATCGGCGGCATGTCGGCCATCGAGAAGGACGTCATCCCCTACGGCATGGCGGTCGGCAACCGTGCTTTCCTGGCGGGTCTCAACATCGTCGGCCTGCGCCGGCGCGGCTTCTCGCGCGACAGCATACACGAATTGCGCCGCGCCTACCGCCTGCTCTTCGCCAATGAAGGCACGCTGAAGGAGCGCATGGAGGATGTCGCGACCGATCACCCGGACCATGTCACCGTCGGCGAAATTCTCGCTTTCATCCGCGCCGGCGGGGATCGCTCGGTCCTGACGCCGCGTGAAACCGGCATCTGAGATGGGCGCTCCGGCCACGGCATCAGGGCCGGTCGCGATCCTCGCCGGCGGCGGGGCCTTGCCGCATATCCTGCTCGAGGCGCTGGTGCGTACACAGCGTCCTCACCGCCTGCTCGCCCTGCGCGGGTTCGCCGATCGCAGCCTGCGCCGGCAGGCCGATGCGGTGATCGATCTTCTCGACATTTCCGGCGCGATCGGCTGGCTGGCGCGCTGGCAGCCGGAGGCGGTGGTGCTCGCCGGCGCCGTCACGCGCCCGCATCCCGCCGCCTTTCTCGGTGCGCTCGCGGCCTATCGCAACAGCGCCGAACTCAGGCAGTTGCTGGCGCGCGGCGACGATCATCTCTTGCGGGCGGTGATCGGGATGATCGAGGAGCATGGCCACCGCGTCATCGGCGCCCATGAAATCGCCCCGGACCTGCTGGTGCCGGTCGGGCCGCTCGGCGCCGTCCCGGTTCCGGATATGGCCCTGGCCCCGGTGCGCACCGGATTTCGCTGTCTGACCGATCTCTCACCCTATGATATCGGCCAGGGACTGGTCGTCTGCGGTGAGCGCGTCACCGCGATCGAGGGGGCGGAGGGGACCGACCGGATGCTCGCGCGCGTCGCCGGGCTGTCGCGCGGCTACCTGCTGCGGCGCCGGCGCGATGCCGGGATTCTGGTCAAATCGGCCAAGACCGGGCAGGAGCGGCGGGTCGATCTGCCGGCGGTGGGGCCACGCACGGTCGTGCGGGCCGCGGCAGCCGGGATCACCGGGATTGCCGTCGGCGCCGGTCAGACCCTCGTCGTCGAGCGCGAGAAGATGATCGCGCAAGCCGACCGGCGCGGCCTGTTCCTCGCCGCCTTCGATCCGCAGGAGATGGCGCAATCATGAGCGAAGACGCGACACGGCCCCTGTGCATCTACCTGGTCGCCGGTGAGGAATCGGGCGATCAGCTCGGGGCCGAGCTGATGCGGGCGCTGCGCCGCACGCAGCCTGATCGGGAATTTGTCTTCTTCGGCCTCGGTGGCGCGCGCATGCAGCGCGAGGGGCTGACATCGCTGTTCGCGATGGAGGAAATCTCGGTGATGGGGCTTGTGCCGGTCATCGCGAAGCTGCCCGGTATCGTCGCACGGGCCTATCGCGTCATCGCCGATATCGTCGCGCACGATCCCGATGCGCTGGTGATCATCGACAGCCCGGATTTCACCCAGCCGATCGCGAAACGCGTGCACAAGCGTGCGCCGCAGATCCCCATCATCAACTACGTCTCGCCCTCGGTCTGGGCCTGGCGACCGGGCCGCGCACGGAAAATGCGGGGCTATATCGATCATGTTCTCGCGCTCAAACCTTTCGAACCTGCCGCGCATGAGCGTCTGGGCGGGCCGCCCTGCAGCTATGTCGGACACCCGCTGATCGAGCGCCGCGATGCGCTGCAGCCGGCCGAGGGAGAACGCCGTCCGCTCGGTGACGGCCCGCTGGAATTGCTCGTTCTACCCGGCAGCCGACGTTCGGAATTGCGGCGTCTGGCCGAGCCCTTCGCCGGTGCGCTCGCGCGTTTTTGCGAGAGCTGGGAAGGCGAGATCAATCTGACTCTGCCGGCCATCGCGCATCTTGCCCCGGAGATCACCCAGATCACGCGTAACTGGCCGATCGTGCCGCAGATCGTGCAGGGCGAGGAGGCGAAATGCGCCGCCTTCCGCAGGGGGCAGGCCGCGCTGGCCGCATCGGGCACCGTGACCCTCGAACTCGCGCTCTCGGGCGTGCCGATGGTCGTGGCCTACAAGGTCTCGCGGCTGGAAGAGCAATTGAAGCATCTCATCAAGGTCGACAGCATCGTCCTGGCCAACCTGATCCTCGGCGAGAACGTGATCCCGGAATTCATCCAGGCCGATTGCGCGCCCGGTCCGCTGGCTGATGCTTTGCGGGCGATCGTCACCCCGGGCCCTGCCCGCGATGCGCAACTGGCAGGCTTCGCGCGGCTCGATGCAGCCATGGATATCGGCGACGAGGCGCCCAGTGATCGGGCTGCCCGGCTGGTGCGCGAGACGATGGCGGCGCGCGGGCGCCTGCCCGCCGGTTGATGGCGTTGCGGCCCTTGCACGGGCAGCACAGTTCTGTCATAAGCTGCGGCTCTCACTGATCCGTCCGGCTGATCAAGGGCTGCCGTGTCGGATCGTCTGCTCGAACAGCAAACATGTCGGCGAGCGGAAGCGGGGTGCACCCGTTGCTTCCACGCGCCTCAGGAGAATGAGCGAAATGCCCAAGTTGAAGACCAAAGCCAGCGCGAAGAAGCGCTTCAAACTCTCCGGTACCGGCAAGGTGATCCGTACCCAGGCCGGCAAGCAGCACGGAATGATCAAGCGGACGAAGAAGCAGATCCGCGACCAGCGCGGTACTGCGGTCATGTTCGAGGGCGATGCCCGCAACGTGCGCAAGTATTTCCTGCCCAATTCCCGCTGATCATCACGACACGCTATACGGAGAACCATCATGGCTCGCGTCAAGAGGGGCGTTACCGCCCACGCCAAGCACAAGAAGGTCCTGAAACTCGCCAAGGGTTTCTACGGCCGCCGCAAGAACACGATCCGCACGGCCAAGGCCGCCGTGGATCGCTCCATGCAATACGCCTATCGCGACCGCAAGGCGAAGAAGCGCACCTTCCGCGCCCTGTGGATCCAGCGCCTGAACGCCGCCGTGCGTGAACACGGCCTGACCTATTCGCGATTTATCGACGGCCTCAACAAGGCTGGCATCACGGTCGATCGCAAGGTCCTGTCCGACCTCGCCATCCACGAGCCGGCGGCCTTCACCGCCCTCGTCGATCAGGCGAAGGCGGCGCTGCCGGCGCAGCAGGCCGCGTAAGGCGTATCTACCGCTCATGACCCATGCGAAAGCGTTTCGCATGGGTCCGCCCAGCCCTGTGAGGCCATTTCCGGCGGCGGCGTCGATTTTTTCGGCGCTTTGCGCGTCGTGGCGTGGTTTCGGGCTTGACGGTCCCCGCGCCGCGCGCTTGATCTCCCGGCGTATCATCAGAGGGACCGATGACCGATCTCAAACAGCTCGAAGGCGATCTGCTCGCCCGTATCGCCGAGGCCGAGGACGAGGCGGCGCTTGAACGGCTGCGCGTTGCCGCGCTCGGCAAGAAAGGCACGATCTCCGATCTGCTCAAGTCGCTCGGCGGCATGACGCCGGAAGAGCGCAAGACGCAAGGCGCCGTGATCAATGGCTTGCGCGACAAAGTCCAGCAGGCGATCAATGCCCGCCGCGAGGCACTCGCCGCCGCAGCGCTCGAAACACGCCTCACCGCCGAGCGGGTCGATGTCACCCTGCCGGTGCGCGAGGGGCCCGAGACGCGCGGGCGCATCCACCCGATCAGCCAGGTCATCGACGAACTGACCGCGATCTTCGCCGATATGGGCTTTTCCGTAGCGGAAGGCCCCGATATCGAGACGGATTACCTGAATTTCACCGCGCTCAATTTCCCCGAGGGCCATCCCGCGCGGGAGATGCACGATACCTTCTTCATGCAGCCGGACGCGACCGGCGCGCGCAAGCTGTTGCGCACCCATACCAGCCCGGTCCAGATCCGCACCATGACGGCGCAAAATCCGCCGATCCGCGTGATCATTCCCGGGCGCACCTATCGTCACGATTCCGACCAGACCCACACCCCGATGTTCCATCAGGTGGAGGGGCTGGTGATCGACAAGAAAGCCCATATCGGCCACATGAAATGGGTGCTGCAGGAATTCTGCAAGGCCTTCTTCGAGGTGGACGAGGTCAAGATGCGCTTCCGCCCCTCGTTCTTCCCCTTCACCGAGCCCTCCGCCGAGGTCGATATCCAGTGCTCGCGCAAGGGCGGCGAGATCCGCTTCGGCGAGGGCGAGGACTGGCTCGAGATTCTCGGCTGCGGCATGGTGCATCCCAACGTGCTGCGCAATTGCGGGCTCGACCCGGATGAATATCAGGGCTTCGCCTGGGGGCTCGGCATCGACCGCATCGCCATGCTGAAATACGGCATGCCGGATCTGCGCCCGTTCTTCGAGGCCGATATCCGCTGGCTGCAGCATTACGGCTTCCGCCCCCTCGACCTGCCGACACTGGCGGGGGGATTGTCGTCGTGAATCGCGCTTGCGCCATTAGCCCACTCCTCTCGGGGGAGGGAGTTACGGGCGTACGCTTCATGAAAGCGCGCCTTACATCCGATAATCCGGGAATACGACCATGAAATTCACCCTGTCCTGGCTGAAGGATCATCTCGAGACGCAGGCGACGCTAAGCGAGATCGTGGCTGCGCTCGATGCCATCGGGCTCGAGGTCGAGGGCGTCACCGACAAGGCGCAGGAACTCGCCGCCTATCGCATCGCCTCCGTGATCGAGGCCACGCAGCATCCCGATGCGGATCGGTTGCGCGTGTGCAAGGTTGATGCCGGCGAAGGCGATCCGATCCAGGTGGTCTGCGGCGCGCCGAATGCGCGCACGGGCATGAAGAGCGTGTTCGCGCCGCCCGGCACCTACATTCCCGGCAAGAACCTGACGCTCGGCGTCGGCGTGATCCGGGGCGTCGAGAGCGCCGGCATGCTCTGCTCGGAGGCCGAGCTCGAACTCTCCGAGGATCATGACGGTATCATCGATCTGCCGGAAGACGCCCCCGTGGGCGCGCTCTACGCCACCTATGCGAAGCTCGACGATCCGGTGATCGAGATCAGCCTGACGCCGAACCGCCCCGATTGCACGGCGATCCGGGGCATTGCCCGCGATCTCGCGGCGGCGGGGCTGGGCACCCTGCGCCAGGAGCAGGCCACCGCGCCGGCCAGCGAGGGCGAGAGCCCGATCGGCGTGCGGCTTGATCTGCCCGGTGAGGCGCATCTGTGCCCGGCTTTCGCCCTGCGTCTGGTGCGCGGCGTGAAGAACGGCCCGAGTCCGGACTGGATGCAGCGCCGCCTGCGCGCCATCGGGCTGCGCCCGATCAATGCGCTTGTCGATATCACGAATTACGTCACCCATGATCGCGGGCGTCCGCTGCACGTCTTCGATGCGGCGAAGGTGAAGGGCGCGCTCGTGGTGCGCAAGGCGCGCGACGGCGAGGAGCTGCTCGCGCTCGACGGCAAGACCTATACGCTCGATTCCACCATGGTGGTGATCGCCGACGAGAACGGCCCGGAATCGCTCGCCGGTATCATGGGTGGCGAGCATTCGGGCTGCGACGAGAATACCACGGATGTGCTGATCGAATCGGCCCTGTGGGATCCGCTCAACGTCGCCCAGACCGGGCGCAAGCTCGGCATCATCACCGATGCGCGCTACCGTTTCGAGCGCGGCGTCGATCCCAATTACACCCTGCCGGGCCTCGATCTCGCAGCGCAGCTGGTACTGGATCTGTGCGGTGGCAGCGTTTCGAAGACGCATCTCGCCGGTACGATCCCCGATCCCAGCCGCATCATCAGCTTTCCCTTCGCGGAAACGAAGCGTCTCTCCGGCCTTGATCTGCCGAGGGCGGAGGCACATGCGATCCTCGAACAGCTCGGCTTCCATATTTCCGGCACGGGCGAGGAGGTGAAGGTGCTGCCGCCCTCCTGGCGTCCGGATGTCGAGGGCAAGGCCGATCTCGTCGAGGAGATCGTGCGCATTGCCGGGCTCGACCGCATCGAAGCGGTGCCGCTCGGGCGGATCGAGGCGAGCGTGGTCAAGCCGCTGCTGACGCTGCTGCAAAAGCGCACCAGCCAGGCGCGCAGGGCGCTCGCCACCCGGGGGCTGTCGGAGGCGGTGACCTGGTCCTTCATTTCCCGTGAGGACGCGATCGCCTTCGGCGGCGGGCATGACCTGCTCGCGCTGGCCAATCCGATTGCCGCGGAACTCTCCGACATGCGCCCGAGCCTGTTGCCGGGGCTCCTGCGCGCCGCTCAGCGCAATGCCGATCGCGGTTTCGGCGACGTCGCGCTGTTCGAAGTCGGCCAATGTTTCGAGGATGACACGCCGGAAGGCCAGAAGATGCGCGCCGCCGGCATTCGCCGTGGCACGGCGCGACCGCAAGGTGCCGGCCGGCATTGGGATGGGGGCACACGCAATGTCGATGTCTTCGATGCCAAGGCGGATGCGCTGTCGCTGCTCGCCACTCTCGGCGTCGCGGTCGAGAAGTTGCAGATCGTGCCGGGCGGTCCCGATTATCTGCATCCGGGGCGCTCAGGGCGCATGCAGTTCGGGCCGAAGAACGTGATCGGCCATTTCGGCGAATTGCACCCCGCCACGCTCAAGGCGCTCGACGTGAAGGGCCCGCTCGTCGCCTTCGAGATTACCCTCGACGCCATCCCCGCGCCGAAGGCGAAGCCGACCCGGGCGCGCGCGAAGCTCGAACTCTCCGAGCTTCAGCCGTTGACCCGCGATTTCGCCTTCGTGGTCGATCGTGACATCGCTGCCGCCGATATCCTGCGCGCGGCGCAGGGCGCACAGCGCGATCTCGTCACCGGGGTCGAGGTATTCGACGTCTATGAGGGCGAGCATGTCGGCGAGGGTCGCAAATCGGTGGCGATCGCGGTGACGCTGCAGCCGGCGCAAAAGACGCTGACCGATCCCGAGATCGAGGCGGTGTCGCAAAAGATCGTCGCGGAAGTCGCCCGCAAGACCGGCGGCACGCTGCGCGGTTGAGGGGGGCGGGCGGCGTCGTCGAAAAAGCCTGCGCGCGGGCGAAAATCCGCGCGCAATCGCGATTGACAGACGCTGCGCACGCGCTTATCACCGCCACACCAACCGGCGGTGAAAACCGCGCTGGTCAGGGGCTGTAGCTCAGTTGGGAGAGCGCTGCAATCGCACTGCAGAGGTCAGGGGTTCAAATCCCCTCAGCTCCACCATTTCCAAAAACCTCGCCAAATGCTTGCATGCCGGAACTCCGACGGTGTTTCGGGCGCTGTGCCCCGGGCGGGTCCGGTTTAGCCCGTGAAATGTCTCCGGGACCCGGCGCCTTTCGTCGGGTTCCGGGCTGCGCTCATTCGCCCAGGGCCTGCACGAGTTGTGTGGCGAAGCGTGAGGTCGCCACGGGCAGGACGCGCCCCTTCATCTGGCCGAGCAGCAGCAACCCGGGCGGGACGTCGCGGGCTGTGATGGGACGCACCGTCAGCCCGGAAGCGCCGCCGGGCCGCAATCCGATCGGGATCTGGAAGCCCACAACGCCCTCGTGCAGCACGTAGTGGCGGATCAGTTCGAAGGATTCGGTCTCGACGACAGGCTCGACCTGCCGGCTGCCGCGCCGGGCCGCCATGTCGAGCAGATAGCGCACGCCATAGCCCGCTGCCGGGGCGATATGCGGATGATCGAGGCAGTCGCGCAGGCGGAGCTCGTCTTGGCCGGCAAGCGGGTGATCAGGCGCAAGCACCGCGCAGACGGGCTGCGGAATCTGATGGAGGACCTCGAAATCCACCATCAGCTGCGGCTCGAAAACCAGAGCCAGATCGCTGCGCATGGCGGCCAGCTCCTCCTCGGCGCGGGCCCTGTCGCGCACCTTCACCGCAAAGGTCACGCCGGGATGCTCGCGGCGGTAACGGGCGATCTGTTCGGGCATGAAATACGGCAGCAGGGCCTGGCTGCAGGCGATCGTGACATGGCCGCGCCGCACGCCCTTGAGATCGGCGACCTGGCTCTGCACCCGGGCCATGTCCGAGCGCTGGGCGCGATAATGCTGCAAGACGAGTTCGCCAGCAGAGTTGAGGCGCACGCCGCGTGCGAGACGCTCGAAAATCCTTGCACCGAATTCGTCCTCGAACCGCGCGATCCGCCGGTTGAGGGCCGAGGCCGTCAGGCCGGCATCCTCCGCCGCCTTGCGGATCGAACCCGCGCGGGCCACCGCCTCGATCAGCCGGAAGGTTTCCATATGCCGCATACACGCCTCCACTGGTGCACTGAATGCACCGATCCGGTGAAATCTTAGCATTTTACGAACCGGGCGCAACGCGGCATGCTCGGTCCATCCTCGGGATCGACCGCGATTCCCCGCCGCTGCTACTGCCCACCCCGTTCCCGGAGTCTGCCATGCCGACACTCGATCGCCGCGCCTTCCTCGCTTCAGCCGCCAGCGCCGGCATCCTGCCCTTCCTGCGCATCCTTCCCGCCGAGGCGCAGGAGCGTGACACGCTCGTCACCGTCTTCGGCCAGACCATCAACAGCCTCGATCTGCACCGCGTCGGCACCAACCGCGCGAGCTACCAGGTCGCGATCAACTGCTATGACCGGCTGGTCGGCTTCGGCGCCAAGCAATTGCCCAGCGGCGAGATGTCCTACGATTACGACACCATCGTGCCGGAACTGGCCGAGAGCTGGACGATCTCCGATGACGGGCTGACCATCACCTTCAAGCTCAAGCCCGACGCCACCTTCTGGGACGGCACGAAGGTCACGGCCGAGGACGTGAAATGGTCCTTCGACCGGGCCGTGCTGGCCGGCGGTTTCCCCTCGACGCAAATGCGTGCGGGCGGGTTCTTCCGGCCCGATCAGTTCGAGGCCGTCGACGAGGAGACCTTCGTGGTCAGGCTCGACTACCCGTCCAAACTGTCGCTGCCCAATCTCGCCGTGCCGGTGCCCTTCATCATCAATTCGAAGGTGGCGAAGGCCAATGCCACCGGGGACGATCCCTGGGCGATGGAATATCTGCACATGAACCCGGCCGGTTCGGGCGCCTACAAGGTGGCGCGCTGGGATCAGGGGCAGCAGCTCGTCTATGAGCGCAACGACGCCTGGGTCGGTGGTGAACTGCCCGCGATCCGCCGGGTCATCGTGCGCGAGGTCCCCTCCGCCGCCACGCGCCGGGCGCTGGTGGAGCGCGGCGACGTGCAGATCTCGATGGACATTCCCGATCGCGACGCGGCGGAACTGGCCGACAGCCTGACCGTGCATTCCACGCCGATCGAGAATTGCATGCACTGCCTGTGCCTGAATTCCAAATTCGCTCCCTTCCAGGACGCGAATGTCCGCAAGGCCGTGGCCTATGCGGTGCCCTATGAGGCGATTTTCGAGAGCGCGGCCTATGGCCGGGGCGCCAGGCTCTGGGGTGGGCCGGAGGAGATCGATGACATCGTCTGGCCGCGCCCCTTCCCCTATGACACGAACCTCGACACGGCGCGTGAATATCTGGCGCAATCGGGCTATCCGGACGGTTTCGAGGTCACGCTCTCGATCAGCCTCGATCTGGTCGACTGGATGGAGCCCACAGCCCTGCTGATCCAGGAGGCGCTCGGGCGGATCGGCATCACGGTCACGGTGGATCGCATTCCCGGAGCCAACTGGCGCACGGTGGCGCTTGTCGACAAATCCCTCGATCTGCATCTGGAGAATTTCGGCGGCTGGCTGAACACGCCCTGCTACTACTTCTTCTGGGCCTATCAGAAGGACCGGCTGTTCAACTCCTCCGCCTACGACAGCGAAGCGGTCCATGAACTGACCGAACGCACCCTGCACATGGCGATGGACGATCCGGAATATGCGCCGCTGATCAAGCAGATGTTTGCGCATGTGATCGAGGATCTGCCGCGCATTCCGCTCTACCAGCCGGCGCTGAACGTCGCCATGAACGGGGCGGGGGGCTACGAATTCTGGTTCCACCGCCAGCTCGACATACGTCCCCTGAATGGCGGGGAAGCCTGAGCCATGGCGGGGCGCAGACATCCGCTTCTCTGGCGCCTGGCTCAGACGATCCCGGTCATCTTCGGGGTCGTCGTGATCAGCTTCATCCTGACGCGGGCGCTGCCAGGTGACCCCGCCGTACAATTCGCGGGGCTCGCCGCCACACCGGAATCGATTGCCCAGGTGCGCGAGGCGCTCGGGCTCGACAAGCCGCTGATCCAGCAATTCCTGATCTATTGCGGGGCGCTGCTCCAGGGCGATCTCGGGCGCTCTGTAGTGACGGGCCAGCCGGTCGTGACCGATCTCGCCATGCGCCTGCCCGCATCGCTCGAACTGACGCTCACCGCGTTGCTTCTGGCGTGTCTCGTGGCGATCCCGCTGGGCCTGCTCGCCGCCGTGCACCAGGGTAGCTGGATCGACCAGCTCTGCCGGGTCGTGGTGACGGCGGGGGTCTCGCTGCCGACCTTCTTCACCGGCATCCTCCTGATCTACGTCTTCTATTACCTGCTCGGCTGGGCGCCCTCGCCGCTGGGTCGGCTCGACTTCATCTATCTCGATCCACCCCGGGTGACGGGTTTCCACCTGATCGATACGCTCATCGACGGCGATACCGAGACCTTCTTCGGGGCCTTGCGCCAGATCGCCCTGCCGGCGGTTACCCTCGCGCTGTTCACCCTCGCCCCGATCGCGCGCATGACCCGTGCCGCGATGCTGGGCGCGCTCTCCTCCGATTACATCCGCACCGCCCGCGCGGCCGGGCTGAGGCCGTCGAAGGTGTTGTTCGGCTATGCCTTCCGCAACGCGCTTTTGCCGGTGGTGACGACGCTGGGCATGGTGTTCTCCTTCGTGCTCGGCGCCAATGTGCTGGTCGAGAAGGTCTTCGCCTGGCCGGGAATCGGCTCCTATGCGGTGGAGGCGCTGGTGCAATCGGATTACGCCGCCGTGCAGGGCTTCGTGCTCGCGATGGCGCTGCTCTTCGTCCTGCTCAATCTCCTGATTGATCTCAGCTACGCGCTGATCGATCCGCGCATCGGATTTTCCGCGAAATGAGCAGCCCCGTCTCATCCGCCGCCGCTTCGGGCCAGATCGCGCATATCGCTTACGTGCTGCGCGAAAACCCGGTCACGGCCCTGTCCTTCGCGCTCTTCGGCTTCATCGTGCTGTCGGCGCTGATCGGCCCGTATCTGGTGCCCTATGATCCGCTGGCGACGAATGCCGCGCGCGCGCTCGAGGCGCCCTCTGCGGCGCACTGGTTCGGCACCGACCAGCTCGGGCGTGACGTGTTCTCACGGGTGATCGTGGCAACGCGCCTCGATCTGACGATTTCGGTGGCCGCCGTGGCGATCTCCTTCGTGATCGGCGCCTTTCTCGGGGCCGTCGCCGGCTATTGGGGCGGCTGGATCGATGCTGTGCTCAACCGCATACTCGATACGATCATGGCCTTCCCGCTCTTCATTCTGGCGATGGGGATCGTCGCGGCCCTGGGCAATTCGGTGGAAAACATCATCTACGCCACCGCGATCATCAATATCCCCTTCTATGCCCGGGTGGTGCGTGCCGAGGTGAATATCCGCCGCGAGGCGGGCTTCGCCCTGGCCGCACGACTGGCCGGCAATTCCCATGCGCGCGTGCTTGCCTTCCACATCTTCCCCAACGCCCTGCCGCCGATGATGGTGCAGGTCTCGCTGAATATGGGCTGGGCCATCCTCAACGCCGCCGGGCTTTCCTTCATCGGGCTGGGCGTGCGCCCGCCGACACCCGAATGGGGGATCATGGTGGCGGAAGGGGCGAATTTCATCGTCTCGGGACATTGGTGGATCGCCCTGTTTCCGGGTCTCTGGCTGATGCTCGCGGTCTTCACCTTCAACCTGATGGGTGACGGTCTGCGCGACATCGTCGATCCCAGACGCCGCACCTGAGGAGACCGCCATGCTTTCGGTCAAGGATCTGATCGTCGGTTTCCGCACCCGTCGCGGCGCGGTCGAGGCGGTGCGCGGCATCTCCTTCGATCTCGGCCCCGGCGAGACGCTTGGCATCGTCGGCGAATCGGGATCGGGCAAATCCGTCACCTCCTACGCCCTGATGCGCATCCTCGATGCCGGTGGCAGCATCAATGCGGGCGAGATCAGCTGGAACGGGCAGGATCTGCGCCGGGCGCGCGAGGGGGCGATGCGGGCGATCCGGGGGCGCGAGATCTCGATGATCTTCCAGAACCCGCGCGCGGCGCTCAACCCGATCCGCAAGATCGGCAAGCAGGTCGAGGACGTTTTGCTGCAGCATGGCCGGGCGGAGCGTCGTGACGCGAAGGCAAAAGCCATTGCCGCCCTCGAAGCCGTGAAGATTCGCGATGCGGCTGCGCGCTACCACGCCTATCCGTTCGAACTCTCCGGCGGCATGTGCCAGCGCGTGGTCATCGCCATCGCGCTCGCCTGCAATCCGAAACTCCTGATCGCCGACGAACCCACGACCGGGCTCGACATCACCACCCAGAAGGCGGTGATGGACCTGGTGCGCGAGCTGATCCGCGAACGCGGCATGTCAGCGATCATCATTACCCATGATCTGGGCCTCGCGTCCCAATACAGCGATCGCCTCGCAGTGATGAAGGATGGCGAGATCGTCGAGAGCGGGGCCTCCGCGACGCTGTTTGCGGCAGCCCGACACCCCTATACCCGCAAGCTGATCGACGCGACCCCACGCCCGGGTGTCGCAATCCGCGAGCTCCTGCCCGCGGAGGCGCGCGGGCCCGAGCCGCAGCACAGTCCCGGTCGCCGCAAGCTTGTCGAAGTGGTCGGCCTCGAAAAGACCTTCGCGGGCAAGTCCGGTCCGGTCCAGGCCGTGAAGGGGATCTCCTTCGATATCCGCGAAGGACAATCGGTGGGGCTCGTGGGCGAATCGGGCTGCGGCAAGTCGACCACATCCGCCATGCTGGTCCGGCTGCTCGATCCGAGCGCCGGCGCCATCGTCTTCGACGGCAGCGACATTGCCGGCATTCCCGCCGATCGCTTCGCCCGCGATTCGCGCCGGGGGCGGATCCAGATGGTCTTCCAGGATGCCACCGACAGCCTCAACCCGCGCCACAATGCCTTCGATGCGATCGCCGAACCGTTACGGCGACTCGGCGGCATGTCCGGCAAGCGGCTCGGGGTGCGGGTGGACGAGCTTGCCCATCTCACCGGTCTGCCGGGACAGCTGCTCACGCGCTACCCGCACCAGCTCTCGGGCGGCCAGAAGGCGCGGGTGGGGATCGCGCGCGCCATCGCCCTCGATCCCGATTTCCTGATCCTGGACGAGCCCACCGCCGCCCTCGATGTCTCGATCCAGGCGGTGGTGCTCAACCTGCTGGCCGATCTGCGGGCGCGGCTGAACATGACCTATCTCTTCGTCAGCCACGATCTGAACGTGGTGCGCCTGCTCTGCGACCACGTCCTTGTCATGCGCGACGGGCTCATCGTCGAGGCCGGGCCGTCGGCAAGGGTGATGCAGGATCCAGAGCATCCCTATACCCGCGAACTCCTCGCCGCTGCGCCGAAACCGCCCATGCTCGACCGGTCCACCGGCGAAACCGTCAGAGCCGCAGAGTAAAGGAGCGCCTCATGTCCCTCGATCCTGCCCTGGCTGCGGATCATGCCGCCGGCCTCGAAGACCTGCCCTGCACCCTGGCAGATCTGCGCGCGGCCTATGCAGACGGCATCACGCCGCGCGCCGTGATGACCGCATTGCTGGCGCGGCTGGCGGATATCGATGATCCGGGAATCTTCATCCATCTCGAAGTGGCGCAAACCCTTCTGGCGCAAGCCGATGCGCTCGGCGCCTTCGATCCCGCCCGTCCGCTCTGGGGCGTGCCCTTCGCCGTGAAGGACAATATCGACGTGGCCGGCATGCCGACCAGTGCCGGCTGCGAGGCCTTTACCCGTTATCCGCAAACCGATGCCTTCGCCGTGGCGCGGCTGCGTGAAGCCGGGGCGATCCCCATCGGAAAGACCAATCTCGACCAGTTCGCCACCGGTCTCGTCGGCACCCGCACCCCGCACCCCGTGCCGCGCAACGCCCTCGATCCGGCGATCGTCCCCGGCGGCTCCTCCTCCGGCTCCGCCGTGGTGGTGGCCCATGGGGTGGTGCCCTTCGCGCTTGGAACCGATACGGCGGGATCGGGCCGGGTGCCGGCGGCGCTTAACGGGATTGTCGGCCTCAAACCGACGCTGGGCGCGGTCTCCGCCGGCGGTGTCGTTCCCGCCTGCCGCACCCTCGACACGATCTCGGTCTTCGCCCGCAACGTCGAGGACGCCCATGCCGTCTGTGCCGTGATGGCGGGTTACGACGCGGCGGATGCCTATGCGCGGCCCCTGCGCATGGCGCCCCCGCCGGCGCCGCTTCCCGCACCGCGCATCGCGGTTCCCGATCACGCGAGCCTGCGCTTCTTCGGTGACAGCCTGCAGGCGGAGAGTTTCTCGGCGACGCTCGAGACCCTGCGTCGGCGCGGGGCCGAGATCACCCCCATCGATTTCGGGCCGTTCCACGATGTCGCACAGATGCTCTATGACGGCGCCTGGGTGGCCGAGCGCTACAGCGTGATCGCGGAACTTATGGAGAGCGAGCCCGAGGCGATCCATCCGGTCACCCGGGAGGTGATCGGCAAGGCGCGGGGGATGAGCGCTCTGGATGCCTTTCGCGGGATCTATCGCCTCGCGGAGCTGCGGCGGCACTGCGTGCAGCTGATGGCGGATTTCGATTATCTCGTCGTGCCGAGCATCCCGCGTTTCTACAGCTGCGCCGATCTCGCCGCCGATCCGATCACGCCCAACAGCAATCTCGGGACCTATACCAATTTCGTCAATCTGCTCGATCTCTGCGCGCTCACCGTCCCCGTCGCGCCGCGCGAGGACGGGCGTCCGGGCAGCGTGACGCTGATCGGCCGGGCGGGAGCCGACGGGCGGCTCGCGACGGAGGCGTCACGGCTCACGCGGGCGGTGGCGGGGATCGCCGCCCCCGCGATGCCGGCGGAACCGGCCGATGACGAGATGGCGATCGCGGTCTGCGGCGCGCATATGGCCGGGCTTCCCCTGAACGGCCAGCTTCTGGAACTGGGCGGGCGCTTCCTGCACGAAGCCCGCACGGCTCCATGTTACGGCTTCCACGCCCTCGCCGGCGGCCCGCCGGCGCGTCCCGGCCTGGTGCGCCGGGAAAGCGGCGGCCACGCTATTGCTTTGGAAATCTGGGCCCTGCCGCAAACCGCGATCGGTGCGCTGCTTGCGCAGATCCCCGCCCCGCTCGGGCTGGGCCGGATCGCACTGGAAGATGGCAGTTTTGTCACCGGTTTCCTGTGTGAGAGCGCCGGCCTTGCCGGCGCGCAGGATATCAGCGGCTTCGGCGGCTGGCGCGGTTACCTTGCGTCGCGCCAGGCCGGCGACGCTGCGCGGGCCTGAACAGAACGCGGTGGCGAATTTCCGCTTCGGTTTCCCCCCGGAATCAGGCTAGAAGCGCCCATGCGGACAGGCCTGCGCCGTCCGTTTCCGACAGCGCGATCATCGAGGCATGCATGGCTTACTGGCTGTTCAAATCCGAACCGGATGTCTGGTCCTTCGAGATGCAGATGGAGCGTGGCGACAGGGGCGAGCATTGGGACGGGGTGCGTAATCATCTGGCCAAGAAGCAGATGATGGCCATGAAGACCGGCGATCGCGGTTTCTTCTACCATTCCAATATCGGCAAGGAGATCGTCGGTATCGTCGAGGTGATCCGCGAATTCTATCCCGACCACACCGATCCGAGCGGGCGCTTCGGCATGGTCGATATCAAGGCTATCGAGCCGTTGAAGAATCCGGTCTCGCTGGCTGCGATCAAGGAAGAGCCGCGTCTGGCCGAGATGGCGCTGGTCAAGCAGTCGCGTCTTTCCGTGCAACCGGTAACGGAAGAAGAATGGGCCATCGTTCTGGAAATGGCCGGGATGCGCTGACGGCGCCTTACCCTGCCGCCTGCTTCTTCAACTCCGCTCGCGTCTTGGGCTTTCCACGAATGCGCAGATCCTCGAGGTCGGTACGCTCGCGCACGGCGTTGCGCATGAGCTGATCCTGGCCGGGCTGATATTGCGGCGGGCAGGGCATGTTCTCGGCCTGATACCAGGCCGCCGCCTGCATCGTGAAGAACGGGTTGGTGAGATACGGGCGCCCCAGCGCCACCAGATCGGCGCGCCCTGCCGCGAGGATGGTGTTGACCTGATCGGCATCGGTGATGTTGCCCACGCACATCGTCGCCACATGCGCCTCGTTGCGGATCTGGTCCGAGAACGGCGTCTGGAACATGCGCCCGAAGATCGGGCGTGCCTCGCGCACGGTCTGGCCGGTGGAGACATCGACGAGATCGACCCCGGCCTGCGCGAAGGCCTCCGCGATCGCCACCGCATCCTCGCCGGTGATCCCGCCCTCGACCCAGTCGGTGGCGGAAATGCGCACCGACATCGGCTTGTGCGCCGGCCAGGCCTCGCGCATGGCGGTGAAGACCTCCAGCGGAAAGCGCAGGCGGTTTTCGAGGCTGCCGCCATAGGCGTCCTTGCGGGTATTGGTGAGCGGTGAGAGAAAGCTCGCCAGCAGATAACCATGGGCGCAATGCAGTTCGAGCATGTCGAAGCCACAGGCCTCCCCGCGCCGCGTCGCCGCGACGAATTGCGCCGTCACTGCATCCATCTCCTCGCGGCTGATCTCGCGCGGCACCTGGCTGTCGGGGAAATAGGGGATGGGGGAGGCGGAGGTGATGTCCCAGGCGCCCTCTTCGAGGGGCCGGTCCATGCCCTCCCACATCAGCTTGCTCGCACCTTTTCGCCCGGCATGGCCGAGTTGCAGGCAGATCTTCGTCTGTGAATTGGCATGGACAAAATCGACGATGCGCGTCCAGGCCTCCTGCTGCGCGTCGTTCCACAGCCCGGTACAGCCCGGCGTGATCCGCGCCTGCGGCGAGATGCAGGTCATCTCGGTGAACATCAGCCCCGGCCCGCCGATGGCGCGCGAACCGTAATGCACCATGTGCCAGTCGCCGGGCAGGCCGTCCCTGGCGGAATACATGCACATCGGGCTCATCACCGCGCGGTTTTGCACCACCATCTCGCGCAGGCGAAACGGCTGGAACATCGGCACTTGCGGGTTGTCCGTATCGACGTCAAAGCCGGCTTCGCGCACCTGCTGCGCAAAATGCCGGTCGATCGCCGCGACGAATTCCGGCGCGCGCAGGCGCAGATTGTCATAGGTAATCGCCTTGGCGCGGGTCATCACGCCGAAGGCGAATTGCACGGGATGGAAATTCCAGAACCGGGCCACATGCTCGAACCAGACCAGCGACACGTCCGCCGCGTGCTGCGTCTTCTCGGTTTCCTCGCGGCGCGTCGATTCGAAGCGATCGAGCGCGCCGGCCACGCTGCCATCCTTGCGGAAACACTCGTAGAGATGGATCGCATCCTCCATGGCGAGCTTGGTGCCCGAGCCGATGGAGAAATGCGCGCTCGCCTTGGCATCGCCGAGCAGGACCATGTTGTCCTTGACCCAGCGCGCATTGCGGATCATCGGGAAATTGCGCCAGATCGAGCGGTTGGTGATGACGGGGTGGCCGTCGAGCGCATCGGCGAAGATTTCCTGCATCAGCGCCGCCGATTGCGCCTCGTCCATCCGGTCGAGGCCGGCGCGTTCGAAGGTCTGCGCATCGGTCTCGAACACCCAGGTCGAGCGTCCCGTCTCGTATTGATAGGCATGGGCGATGAAGGGGCCCGATTGCGTCTCGCGGAAGATGAAGGTGAAGGCGTCGAGCGGCTTCGTCGAGCCCATCCAGGTGAACTTGTTGGGCCGCAGATCGACCTGCGTGCCGAAATGATCCTCGTGCCTTGCACGAAACCGGCTGTTGATCCCGTCGGCGATCACGACGAGATCGGCATCGAGCGCGCGCTCATCGTCGATCTCGCTCTCGAAGACGAGTGCGATGCCCAGTTCCCGGGCACGCTCCTGCAGGATCAGAAGCAGCGTGCGCCGCGAGCAGCCGCAGAAGCCGTTGCCGCCGATGCGGAAGCTCTCCCCCTTGAAATGGATGTCGATATCATCCCAATAGGCGAATTCCCGGGTGATCCGGTCGTAGCTCGGCTTGTCGTAGGCCTCGAAATTGTCGAGCGTGGCATCGGAGAAGACCACCCCGAAGCCGAATGTGTCGTCCGGGCGGTTGCGCTCATAGACGGTGATCGCGTGGCCGGGATCCTGCTTCTTCATCAGGATCGCGAAATACAGGCCCGCCGGCCCGCCTCCGATGACGGCGATCTTCATGATGCTGTCCCCTTGTCGCACGCGGTTCCCGCGCGTCATTCCACGTCCCGATGACGTCATGGAAATAATTTAAGCTTAAAATAATTTTACGCGCAAGCAGCGGGCAGGAAGGGCCAGCCGGGACATCTCGCCGCTGCCCTTGGGGAACCGCTCAACACGCCTGGCGTTGCCCTCGCTCGACAGCTCAAGGGAGACCCGGCTATGTTGCGTGGTGGACTGTTATGGTTTCTCGGCATTCCCTTGCCGATCGTGATCCTGCTGCTGCTTTTCGGGATCATCTGAGGCGCCAGCACAGGGGCGCGCGGGCGGGCGACAGGTGACGTCCGCACCGCTGATCAGGTGCCGCAGAAGGTCAGCGTCACACGTTCATGTGCTTGCGGCGGTGCCAGGAAGGCCGCATGTTGCGGCTTGTCGGCGAAGGGCTCGGCCAGAACCTGCATCAACTCGTCGAACGGCCCGAAATCATCGCGCATGACGGCGGCGTCGATCATGGCCTCGACACGGTGATTGCGCGGGATGATGGCCGGATTGACCGCACGCATGGCTTTCGCGGTCTCGCGCGGCGCAGTCGCTTCCATCGCGATTCGCGCGCGCCAGCGCGGTAGCCAGGCGTGGATCGCGTCGCCCTGCGCGAACAGATCGCGGATCGTCTCATCGGCCCCGTCATCAAAGACGGCGTCAGTGAGGCCCCGGAAAGTCAGGGTGAAATCGGCGCCGCCCTGATGCATCGCTTCGAGCAGATCCTCGATCAGCGCGTCATCGCCTTCCGCTTCCCGTTCGAGACCGATCTTCGCCCGCATGTGGGCGCGCCAATGTGCCCGGTAGCGTTCGGGGAAGGTGGCGAGGATTTCGCCGAGCCGGGCAATGCCGCGCTCGGTATCCTCATCCACATGCGGCAGCAGCGCTTCGGCGAGGCGCGCCAGATTCCACGGCGCGATCCGCGGCTGGTTGACATAGGCATAGCGCCCGTATTCATCGACAAAGCTGAATTTTGTTGCCGGGTCATAGGCATCCATGAAGGCGCAGGGGCCGTAATCGATGGTCTCGCCCGAGATCGCCATGTTGTCCGTATTCATCACGCCATGAATGAAACCGAGGCTCATCCAGTGGGCGACGAGCGCCGCCTGGCGCTCCAGCACCTCCTGATAGAAGCCGATATGTCGATCCGGCTGGCCGGCGAGCTGCGGGCAATGGCGGGCGATGGCGTGATCGGCGAGGGTCGCCACGGCCTCGTGGTCGCCCTGCGCGGCGAAATACTGGAACGTCCCCACCCGGATATGGCTCGCGGCCACGCGGGTGACGATGCCGCCGGGCAGAAACGCGTCACGCACCACCTGCTCGCCGGTGGTGACGGCGGCGAGCGCCCGTGTCGTCGGGACACCGAGCGCATGCATCGCCTCGCTGACGACATATTCGCGCAGGACCGGCCCGAGCGCCGCGCGCCCGTCACCGCGCCGGGAAAAGGGCGTGCGGCCCGAACCCTTCAGCTGGATGTCGCGGCGTTGCCCGTCACGATCGATCACTTCGCCGAGCAGAATGGCGCGGCCATCGCCCAGCTGCGGCGTATAATGGCCGAATTGATGGCCGGCATAGGCCATTGCCAGCGGTTCCGCGCCTTTTGGCAGGATGTTGCCGGCGAAGATCTGCGCGCCTTGCGGCGAATCGAGCGCCTGCGCATCGAGGCCGAGCTCCTCGGCTAGGTCGTGATTGAGGCGGATCAGACGGGGCGCTTCGACAGGTGCCGGCGGCAGCTTCGCGTGGAACCGGTCGGGCAGGCGGGCATAGCTGTTGTCGAAGACGAAACCGCCGATCGCGGTATCGTCTGCGAGAGGCCCGGTATCCCGCGTCGGGAATTCAGGTGAGGTCGAGGGCATGCGCCTTCAGCTCCTGCAGATCGATGATGTCGAGGGCGCGCTCATGCGTCGCGGCGAGCGAGACCGGCGGGGCAACGCCGGCTTCCAGCGCCTCGCGCCAGCGAAGGGCGCACAGGCACCAGCGATCCCCCGGTTGCAGCCCCGGAAAACCGAATTCGGGGCGCGGCGTCATCAGGTCGTTGCCGCGGTCACGCGAATATTCGAGGAATTCCCGGGTCACCTGGGCGCAGACCACGTGACGCCCGACATCCTCCGGACCCGTTTCGCAGCAGCCGTCACGGAAAAATCCCGTCATCGGGGAGATCGAGCAGGTCGCGAGCGGTTCGCCGAAGACGTTGCGGCTCTCCGCTGAAGCGGGTGGCCCGTCGGTCGATGGGGCATCTTCGCCCTGTTGGCGCTTCATGATGAACCTGTCGGGTTGTCAGCGTTGATCTACGGCGCATTCGCCGGAATGATGCTCTTGAGGGACGCCACACACTCACCTCCGGATCGCACCGCGCGAATCCCGTGGCCAGCGAGGCCGATGCTTATGAAAGATTGGGGCGTTGCAGGCGCTTGTCAATATGATAGCGAAACGATACATTGACGTCATGAAACGCAATCCTCCAGCGACGCGCGCGTCCGATGCGCCGGAATCCGCATCGGCGGCCAGCGGGCCCGATGCCGAGCTGGCAGCGGATCTGATCGTGCATCTGGCGCGGATTGCCCGGTCCGGAGAGGATCCGGGGGAGACGAAGAGCCGCAATTCCGTGCAGCGCCTGAGCGCGGCGCAATGGGCGGCCTTGCGTTACATGGCGCGCGCCAATCCGTTCTCGCGCACCCCCTCGGCCTTTGCCCGCTATCACGGCACGACACGCGGCACCGCCTCGCAGACGATCAAATCGCTGGTCGCGGCCGGATTGCTGACCCGTGCGCGTGATGATCGCGACCGTCGCAGCGTGCGCTTTGCTCTGACGCCGTCCGGTGAGGCATGTCTGGCCGAGGATGGCGCCTGCGCCCTCGTGCAGGCCGTCGCCGATCTGCCCGCCGACCAGCGCGAGAACCTGATCGTGACCATGCGTCGGCTGGCCGGCGAGATCGCCGTCAGCCATGGCGCGCCGTGTTTCGGCTGCTGCCAGGATTGCCGCCATCTGCGTGAGCGTGATGCCTGCGCTGGTTATTGCGCCCAGGTCGACGCGCCGCTCAGCCTGGATGACATGCATCTGCTCTGCGCTGATTTCGAGGCGGCGGTCGAAAGCGGCTGACGCCCGCCGGCCTCACGGACGCGGCCAGGCCGGATCACGGAATTCCTGCAGTTCGAAGCGATAATTCTCGATCCCCCCGAAGAACGTCGCATAGACGTTGAACTTCTCCGACAGGCGCGGCGGACCGTCGAAAACGACGCCGCGCTCTGAGAGGAAGGCATGGGCCGCATCGACGTCGCGCACCACGAAGGTGCAAGTCACGCCGGGATTCTCCGGCGGCTCGCGATTGGTGCACACGCCGAGAAACGATGTCGGCGAAATGCGGTAGATATGGCAGATGCCGAACTGGTCGAGCACCAGATCAAGCCCCAGCGTCTCTGACAGAAACCGGCTCGCAGCCGGGAGGTCGCGGGTATAGATGAAGGTGACCTGCTGGTCGATCAGGAAATCGGAAAGCGTATCGGGCATCGGACAGGCTCGCCTTCTGCAATGGGCCGGGATCTGCAGCATGCCACGATCATGCCGTGAGGGCGTGCCTCAATTCGCGGCGATGCCGAGCTTCTCCGCGAGATCGTGGAAATCATCCGCGATGATGTCGTAACGCCCGCGCGCCTGCGCATCCTCGTGCTGCGGATCACCGTATTCTTCGGGGCGCAGGACGAAGGCCGTGCGCATGCCCGTCGCGGCGGCGGCCACGAGATCGGAATTGTGGGCGGCGACCATCATGGTCTCGCCGGGAGCGAGGGCGAGTGCTTCGCAACTGCGCAGATAGGCCTCGGGCTGCGGCTTGTAGGCGCGCGCGACTTCCGCGCCGAGGATCGCGTCCCAGGGCAGGTCGCCATGACGGGCCATGTTTACCATCAGCGCGATATTGCCGTTGGAAAGCGTGGCGATGATCGCCCCGCGCTTGAGCCGCGCGAGCCCGGACGGCGCGTCTGGCCAGGGATCGAGCCGATGCCAGGCGCGGTTGAGATGGTCGATCTCGGTCTCGGCGAGTCCGGTCACGCCGAAGGCTTCCAGCGTCTCGACGAGATTTTCCCGATGCAGCACGTCGAGGCGCACGAAGCCGCGCGCGCCGGATCTGATCCGTTCCATGGCGGGCTGGTAGCGCGATCGCCAGTCCCGGGCGAAGGCATCCCAGTCGAGGGCGTGACCTTGCGGCGCGAGCAGCGCCTGCGCTTCGCGCGTGATGGAGCCGCGCCAATCGACCACGGTGCCGAACACGTCGAAGAGCAGGGCCTTGGGCATCTTCTTCATCGTCTCCCCCTCAGGGCTTTTCACGTTCCGGGCGCACGATCGCGACCGGCTCGGCCTGCGTCGCGGTCTTCTCGGCCTTCGCGGCGCGGCGCGCGAGAACCGATTCGCGATGCGAAATGAAGCTCGCAGCCCCCACGACGATGCCGCCGCCGAGGATGACAAAGGGGTCCAGCGGTTCGGCGAAGAGCACGATCCCCATCAGCGTCGCCCAGACCAGTTGCAGGAACTGCACCGGCTGCGTCACCGTGATCGGAGCGTTCTGGAAGGCCTTGGTCATGGTCCAGTGCCCGGCCGTTGCGAAGGCCGCGACCAGGGTCAGCCAGGCGACCTGCTCGAAGCTTGGGGCAACCCATTGCACAGCGGCCACGGGGGCGAGTGCGATGGTGCAGAAGACCGAGAGCAGCCCCACGATCACCGCCGTATCCTCGGTGCCGCTCAGGCGTTTCGCGATCAGGAAGGATGTGGCAAAGAACGGCCCGGCGGCCACCTGCGCCATCTGGCCGATCGAGATTTCCTGGAAGCCGGGGCGCAGGATGATCAGCGCGCCCGCGATCCCGGCCACGACGGCAAAGACCCGGCGCATGTGCAGCGCCTCGCCGAGAAACAGGGCCGCGCCGATGGTGATGAAGATCGGCGCCACATAGCCCAGAGCCGTCACCTCGGCCATCGGGATGCGCGCCATGGCATAAAACCAGAGGATCACCCCGACCCCGTGGACCGCGCCGCGCAGGAGATGCAGATGCAGGATCCGGCCGGAGGGGCGATGTGTCAGCAGCGCGCCCATGAAGGGCAGCATCATCAGCGCGCCGGCGGCATAGCGAATGAAGGCGCCCTGCGCGGCAGGCAGATCCGCGCCGATATGGCGCACGATGGCGGTAACGCTGGCGAGCAGCAGGGTCGTCAGGAGCATCCAGCCGACACCGATGAGCGTATTCTGCGCCCGCACCCGCCAAAGCCTCCCGGTTCATGCCACGCAAGAGGTGCGCCGCGTGGTGAGTATCACTCACCCGCATGGATTGCGGTGCAAGAAATTCCGCGCTCTTGCCTGCGTGATCGCGCCCGTATACGCGCGACAAGCGCCCTCAGCCGCGCCAGAAGCGCGGCATGAACAGGATCAGCACGGTGAACAGTTCGAGCCGGCCCAGCAGCATGGCGAAGGCCAGGGTCCATTTCACCGCATCGGGCAGCGTGGCGTAATTGCCCGCCGGGCCGATGATCGGGCCGAGGCCGGGGCCGACATTCGACAGCGCGCTCACCGCCGCCGAGGCCGAGGTGAGGAAATCGAGATCGAAGGCCATCAGGGTGATGGTGATGGCGCCGTAGCAGATGAAGAAGAGAGAGAAGAACACCACCACGGAATGGATCACGTCGTCGGGCAGTTCACGCCCGGCATAGGTGCGCGGAAAAATGCCGCGTGGAAACAGAAGATGCCGGAAATAGCTCTGCAGGAGCTTGGCCATCACCTCGTAGCGGAAGATCTTCACACCCCCGGTGGTCGAGCCCGTACAGCCACCGACGAACATCAGCCCGAAGAAGATGCCGATTGCCACATTGCCCCATCCGCCATAATCGGCGGAAGCGAATCCCGTCGTGGTCACCACGGAGACGACGTTGAGGGAAGCCAGCCGCAAGGCATCGAGAAACGCGAAACGCTCGGAAAGACTCAGCCACAATGTCATGACGAGCACGATCACCAGCAGGAAGACGAGCAGCACCCGCACCTGGCTGTTGCGCAAGGTATCCGTCTCGCCCTGGAACAGGCGGACATAGAGCACGAACGGGATGGCGCCGGCGATCATGAAGAAGACCGCGATCCAGTGGATCGCGGGATTGGTGAAATGGCCCAGCGATGCATCATGCGTGGAAAAGCCGGCTGTCGAGATCGTTGTCAGTGCATGCGCCACGGCGTCGAAACCGCTCATCCCGGCAAGCCAGTAGGCGGCGATGCAGGCGATGGTGAAGCCGACATAGATGGTGGTAATGGCGGCAGCCACTTCCCGCACACGCGGCAGCACCTTTTCCGAGCGATCGGAGGATTCGGTGCGAAACAGCTGCATGCCACCGACACCGAGCGCCGGCAGGATGGCAATGGCAGTGGCGATGATGCCGATTCCGCCCAGCCATTGCAGGATGGCGCGCCAGATCAGCACGCCCGGCGGAGCCTCCTGCAGGCCAACGATCACCGTCGCGCCGGTCGTGGTCAGCCCCGACATCGCCTCGAAGAAGGCGTTGGCGTAGCTCGCGCGCATCTGCTCGAAATCGGAGATGTAGAGCGGCAGGGCGGCGAAGAGCACCACGGAGAGCCAGGCCATCGGCGTGAGCAGGAAGGCCTGCCGCAGGGTCAGACCGCTATCCAGCCGCACCTGCGCGAAATACAGAAGCAGCATGCCCACCGTGAAGGTGATCGCGCTGGAGATCGCGAAGGCCTTCCAGTCCTCGTTATGGGCATAGAGATCGACGCCCACCGGAATCAGCATGGCGATGGCGAGCACGGTGAGCATGCCCCCGATCAGATAGAGGATAGGTCGCAGATAAGGCGGCGCCCAATTGTCGAGGGAGAGGCGCCAGCCGATTCGCCGCTCAGCTTCGGTCACGCCTGTCCCCCGCCAGAAAAGCCTCGGCCTTGCGCAGGGCCTTGTAGGTCACCATGGCGATGACGCTGTCGCCGGGCTTGATATGGGTCTCGGCGGTGGGAATCAGCACGCCGCTGTCATGCACGACCGCGCCGATCAGGAAGCCTTCCGGCAGGCCGATATCCTTGAGCGGGCCAGAAGTCAGCTTCGAGCCCTCCTGCGCGCGCGCCTCGATCACCTCGCCGAATTCCTCGCGCAGGGTGTAGAGCGCCGTCACCGAGCGGTGACGGACATGGCGCAGGATGGTCGAGATGGTGATCGCGTTGGGGCTCACCACCGCATCGATGCCGAGAGAGGGCATGATCGGTTCGTAGCTCGACTTGTTCACCAGCGTGATGGCGCGCTTGCAGCCCATGCGCTTGGCGAGCACCGAGGAGAAGATGTTGGTCTCGTCGTCATTCGTCACAGCGACGACCGTCTCCGCCGAGCCGATATTCGCCTCGTCGAGCACCTCGGTATCGAGGGCGTCGCCGAGCAGCACCACGGCCTTCTCGCCGAGTTCGCGGGAGATGTATTCGGCTCGTTCGCGGGAATGCTCGATGAGCTTGAGGCGCACATAGGGCGCGTCGCGCGCGAGCATGTTGGCGAGGTTGAGCCCGACATTGCCGCCGCCGACGATGACCACGCGCCTTGCCACCCGCTCCTGGTGGCCGAAGACGCTCATCACCCGGTCGACGCGCGAAGGCTCCGTCACGACATAGACGTCGTCACCCAGTTCGATCACGTCGTCGCCATTGGGCACGAAGGCCTCGCCGTTGCGGATCACGGCGACGATGATCATGTGCGGATCCGGCATGATCGTCGGCACGTCCCGGATCGCCTTGCCGATGAAGGCGCAATCATGCGTGTCGGCATGGATGCCGATGAGCTGCACCTTGCCGTCGGCGAGCGGCATCGTGTCGAAGGCGCCGGGCGTGCGCAGGCGCCGCGCGATGCCGTTGGCGACCTCGACTTCCGGCGAGATCACCACGTCGATGGGGAGCTGGTCGGCGGCGTAGAGCGCGCGCGAGAGCGGGTCGAGATAGCCGTGATGGCGCACGCGGGCGATGCGGCGCGGCACCCGGAACAGCGTATAGGCCACCTGCGAGGCGACCATGTTGACCTCGTCCGAGCGGGTCACCGCGATCAGCATGTCGGCATCGCGCGCGCCGGCCTTTTCCAGCACCTCCGGATGGGAGGCGTGGCCGACCATGCCGCGCACGTCGTAGGATTCGTCGACACGGCGCGCCTGTGCCGCGTCGAGATCGACGACCGTGACATCCATGCCCTCGACGGCGAGATGGCGCGCAATGGTCGAGCCGACCTGACCGGCACCGCAGACGATAATTCTCATGAGAAGCGTGACTTCATGACGGAAAACGGCCCCCTGCCGGTTCCGATGCGACAATCTTCCGGCGCACCCCTGATCGCGTGACCCGTGAAACGGGCACACGTGTTGCGGGCGCGCCGACCCTCTGCCACCGGCATTCCGTGTCGACGATACACGCACGAGCCGCCCCCGGTCGAGACCGGGTCGCCCCCTTTACGCCTTTTTTCGCAGATGCACAACGGCCCGCGCGAAGGGCGGGGGCGGGGGCGGGGCGGGTGAGCCCTACGTTACGCACATCATGCGTTCACGCGTGCAATTCGACAGCCATAACCTGTGGCACGCCGTCTTCCGTCGTAAGGTAAAACCGGGTCGGGATGATTGCCGAGACCCGGCGCTCATGGCCCGGCATGACTTCGGTTTCAAAGTCCACGAGCACGTTAACGCGGCCCGAGATAGCCTTGGCTGCGTCAATCGTGAAGCTGTCGGGCTCAGGGTCGCATAAATACAGGCGGGTTGATGGTTGAGCCTTTAAAACCTCGTCCCATAGGGAATTTTTGGTCAAGTCGTAGCACATCACTGCACGAAGCGCTGTGATGAGGAGATGAATATCTTCTCGTGACGCCTCTTCCAGCACATATTCCGCCAGGCCGTGCAGCAGGGCTTCATCGTCGATCGCCTTGACGATTGCCGGGGGAAAGTCGGGAAAGACATATTGATGCCTATTGGTCCCCGGAGACTTCTTCCCGGTTTTCCGCTGGACCGGGCGAAACGTCTTCTCGGAGAAACGCAGGGATTTCGCACCCGCCTTCTTCACTGCCGGGTCAGCGCCTATGAACGAACGACCCACAAATGCATGTCCGACATAAGCCTTCGCTGCCGCCGCCAAGCCAGGCAGCACGACATCGGATTGTGCGCGCATGATCTGACTGGAATCGACGGTCCTATGGGCGATCCAGTTTGCGCGCGCTTTGTCTTTGCGTTCCTTGAAAACCGTGATTGCCTCGTCGACCGCATTCGTCATGGCGCAACCTCCTGATCCGTAAGATAACGCAAAGCGAGATCAGCACCAATGCCATCGATGTCCGTCATCAATCTCTGGTGATCAAGCCCAAATTTTCCGAGAATCCGGCGAAAGAAGCTGCGATTGGCTGCCGGAATGGTAAGGCGGTGCATCGGCACATTCTCAGCATCTGGATCCCAGTCCCTGTCCGGGTCGGGGTATATCGTGAAGACGCCATGTTGCCGGAAGACCCGCTCGATGCTTGGGGTCGTTTGTGCATATGAAACGTGCGTTGCCGCAAAAGGGTTGGTCAGAGCGCGATTGCGCATGATACCTGGGACAAGGATCGCGAAAATCTTGCAATCATTGTCCATGTTCCCGCCATTGACCGCGAACCAGGCGGCGACGAGCGGATTGCTGCTCCAATCCAGGAGCCGGGTCGGGACACCATGATGTTGCGCGAGCGCCAGCCAGTCGAGATCGGAATAGTCATTGGCGTCGACCAATCGCACTGATTTCCTCTTGAAGGTTTCGAAGATCAGGCGCTCCAGTGAAGAGTCGTAGTCTCGCAGACCCAGACAATCGGCACGCCCGGCCTTCGGGCGCAATCCGTAGCTTTCGCAGCCAGCGAGCCCCTGCCGCATCCCCTGCCCGCAGAATATCCAGCCGGCGTGCGAAGTCGAGAGCATGAACCCATTGAATTCCGCCCATTTCGCGAAATCGTCGGGAGTTGGTGAAGCAGAAACCATGGGCGACCAGGAGCGCAACGGAAAGATATTAAAAATAGTACTGTTTTAGTTTCAATTTCTAAAATTGCATTTCCTTGTTTTGAAGGCAACCCTTCAACCCCGATCAACACCGCCCATCCCCAACCGGCGCGGTTTCGTCTTGCCTTGCGCCATGCGGCGGGATTAGGTTCGCGTCGCGTGCCGGAATCGCGGCGGGCACCGTAATTTCGGAGGAGAGAATGGGTTTTCTGTCGGACGCGCTGTCGCGCATCAAGCCTTCCGCCACCATCGTCATCACGCAGAAGGCGCGTGAGCTGAAGGCGGAGGGCGTCGATGTCATCAGCCTCTCCGTCGGCGAGCCCGATTTCGACACGCCCGAGAATATCAAGGAAGCCGCCATCGCGGCGATCCGGCGCGGCGAGACGAAATACACGCCCGTTTCCGGCATCGTGCCCCTGCGCGAGGCGATCGCGAAGAAGTTCAAGCGCGAGAACGATCTCGACTACAAGCCCGCGCAGACCATCGTCGGCACGGGCGGCAAGCAGGTGATCTACAACGCGCTGCTCGCCACGCTCAATCCCGGCGACGAGGTGATCATCCCGCGTCCCTACTGGGTCTCCTATCCGGAGATGGTGGGGCTGTGTGGCGGCACGCCGGTCTTCGTCGATACGAGCATGGATGACAATTTCAAGCTCCAGGCCGAGCCGCTTGAGCGCGCCATCACGCCGAAGACGAAGTGGATTATCCTCAACTCGCCCTCGAACCCCTCGGGCGCGGCCTATAGCTGGGACGAGATGAAGGTGATCACCGACGTGCTGATGCGCCATCCGCATGTCTGGGTGCTGACCGACGACATGTACGAGCATCTCGTCTACGACGATTTCAAGTTCGTCACCCCCGCCCAGGTCGAGCCCAATCTTTACGAGCGCACGCTGACCATGAACGGCGTCTCCAAGGCCTATGCCATGACGGGCTGGCGTATCGGCTATGCGGCGGGGCCGGAGAAGCTGATCAAGGCCATGGATTTCGTGCAGGGCCAGCAGACTTCGGGGGCCGCTTCGATCTCGCAATGGGCTGCCGTCGAGGCGCTGGACGGAACGCAGGCGCATCTCGACGTCTTCCGCAAGGCCTTCGCCGAGCGCCGCGAGCTCGTCGTCTCGATGCTCAATCAGACGAAATATCTGAAATGCCCGATGCCGGAAGGCGCCTTCTACGTCTATCCCTCCTGCGCCGAGGCGATCGGCAAGCGCACGCCATCGGGCAAGGTGATCGAGACGGATGAGGATTTCGTCTCCGAACTGCTCGCAGCCGAGGGCGTGGCCGCGGTACACGGCTCGGCTTTCGGGCTCGGCCCCAATCTGCGCATCTCCTATGCGACGTCGAACACGGTTCTGGAAGATGCCTGCAACCGCATTCAGCGCTTCTGCGGCTCGCTGGGCTGAGGCCCTGCACGGCTGAATGCGTTCAACCAGCGGAGGAAGGCCATCCCGATTCCGGATCAGACAACGCAAAGCCGCAGCCATCTTGCCGCCGGACGGGCGCGCCGCCCCTTCGTCGCGCTGTCGCCGCTCATCATTGCCGTGATCGCGGCGGCAGCTCTGGGTTTCGGCGGGATCAGCCGTTTCGAGATCCAGGCCGGGCCCTTCGCGCCGATCCTGCACGGCTTCTTCTTCGATACCTTCGCGCCGCTGATCATCCTCGTGATCTACGCCGTGGCGCGCATCATCGCCGTCGCGCTGCTCGAACCGAGCGATCTGGCGCTTGCCCGCTTCGTCACCGCCCCGCTCGCCGTGGCAGCGCTGCTCGCGGCGGCGCTGTATCCCACATTCGGCGGCATCATTGCCCGCTCGGCCTTCTTCGCCGGGGGGATGATGTTCGTCGAGGGCGTGATGCTCGGCGCGGCCTGGCTGGTCGGCATCGCCTTTGCGGCGATCATCTTCGGTTTCGTGCTGGGGGCGGGCGTGATTCTCGTGCGACTCGGTTTCGCCGAACCGGGCCGTACCCGTCGGGCCCGCCTCGCCACCGGGCTGATGCGATACGCCGCCCTCGTCTTCGCTGGCCTGATCCTGCTTCTGCCGGGCCAGAGCGGCATATCGTTCTACGGTGAATGGCCGGTCTGGCCGATGGAGCCGGGAGAGGCCGCAGCGCTTGCCGGCTTCAGCCTGATCGCCCTCGCACCGCATGCCCTGATCGTGCGGCGCCACGGCTGAGCCGGGCGGGTATTGTCGCAATCGGTTACGAATCTTGATTGCGCAGTCGTTTGCACGCGGCGATGCAGCGGCTAAACGGAACTCACAGTGAATCACGCGAATCCTTCGGCTCAGCCGGCGGTGACGCTACGTCTTTCGGGGACCCTTGCCCATGCTTCCCTTCATCGATCTTGCCGCCCAGCGCGCGGCGCTCGGCCCGCGCATGGAAGAGGCCATTCTCGCGGTGGTCCGCCACGGCGCCTATGTGATGGGGCCGGAAGTCGGGCAGCTCGAAGAGGAACTCGCAGCCTTTTGCGGGGCGAAACACGTGGTCAGCTGCGGCAGCGGAACGGATGCGCTGGCGCTGATCCTGATGGCGAAGGGGGTGAAACCCGGCGATGCCGTTCTGTGCCCGAGCTTCACCTTCGCCGCGACGGCGGAGGTGATCTGCTGGCTGGGCGCCGCGCCGGTCTTCGTCGATGTGCGCGAGGACACCTTCAATCTCGACATCGACAGCATCGAAGCCGGGCTCGTCACTGCGCGCGAACAGGGCCTGCGGCCCGTGGGCGTGATCCCCGTGGATCTGTTTGGCCAGCCGGCGGATTATGCGCCGATCGAAGCCGTCTGCGCGCGCGAGGGGCTGTGGCTGCTCGCCGATGCCGCGCAGAGTTTCGGAGCGCATTATCAGGGCCGCAAGGTCGGCACCATCGGTGACGCCACGGCGACCAGCTTCTTTCCGGCCAAGCCGCTGGGCTGCTATGGCGATGGCGGGGCGATCTTCACCGACGATTCCGAACTCGATGCGGTGCTGCGCTCCCTGCGTAATCACGGCCAGGGCGCCGACAAATACGAATATGCACGCATCGGCATGAATGGCCGCCTCGACACCATCCAGGCGGCAGTGCTGATCGAGAAGCTGCGCGTCTTTGCCGACGAGATCGCGGCGCGCGACCGGATCGCGGCACGCTATGCGGCAGGTCTGTCCGATTGCGCCGTCGTGCCGCAGGTGATGGCGGATGCGCGCTCGGTCTGGGCGCAATACACCCTGCGCCTTCCCGGTTTCGATCGCTCGGCCTTTCAGGCGAGCCTGCGCGATGCCGGCGTGCCGACGGCGATCTATTATCCGCGCCCGCTGCACCGACAGGACGCGTATGCGCGTTATCCGAGTGCTGGTAACGGCTTGCCGGTGACCGACCGGCTGGCGCAAGAGGTGGTCAGCCTGCCGATGCATCCCTATCTGGACGAGGCGGATCAGGATCACGTCATCGCCACGGCGCGCGCGGCGCTGGGTGCCTGAGGCATTTTTCGGCGCATCATGTCGACCGTCAGCCAATACCCGCCTGACCGAAGGATGCGCGCGCTAACCAACGATTCACGCTGCCGAAGGAAACCCGGACAGCGTCAATCGATTCTGAAAGAAATCTCTCGATTCTGCCGCTATCGGGTGGCCTGATCCATCCGTCGGACGCGGTTTCTGCCGCCTCCGCAAGCAGAACGGGAGGCTGCGCGTGGCGTCACGCGGCTTGCAGGATTGGCAGGATATGGATTTCGGCGCCATCGGTGCCGGAGACCCTGCTGCGCGCCCATCTGCCCGTCCGCCTGCCCGCGCGCCTGCCTATGAGACTGTGCACAAGCCGCGCCGTCGCCGGCGTCTGCCGCTGATCCGGCTGATGCTCGGATCGACGGCGCTCATCACTGTTCTGACGCTCGCCGCCATCGAGCATTACGAAGATGCGCCCCATGGCCCGCGCGTCCAGGAGCCGCGCGTGCGTGCCGATGCGCCGGCGCTCGCAACACCGCCGCCGATCTGGCGGCCCGCTCCATCGCGCGATATCGCGGTCTCGGCCCTGCCCGATGCGCTCGCACAGGCAAGGTTCACGCATCATGCGGAGATCCGCGATGACGGAGCGCGGCGCGATGCCATGACCCTGGGAGATTTTGGCAGCGACGAGCCCCATCTGCATCTCGTGCTTTTGCGCGGTGCGGCGGCGCGCCCGCGCCATTCCTTCTTCGTCGCGACCACCCTCGATGCTGCGGAGGCCGGGCTCGCCGTGCAGCGGGTGCGCGATCAGGAGCAGGTGGAGACGCGGCGCTTGCCGCTGATCGTGGCGCAGATGGTGCTCGAAGACGGGCTCGCCCGCGACTGCCTTGCCTTTCGCAGCCCTGAGCCCGCCGGCGATGGCGGGTTCCTGCTTGCAGGCTGGACCTGCGGTACCGCTTCCGATCCTGCCGCTCTGGCCTGCATGATCGATGACATCGACCTCGTCGACGGAATCAGCGGTGAAACGCTGCTGCCTCCGGCCAATGCTGCCGGCGCGTGTACCGGCGAAGCGGAGACAGCCACGCCGGCGCGCGATGCGCCGCAGGATATCGCGGGATTGCTCAATGTGCTCGACGAGAGCGGCGACAGAGCCGTCCCGTCCGGGACGCGGCCACCAAAGCCGCCGCCCCGCCCCGAAGGCGATTGAGGCAGCGTCCGCCGCGCCTCAGCCGGCGCGCTTTTCCAGTTCACGCAGGATGGCATCGCCCATTTCGGTGGTGGAGAGGCTGTTGGTACCGGCCGGTGCGATATCGCCGGTCCGCGCACCATTGGCCAGCGCGTCGGTGATGGCGCCTTCCAGCATGTCCGCCGCCTCGATCAGCCCGAAGGAATAGCGCAGGCTCATGGCGAAGGAGCCGATCATGGCCAGCGGATTGGCGCGGCTCTGGCCCGCAATGTCGGGCGCGGAGCCATGGACCGGCTCGTAGAGCGCCTTGCGCTTGCCCGTTGCCGGGTCTTCGGCGCCAAGCGAGGCCGAGGGCAGCATGCCGAGCGAGCCGGTGAGCATGGCCGCGACGTCGGAGAGGATGTCGCCGAAGAGATTGTCGCAGACGATGACGTCGTATTGCCTGGGATTGCGCACGAGCTGCATGGCGCAATTGTCGGCGAGCACATGTTCGAGGGCGACGTCGGAGAATTCCGCACCGTGCACGGCGGTGACGACCTGCTTCCACAACACGCCGGATTTCATCACGTTGTGCTTTTCCGCCGAGGAGACCTTGTTGCTGCGCTTGCGGGCGAGATCGAAGGCGACGCGCGCGATGCGCTCGATCTCGCCGGTGGTATAGAGCTGGGTGTCGACGGCGCGCTTCTGGCCGTCTTCGAGGGTGACGATCTCCTTTGGCTCGCCGAAATAGACGCCGCCTGTGAGCTCGCGCACGATCAGGATGTCGAGATCCTCGACCAGTTCGCGCTTGAGTGAGGAGGCATCCGCCAGCGCGCCGTAGCAGATGGCGGGGCGCAGATTGGCGAAAAGACCAAGATCCTTGCGAAGGCGCAGAAGCCCGGCTTCCGGGCGGTGTTCGTAAGGCACATCCGCCCATTTCGGCCCGCCGACCGCACCGAACAGTACCGCATCGGCGGCTTTGGCATTCTTCATGGCATCTTCGCTGATCGCCACACCATGCGCGTCATAGGCCGCGCCACCGACGAGATCGCGTTCGGTCTCGAAGGCGGCGATTCCGGAGCGGGTGAACCAGGCGACGAGTTTCTCGACTTCGGCGGCCACTTCCGGGCCGATGCCGTCGCCGGGGAGGAGAAGGAGCTTGTGGGTCGCCATGGGTGCCTCGTCTGTCGTCGCGAAATGAATTCCTGCCTGCTTTTGACGAAAACCACCCTTCAGAGCAAGCGCGGATATGCCAAGCCGTGATTCACTCGACGCAGGCTGCGATCGGCCCCGAGCGCACCGCCCGGTACGCGAGGCGCTCGGCAAGCCGCGCATGCCCCGCCGAGGGGGCGGCGGGATTGCGCCTTTGCGGCGCGGGGAGTGCGGTGGCCAGAAGCGCCGCCTGATGGCGGGTGAGATCGGCGGCGGAGCGGTTGAAATAGTGCTGCGCGGCGGCCTCGGCGCCGAACACGCCCTCATCCCATTCCGCGATATTGAGATAGATTTCCAGCATGCGCGGCTTCGACCAGAGAAAATCGAGCCAGATCGCGATGGGGATCTCCAGTGCCTTGCGGATATAGGAACGCTGCGGCCAGAGATAGACGTTCTTGGCCGTCTGCATCGAGATGGTGGAGGCGCCGCGCGCGCCGCCGCTCTCGATCACCTGACGCAATTCGCGCCAGTCCACCCCCAGATGCCGACAGTATTGTCCGTCTTCGGAGGCGATCACCATGAGCCGCAATTCGGCGCTGATCGCCTCGAGCGGGACGGTTTCGCGGGCGACCGGCTGCAGGGTGAGCCAGCGTGCGAGCATGATCGTGGAGGGCGGGGTGACGAACATGAAGAGCAGATTCGAGGCGAGGAAGAGCAGGACGAGCAGCAGGATTGCGCGCAGCAGGCGTGCGAACAGCCGGCGCAGGAAGCCCGGTTGCCGCTTGCGGCTCTTCGCCCCGCGCCCTCTCTTCGCCGGCGGTGGCGCGTCCGTCGATGCGGCGGTGCCGGCGTCGCGCCCGCTTCTGCGCCAGCCGATCACGGCCCGCCTCCGGTCGCGCGTGGCAACAGAACGATGAAATCCGGATGGTGGCGGATATAGCCGGCCTGGCGCCCGGCCTCATTACCGCTGCCGGTGAAATAATCACCGCGCGCCACCCCGGTGATGGCCGAGCCGGTATCCTGTGCGATCATCAGCTGTGCCAGACGCGCCTCGCGATTATCGGCATCGGGCAAGGTGCCCGAAAGCCAGACCGGGAGGCCATAAGGCCAGATGGTGCGATCGACTGCCAGCGAACGATGCGGCGTGAGCGCTACGCCGGCTCCGCCGATAGGGCCGTCTTCTGCGGCAAGCGCGCGGTTTTCCGCAAAGAAGATATAAGACCGGTTCTCACGCATCAGCGCATCCGCCTGCGCGGCATTGGCGGGATCCTCGAGCCAGCCCAGCAGCCGCGCGAGGCTCATCTCTTCGAGGGCAATAGCGCCGCGCTCCACGAGCAGCCGCCCGATCGCGGTAAAGGGATGGCCGTTGCGCCCGGCATAGCCCACGCGCATGACGCCACCATCGTCGAGGCGGATGCGCGCCGACCCCTGGACATGAATGATGAAGGCCTGTGCTGGATGGCGCAGATAGACGATCGGCGGGGCGAGATCGTCGATGGCGCCGTCCATGATCGCGCCGCGATCCGGGTAGGGGACATGGCTGCCATCGGGCAGGCGCCGCGCGGCGGCGAGGTTCTCGTCGATCCCGGGGAGCGGATTCTCCGCATTACGGGTGACCAGATCGGACGGGCGCGGGCGCAGGGCTGCGGAAAAATCCGGACCGGGCTGCCGCGCGCCTTCATATTCGGGCTCGTAATAGCCGGTGAGAAACGACCGGCCCTCATTGGGAATCACATGGTGCGGCATGAAATGCGCTTCGAAGAAAGCGCGCGCGCCACCTTGCCAGAGCCGCGCGCGTGCGCAGATCTCTGCCAGATCTTCGGACAGTGCGATACCGGGGCGCAGGGTGACGGGGCTGTCGGGCGCCTCGCGCGCGGGGCCCTCGCAGGAGCGCATGAAGGCGGCGAAGGCAGCGTCGTGATCGTCCTCGGCCCAGCCCGGGAGAGCGGCAAAATCGAGGGGCACGAGTTGGGCGCGTTCACGGGCCACGGCATCAAGCGATACCGGGGCGGCGGTACCGGCGAGGAAAACCGCAGCCATGGCCATCGCTCCCGTCCGGAACCGGCGAAGCACGCCGGGCAAGTTCATTGCCCGGCTTCGGTCGCCACCAGATGCCAGGTCGGATCGTTGGAGCCGAGCGTGCGCGCGAAGGTCCACACATCGGTGACGTCGACCACCGCATCCGGGCTGCCATCGACGACATTGCCCTCGCCGTCACGCGTCACGGTGATGAGTTCGGAGACGATCTTCACGGTGATCTGGGCAACGCGATTCTTCACCTCGGCCTCGACGATCTCGGCCTTGTCCACTGCCACGAAGGTGGTTTCCGCCGTTTCACCGCGGGATTCGCGCTCGCTAATGGCCTGCTCGAAACCCTCGTAGACGTCCTTGGCGAGGAGATTCCTCAGCGTCTCGCGATCACCGGTGGCGAAGGCGGAGACGATCATCTCGTAGGCCATCTTCGAGCCTTCCAGGAAGCCGCGCGGATCGAAATCCGGCTCCTGGCGCACGATGTCGTCCAATCCGTCGGCGATGGAACTGCCGGGTTGGGCGATGCCCTTCCAGCGATCAACCGAGGCAAGCCGCTGCTCGGCCTGCTCGGCGCCGGGAAGGCGCACGACATTGCCTTCGGACTTCTGCCCGGAGCGATCCGATTGCGGGGCGCCGCGTCGGAACGGTTCCTGGGGCGGTTGCTCCTGGCCGGTCTTCTGGCCCAGCACGGATCGCAACCGCCAGATCACGAAGACTGCCAGCGCGAGAAAGATGAGCGTCGTGATGTCGAAAGACTCTTGCATCGTCGATCCGGCCTGGTTTCCAGGGTAAAACACGCCCCACCCGTTTCATTCCGGGTGGAAACACATTCGGCCATGCCCGTCAACGCCTCCGGCGTCGCAACGGGCAGCGGCCACCCCCAATATGGGAACGTCTTGCCCGGACATCTACCACCCCGGCGCAGAATAGCGAGAAAATCCGAAATCGCGTGGCGTTTTTTTGGCTCGGGCGCCGTCCGACCGTCCGGCGCAGGGGGTGCGAATCGCGCGGATCACGGGCCGACGCGCTTGTTTGGGCGCTTGAAGCATGTTAGCGGCCTTGCGAACGCAACCGTGACCCGTGCCGGTGCCGTCCCGAAATGAGGGCACATGCGCCGAAGGGTCGCGCGCATCGTTTCATCCTGCGCCGCGCGGCGCATATCCGCTCTGACAGAGGTTGATCGACATGGCCGATACCCCGAACACCAATGGCGCCGATCCGGCTGCCGCCGGCACGCAGGCGCAGCAGAACACCGCGCCGTCACTGAATGCGCTCGCGCAATTCACGCGCGATTTCTCCTTTGAGAATCCGAATGCGCCGCAATCGCTGGCGCCGCAACAGCAGCAGCCGCAGATCTCGATCCAGGTCAACGTCAACGCCAAGCAGCTCGGCGAGACCGATTACGAAGTCGAACTCAAGCTCGAGGGCAGCGCCAAGAACGATGCGAACACGCTCTTCGCCTTCGATCTTGCCTTTTGCGGGATATTCCGCGTGAAGAACGTGCCGCAGGACCAGATCCATCCCGTGATCATGATCGAATGCCCGCGCCTGCTCTTCCCCTTCGCGCGCCAGATCGTTGCCGATGCCGTGCGCAATGGCGGGTTCCCGCCGCTTTATATCGATCCGATCGACTTCGTGGCGCTCTACCGCCAGCGCGTCGCCGAAGCCCAGAAGGCGCAGCAGGCTGGCGGCAATGCAGAGCCCGGCGGTCAGACGCCCCCGGCTTCCGAAAACGCGTGAGCCTTACCCGCGCGGGTCGGGCGCTCGCCCGGCCCGCCTGACGTCTTGAGCCCGTTTCAGGAGCCGATCAGGTGAGCGAGACCGAATCCGAGAAGAATGCCCGCCACAACGCCAGGATGGCGAAGATCAAGGTGGCGCGAGACCGGATGATGGAGACGAAGACGGGCGAGAAGGGCCTGATCATCGTCCATACCGGCCCCGGCAAGGGCAAATCCAGCTCCGGCTTCGGCATGATCATGCGCTGCGTCGGACACGGCATGCCCTGCGCCGTTGTACAATTCATCAAGGGCAATTGGGAGAGCGGCGAGCGCAACGTGCTCAAGACGCGCTTTGCCGATCTGTGCACGGTTCATACCATGGGTGAAGGCTTCACCTGGGAGACACAGGATCGCGCCCGCGACGTCGCGGCGGCGATGGCAGCCTGGGAGAAGGCGAAGGAACTGATCCGCGATCCCGCCATTCACATGGTCCTGCTCGACGAGATCAACATCGCCCTGCGCTACGATTACATCCCCCTTGACGACGTCATCGCCTTCCTGCGCGACGAGAAGCCGCCGATGACCCATGTCGTGCTCACCGGGCGCAACGCCAAGCCGGAGCTGATCGAGATCGCCGATCTCGTCAGCGAGGTGCAGGCGGTGAAGCACCCGTTCAAACAGGGCATCAAGGCGCAGAAGGGCGTGGAATACTGACGTGCGGGCCCCCGCGCGCCGGTTCAGCCCCTGTCACTGCGATAGCGCGCGGCATGCGAGCCGATTTCGGCGATCTCCGCCGGTGCCGCCCCGGCCTGCGTCAGCAGATCGGTCAGCGCCTGAATATCAAGATCACCCGGCACCGAAAACAGCATCGACAACTGACCCGCGACGCCCGTGGTGCAGACGATCTCGCCGCCGGCTCCCGCAATCGCGCCTGCGGCTTCCGAGCGCCAGCGCTCGAACCGCGCGGCGTAGAGGACCACGTCACGCATTGCGGCGTCAGCCAGGGGCTTGGAAATCACGAAGATCGGCGTTCCGGCGGGGTGATCGTCGCGCTCGATGAAGGGCAGGCGGGCGATCACCTTGGGGCGATCGGGCCCGATCAGCCCGTTCCACCAGTCACCTGCGGAGGCGCCCTGGTCGAGGCGGAAGATACCGAGATCGCCGCGCCCGCCGGCGACCGCCGCAATCACCGCGCGCGCATCGGGATGGGGCTGATAGGGAACGGTGAAACCGAAATGGAAGCGCGCGGAATCGCGCATCGGCCCGTCACCGGCGGAGATATCGGCATGGACCGTGTAGGGCGCCTGCACATAGGTGAAGGTGCCGATGATCACCCGCCAGATCGATTCGACCGTATCGAGCGGCAAAAGCCCGGAATGGCGCTCGGCCAGCGCCTTCATCATGGCGGCTTCGCGCCCCGGACGGAAGGCGGAGCCCGATTGCGAGGTCTTCTTCACCGCGATCAGCCGCTCGATGATGGCGCTGCGCTGCATCAGACGCTCGTGCATTTCGCGGTCGAGCCGGTCGATTTCCGCGCGCAGGGCATCGAGATCGACGGGGGCGGCTTCGTCATTGGGGCTGGACATGATGGGGCTCGCGGCAATCGGGCGGACGGAAACCGGCGTCGCGCCATGCGACGGCGTTCGGGCGCCATCGCGCAAGACGATGCCGCCATCGTTGTGTTTGCAGGTTCACAGGCTTCTGACAAGCCGCGCAGGACGAAGGCGGCGTTGCGGCAATGCGCAGCAGGCCCCGCCGGTCGCGCCGTTCAGTCGAACAGCGCGTCGATATCGTTCTGGCTGACGCCGTCCCCGTCAGCGCTCGGACCGTTGAGCAGGAAGACCTCCTTGCGCGTCTGGCGCCGGGCTTCTTCCGGATCCGGGGGCAGATCCGCATCGCGTGCATTGACGGCGCTGGCGAAATGCGAAAGCCGCTTCTCGACGGCGGCGAGATGCTCCACCACCTTGCTGATCCGCTGGCCGGTAATGTCCTGGAACGAGCAGGCCTCGAATATATCCATCACGCGGGTCTGAACCCGGGTACGGTAGGTCTCGAGATCGGCATCGTCATAGCCGAGAATCTCCTCGGCTGCTTCCATGATGGAATTCGTTGCCGAGGCGGTGGCGTTGACAACGTTGCCCAGTTCGTCATGGGCTCCGGGAAGCCGATCGCGGTAGAGTTCGTTGGCGCGCAGCGCGCCGATCTCGTTCTTGAGCCGCGAGATGTAATCGGCAACGCGCGTCAGTTCCTGCGCGATCATGCGGATATCGACCTGCGGCTCC
Organism: Saliniramus fredricksonii; assembly: GCF_900094735.1. Taxonomy (NCBI): domain Bacteria; kingdom Pseudomonadati; phylum Pseudomonadota; class Alphaproteobacteria; order Hyphomicrobiales; family Salinarimonadaceae; genus Saliniramus; species Saliniramus fredricksonii. The sequence goes on from NZ_FMBM01000002.1 coordinate 130,024, forward strand.
GCTTCGCCGGCCTCCTGCTTGCGGCGACGCGGACGCGCCTCGGTCGCGGTCTTGCGTATGGCGGCACTCGTCGCGGCTCTTGCCATGTCCTGCCCTTTCCCCGTCCCTGTCGATCAGCGGTCTTGACGCGCGCAGCATGTTTCGTTCGCGACACGCGCAATTGCGGCCCGATCGGCAATATCGACGATCGGCGCGGCGGATCCGCTTCCGGATCCGCATGCACCTCGCAACGCCCGCGCCTGCGGATCAGGCGCCGCAGACGGCCTCGATCTTCGATTTCAGCGTCTGTGCGTTGAAGGGTTTGACGATGTAGTTGTTCACACCGGCCTTCTTCGCGGCGATGACGTTCTCCGTCTTGGATTCGGCCGTCACCATGATGAAGGGCGTGACACGCAGGTTTTCGTCCGAGCGCACATGCCGCAGAAGCTCGTAACCCGTCATCGGCTCCATGTTCCAGTCCGAGATGACGAGCCCGTACTTCTTCTCCTTGAGCTTGGCGAGGGCCGCGGTGCCGTCATTGGCATCGTCGACATCCTCGAAACCGAGCTGCTTCAACAGATTGCGAATGATGCGCACCATCGTCTGATAATCGTCGACGACGAGGATCGGCATCTTGAGGTCGAGGCCCATGTCCCAAGCTCCAGTTTGCTCTTGCGCCGCAGGGATATGCGGCGGTCCCAATGAGTCTGTTTGATCGGTATCGGAGGGCTCCGAGAAGTCCTCCCGCCACGAGAAGCATTAGCCCCGCTCCCTTGAAAAGCGGTTAATTGTACCGGCTGAAATGGATTTGGGTTGGCAAAAGCTTAACCACGCCGGTTGTGGTCCGCCGGGAAAAGTTGCAAGGGGCGGGTGGCGCTTGACCGCGCGCGCGATCCGTCGCACTTGCCTGTATTGGTCATTCGCGACAGACCGGTGATGCGAAATCGAGACGCAAGAGGGAGCGCATGAGCGGCTTCATATTGACGGGTGCGGATGAGGCGGTGGCGCAAGCCTTGCGCGGCGCGGTCATCGCGATCGGCAATTTCGACGGCGTGCATCGCGGGCATCAGCAGCTGATTGCCCAGGCCCGGGACATGGCGCGGGCGCGTGGCGTGCCGGCGGCGATCCTGACCTTCAGCCCGCATCCGCGTGCCTTCTTCGCCCCCGATACGCCTTTCTTCCGCATCACCCCGCAGCCCGAGCGGGTGCGGGTGATGCGGCGGCTCGGCCTCGACGGGGTGATCATTCGCCGGTTCGATGCGGCGCTCGCCGCGACCCGTGCGCAGGATTTCCTCACGCGATTCATTCTGGAGGAGATCGGCGCGTCGGGTGTCGTGGTCGGCCACGATTTTCATTTCGGCAAGGGGCGCGAGGGCAATCCGCAGATTCTGCAGGCCTTCTGTGCAGCGCATGATATCGCCTGCAACGTCGTCCCCGTGGTCGAGGAGACGGGCGGTGCGATCTCCTCCAGTGCCATCCGCGCCGCACTCACCGAAGGCGACATTACCGCCGCCAACCGGCTGCTCGGTTATCGCTGGTTCGTCACCGCGCCGATCCGTCATGGCGAGAAGCGCGGGCGCGATCTGGGCTATCCGACGGCGAACATGGCGCTGCGTGACGCCTGCGCCCTGCGCCATGGCATCTATGCGGTGCGCATGGCGGTCAACGGCGCGCTGCATGACGGCGTCGCAAGCTTCGGTCGGCGCCCGACCTTCGATGACGGGGCGCCGCTCCTGGAGACCTTCCTGTTCGATTTTTCCGGCAATCTCTATGGTGCGCAGGCCGATGTGGAATTCCTCGCCTTCCTGCGCCCGGAGACGCGGTTCGAGAGCGCGCAGGCGCTGATCGCGCAGATGGATGATGATTCCGCGCGCGCCCGCACCGTTCTTGCGCAGGCGGATACCACGCCCTCGATGATCACCCCCGATCCCGATTGAGCATGTCCCGATTGCGCATGCGGCCTTACAGGCGCTCGTCCGGCAACCCGCTGGCCCCGAAGACCGACCAGTCCATTTCCTCGGCGAGGCAGGCGAGGGCGCGGGTGCCGAGCGCCGAATTCCCGGCTTCGTCGAGCCCCGGCGACCAGACGGCGATGCTGGCATGGTTGGGCGCGATGGCGAGAATGGCGCCCGACACACCGCTCTTCGCCGGCAGGCCGACGCGATAGGCGAATTCGCCCGAACCGTCATATTGTCCGCAGGTCAGCATCAGCGCGTTGATCCGCCGTGCGAGCCGCACATCCTGCGCCGAATCCGTCGCCATGCCGTTACGTTCCAGTGTCAGATAGCGTCCCGCCCGGGCGAGTTCCCCGCAATCGAGGCGCACCGCGCATTGACGCAGATAGACCGCCATGACCTGCTCGACCTCGTGTTCGAGATTGCCGTAGGACCGGGTCAGATGCGCGAGCGCGCGGTTGACATGACCGGTCTCCGGTGAGTCGAGGCCCGCTGTTTCGCAGGGCGGCCATTGCGCAGGCTCGGTGATGCCGAGCAATTGCGCGATCCGCGCCCGCACCGGCTCGGGAACGCCCTCGCGCGCTTCTTCATGGGCCAGAAGCACATCCGCGACGACGAGCGCCCCCGGATTGATGAAGGGGTTGCGCGGCATGCCTTGGTGGCGTTCAAGGTCTATGATGGAATTGTACGGGTCGCCGGAGGGTTCGCGCCCGACCCGCCGCCACAGATCCTCGCCGGCATGCTCCAGCGCGATGGTCAGCGCGAAGACCTTGGAAATGCTCTGGATCGGAAAGCGCTCGGCGTGATCGCCGGCCTTGAGCAGCGCGCCGTCTGCAGTCTGAACGGCGATGCCGAAAGCGCCCAGACGGCTGTCGTCATCACCGGGGCGAACCGTGCCGCGCTCCGTCTCGCACGCCATGCGCGCGGCAATGCCCTCGATCACCTTCTGCAGGCGCGTGTCCTCATCGTGATTGCCCGGCATGCCCGCCCCTCCCGCTGATTGATCGCATGGTTGCGACCGATCGACAACGCGCGGATCGGGACCGGGTTCATGATCTGCGGTCATGCGCGGGAATCCACAAGCCGGTTTCTTCGCGCGCGCATTCGTGCTAACCGCCCCGCATCCCGGCGCAGCCGCGCTTTTGCCCGTATTTTCCGGATCGAGATCATGCCCACCGATACCAAGAGCGTCGCCCGCGCCCTGCTTTCCGTTTCCGACAAGACCGGCATCGTCGTCTTCGCCGAAAAACTGCATGCGCGCGGCATCACGCTGGTCTCCACCGGCGGCACGCACCGCATTCTGGTCGAGGCCGGGCTTCCGGTGCTGGAAGTCTCGGAGGTGACGGGTTTTCCCGAAATGATGGACGGGCGGGTCAAGACCCTGCATCCCAAGGTGCATGGCGGGCTTCTGGGCATCCGCGCCAATCCCGAGCACCAGGCGGCGATGTTTGCCCACGGGATCGAGGCGATCGATCTGCTCGTGGTCAATCTCTATCCGTTCGAGGCCACCGCCGCCGCCGGCAAGCCTTACGATGATTGCGTCGAGAATATCGATATCGGCGGCCCGGCCATGATCCGCGCCGCCGCCAAGAACCATCAGGATGTCACCGTCGTTGTCGATTCAGCCGATTACGAGGCGGTGCTCGCCGATCTCGACGCCCATGATGGCCAGACCACGCTTACCCTGCGCCGGCGTCTGGCCCAGAAGGCCTATGCCCGCACCGCCGCCTATGACGCGGCGATCTCCAACTGGCTCGCGGGCGAACTCGCCATCGACGCGCCGGATTACCGTGCCGCAGGCGGCGCCCTCGCGCAGGAAATGCGCTATGGCGAGAATCCGCACCAGAAGGCGGCCTTCTATACCGACGGCTCGCATCGCCCCGGCGTCGCCACGGCGCGCCAGGTCCAGGGCAAGCAATTGTCCTTCAACAACATCAACGACACCGACGCCGCGTTCGAGTGCGTGGGCGAATTCGATCCGGCTGCGGGTGCGGCCGTCGTCATCGTCAAGCACGCCAATCCGTGTGGCGTGGCGCAGGACGAGAGCCTGCGCGCGGCCTATGAGAAGGCTTTGGCCTGCGATCCCGTCTCCGCCTTCGGCGGCATCGTCGCCATGAACCGACCGCTCGACGCGCAGGCTGCCGCAAAGATTGTCGAGATCTTCACCGAGGTGATCATCGCGCCCGAGGCGGATGAGGAGGCAAAGGCCATCATCGCGGGCAAGAAGAACCTGCGGCTGCTGCTCACCGGCGGCCTGCCGGATCCGCGCGCGCCCGGGCTCGCGATCCGCAGCGTTGCCGGCGGTCTGCTGGTGCAGGGGCGTGACGCGGCTGTGGTCGACGACATGGAACTTAAGGTCGTCACGAAGCGCGCGCCGGATGCGCGCGAGATGGCGGATCTGCGCTTTGCCTTCCGGGTGGCCAAGCACGTCAAGTCGAATGCGATCGTCTATGCCCGCGATGGCGCCACGGTCGGGATCGGCGCCGGCCAGATGAGCCGGGTCGATTCCTCGCGCATCGCGGCCTGGAAGGCGGGCGAGGCCGCGCGGGCAAAGGGGCTGACTGACAGCCTCGCCAAGGGCTCGGTCGTGGCGTCGGACGCGTTCTTCCCCTTTGCCGATGGCCTTCTCGCCGCAGCCGAAGCGGGGGCGACCGCCGTGATCCAGCCCGGCGGCTCGATGCGCGACGAGGAGGTGATCGCCGCCGCTGACGATGCCGGTCTCGCCATGGTCTTCACCGGCCACCGTCATTTCCGTCACTGATCGGGGAGGGCGGGCGATGATCAGCATCCACGGCTATGCCATTGTCTGCCGGCACGGTCGCATCGCCGATGCGACGGGCGCCTTTCCGCCGGCCTTGATGAACGAGGCCGACTGGGCCTACTTCCAGGCCGAGCTCGACCGGGCGGATCTGTGCGTTCTGGGCAGTGCCAGCCACCGTGCCACGCCGAACCGTGCCAATCGCCGGCGCCTCGTCATGTCGCGCGGTGCTGCGGGGCTCGAACAGCGTGAAGATGCCTGGTGGTGGGCGCCGCAAGAGGTTGCCTTCGACGAGGTCTGTGCCCGGCTCCTGCCCGCTGGCGGGCGTATCGGCGTGCCGGGCGGGCAGGTCGCCTTTGATTATTTCCTGCATGAGAGCCCGCCCGGCCTGCGTTTCAGCGAATTCCACCTCTCCCGCGCCACCCGCGCCGCCATCCCCGACGGGCGCGGCCTCCTGCGCGGTGTCGAAGCGGGGCGCGACACCGATGCGCTCCTGCGCGAAGGCGGGCTGAGACCCGGCGCCACGCGGGTGATCGACGCCGATGCGGGTGTCGATCTGACGGTTTACGTCGCACATCCGCGATAGGCTCCGGCGAAGACCGCGCGACCAGCTGGCTTGCTCACCGGGTGGTTTTCCCGTTAAGCCGTTTCCGCACACAGTGGAGACGGCGACGGATGCGGTTATTGCTCTGCCTGTCACGGGGAATCGACCGGGTGAACGCCCTGATCGGCAGGGCCGCTTCCTGGCTGGTGCTGGCCGCGATCCTCGTCGCTGCCGGGCTCGCCCTCTCGCGGCGGCTGTTCTCCGTATCGTCGAATGCCTGGTACGAATCGCAATGGCTGTTCTTCGCGGCGATCGTGATGCTCGGCGCGGCCTGGACCTTGCGGCTCGACCGGCATGTGCGCATCGACATCCTGATCTCCCGCGCCCCGCCCGTCTATCGCCGCCGGCTCGACATCATCGGGCATACCGTGATGCTGATCCCGTTCTGCGTTCTGCATGTGTGGCTCGCGATACCCTGGTTCTACCGCGCCTTCGAGAGCGGCGAGACCTCGCCGAATCTGGGTGGCCTGCCGCTCTGGCCGATCCGGCTCGTCATCGTGATCGGGCTGAGCCTGCTGCTGGCGCAGGCCTTCTCGGAACTGATCAAGCGTATCGCCGGGCGCGCCTGAGGCGGTTTGCATCCCCTGCGCGGGCGTGACAGATTTCCGTGACAGCGATTTCGAGATGGGGAGCCGGTATGAGCCAGAACGAGAACAACGCGCATCCGCAATCCTGGAAAACCGCCTATCGTTCATTCTATTACGCGGATGCGCCCGAGCCGTCGCCGCCGCCGCTCGACCCGGCGACGACGGCCCTGCTCGTCATCGATGTGCAAAACACCTATCGCGACCGGCCCGACCCGCAGACGCTGAGCCCGCCCGAGCGCGCGCGCTACGACGCCTGGACACCGTTTCACGCGCGTTTCGAGAATGTGCTCGTGCCGAATATCCGGGCGCTTTTGAAGCATTGCCGGGATCTCGGCATCGAGTGCATGTTCGCCCGCATCGCCGCCCTCAAACGCGACGGGCGCGACCGCTCTCTGAGCCAGAAACTGCCGGGCTGGAACAACATCCTCCTGCCGCATCGCGACACACCGTCGCAGGTCGTGCCGGAACTTGCGCCGCTGGAAGACGAGATCGTGGTCACCAAGACCACCGATTCGGCGGTGACAGGCACCAATCTGCGGCTTCTGCTCGACAATATGGGAATCCGCACGGTGATCTGCGTCGGCGTCTTCACCGATCAATGCGTCTCCTCCACCGTGCGCTCGCTGGCGGATGAGAGTTTTCACGTGGTGGTGGTCGAGGATTGCTGCGCGGCGGGGACAGACGCACTGCATCATCGCGAGCTGGAGATCATCAACAATATCTACTGCAACGTGATGGCATCCGATGAATTGCGCGCGCTGATCGATGCAAAATCCGCCACCGCGCGTGGATGATCCTCACTCGATGATCAGGAATTCAATGCGCCGGTTACGGCCCTTGTTGGCATCGCTGTCATTGGGCACCAGCGGCTCGGTCTCACCATAGCCCACGGCGGTCAGCCGCGCTGCGTCGATCCCGCGGGCGATCAGCGCATCGCGCACCGAATCGGCGCGCTCCTGCGACAGGCGCAGATTGGTCTCCGCCGGCCCGTCCGAATCGGTATGGCCGCCGATTTCGACGGGGGCGGGGGCGCATTCGTCGACGAGGATCGCGAGCGAATCCATCAGCGGCGCGGCCTCATCACCAAGGCTGGTTGCGCCGGAGGCAAAGACGATGGGTTCATCGGCGAGTTTTTCGGATATCTCGGCCTGGCACATGGCGATATCGGGAATCTCCGGCAGGGCCGGCTCGCTGATCGTCAGCTTCATCTCCCAGCCTTCCGGGATGCGCCCGTCGAGGCCGCGCATCAGGCTCTCCTGCGTCTGCGCATAGAGCGCCTCACCCTCCACCGCGATGATGCCGTCGGCGATGCGGGCCTCCCCTGCGGCGAGGCGCGACAGGGCAATCATGCCGGCGATCCCGGCTTCGACGATGCCGGGATCGAGATCGGAATCGGCGCGCAGGCCGGATTCGAAGGCAAGTGTCGGGAAGCGCTCGCGGGCGGTCTCGCGAAACAGGTCGACCATGTCGAGATCCGGCAGTGTCCCGTTGACGCGGATGCGCGCATCGCTGCGGCGCAGGGTGAGGCCGCTCTCGCCATTCGTCGCGTTGCCGGCACCCGCCTCGTCTGCGCGCGCGCCGGAGGTGATCGAGCCGGTCATGGCGACAGAGTCCCGGTTGTCCTGCGGCGCATCCGTCGCGGCCAGGGAAGCTCCTGCCTCCGGCTGTGGCAGGTCGCCGAAGCGTTGCATCCCCTCATAAAAGAGTGCTGCGCTGGTCGCACCTGCGCACAGGATCGCGACGGCAATGAACAGACGCATACGAAACCCCTGGATCCACGCTTTGCCCGGCGACGCGAATCGCAAGCCGGTCCCCGCGCTCTTGCGCGCAGAGGATGACGAAATCGAGGCCGGTCTGGCAAGCGGTTTGCGAAAACCCGCGCCGGCTCACGCCGCCTGCTGCTGCTCGAGGGTCAGAACCGCGACCGTGCGCACCTGATAGCCCGACGCGATATCGTTGTAGCCGATGGTGCGTGTGAAAACATCATGGTTACGCAGCATCTGGATGAACGGGCGCCGGATATCCGGGGGCACGATGAAGATCGGTTTTTTTGCATCTTCCTGGATCGAGGGAAGGCGCTCCCTGACATGGGCGATGAAGCTCTCGACGAAATCCTTGCCCGGAGGCGGGCCGCCCTGGGGGTCCGGGTTGAGCATGCGGCGGAAATTGGTTTCGCAATCCGGGCCGAGGACCATGCCTTCGATGGTTTTGTTTCCATCGGCCACCGAATGGCAGATCTGCCGTTGCAGGAAGGTCCGCACGACCTCCGCATAGCCGTCGGGTTCCTTGGCGCGCTGCGTGGCCTGGACGAGGCCTTCGAGGATGAGCCGCGGCGGTGTCAGGCCGATCTGTTCGGCGAGTAGCCGACGCAGGGTCTCCACCATGTTGAGCAATGGCATGAGCTGCTGGATGTCATTCGCCATGCGCCCGACCGCCGGCTGGATATCCTCGAGCCATTGCTGGGCTTCCGGCACGCCGAAGAGCTGGGCGGCGTGTTGCCTGCGGACCTTTTCGACTTCAGTCGCGTATTGTTGCGCTTGTCGGTCAGTCATTGGCTTGGGCGGTGCCAGACCATCAATACGTAAGGTGACCGCTGGCACGTTATCGATACTGATGGAAAAAACGCCGTCATCGAGCCCGTCTGCATATTTGAAACCCACTGGTGGTGCTGAGAATCCCATCATTAAAAGAAATGCCTTTTTTCCCATTTCCACATACCGATACGCCGAATCCGGACACAACAAGGCCAGCGTCGCTGCATTCGCTCCGACCACGATGATATCCCCCTGCTGCGCCGGGCGAAGCGGCAGCGACGCATCATTGAGCGGATCCATCGGCTGATCCTCCGGCGCGCCCTCGGGCAATGCCGGCGGTGGCGCATCCGCCGGGGGCTGCGCGCCTTCGCCCGTTTCGGGGGCCGTGCCGTCGGTCTTTTCCGAACCCGTCGCAGCCTTCGCCTCGGTCGGATCGCGCCCCATGCGCCAGGCGACGTAGCATAATGTGCCGCCGAGGAGCATGAAAACGATGGTCGGAAAGCCCGGCGTGAATCCCATGCCGATCGCCACGAAACCGGCAACGCCCAGCGCCTTGGGTTCGGCGCCGAGCTGCCTGGTGATATCGCGGCCCAGATTGGAGCTCGTATCCGTGGTGACGCGGGTGACGATGGTGCCGGCGGCGAGCGCCATGAACATGGCCGGGATCTGCGCGATCAGCCCGTCGCCCACCGAGAGCAGCACATAGAGCTCTCCTGCCTCGCCGGCGGAGAGGCCGCGCTGCATCATGCCGATGGTCATGCCGCCGACGAGGTTGATGAAGACGATGATCAGGCCGGCAATGGCATCGCCCTTGACGAAACGCATGGCGCCGTCCATCGCGCCGTAGAACTGCATTTCGAGCTGCAGGGTCTGGCGCTTGTCGCGGGCCTCCTCGGCGGTGATGTCGCCGTTGCGCGCGTCATTGTCGATCGACATCTGCTTGCCGGGCAGGGCATCGAGGGTGAAGCGGGCGGAGACTTCCGAAATCCGCTCGGCGCCCTTCGTCACCACCATGAACTGCACGGTGGCGATGATCAGGAAGATCACCAGACCAACGACGAGATTGCCGCCGATGACGAATTCGCCGAAGGCCACGATCAGCTGGCCGGCATCGCCGGTGGCCAGGATCAGGCGCGTCGTCGCCACCGACATCGCCACCCGCAACATGCTGGTGAGCAGGATGATCGAGGGAAACGAGGACATCTCCAGCGGATGCTTGAGATAGGTGGCCGAGATCAGGATCACCAGTGACACTGTCAGATTGACGGCCAGAAGCCCGTCCACCAGCCAGGTCGGCAGCGGAAAGACCAGCATCACGACGATCATCACGAAGAAGAAGGCGAAGACCAGATCCTGGCGCTTCGACATCTCCGCGAGCAGGCGGTTGATCAGGCTCATCGCGAGAATTGTCCCCGGTTCGCGATTTCTACCAGGCGTAGCTTACACGCTCAAGTAGTCCGTCCCGGTTAACAACAATGGCGTTTTCGTCGATTTTTTCGATCCGCCCGCCATCGGGCAGCCGCTGCCCCTCGCCGTAGCGCTGTCCATCCGCGCCAATGGCGAAGGTCTCGGGGCGCAGCACCACTGCGGAGAAGAAAGGATCCTCGCGGGGCTCGGCGGTGATTTCCATGGTGATCGTGGCGACTGTACCATCCTGAAAGGCGCGCATCACGTCAATGGCGCGCTCGCGCTCGCCAGCGCTCAGGGCGCCGCTGACGAGAATGCCATCGGCCTCGGGTGCCACGACGAGCGGTGGCACGAGATTGGCATCGAGGAGCCGCGCTTGCAGGCGCTGGGTAGCGTTGGCCAGATTGACCGGCGCATCCGCTTCGTCCGGCGCCGCGAGATCTGCGGGCGGAATCGGCGTGACGCTGCGCAGGCGCGAAGGCTCCGACGGCGCGGTCGCTTCGGAAAGATCCGGCGCGGCGCGCTCGGCCTGCGGAGACGTCGGGAACTGTGCGGGTGTTTCCGGTCGCGGCAGTGGTGTCGAGAGCAGCCAACCGGCCAGCGCAAGCAGCAGCGCGCCGGTGAGCAGCACGGCGGGGCCGGAAGGTGCTTTGGCCAGCTTCTGGCGGCGCGGTGCGAGATCGATGCTGAAGGCATAATCCGAGGCGATCGCAAATTGTGCCCGGTCGGGAAACTGGACCGGGCGCCCGACGGGCAATTCCCGCTCGCGCGCCGTCACGCCATTGCACAGGGCGGTGAGCGTGATCATTCCCGCCGAGCCGATGCGCTCCAGCCGGATCACCAGCACTTCCGGCGCGTCGATATCGGTGATCACGACATCGCATTCCGGGTCGGCGCCCACAATGATCTCGCCGGCATCGAAACGATCCTCGAAGCAGGCCGCGCCGCGATCGCTCACAATGATGCGAAAATCGCCCTCGCGCGGAGCTACCGTGGCCGCAGCCGCGCGCAACTCGGCCTCGACGCGCGCGGCATCGGGCAGATCATCCGGCGTGAGCCCGGCATCATCCCGCGGATCAGGAGGATCGGGCGCCGGGCGCAGGCGGTTTTTCAGGGCTGCAAGCATGGCGCCCCCGTCACTCGCCGGAACGGGCGCGCTGGCCGAAGCGGATCACCTCGACCGGTGTGTCGATCTCGACGGGCGCGCGCAGGCCGACGATGATCGATTCGATGCGCGCCGAGAGACGCGGCGGCGCGAAGACGCGGGCAATGCCGTTCGATTCGTCCACCTCCAGCGCGAAATCCGCATTGACCAGCCCGAACCGGGCGATCGCATCGCGGATCTGCCGGTCGCTGGTGCGCCCGATCTGGAAGGTCTTCACCGTCGCCGTATCGGCGCGGGCAATGTCGATCAGATCCCGCTCGGCGAACCAGACCAGATTGAAATCGGCTCCGAGCCCGTCGAGGATTTCCTCCAGCGTCCCCTCCAGCCGCTGTCGGCTGACGATCTCGCGCTCCAGCCGGTCATTGAGACGCATGCGCAAACCGGCAATGCGGGCGAGATCGTTGAGCAGATCGGCAAGCGGGCGCTCGGTGACATGCATGAGGATGTCGGTGGTGAGCTTTTCGTGGTGGGGGGGGGTGTGGGTGTCGGCTTGGTTGAAGCGAACAATTGGTTTTTCGCCAGCGTCACCTGGCTGCTCCGGAGTGACGGGGCGTGTCTGCGTTGTACCGTGATCACCATGCGTCAATGGCAGAAAAGCTTCGGCACGATCTCCCGACCAGCCGGCCATGCCAAGACTGGCGAAGAATACCAATATAGGGAGCCTGTACCCGTTACGTGCCAATGTCGCGCTCTTTATCGCTTGCCGTCATAGAGGTCATGTGTGCTGCAGTGAAGCATACTAGCGAGGATTGTGCATTTTGGTTAATTTCAAGAATAATTTTTAATTATGTAAAATTTTGAAAATATAATTTTTATATATATAAAACTTTTTATTGACATAACTTTAAAAGTTTGATAGGAATTAAATGTATATATTTGAAAAGGAGACATCACAATGATTGGTTTTTTGGCAGATATCGCTGGCGGTGCCTTTAACGGTGCATTGGGTTCAATTACTGAGAATCTTCCGGGTGGGGATTTTATACAGAATGCGGTTGGGAATCTCACCGGGCAAAATGGTCCTCCGGGTCTCTCCGTTGAGGAGCAGATGGAACTTTCTGGGCAAGATACTGCTGATCAATTGGGTCTTTTAGCTCACGATACGGGTAACAGTGTGACTACATCAGTAGCCGGTGATGCAGCTGATGATATCATTACTGACACGAGGACCGAGATTGAGCGAGGAAACACCGTTAGGGATACTATTGATGAGACTACTCAGGCCATGGCCGAGGGAGATAAAGAATTTTTCGCATCATTGTTCGGTGCATAACCATTAAAACTGTGTGTGCGGGCAGTTTATTGCCCGCACACTTATTGTAGATCCTAGGAGAGTAAAAATGTCCAGTTTCGACATCCGATCGCGAATAGAAAGGGCGAACGAACGAGCTGATGAATTACGGAAGGCGATTATTAATTCTGCAGAATATTCAACTGCGTTCAGTTTATATGCGGGAGCGATAGAAAACCTTGTAGATAAATCTCAACAGCAAACCGCCCTTCAACGTACTTATGGTCAGACGAATCACACAATCATACAAGGGCAAATCGACCAATACGCAGAGAAATACGACCAGATTGAAAGCTGGATGCGCCACTACGGCTGACGCCTCACCTCCTACCACCCCAGCCCATTAACCCTATCCTCACACCCAACCCCCGATCCATTAATCCTTCATTGACTCTCTGCCCCATCGCCGCAACCATGCATCGCAGGTTCACAAGTGACGCATGCAGGGGAAAGCGACATGGCGGAGGGAATCGGTAATACGTCCTCGGTGACGACCGACACCACGTCGGCAATGCTGGAACAATTGTCCAGCGTCGTCGCGCAGAATCAGGCCTTCCAGTCGGCCATGCGTACGGCGGACAATATCAACACCCAGGAATCGATGAAGACCAGCCTCACGATCAATGCCAATACCGGGCAGCGCAAGGGGCTCGATACCTCCGTCGAAGCGCAGAACCAGGATTTCGCCAAGCGTCCGCAGGGCATCCAGATGCTCTATCGCCAGTAGGCGCAACCAGCGGGTGATCTCTCATGTCGGGTGGTGTGCTCTCTTCCGGATCCTTCGCAGGCGCGAACCCGAGCTATCTGGCTGAACTCCGGACGCGTCCGGTCCACGGGCCGCCTGAACCGACGAGGCCGGCCCCGGGAGCCCCGTCGCAACCCGCCACACCCGCCCCGGCACCGGGGACGGGTTCTTCCGCGTCCGGCCCTTCCGCTGCTGATGAAACGCGCGCGCAGGTCGCGCGCGACCGTGCCGTCTTCCGCGAGGCGATGGGCCTCGCCGTCCAGGATTTCGGCTTCAGGGAAGCCCTGCCCACAGCCGCCGAATCCCCCTCCCGCGCGGTCGCGCGAAAGCTCCCCGGCTCTCCCGAGAATCCCAACGCGGTGATGAAGGAAGTGCGCGCCGATATGGAAGCCTGGGAAGAACGCCGCGAAGCCAACCGCAAACTCATGCAGCAGCTCGACGCGATGGTCTATCGCAGCTGAGGCTTCAGGGTGAAGCGTCGTTGCGCGAGGGCGGTGCGGGAGGTGCTGCGGGCTGATCAGGTGCCGCGTCATCCGAAGCCGCGTCCCCGCCCGCGCCGTCCTCCGGCAATTCGTGGCGCATCAAGAGCGGCGTCTGCGCCAGCGCGAAGATGATGGTGATCGGCATGATGCCGAAGACCTTGAAGCTCACCCAGAAATCCGTCGTCTGCGTGCGCCAGACCACCTCGTTGATCGCGGCGAGGAAAAAGAAGAACAGCCCCCAGCGGAAGGTGAGCTTGTTCCAGCCCTCATCGGTCAGCTTGAAGACCGAATCGAGCACCACCGTCAGAAGCGGCTTGCCGAAATACAGCCCGACCAGCAGCACGATCCCGAACAGGGTATTCACGATGGTGGGTTTGAGCTTGATGAAGAGCTCGTCCTGCAAGAGCAGCGTCAGCCCGCCGAACACGACGACAACCACGGCGGATACCAGTGGCATCACGGGTAATTTGCGCACCAGCGCGTAATGAATGGCGAGCGCGATCACGGTTGCCACGGTGAACAAAGCCGTCGCGGCGAAGATATCGCCGCGCTGGTTGACGAAGAAGAAGATGACGAGCGGCCCCATCTCGAGCGCGAGCTTGAGCAGCGGGTTCAGCGGGGCCGGATGGGCCGGGTCTTCGGTGCGGATCATGCGCGCATCTCTAGCCCGTCCGGGCGCGCGAGGGAAGGGGCGCGCAGGCATGCGTGATCACGGCTGCGCGATGCGACCGGGTTTCAGCCGGATGCCTCCGCCTCGGCGTCTTCGTCCGGCTTGCGACGCAGGCTTTCCGGCGCCGGGTCGGTGATCAGATCCGCTGCGGTCACGCCCAGCGCGCCGGCGAGCTTCTCGATCAGATCGACGGAAGGGTTGCGCAGGCCGCGCTCGATCCCCGACACATAGGTGCGATCGACGCCGGACTCGCCGGCAAGCACCTCCTGCGACAGCTTCAGGCGATTGCGGGCGAGCCGAAGGTTGCGACCGAGGATCTGTCTGAGGCGGCTCATGCCCGATGCAAGCGCCAGTTTGTCGACCAAAGGTCTACAGATTCAACGTCACATTTCGCTTGTTGCGATGATCTGTAGATTATAGTCATCACGAATGAGCGATCCCTGCCTGATTCCCGTTGTGGCGGCACTGTTTCTTGGTGCAATTCTGCCGGGTGCCGCGCTGCTTATCATGAGTAGTGCCCTCAAGCGCAGATTGCAACGCTGTGATCCTGCGCGTATCGAGATACTCGCCGGGCGCTACCGCGCGCGTTTCGGTTCGCGCGCCGTGCAGGTCGTGCGCGAGCAGATCCAGGGCGCGCGTCTATGCGAGGATGCGCGCAGCGTCCGGCTGCTGCAGGCCATCAAGGCGCGCCTCGAGACGGGTTGAACCCGCCCTCGATCGGCGCGGCTTCATGCATGCGTGGATTTCTCCGCAGCGCCCGGGCGGTTTGCCCCGTGGACCGCCGCGCCCGTCATGGCGATGATGGGACGCGCGCAACAGGAGCCGACCATGACACAGCCATCCGGCATACCCCACGATCTCAACCTGACCGAGGCACGCCCCACCTTCGTGACGCATCTCGAATGCGCCATGACCGGGGAGATCTATGAAGCGGATACGCCGCACAATCTCTCGCGCGTCGGCCGCCCGCTTCTGGTGCGCTACGATCTCGACGGCGTGCGCAAGGCGCTCGACAAGGCTGCGCTCACTGCTCGCCCGCAGGATCTGTGGCGGTATCGCGAATTGCTGCCCGTGCGCCGAACCGAGGACATTGTCAGTCTCGGCGAGAATGCCACGCCGCTGATCCCGCTGCCGCGTCTGTCCGAGAAGCTCGGCAGCGGCGAGATTCTGGTCAAGGAGGAGGGCCGCCTGCCGACCGGTTCGTTCAAGGCACGCGGCCTCGTCATGGCCGTCTCCATGGCGAAAGCCTTCGGCATCCGCCATATCGCCATGCCCACGAACGGCAATGCCGGCGCCGCCCTCTCGGCCTATGCGACGCGCGCGGGCATTCGCACCACGGTTTTCTGCCCGGAGGATACGCCGGAGGTGAACATTTCCGAGATCGCGATCCAGGGTTCGGACGTCTACCGCGTCAACGGGCTGATCGACGATTGCGGCAAGATCGTCGGCCAGGGCAAGGAGGAAGCCGGCTGGTTCGACTTCTCCACGCTGAAGGAGCCCTACCGGATCGAGGGCAAGAAGACGATGGGGCTGGAACTTGCCGAGCAGCTCGGCTGGGAGGTCCCCGATGCGATCTTCTATCCCACCGGCGGCGGCACCGGCCTGATCGGCATGTGGAAGGCCTTCGACGAGTTGGAGAAGATCGGCTTCATCGGCTCGAAGCGCCCGCGCATGATCGCGGTTCAGGCCGAGGGCTGCGCACCGATCGTCAGGGCCTATGAGGCGGGCGAGGAACACGCGCCGCGCTGGGAGGATGCGCAGACCATCGCCTGGGGCGTGCGCGTGCCGCAGGCCGTCGGCGATTTCCTGATCCTGCGCGCGGTGCGCGAGAGCAACGGCTATGCCATGGCGGTCTCGGACCGGGAGATCACGCAAGGCCTTGCGGAAGTGGCGCAGACGGAGGGGCTGCTGCTCTGCCCGGAAGGCGCTGCGACCTGGGCGGCTTACAAGCGTTCGCTCGCGGAAGGGCGGATCGGCAAGCACGAGCGGGTGATGCTGTTCAACTGCGCCACCGGGCTGAAATACCCGCTGCCGCGCGCCGAGCAGAGCCTCGACCGGCATCAGCCGATCGATTACGCGCGCTTCGGTTGAGAGCATCATTCCGTCAGGTGGATACCGGCTGACGGATAAAAATGATGCGCCAGGGAATAACTCAGAGCGGATCAGCTCTCCAGAGCCGACGCCACCGCCTCGATTGCCGCATCGGCCTTCGCCCCGTCCGGCCCGCCGGCCTGGGCCATGTCGGGACGTCCGCCGCCGCCCTTGCCGCCGAGTGCGGCGGAGCCCGCACGCACCAGCGTGACCGCATCGAAGCGCTCGGTCAGATCTTTGGTGACGCCCACGACGATGCCGGCCTTGCCGTCATCAGATACGCCGACAATGGCGACGATGCCCGAGCCGATCTTGCGCTTGGCGTCGTCGGCGAGGCTCTTGAGATCCTTCATCTCGACGCCGGTGACGCTGCGACCGAGGAATTTCACGCCGGCGACGTCGCGCACGGCCTCCGCCGCGCCGTCACCACCGCCGCCGCCAAGCGCGAGCTTCCTGCGCGCTTCCGCGAGATCGCGTTCGAGCTTGCGGCGCTCTTCGAGCAGGGAGGCGAGCCGGGTCGGGGCATCCTCGACGCTGGTCTTGAGCAGGCCCGCGATCGTGCGCAGATTGCGGCTCTCGCGGGTGAGGTGATCGCGCGCGGCATCACCGGTCAGCGCCTCGATCCGCCGCACGCCGGCGGAGACCGCCCCTTCCGCCACGATCGAGACGAGGCCGATATCGCCGGTGCGCCGGGCATGGGTGCCGCCGCACAATTCGATGGAGAACGGCTTTGCCGCGCCTTCCGGGGCAAACTCTTCCGGATAGCTGCCCATGGAGACGACGCGCACCTCGTCACCGTATTTCTCGCCGAACAGGGCGCGCGCACCGGATTCGATCGCCTCGTCCACCGCCATCAGCTTGGTGGTAACCGGGGCGTTCTGGAGCACCAGCGCATTGGTCAGGCGCTCCACCTGCGCCAGCTCTTCATCGCTCATCGGCTTGGGATGACTGATATCGAAGCGCAGCCGCTCGGGTGCGACCAGCGAACCTTTCTGGGCAACGTGATCGCCGAGCACGAGCCGCAGGGCCTCGTGCAGCAGATGCGTCGCGGAATGGTTGGCGCGGATGGCGGCGCGACGGGCGTGATCGACTGTGAGCTCGACCGGCTGGCCGCTGCGCAGGCTGCCTTCCTCCACGGTGACGTGATGCACGAAGAGATCGCCGAGTTTTTTCTCCGTCTGCGTCACGCGGGCGCGAATGCCCGGTGCCGCGATCGTGCCGGTATCGCCGACCTGGCCGCCGGATTCGCCGTAGAACGGGGTCTGGTTCAGCACCACGAGACCGCTTTCGCCCGAGGCCAGCGCATCGACCTCCTCGCCCTGGCGCAACAGTGCGCGCACGACGCCTTCCGCCTTCTCGGTATCGTAGCCGAGGAAATCGGTGGCGCCGACGCGCTCGCGCACGCCGAACCAGACCGTCTCCGTCGCGGCCTCGCCGGAGCCAGCCCAGGCGGCGCGGGCGCGCTCGCGCTGGGCTTCCATCGCCGCCTCGAAGCCGGCGAGATCGACCGCCACCCCGCGATTGCGCAGGGCGTCCTGAGTCAGATCAAGGGGGAAGCCGTAGGTGTCGTAGAGCGTGAAGGCGGTCTCGCCGGGGAGCTGGTCGCCGCTGCCGAGCCCCTGCGCGGCTTCTTCCAGCAGGCCGAGCCCGCGCTCCAGCGTCTTGCGAAAACGGCGTTCTTCAAGCAGCAGCGTCTCCTCGATCAGGCCTTCGGCGCGCACCAGTTCGGGGAAGGCCTGGCCCATCTCGCGCACGAGGGCGGGGACGAGGCGGTGCATCAGCGGATCGCGTGAGCCGAGCAGCTGGGCATGGCGCATGGCGCGGCGCATGATCCGGCGCAGCACGTAGCCGCGTCCCTCGTTCGAGGGCAGCACCCCGTCAGCAACGAGGAAGGAGCAGGCGCGCAGATGGTCGGCGATGACACGGTGCGAGGCCGATTGCGGGCCATCCGCATCGACATTGGTGAAATTCTCCACCTGCCCGATCAGGGCGCGCATCATGTCGGTGGCGTAATTGTCGTGCGTGCCCTGGATCACGGCGGAGATGCGCTCGAGCCCCATTCCGGTATCGATCGAGGGCGAGGGCAGGGCGATCTGCTCGCCGCTCTCGAGCTGCTCGAACTGCATGAAGACGAGGTTCCAGATCTCGATGAAGCGATCGCCATCCTCGTCGGGCGAGCCGGGCGGGCCGCCGGGGATGTGATCGCCGTGATCGTAGAAGATCTCCGAGCAGGGGCCGCAGGGGCCGGTATCGCCCATGCGCCAGAAATTGTCGTCGGAAGCAATGCGGATGATCTTCGATTCGGGCAGGCCGGCAACCTTCTTCCACAGATCGACAGCTTCATCATCATCGGCATAGACGGTGACGAGGAGCTTTTCGGCAGGCAGGCCGAATTCCTTCGTCACGAGGTTCCAGGCAAGCTCGATGGCGAGTGGCTTGAAATAATCGCCGAAGGAGAAATTTCCCAGCATTTCGAAGAATGTATGGTGGCGCGCGGTATAGCCGACATTGTCGAGATCATTATGTTTGCCGCCGGCGCGCACGCATTTCTGCGAGCTCACAGCGCGCGAATAGGGCCGGTGCTCGACGCCGGTGAAGACGTTCTTGAACTGCACCATCCCCGCCGCCGTAAACATCAGTGTCGGATCGTTGCGTGGCACGAGCGGACTCGACGCTACGATCTCGTGACCATGTTTGGCGAAATAGTTCAGGAAGGCTGACCGGATTTCGTTGACGCCGCTCATGTACTGCTCTGTTCGTATACGTGGTGGCCAGGCGGGGAGCCCAAGCTCGTTCCGACGGTTCTAAGGGCACCGCAGCGCATTGTCGAGAGTGCTGAACACATGCAACAGCAAAGGCCTCGCGCTGTCTCGTCCGAACACATGAAGCGCGGGTTTGCACAGTGATGTACGCGGTATCAGAAGCTGTCCTCTGGCAATCCGATGCCGTGGTTCGAAAACGACCGCAGCATGAGACGGGTCGTTCCTTCGAACACGCGCTGGTCCTTGAATATGTCGCGCGAGTGAAAACCCAGATCGTTGCGAAAGAGGATCATCCGTCCGACGGCCTGCGGTACGAACTTGCGCTGAGCTCGCGTTTCGATCGAGGTGCGGATATCTGAGACCAAGCCGTTCTCGTCGTCCAGAATTTCCCCGTTGAGAAACAGATGAATATCGTCGCCATTCTTCCAGATCACGGGAATCTCACGGAAATAGTCCAGCGCGGACACGTTCTCAAGGGTGCTCTCGTAGATGATGGGTGTAGGGCGGTAACGGAACCGACGCTGTTCACCCCGAGCGGCAAAGGTCTGACAATCTGGCCAGGAACGTTTGTCTGCCCAATAAAAATTCCCCGGGCTGTCGTATCCAATAAATAGATTAATCAGGGATACATAGCGAGGTATGATAAAGCTTCCATTTTGAAAAAATCCATCATTATGGAATCCGAGTTTTATTTCTGGTGAGTAAAATTTGGCACCTGCATCACGTAATCCATTAAGTATTTTATTCGTACTTTTGTAAGCGGTAAAAGGAAGATTGTTTCTAAAATCAATCGCGGGAGAAAAAATATTTCGATTAATTGTTTCAAATATAAAAGCTAAGCTGAGTGTGCGTGTCTTCATGTCTATCGTTGCTTCGGGAAGCTGGATATCAACGCAAACCATGCCTGGCCCGTCATTGTCGTCCAGGCTTGCAAGCAGTGTGTCGTCTGCGAGGTAATCCAGCACCGCTCGACCGGCATCACTGTCGCCGGCGATGCCTAGATCGGATAATGAGCCGATGCCGGAGCGTGCAATATGCGCTGAAACGATCGAAGTAATCCCGGGATCGATGCGCAATATCGGAGTTTTATCCATAAATGCTTCTCAGTCGAGCGGAAAGCGGGCCCAAATCATTTCGGCCCGCCTATGTATCAACCTTGCTGGCTTTCATCTGCTACGTCGCTGCACTCCGGTGAGGTAAGGCAGGGATCGACATCCCCCAAGAGCTCGTCGAGCGCGTCCTGGACCTCTTGCATCTCGGTCTCGTCAGACATTTTCGGATTCTCCCGTAGCGGGGCTGACCGCCAGCCCAGAGTATCAAAGATTGTAGTTGGTCGCAGGTCTCTAGTCAATCCCAGGTGCTTAATCATGGTCGAAAGGCAATCATGGTATGCTACAAGACACCCCGCGTACCAATCGTGACCCGTGCGTCAAACGTCCATTGACGTCTGCCGCGGCTCGTCGCCGTGGATGTGAACGATGCGGGTAGAGGATGCCAGAGCCCGAGCCGGCAGGCGGTGCGATAGGAAGAGCGTGCCCCCTTCACCCCCGGCTCACCGGGATGATCAGCGCCAGCAGCGCAGCAAAAATTGAGAGGGCGGCGGCGAAGACGATGAAGAGGACGAGCGCGAGCAGCAGATGCGGCCAGCCCGGGCGGGTTTGCTCCCCGGAACTGCGCCCCAGCCGGGTCAGCGCCGCGCGGGTGAGATCGTTGAATCGTCCGCGTCCGCGCGTGCCCTGCGCGAGCACCACCATGAAGAAGGGCAGGGCGCTGATTGCCGTCGCCCAGAGATAGACTCCCGAGAGATTGCCCATATGGGCCGCGCCCGCGAGGGTCGGGGCGACGACCTGCAGGGCGATGAGGGGATTGCCGCCGAAAGAACCGTAATATTCAGCTGCGAGATAATAGCTGATCGCGTGCATGCCGAAAAAGAGGAAGCCCCGCGTGAACAGATCGGCGCCGAGCACGGCAGCTGTGCTGCGCCCGTCATTGCCGCGCGTGACGAAGGCGCGGTAGTTGGCAAAGCCGATCGCGTTGATCACGAAGACGATCAGCAGCCCGCTCGCCATGATCTGGCGCAGAAACGCATTAAGCAGCATGGGATCGTCCATGAGCCCTGCGCGCAGGGCGGGGTAGGTCAGGATGTAGAAACCCGTCGCGAGCAGCAGGCCGATCATGCTCAGGGCGAAGCTCTGCAGCGCAAAGCGCAGCCAGCCGGTCTGCGCGGAAAACAATACGCTCAGCCAGCGCAGATACGCGATCTGCTGCCCGCCTTGATGCGTTTCCGGGTTGCCGTCCGCCATGGTCTGCCTTCTCCCTCGCGCTGGCAGGATGCTGCGCCGTAGACCGCAAGCTAAGCCAGCTTGGGCAAATGGGAAGTCCCGTTCATGAATTGCTGCGCGGCGTGGGGGTAAATAATGCTCTTTATGATTGTAATTCCGGTGGTGGTTGCCTGAATGCTGCGATGCTTAAGCCTCCTTAAAGGAAGCCCGGCCTATTCTTGCACGCGCGTGTTCATTCGACGGGAGTTCCTTCATGACCGCAGGCGAGCCTCATGCGGCCCGAGAAACCGCCATCGTGCCGGGCGCTGAACGGCGCCGCTTCGCGCGCGTCGATGTTGCCCTCGACGGCCGCTACATGCTGGCCGATCGCAAGGATCACCCCTGTCGCAGTGTTTCGATCTCACCGGGCAATCTGACGCTGGCGGCGCCGGTCATCGGGGCGATCGGCGAGCGGGTGGTCTGCCATTTGCCGCTGCTGGGGCGCCTCGAAGGGGAGATCGTGCGCCACGTGCCGGATGGCTTCGCCATGTCGATGATCACCTCGCGCCGGCAGCGCCTGCATCTGGCCGATCAGCTCACCTGGCTGGCCAACCGCGACGCGCTCGGGCTTGGCGACGAACGGGCCGGTGAGCGGCTGGTGCCGTCAAAGCGCAGCGTTTTCATCACCCTGGCCGACGGTCAGCGCCTGAAGGGGCGCGTCCTGGACCTCTCACGCACCGGCGCCGGCCTCACGGTTTCGCAGAGCCTCGTGCCTGGAACGATGCTCACCATCGGCAAGACGCGCGCGCGCGTGGTACGCGCGACCGAGGAGGCGATCGGCGTTCATTTCCATGAAGCCATTCCCGCTGATGTGTTCAACGAGGACATTCGTCTGTAAGCGTTTCACGCCATCCGGGTGTGAAGGATTGCGCAACTTCCCCGCCATGCGCCGGTGATAGGTTCTTCCCCAACGACATGAAGGCTTCGGGGAGGATTATCGCAATGGATCACGCGCAACTGCGCCAGGCGTTTACGGGCATATCCGGAATTCTGGTCACACCTTTCGATGCGGATGACGGGCTCGCCCCGCAGCTTCTGGCCCCGATCGTGGATGGCGCGGTGAATGCCGGCGTGCATATTCTCGTTGCCAACGGCAATACCGGCGAATTCTACGGGCTCACCATCGAGGAAGCCGAGCGCATGGTGCATGCGGCGGCCGAGCATGTGGCGGGGCGCGTGCCGCTGATCGGCGGGGTCGGGCGCTCGGTGAAGGATGCACAACGCCTCGCCAAAGCTTCGCGGGCGGCGGGTGCGCAGGCGATCATGGTGCACCAGCCACCCGACCCCTTCGTCGCCCCGCGCGGCGTCGTCGCCTATGTCGAGGCGGTCGCCGAGGCAGCTGAGGGGCTGCCGCTGATGCTCTATCTGCGCAATGACGCGATCGGCACGGCCGCGATCGCCCAGCTTTGCGCCATTCCCGGCGTGATGGGCGTGAAATGGGCGACGCCCGCGCCCCTGCGCCTCGCGGAGGCGATGCGTGCCTGTGACCCGCAGATCGTCTGGGTGGGCGGTCTGGCCGAGGTCTGGGCCCCGCCGCTCTATGCGGTGGGGGCGCGCGGCTTCACCTCCGGGCTGATCAATGTCTGGCCTGAGCGCTCCGTCGCCATCCATGCCGCGCTGGAGGCGGGTGATTATCCGCGCGCCATGGAACTGATCGACGGCATGGCCGAGTTCGAGGCGATTCGCGCCGAGGAGATGAACGGCACCAACGTCACCGGCGTGAAGGCGGCCCTGCAGGTGCTCGGCCATGATTGCGGCCCCACGCGCCCGCCTTCCGCCTGGCCGCTGACGGACCAGCAGCGCGAGCGGCTCGAAGCCATGATCGCGCAATGGGGCATCCGCTTCGATTGAAAACTCTCGCGCCGCTCTGCCCGGGCGGACAACAACCAAGGAGGAGGCGCTGATGGCCCTCAACGAGACCACCTGCGAAAAGCTGTCCCATGTCAGCACCGCAACCCTGTGCACCGCCTTGTTCAAGCGCGGCCTGCGCAACCAGTTCATCCAGGACGTGCATCCGCTCGCGCCGAACCGGGAAGGGCCGAACATGGTCGGACCGGCCTTCACCCTGCGCTACATGCCCGCACGCGAGGATCTCAACCCGATCACCGCCTTCGAGGATCGCGCCCATCCCCAGCGCAAGGCGATCGAGGAATGCCCGGCGGGCTCGGTCTTCATGATCGACAGCCGCAAGGATGCCCGCGCGGCCTCGGCCGGCTCGATCCTGGTGACGCGCCTGATGGTGCGCGGCGTGGCCGGGATCGTTACCGATGGCGGGCTGCGCGATGCGCCGGAAATCGCCGATCTGGCAATCCCCGCCTATCACAACCGGCCTTCCGCCCCCACCAATCTCACCCTGCACCAGGCGATCGACATCAACGTTCCGATCGGCTGCGGCGATGTCCCGGTCTTTCCCGGTGACATCGTGGTGGGGGACCGCGAGGGCGTCGTGGTAATCCCGGCGGGCATCGCCGACGAGATCGCCGACGAGGCCGTGGCAATGACCGCGTTCGAGGATTTCGTCACCGAGCAGGTCCGCGCCGGGCGCTCGATCCTCGGGCTCTATCCTGCCACCGACCCGCAGACGAAGGTGGATTTCGCGGCCTGGCGGGAGGCGAACGGGCGCTAACTCTTATTGAGCGTCAAACCGGCATCCGCCGCTCGATGATCCGCGCCATCAGCGAGGCACCGATCGGCAGGATGCCGTCATCGAGGACGAAGCCGGGATTGTGCAGGGGCACGTCCCCGGCATGGCCGACGCGCAGATACGATCCGGGGATGGTCTTGAGCATGTCGGCGAAATCCTCCGAGCCCGTTGCCGGATCCGGTGTGACCACGGCGTTTTCCGCGCCCACCACGTCGGCAGCGGCCGCAAGATAGGCGTCGGTGAGTTCGGGATCGTTCATCAGCACGTCGAACACGTTGCGGATATCGACGCGCACCTCGACACCGAATCCGGCTGCGATGCCCGCGCAGACCGCGCGCACGCGCTCCTCGATCATGGCAATCACGGCATCGTCGAAATAGCGGATCGTGCCGGCCAGCGTGGCGGAATCGGGCACCACGTTATAGGCCGCGCCCGCATGGAGCTGCGTGACCGAGAGCACTGCGGGGCGCAGGGGCGGCGTGTTGCGCGAGACGATGGTCTGCAATTGCTGCACGAGCTGTGTCGCGATCACGATCGGATCGCGCGACTGGTGCGGCATGGCCGCATGGCTGCCCGTCCCCTCGATGACGATGTCGAAGAAGCTCGCCCCGGCCATGGCCGCGCCGGGCTTGCCGAGAATGCGTCCCGGCGGGGTGTTGGGGTCATTGTGAAGACCATAGAGCTCGTCGCAGGGAAAGCGCTCGAACAGGCCTTCGGCGATCATCCGGCGCGCACCGCCGAGCCCCTCTTCGGCGGGCTGGAAGATCAGCACCGCCGTGCCGGCGAAGTTGCGGGTCGCGGCGAGATAGCGGGCTGTACCGAGCAGGATGGTGGTATGGCCGTCATGGCCGCAGGCATGCATCCTGCCGGGATTGCGCGAGGAGTACGGCAGGTTGGTGGTCTCGGTGATCGGCAGCGCATCCATGTCGGCGCGCAGGCCAATGCGGCGCTCGCCGGGCTGCTTGCCGTGGATGATGCCGACGATACCGGTCCCGGCAATGCCCTCATGCACCTCGTCGACACCCCAGTCGCGCAGAGTCTTTGCCACGATCCCCGCCGTGCGCGTCTCCTCGAAGCCGATCTCGGGATGCGCGTGCAGATCGCGGCGGATTTCGGTGAGTTCGTCCTGATAGCTCTCGATGAGGGCGATGGCGGGCATGGGCTGTCTCCTGAAACCGTGTCAGGCGACCATGCTACATCGGGATCTTCCGCCGTGGCAGCGCGGATTTTCCCGCGCGGGCTTGCCGTGTCGGCACGGCGTGTGAGCGGGGTGGCAGAGTGAGATCGGTGTGGTAGCTTTTATTGTAATCGAACTGCGAATCAGTGGTTGCGGATATGGCAGTATCAATTTTTCTCGTTTTTCCGAGAAGCCAAATTGAGGCCAATTATAAGTCGGAAGTTCTGTTTTTCAGAAAACACGAGCATATTATTTTTTAAAATTAAAGGCTTATTTAGCACTACGTTTCGCAATAAAGGCGATCTTTTGCTTCAACTCAACGACGAGGAATTTTAATGATTGCCCCAACTTATAGACTTTATGTTGATGAAGTTGGAACTGATGACATGGGAGATATCGAGAATAACAATAATCGTTATCTTAGTTTGACTGGTGTTGCTATGACTATCGAGGCTGCACGCGAAGATCTCGTGCCAAAATTCGATTGGATCAAGAACAACATTTTCGAACATGATCCAGACTACCCGTTAATTTTTCACAGACGAAAGATCGTACAGCGTAAGCAGGCGTTTGGTGTGTTAAACGACCCTCTCAAGGCAGATCTTTTCGATCGCGCCATGTTGAGAATCTTTCGAAAATGCGACTATGTCGTAATTACGGCAATGATTGATAAATTGGAAGCATCGAAGAAATTCCGTTGGCGCGAAAAGCATCCTTATCATTACCTCATGCAAATTATCGTTGAGAAATTTGCACGCTTTTTGGAAAGAAAAAAAGCCTTTGGGGAAATTATGCCTGAAGGCAGAAAAGGAAAAAAAGATGAAGAACTGCAAAACGCATATGCAGACGTAAGATCAAGAGGAAATTTTTATTTTCCAGCCGAGCAAATTTGTTATCGTATTCCACCTAAAAATCTGAAATTTAGATATAAAGATAACAATATTGCTGGCCTCCAATTGGCCGACCTTCTCGCGCATCCGAGCCATATGCATATTCGACACGTAAGTGGCCATTCGGTAAACTTGGGGAACTATGCTCAACAGGTCGCAATAATTCTTGTCCAAAGTAAATACGATAGATCGGCATCCGGCAATATAACAGGCTATGGCATAAAGACATTGCCATAAACAAAAACGGGGCCAGAGGCCCCGTTCGATGGATTTATGTACCATCTGCTACCGACCGCCGTAGCATCGGATTAATGAGAAAATAGGATTCTCGCGGAGATTCGTCAAGCGCAATTTGGGGATCATGACGAAGTCAAGAAAAAAACTTGCTTCAGTTGGATATCCCCACAACCAGACGCTTGGTCGCAGGACGCATCGAGGTTGCGCACCTTCGCAGATGCAATTTTGCCCGCGCGGGGTTGCCATGATGGCACGGGGTGGGAGTGGGGTGGTGCCGGCAGACTGGTCTTCGACCGCATCTTTCCAGGATAAGAAAATACCAACCGAAGCTGCAAGGCAGGGTAGCGTCCAAGGAGCTGGTGTAATTTCAGTGCCGTCAACGGTGTGATCCTGGGTGGCCATCGAGGTGTATGGTCGAGGTGGAGTTTGCTGACTTCAACCCCGGACCACATGGAGACCCCGATGACCAAGACGAACATGGACCTGTCCGAACTTCTGGCCAAGCACGATCAGGGAGACTTTCTGCGCAGCGTTGCCGAGGCCGTCCTGCAGCTGATCATGGAGGCGGATGTCGAAGGCCTGATCGGCGCTGGCAAGCACGAGCGCAGCGGCGAACGCACAACGTGGCGTAACGGGTATCGAGAGCGCGCTCTCGATACCCGTCTGGGCACGCTGAACCTGCGGGTTCCCAAGCTGCGTCAAGGCAGTTACTTCCCGGGCTTTCTCGAAGCGCGCAAGACCTCGGAACAGGCGCTGGTGGCCGTCATCCAGGAGGCGTGGATCAGTGGTGTCTCGACCCGTCGCGTCGATGAGCTGGTGCAGGCCATGGGGCTGAGCGGCATTTCGAAGAGCACGGTGTCGAAGCTGTGCAAGGACATCGACGAACGTGTCGGCGAGTTCCTGAACCGCCCGCTCACCGGCGAATGGCCCTATCTCTGGCTCGACGCCACCTATCTGAAGGTGCGCCAGGGCGGACGGATCGTACCAGTCGCCGCAATAATCGCCGTGGCCGCCAACACCGAGGGACGCCGTGAGATCATCGGCCTCGGTATCGGCCCGTCCGAGGCCGAGACATTCTGGACCGAGTTCCTTCGATCCCTGCGCGTTCGCGGCCTGGGGGGCGTCAGACTGGTCATCAGCGACGCGCATACAGGCCTCAAAGCCGCCATCGCCCGGGTCTTCGAAGCAACCTGGCAACGCTGTCGCGTCCACTGGATGCGCAACGCCCTGGCCCATGTCTCGCGTGGTCAGCATACTGTCGTCGCCGCTGCCATCCGACAGGCCTTCGATCAACCCGACCGCACCCATGCCGGCGAAACCTGGCGCAAGGTCGCAGAGCAACTGCGCCCGCGCTGGCCAAAACTGGCCGATCTCATGGATGCCAGCGAGCACGACGTGCTGGCCTACATGTCATTCCCGCGCCAGCATCGCACCAAACTGCACAGCACGAACCCAATTGAACGTCTGAACAAGGAGGTCAAGCGACGCGCCGACGTCGTCGGGATCTTCCCCAATGAAGCATCCATCATGCGTTTGATCGGCGCCGTGCTCTTCGAGCAGAATGACGAATGGCAGACATCAAGCCGCTACATGATGGTCGAGGCATTCGCACAGATCGACAAGGAGGAGATCGATCCCATCCTCAGCATAACCACAAAAGCCGCCTGATCATGACCTCAGGCCATCCAGAAAATTACACCAGCTTGACGGACGCGACCTCCGAATCGCGTTAACACCCCAAAATTAGAAGCGGCGCGTTTCTACGTCAAACAATTTAATCGCTATGCGCGTACAATCCACATTGTATCTAGTTATACGCAATGCTATATCCTCGAAACGCACAGCAGGTACAGGGGGGTAGACATGCCGAAAATCCGGAGCCCGCGATACCCGCAGATCAGCCTACCAGAGGCGATCGAAAAGGTTCGATCTGTATATGATGAGGATCATCTCAATACGGTGCCTAAGGAAGTTATGGCGGCTCACATGGGGTATGGCAGCCTCAACGGGAAGTCTTTGGGCGTTATCTCTGCCGTTTCCAAATATGGGCTCATAGAAGGTGGGTCCTCGGGAATGAAGTTAACGGATCGGGCGCTTTCTATAATAGCGGCTATTCCCGGTGATCCTGAGAGACTAGAAGCGCTGCGAAGCGCTGCTAGGGGACCGGCGCTGTTCGCTGAGTTAATGGACCAGTTTCCAAACGGTGCAAGCGACGCCGCGATAAAGTCGTTCCTTCTGCACCGAAAGAAGTTTCTACCGAGCGCGGTTGACAACGCTATACGCGCTTATCGCGGAACTGTTGACTTTGTAGAGAAGGAAGTGCTGGGGTACGACTCCATCTCTGAAGACGAGTTTGAAAAGGAGGACGGCACTCAAACTCCGATTGATACTGTGGAAAGGCAGCCTCGAAAAATTACGGCAGGAGCAGTCGCTGCTCAAACACACTCGGAGGCACCATTTGATATCGGCTTCACGAAGAATGCTATTCGCCTCGCTGGCAGCCTAAACTCACAAGAGGACGTGGAGCAGGTCGTGAGTGCCCTTAGCGCGTTAAAAGCATTTTTGCCTAAGAAACAAGATCCTCAACATTGAGTATCAATCGACATAAAGCGAGTACGCTATGCCCCGCCTTGCCCCTTTTATAAGCGCACGCGCGTATATGTGTTCCAAATGGCACCACAGGTCGTCGTTTGGAAAGATTCCCAGATGCGGGATAAATATCTTCCCTGAAAACAAAACCGGGGCCAAGGGCCCCACTCGATGGATTAATGTAACATCTGGTACCGACCACAGCAGCATCTAATAATCCATAAAATAGGAATGTCGCGCAAGCCCGTCACGACGCAAACGCCGCAGCGCCCGTGTGGATGCTGCGGCGTGCCTTGATCAGGGTCCGGCGCCGGGGATCAACCCGCCGCCATCGCCTTGGAAAGGTTCTCGTCGACCTTGTCGAGGAAGCCGGTGGTCGAGAGCCAGGGCTGGTCCGGGCCGACGAGGAGGGCGAGATCCTTGGTCATGTGACCGGATTCGACCGTGTCGATGCAGACCTTTTCCAGGGTCGCGGCGAATTTGGCGAGCGCGGCATTGTCGTCGAGCTTGGCGCGATGGGCGAGGCCACGCGACCAGGCAAAAATCGAGGCGATCGAATTCGTCGACGTCTCCTTGCCCTTCTGGTGCTCGCGGTAATGGCGCGTCACCGTGCCGTGCGCCGCTTCCGCCTCGACGGTCTTGCCGTCCGGCGTCATCAGCACCGAGGTCATCAGGCCGAGCGAGCCGAAGCCCTGGGCGACGGTGTCGGACTGGACGTCGCCGTCATAGTTCTTGCAGGCCCAGACATAGCCGCCCGACCATTTCAGCGCGGCGGCGACCATGTCGTCGATCAGGCGGTGCTCGTAGGTGATGCCGGCGGCCTTGAACTTGTCGGCGAACTCGGCCTCGTAGACCTCCTGGAACAGATCCTTGAAGCGCCCGTCATAGGCCTTGAGGATGGTGTTCTTGGTGGAGAGATAGACCGGGTACTTGCGGTTGAGGCCGTAATTCAGCGAGGCACGGGCGAAGTCGCGGATCGATTCGTCGAGATTGTACATCGACAGGGCGACGCCCGCGCCGGGGAACTTGAAGACTTCCTTCTCGATCACCGTGCCGTCGTCACCCTCGAATTTCACGGTCATGCGGCCGGGGCCGGGGACCTTGAAATCGGTGGCGCGGTACTGGTCGCCATAGGCGTGGCGGCCGACAATGATCGGCTGCGTCCAGCCCGGGACGAGGCGCGGCACGTTCTTGCAGATGATCGGCTCGCGGAAGATCACGCCGCCGAGGATGTTGCGGATCGTGCCGTTGGGCGAACGCCACATCTGCTTGAGGCCGAACTCCTCGACGCGCCCCTCATCGGGGGTGATCGTGGCGCATTTCACGCCGACGCCGTATTGCTTGATCGCGTTGGCGGCGTCCACCGTGATCTGGTCGTCGGTCGCGTCGCGGCTCTCGACGGAGAGATCGTAATATTTCAGATCGATGTCGAGATAGGGGTGGATCAGCTTCTGCTTGATGAAGTCCCAGATGATCCGGGTCATTTCGTCGCCGTCGAGCTCGACGACGGGGTTCGCGACTTTGATTTTCGCCATCTCTTCCCTCGTGAATGCGCAGTCGAAAACGGGGCGGGGGACGGCGCGCGCCCCCCGAGCGTGCCAGCCTCATAACGCGTGCAGGCGCAATGGGGAAGAGCATGCGACGCGCAAAGCGGTTTTCATCCGCGCGAGCCCGGTCTGCCCCGGCTCAGGCGTGCGCATCCGCAGCCGGCTCGCCCACCACGACGATATGCACCCGGCGCGGGCCGTGCGCGCCCAGAAGCAGGGTCTGCTCGATATCGCCGGAGCGCGACGGGCCGGTGATGTAGTTCACCGTGCGCGGCATCACGCCCTTGCCGTAGGTGGCGCGCAGGCGCTCCCACATGGTCTCGTAATCGCCTTCGATCCCGGCGGCATCGACCACGACGATGTGATTGTCGGGCAGGAGATTGAGGGTGGACGGGTTGTCGGCGCCCGAGACCATCACCAGCGTCCCGGTCTCGGCGATGCCGCCATAGGCGTGGCTGACGGCATTGGCATCCGAGCCGTCGCTGGCACCGTGCTTCAGCGAGAGACTGGTCTCGCCCCAGGGCATTCCGGCGAGGCGCGGATCGGCGCCCATGCGCAATTCCGCAGGAAGATTGTGATCGCGCAGATAGGCGGCGATGGCCTCGGGCACCTGCGACCGGTCGGCGACCCGCGCCACGCTCGCCTGCACGCTCTCGGCCTGCTCCGCAAACAGCGCGATGCGCGCTTCGCCCGAGACCTGGCCGCGTTGGGGAATCAGGCCTTTCGGCGCATGGGCGAGGCGGTCCTCGACCACGCCCAGCCGCGTGCGCTCGTCTCCGCGCACGCCGAGCGAACGGCGGATCGTAGTGAAGATCTCGTCACGCGCCGCCATCACGCCGCCTCCTTGCGCTTGCCGGCATCCTGCTCACGCCGCCAGCGTTCCTGGAAGGTCGCGCCCTGTGGTGCGGGGAAATCACGATATTGCGTCCAGCCGCCGGCAAGGGGCAGGCGCGAGAAGCGGCCCTTGCGCTGGCCCTTGATGCGCCCGAGCCAGCCGAGCGTGCCCATGGCGAGGCGCGTGGTGAAGCGGTAGAGACGCGGGCGTTTGGCGAAATAGCCCCAGAAGCTCAGGCCCGCCCGCACCGTCGCCGGCGAGAGATGGCGCTCGAATTCGCGTTCGCGCCAGTGTCGCATCATCTTCGGCAACGGAATCCGCACCGGGCAGACGCTCTCGCAGCGCCCGCAGAAGGTGGAGGCATTGGGCAGATGTCCGCCCTTGTCGACGCCGATCAGCGAGGGCGTCAGCACCGCGCCCATCGGGCCGGGATAGACCCAGCCATAAGCATGGCCGCCCACGGCGTGATAGACGGGGCAATGGTTCATGCAGGCCCCGCAGCGGATGCAGCGCAGCATCTCCTCGAAACTGGTACCGAGCATCGAGGAGCGCCCGTTATCGAGGATCACGACGTGGTAGTTCTCCGGCCCGTCCACGTCGCCGGAGCGACGCGGGCCAGTCGAGAAGGTGGTATAGACGCTGAGATCCTGACCCGTGGCGGAGCGCGCCAGAACGCGCAGCAACTGGGCGACGTCATCGAGGGTCGGGATGATCTTCTCGATCGAGGCGAGGACGATATGGGTCCTGGGCAAGGTCTGCGTCAGATCGCCATTGCCTTCATTGGTGACGATGATCGAGCTGCCGGTCTCCGCGACCAGAAAATTTGCGCCGGTGATGCCGACATCCGCCGCCAGAAAGCGCTCGCGCAGGACGGCGCGCGCCTCGGTCAGGAGCTGCACCGGCTGCGAGAGATCACGCTCCTTGTCGAGATGCTTGTGCACCCGCCGGAAATCGCTTTCGACCTGGCTGGCATTGAGATGCACCGCCGGCGCGATGATGTGGGAGGGCATCTCGTTGCGCAGCTGGATGATGTACTCGCCGAGATCGGTCTCGACCGGCTGCATCCCCGCCGCCTCGAGATAGGCGTTGATGCCGATCTCCTCGGAGATCATCGACTTGCCCTTGGTGACGGTCTTCGCGTCCTGCGCCTTGCAGATGTCGAGAATGATCTGGCGCGCTTCCGCCGCGTCGCGGGCGTAATGCACATGCCCGCCCACCTGCGTCACTTTCTCTTCGTAACGCTCGAGATAGAGATCGAGATGGGCCAGCGTATGGTCCTTGATGTCGCGCGCCGAATCGCGCATCGCCTCGAATTCGGGCAGCCGGTCGGCCGCCGCGCGGCGCTTCTCGATGAAGCCCTTCTTGACATTGCCCATGGCGCGCTGGAGCTGGGCATCGGCCAGTGCATGCCCGGCATTCGCCTTGAATTGCGGCGATGTGGGATGAACGCTCATCGCGGATTACCTCCTGCCCTCTACCCTGGTCCGCCCGGCCCTTGTTTCACGGCTGGCCCGGAAAACTCATGGAACCACGGTAGGGCGCAGGCGCAAGGCGCGCAATGGCGCATGCGCCCATATCCACGCGCGCGTTGCCGCAGCGTCGCGCCAAGCTCTCATGGCGCGACGCTCTCATGGCGATATGAGAGCGTCGCGCCACGAAGGGGCCTGCTGCAAGGGCACGGATCCTGACATGCTCCGCAACGCGCCAGCCTGCCGCGTGCGATCACCGCGCCGGGAAAGCTGCCGCATGCTGTCCATGTGACAATGGCAAGATGGCCGCGCCCGATCTCACGAGAGCATGGAGCGGCGGTGTTCGACCATGGCCTTGAGCATGCGCAGAGCCAGGCGCCGCTGGCCATCATCCAGCATGACGGCGACTTCGACCAGTTCCTGAACGTGGTTCTCTCGCAGGAGGTAGAGTGCGCGCAGCTCGCTTGGCGTCAGGGTGATGTCGGTACCCTCGCCATGCATGTCTTCGAGGTAGTCCGTTTCGATATTCTGCTTTGACATTTCTGGATTTCCCGCTCGGCAGGCCATGCTGAAGGCCCGCCATATCGTCCGGTCCGCGCGCGGGTCGAACTGCCTCGCAGTGTCTCTTGACCTGGATTCCGGGCATGTTCGCTCCGATAACTGCGCAGTGTTCCATGCTGCGCTGATCCCTCTCATGCCTGATCGGAAGGCCTCTGCCTGCACTTCCGAAGGTTGTACGGCCTCGAATCATCCATGCTATTGTCGATCATTTTATTCTGGGGCGATCGTCTCAAGATTGCATGGGAAAATCAAGTGGTCTATCGGTGCACCAAAGCAAAAATTCGCGATTCAATCGGCTCTTTGCGCATGGTTGTTACAAAACGATCACAGAAGACAGAAGATATATCTGTAATAGCTACTTTAAATTGTAAAGAATAAAAATATTAACCTTTAATTAACCTGCCGATATGTGCCGTGCACTCGCCCCCGTGGCACCTGATTCGTGTCGCCAACCCACATTCAGCCGATCGTCGCCGCCAGCCCGCGCCCGGCCTTGCTGCGATAGGACAGACTCTCGGCGATATGCAGCCGCCCGACCGATGCTGCGCCGTCGAGATCTGCCAGGGTACGTGCCACACGCATGATCCTGTGGAAGCCGCGGGCTGACAGCCGCATCGCCTCCGATGCATCACGCAGCAGCGTCAGCCCCTCGGCATCCGGGCGCGCCACTTCCTCGAGCAGACTGCCGGGGCAGGATGCATTGGTGGTGATCTCGGCGAGACCGAGCCCGGCATAACGCGCGCGCTGTGCCGACCGCGCTGCGGCAACACGCGCCGCCACCTCCTGCGAGCCTTCCTGCGCCGGTGGCAGCAGCAGATCCGCAGCTGTGACGGCGGGGACGTCGATGAGCAGATCCACACGGTCGAGCAGCGGACCGGAAATGCGCGACTGGTATTGCGCCATGCAGCGCTCGTTGGGGCCGCGCCGGCAGGCATGGCCCGGCTCCGTGGCCTGGCCGCAGCGACACGGATTCATCGCCGCGATCAGCTGGAAGCGGGCGGGATAGGTCACACGGTGATTGGCCCGTGCGATCATCACCTCGCCGGTCTCGATCGGCTGGCGCAGACTGTCGAGCACCTGCGGCTGGAATTCCGGCAATTCATCAAGAAAGAGCACGCCGTGATGGGCGAGCGAGACCTCTCCCGGTCGGGCATTCGCACCACCGCCCACGAGCGAGGGCATGGAGGCCGAATGATGCGGCGCGCGGAACGGGCGTCGGTCGCTGAGCTTGCCCTCGGCGATCAGTCCCGCCACTGACTGGATCATCGAGACTTCGAGCAGTTCACGCGGCATCAGCGGCGGCAGGATCGAGGGCAGGCGCTGCGCGAGCATCGATTTGCCGGCACCGGGCGGGCCGTTCATCAGGAGATTATGGCCGCCCGCCGCCGCGATCTCGAGCGCCCGTTTGGCGCTTTCCTGACCGCGAATATCGCGCAGATCGGGCAGGGTGCCGGCCATGGCGGCGACCGCCGGCTCGGGCCGGCCCAGCACCTGATTTCCCTTGAAATGGTTGGCCAGCTGGATGAGGTTGCGCGGGGCGACGACGTCGATATCCGGAGAGGCCCAGGCGGCTTCCGGGCCGCAAGGCGCCGGACAGATCAGACCCTGTCCGCGATCATGCGCCGCCATCGCCGCCGGCAGCACCCCGGCCACCGCGGTGAGCGAGCCGTCGAGGGCGAGTTCACCGAGCACGGTGAAGCCTTCAAGCGCATCGGAAGGGATGGCCCCGATCGCGGCCATGACGCCGAGCGCGATCGGAAGGTCGAAATGACTGCCTTCCTTGGGCATGTCGGCCGGTGCGAGATTGACGGTGATGCGCTTGCTCGGCAGAGCGAGGCCGGATGAGACCAGCGCCGAGCGCACCCGCTCGCGCGATTCGCCGACGGCCTTGTCCGGGAGGCCGACGATCGTGAAGGCGACGGTGCCGGGCGATATCTGCACCTGGACATCAACCGCGCGCGCCTCGATACCTTCAAACGCGACCGTCGCGACGCGCGTGACCATGCCCTTCGCCCTCTGCAACCTTCAGGGCGAAACTATTGTCATTGGTTGCATAAAGCAAGATATTGCATCAGAGGATATGCGTTTTTCTCAGCGCTTGCGCTCGAGCATGGGGTTGAGTTCGCGCGGGCGGCCCTGCCAGTCGCGCGCCAGCGGACGGCGGCTGAGTGCTTCCTGCTCCTGGGCCCGCGCCTTCACCGTCGCGAGCTGGTGCGAAAGATCACCCATCTGCTCGATCATGGCCTGGGCGATCACGGCGGGCGAATGCAT
Organism: Saliniramus fredricksonii; assembly: GCF_900094735.1. NCBI lineage: Bacteria > Pseudomonadati > Pseudomonadota > Alphaproteobacteria > Hyphomicrobiales > Salinarimonadaceae > Saliniramus > Saliniramus fredricksonii. The sequence goes on from NZ_FMBM01000002.1 coordinate 165,595, forward strand.
GGTATTGCCAGACAGACCGTCGGGCACGAAGCGCCGCGATACGCCCAGAGCCTTGCGCTTGTCCACGTGCCGGGCCTCGTCGAGTGCAGTGAGATAGGCGGCGCAGCCGGCCACCATGCCGGCGAGCGAATCGATGGCGAGCTCCAGGCGTGTGATTGCCGCTTTCGTTTCCCCATCCACCTCGTTGTCCTCCGGCCTGCGCGCATGCGCCCGAAATTGAGGGGGGAGATTAGCCGGTCTTCTTGAATCTTTATTTAAGCACAGCCTTTTCTCACCCGCTCGAGCCTTCACCCACCTCTGTCCTCCCTGATCATCTGCGCACCCTTCTCGGCGATCATCATGGTCGGCGAGTTGGTATTGCCGGAGGTGATGCGCGGCATGGAAGAGGCGTCGGCGACGCGCAGGCCCGCGATCCCGCGCACCCGCAGCCGCGCATCCAGCACGGCGCCGGTCTCGTCATCCGCGCCCATCCTGGCGGTGCCGACCGGATGGAAGATCGTGGTGCCGATATCGCCGGCGACCTGCGCCAGGGCATCGTCATCGGTGATGGTGGCGCCCGGCTTGAATTCCTGCGGGCGATATTTTGCCAGGGGCTCCTGCTGCGCGATGCGCCGCGCCAGCCGGATCGCGGCGACGGCGACGCGTTTGTCTTCATCCGTGTCGAGATAGTTCGGCTGGATTGCCGGCGCCGCGCGCGGATCGGGGCTGGCGGCATGGATATGCCCCCGGCTCGACGGGCGCAGATTGCACACGCTCGCGGTGAAGGCGCCGAACGGGTGGAGCGTATCGCCGAACTTGTCGAGGGAGAGCGGCTGGAAGTGGAATTGCAGATTCGCCGTCTCGTATTCCGGGCCGCTGCGGACGAAGGCGCCGAGCTGCGAGGGAGCCATTGTCAGGGGCCCGCGCCTCAAGAGCGCATATTCCGCCGCCATGCCGATGCGCTTCCACCAGCGCGCATATTCGGTATTGAGCGTGGCCACGTTCTCGACGCGGAAGATCGGGCGCAATTGCAGGTGATCCTGCAGGTTCTCGCCGACACCCGGCAGATTGGCATGGACGGGCAGATCGAGCGCCTTCAACCGTTCAGCGGCGCCGATCCCGGAGAGCTCCAGCAGCTTGGGCGTCGCCACCGCGCCGGCGCACAAGACGATCTCACCGCGCGAGCGCGCCAGGAACCGCTGGCCATCGCGCGAGAAGATCACACCGCTGGCGCGGCCCTCCTCGATCAACACGCGCTCGACGAGTACACCCGTCTCCAGTGCGAGATTGGAGCGATCGAGCACCGGCTTGAGAAAACCGCGCGCCGCGCTCCAGCGCCGACCGTTCTTCTGGTTGACCTGGAAATAGGACACGCCGGCATTGTCGCCCCGGTTGAAATCCGGGGTGCGCGCGATCCCCGCCGCCTCGCAGGCGGCGACGATGGCGTCGAGGATTTCCCAGCGCATGCGCGGGTCATCGACCCGCCACTCACCTCCGCCGCGATGATGCTCATCGGGGCGCACGTGATCCTGGTGCTTGTGGAAGAACGGCAAAACGTCATCCCAGCCCCAGCCTGGCAGGCCGAGCTGGCGCCAGTTGTCGTAATCGGCGGCCTGGCCGCGCATGTAGATCATGGCGTTGATCGCCGAGGAACCCCCGATCACCTTGCCGCGCGGATAGGCCAGTTCGCGACCGTTCAGTCCCGGGACGGCTTCAGTGCGAAACATCCAGTCGGCGCGCGGATTGCCGATCGCGAAGAGATAGCCGACGGGGATGTGAAACCAGATCCAGTTGTCGCGCCCGCCGGCCTCGAGCACCAAAACCCTGTTCTGCGCATCGGCCGACAGCCGGTTCGCCATAACGCATCCGGCGGAACCGGCTCCCACGACGATATCGTCGAAAGTTCCGAATTCCAAGATTGCGTCTTCGCCATCGCCCGCGCCCCGTGCCATGCGCTGTCCTCCCCGAATGCGTTATCCCTTGTGCTTTTGCCGCAGGGTAGTGCGAGACGGGGCGATGACGCCACGGGAGAATGTGCAAGTCGCAGCGTGCACCGAAGCTGTGCGCCGGTGCCTCAATGCATGCGCGCGGCGCCGCCGGAGATCTCGTCGAGCAGGGCGCGGATGCCGTGCAGATGGGGGTTGAGCGCAAGCGCGGCGCGAAACGCGATCGCCGCTTCGCAGGGACGCGTGCGCCGCAGGCAGATCTGGCCGAAACCGGCAATCGCGCCGAAATGGCGCGGCTCGCGTTCCAGCGTACGGGCGATGTCGCGGCAGGCATCGCGGTCGCGCCCCTCGACATAGGCAAGCGTCGCGCGCTTGTTCCAGGCTTCGGCCCAATCGGGCCAGGCCGCGACGAGCGCATCGAAATGCCCGCGCGCCTGTGCGAGACGCCCGTCGGCGAAAGCCTCGATGCCACGCGTCATCAGCGCTTCGGCGGCCTTCGAGGGATGGCTGATCCACAGGGCCCAGACCAGGTCCTCGATCTCCTCCACCGGGCGCGTGGGATGCGTCTGGGCGAGATCCTCGAAGAGTTTGGCGAGGCGCCTGGCCGTGCGCAGGGCAGGATCACGCGCGGCGGCGTCGACCACGGGCAGGACGAGATGCGCGCGCCGGGCCGAGGCTTGCGCGATCAGTGCGAGCACGCTGTCGAAGGGATCGCAATGCGCGTCGCCGGCACGTGCGTCTCCCGATTGCCCATCCTGTCTGCCCGTCGTGACCAGTTTCATGGTACCCTTTGCAAGCGCTCCATCGTCGTGATCGCGACGACACATGATGATCATCTAGGGCAGCGACCCCGGACAGGCAGCACCCCGCGACGTTTTTTGCCGCGCTCGACAGGCTGCTGCCCTTGAGGCAGGGTGCGAACCAGCTGCAGGAGTAAGGATGCATCTGATCACACGCGCCGCCGCCATCATCGCCCGTCCGCGCGCAGAATGGCCGCGTATCGCGCAGGAAGAGCCGAATATCGCGGCGATCTATCTCGGTTACGTGATGCCGCTCGCCGCCATCCCCGCCATCGCCTCGGCTTTGGGCGCTTCGATCATCGGTATCGAACTGCCCGGCATGGGGGTGATCCGCATGGAGCCCGGGCAGGCCGTCATCTCGGGAGCGTTCCAATATGCGATGCAGCTCGCCACCATCTATGTGATGGCGCTGGTTCTGGCCTGGCTGGCTCCGCGTTTCGGTGGCAGCGGGGACCGCGCGGCGGCGTTCAAGGTGGTGGCCTATGCCTGGACGCCAGCCTGGCTCGCCGGCGTGTTCAACCTGATGCCGACCCTGTCATTCCTGACGCTTCTCGGCCTCTATGCCGTCTATCTCATCCATACCGGCCTGCAGCCGGTGATGAACGTGCCACAACGGCGCGCCCTGATGGTGACGGCGCTCCTGGTCCTGATCGGTATCACGCTGTCAGCGCTGATCGGCGCCCTGATCGGCCTGATCGGGCTGGCCCGCGTGTGAGCCCGCAGCCTTCGTCTTCTCACCCGCAAGGCCGGTAAGGATCGGGCAATCGGGACGCTCGTCGCCCGCGCAGGCCTCGGAGAGATGGCGAAGGGTCTCGACCATGTCCTGCATGCGGGCAATGCGTGCCTCGAGATCGGCGACATGCGCCTGTGCAATCTCCTTCACCTCCCGGCTCGGCCGGTCGCGGTCGCGCCACAGGGCGAGCAGGCGCCCGATCTCCTCGATCGAGAAGCCGAGATCGCGCGCGCGGCGGATGAAGGTCAGATCATGCACGTCGCGGGCGTCGAAATCGCGATAGCTGTTGTCGCGCCGCGGGGCCGGGGCGAGCAGGCCGATGCTCTCGTAGTGCCGGATCATCTTGGCGCTCACGCCTGAGCGCGTCGCTGCTTCGCCGATGCGCATCAGCGCCCTCCCGCCGGTTTCCAGCGCCGCAGCAGCAGGGCATTCGAGACCACGCTGACGCTGGAGAACGCCATGGCCGCGCCGGCGATGATCGGGTTGAGCAGGCCGAATGCCGCGAGCGGAATGCCGCCGGTATTGTAGACGAAGGCCCAGAACAGGTTCTGCTTGATCTTGGAGCGGGTGCGCCGCGACACGTCGAGGGCGTCGGCGACGGCGAGTGGATCCGAGCGCATCAGCGTGATCCCCGCCGCCTCCATGGCGACATCGGTGCCCGAGCCCATGGCGATGCCGAGATCGGCGGCCGCGAGTGCCGGCGCATCGTTGACGCCATCCCCCACCATGGCGATGGCGCCGTGGATTGCGCGCAGTTCGGTGACGATGCGCGCCTTGTCCTCCGGCGCCACCTCGGCACGGATCTCGTCGATGCCGATCTCCCGGGCGATGGCGCGGGCGGCGGCTTCGTTGTCGCCGGTGACCATGATGCTGGTGATGCCGATTTCCCGCAGCTTCGCCACGGCGGCGCGGGCGCTCTCGCGCGGCTGGTCGGCAAAGCTCATCCAGGCGACGAGCCGGGCCGTGCCGTCGATGCGCGCCATGTAGGAGATCGAACGCCCGCGCGCGGCTTCTTCCTGCGCGGCAGCCGCGAGATCGTCGAGGGTGATGCCGTGATCCGCCATCTGGCGGGCGCTTCCGATGGCGTAGCGCGCATCGCCAACGCTGCCCTCGATGCCGCGTCCGGGAACGGCCTTCACCGCCTGCGCCTGCGGCAGGGCGAGGCCCTTCTCCTTCGCAGCCGTCACCACGGCGCCGGCCAGCGGATGCTCGCTGCCCTCCTGCAGGGCGGCGGCGGCGGCGAGGAGGTCGTCGGATGCGCCTTCATCACCTCCCGCCACCAGCGTGAATCCCGCAAGCGCCGGCTTGCCGAGCGTCAGCGTGCCGGTCTTGTCGAAGGCGACGGCGCGGATCGCATGGGCGCGTTCCAGCATTTCGGCATCCTTGATCAGGATACCGTTGCTGGCTGCGGCACCGGTTCCCGCCATGATCGCGGTAGGCGTGGCGAGGCCGAGCGCGCAGGGGCAGGCGATGACGAGCACCGTCACGGCCGTGACGATGGCCTTCTCGACATCACCGTCGATGACGAGCCAGGTGACGAGCGTGATGGCAGCGATCACCACCACGACGGGGACGAAGATCGCCGCGACCTTGTCGACGAGCTTCTGGATCGGCGCCTTCGAGGCCTGCGCGCCCTCGACCAGCTTCATGATCCGCGACAGGGTGGTGTCCTGCCCGATCGCGGTGGTCTCGACGATGAGCCGGCCCGAGCCGTTGATCGAACCGCCGATCACCCGCGCGCCTTCCTCGCGATGTACGGGCAGGCTTTCGCCGGTGACCATGGATTCGTCGATCTCGCTCTCGCCCTCGCGGATCCTGCCATCGACGGGAACCCGCTCGCCGGGGCGCACCACGACGATATCGCCGGCGCGCACCTGGGCGATCGGGACGATGGCGTCCTCACCGTCGCGGCGCAGGCGGGCGGTGTCGGGGCGAAGCGCCGCGAGAGCGCGCACGGCATCCGCCGTCTTGCGCTTGGCCCGCGCCTCGAGAAACTTGCCGAGCAGGATCAGCGTGATGATCACCGCCGCCGCTTCGAAATAATATTCCGGCTCATGCCCCATGCCGGCATGCGGTGACAGCCAGTAGCCGATCAGCATGTAGAGCGAGAGGAAATAGCCGGCACTCGTGCCCATGGCGACGAGCAGCTCCATATTGCCGGTGCCGGCTTTCAGGGCCTTCCAGCCGGAGACGTAAAAGCGCGCGCCGAGCCAGAACTGGACCGGCGTCGCGAGAAGCACCTGCACCCAGCCCGGCGGCATCCAGTGATAGCCGAAGGGCATGCCGAGCATCGGCAGGACCAGCGGCGCGGAGAGCACGATGCCGATGGCGAGATGGAGCTTCTCGCGATTGTCGTCGGGATAGGCGGGGGCGCCGGCACCGGGCTCGTCCTGCGAGACGCGCTGCGCTTCATAGCCGGCATCCGAGACGGCGCGGATCGCCTCGTCGATGACAGCTTCCTCCGCCACGGTGACGCGGGCGCGTTCCGTGGCGAGATTGACCGAGGCCGAGATCATGCCCGGCGTGGCGAGAAGCGCCTTTTCCGCCCGCGCCACGCAGGAGCCGCAGGTCATGCCTTCCAGCGCGAGATCGACTTCGCGCAGCTTCACGTCGTAACCGGCGGCTTCCACCGCCTCGACGAGGTCATGCGGCGCCAGGCGGGCGGGATCATAGGCGATATCGACATGCTCGCCTGCGAGATTGACGGCGATCTCGCCGGTCCCTTCGAGCCGCTCCAGCCCCGTCTCGACCCGGCGCACGCAGGAGCCGCAGGTCATGCCCGAGACGGGCAGGCGCAGACGTGCAGTGGCCTGCGCGTCGGTGGCTTTGGTCAGCGTATCGCTGCGTGTGGCGAGATCCATGTCAGCTCCCGGCTGGCGCGTTTACGGCGCATTTCGTCATCTGAGGACATGTATAGACCCTCCCACCATGGGAAGGTCAAGCGCGCGGGGCGGGGGGGAATCTGCATGCGCTTCCTGCATCAAGGCTACAAGCCCCACCACCCCCGCTGTACAGACTGGAGACAAGGTGCAGGGGTTTTCGGGGGCATCGTGAACGGCTCGCGGTTTGCCCTGACGCAGATTGATCTGCGTCAGGATTGGGCTTCTGTAGCAGATGTCGAGGATCTGCTCGTCGTCAGTATGGCGCAATGCGATGCGCTTTCCGATGAAGGCGCGCGGACAGGCATGGGTGCGGCCCCCGGAAGCTGAACCAGCCCTTATCGTAGACCTTGCGGACATGGGGCTGCGGCTGATATTCCGGCTCCGCGATGGTCTCGGGCATGGCGCGGGCTGTCGAATGCGCGTTGGTGCCGGGGAATGCTGGGGGAGCTGTAGCCGTCGAGCAGCCCGGTCTTGAGGATGCGGTGGAAGCGCTCTTCCTTGCCTTGGGTCTGTGGATGCCATGGCCTGCCGTGCATGATCCGGACGCCCAGATCTATCAACCATAAGCCGAACGCCGTATCGCGCCCCTGGCCTGCGGTTGCCCGCGGCGCCAATTGTCGGCGAGGATGCGCAGCGGCAATCCGTAGCGGCGAAACGTGTGCGTCAGTGCGTAACGCGAATGCTCGTCGAGCAGGGTCATGGGATGATAGGGGCCCGCTCCGGGCGCAAAAGCCGCTTGTCGCCTGACGCCGGGGCTCCTGCGAAACGCCGACACAACTGACGAATATTTGCCCCAGAACACAGGCCAGACGGCAAAATTCCTCGCGTTGATCCACAATCGAACACTCCTGAAAGGGTATGCGCGAACCCTTCCTGCACATGCCTCAAAGTGTTCACCATCTCTCCGGTCCATAAACCACGGCGGGAGAGCGGCGTTCCGGCGAGCGCTTCATGCGGGGTTGTGCCTCACATTCGCTTCACGAGCCGCACCAGCACCAGCAGGATGACGGCGCCGAGGGTGGCGTGGATCAGGGCAGCGAGGAAGCCGCCGCCGACGGTGAAGCCGAGTTGCGGCAGGATCAGGCCGGCGGCGAAAGCGCCGAGAATGCCGAGCACCATGTTTCCGAGAATGCCGAAGCCGGAGCCACGCACCAGCGCGCCGGCGATCCAGCCGGCAAGCGCGCCGATGATGAGGAAAATGACGAGGCTTTCGATTCCCATGGCGGGGCTCCTTCTTTTCACTGAACCCGTTGTAGCAAAAGCGACGCGCCGGCACAGCCCCGTTACCCGGCCCGCGGCCGATTTCGTGTTGACAGGTGCATGATCAGCATATCTTCTATTAAAAATTGCTTCTTGGAAGGTTGGCGCCTCATGGTCATGCTGCTGAGCGACGAGCAACGATTTCAAGTTATGATGGAGGAGTGGCGGCAATGCGAGAGTGGTATTCGGGGGCTGGATGCGATCACGTTTAAAATCAGGGCGTGGGTCGTTACCCTCGTGGCTGGATCGATAATTGCTGCAACAAGGCCTGATTTTGATGTTAGTATTTGGATAATTTTTGGTTTTATTTTAACTTTCTACTTCATTGACACAATGGTAAACAGTTATAAGGATGTTTTTATTATAACTATGCAAGAAATTTCTGAAATTATCGGCAGAACTCCGTTGTCAGAGAGTCATTCTAATATAAAAGGATACAAAAGACCATTATATCCAGAAAAATTCAAAAATAAAGATTACTATAAATATTTAAAAACTAATTTTTTAAGATTTGATAATTGGTGTTTCTATTTGTTTATTTTAATTACAGTATTGTTTTATTTTAAATTTTCTGAAATATGGTGTTTCATAATTTCAACCGTTTCACAAATATGGTGATGCCAGCCAGACCAGACGGTTGCGCACGCGTTGCCAGGCGGGGCGGGCGGCGAGGCTTTGGAGCGTTTCGGGCACCGCATCGCCGATCCGCGCATGCAGCCGCGCCTCGATCCAGCCGGCAAGCGCGGGATCATGGACCTCGACATCGAGCTCGAAATTCAGCCGCAGGCTGCGCGGATCGATATTGGAGGAGCCGAGATAGCTCCAGACCCCGTCTATCGTGAAGAGCTTGGAGTGATCGAAGGGCCCGTGCGCGCGCCAGACGCGGCAGCCATGGCGCAGGATCTGATCGAGCTGGGCCGTCATGGCGTAATCGACAAGCTTGAGATTGTTGGCCAGCGGAATCACGATATCGACCGACACACCGCGCCGTGCGGCGACGCCGAAAGCGGCGACGAGCTGCTGGTCGGGCAGGAAATAGGGTGTGGCCAGCATCACCCGCTCGCGCGCTTCACCGAGCGCGCCGATGAGCATGGCATGGGTCGATTCGAGGGTTTCGTCCGGGCCTGACGGTATGGCGCGCGCCGGCGCGGCATGGGCGACGCCGTCCCGACGGGGTGAGCGGTGATGCTCGGTGCGTTCATGCTCGGCGCGGTCATGCACGAACCAGTCATCGCCCTTGAGCGTCTCGCCGGTGGTGAATTCCCAATCCTCGGCGAAGATCGTCATCAATTCGCCGATCAGCGGCCCCGTGACCTCGAAATGCGTGTCATGCGCCACGTTGCCCCCGGCGGCCCCGGTGAGAAAATGGGCGCGGATGTTCATGCCGCCGGTAAAGCCCGTCTCGCCATCGACGATCATGATCTTGCGGTGGCTGCGCAGATTGGCATAGGCGAGCCGCAGGCCTGACAGGCTGCTCATGAACAAGGCCGTATCGACCCCCTTCGATGCCAGGACACGGGTGACGGGCGGACGCGAATAGCGCGAGCCCACCCCGTCGATCAGCACCTTCACCTGCACCCCCCGCGCCCGCGCCTCGGCCAGTGCCTCGACAAAGGCGAGGCCGGCTGCGTCATGGTCGAAGATGTAGCTCGCCAGAGCGATGGAGCGCCTTGCGCTGCGGATCGCCTCCAGCATGGCCGGATAGGCCTCATCGCCACCCGATAGCGGTGTGACGCGGTTGCCCGGTTTCAGCCGGAAGGGCGAAACATTGTCACCGAGCCGCCCCAGTGCCGGAACCGTGATCGACCCGGACAGCGCCGCTTCTTCATGGGCGTCGCGCGGACGATTACGGCGCCGGCGTCGGCGTTGCACACTTTCGCGCCGAACCCGGTTGATTCCGGCCACGAGATAGAAGAAGGCACCAAGGAACGGCGAGAACAGCACCACCGCGACCCAACCGAGGGCGGCGCGCACATCGTCCTTGGTCATGGCCGCATGCAAGGCCGCCGCGAGCCCGATGATCAGGCCTGCCGCGAAGGTCAGATGCGGCCAGTAGAGATCCAGAAGCCATTCCATATCCCGAGCGTAGACGGTTTTTTGCAGGTGAGTACAACCCTAATGCGCGCCCGGAGCCGATTCCTGCACAGGAATGCATGCCACCGATCGCGGATGGAAATGCCGGACGCCTGCAAGGATTGCGGAAGATGGAGCGTAGAAAACTTATTTTTGATTGTATATATTATCTTAAGTTGTATTAAAATACAACTTATAATTAAGGCTTTTTAATCGAATTTTAACGCTGATCATTCAGAAACGATTCACATTTACGTTGCGTCGTGCTCAGGCGGCGCATGTTGAGGCCGAGCGAGGATTGCGCCATGCCGACAGTGGGAACCGCTGCCCGTCAGAACGGAACCGGCATTGCCGGCAAACCCGCTGCCGTGGTGCGCGGAGGCGACATCGCTTCGCGCCCCGCGCCGGCGCGGGTTTCCACGGCGCAGCCTGCCCCGGCAGGTCAGCGCACGCCCCGTGATGCAGAATTCGAGCGCTGGCGCAACGCGCCGGCGGCCTGGCTGGCCGAGCGTCTCGCCGAAGCCGCGATGCGCGATGCGCAGGCGAGCCGGCGGGTCGATTCCGGGCATCAGGCGGAAACGAGCCCGGCCCGGGCGGCGGCTCCGAGTGTCGCGAGCAAGGTCCCCGCGCAGCAAGCCGCTTGTGCACGGACTGCTTCTGCGCAACGCGCGTCACAGCCCGCCTCAGAGCCTCCTTCGCGATCTTTTGCGCAACCGGTTGCGCAAAAGCGCAATCCGCTCGAGGGCGCAGAGGCTATCGCGCAGCGATTGCGACAGAACGAGGAGCGGCTTGTTGCGACCGAGGCGGCGGTCAACCGGCATGCCGAGGCGCTCTCCGAGGCCGAGCGGCGTGCGGACGAGGCCGAGGGCCGTCTTGCGGAAACGCATTCGCTCGTTGGTGAGGCGCGGCGCTTCGCCAACGAGGCGCAATCACGCCTCGCCGAGATGCAAAAACGCCTCGATGAGGCCAGCCGTCGGGCGCAAGCTGCCGAGCAGCGCGCCGAAGTGGCGGAAGCCACGCGCGCCGATATCGAGGAACGCGCAGCGCGTGCTTTCGCCATCATGAAGGAGCGCATCGCCGCCGCCGAGGCCGAAGCCGATGCGGCACAGGAAGCACTCACCCGCCATCGCGCGGAATCACGTCAGCATCTCACCAGTCTCGAAGAAACGCTGGCCGCGCGCGAAGACGCGCTCGCGCGGAAGGATGCGGAAATGCAGGCGCGCATCAACGAGGCCCAGCGCGACGCCCAGGCACGCATCTTCGCCGTCCAGGCCCGCCTCGACATCGCCGAGATCCGCCTCGCCAAGGCGCGTGAGGCTCTCGAAGCCGAAAGCCTCACGCCCGTACAGCCGGAAGAGATGCCTCCCCTGATTCAGGGCCCTCACTGACTGACGCGGGCCCCGGTTCAGGCTGCATCACGCTTGGCCGCGTGATAACCGCCGTCGCCGCGATGCAGGATCATGTCGCTCTCCAGGAGATCAGCCGGTGCGAGATCGCCTTGGCGATCGAGTTCTCGCCAGAGCGGGATCAACTCTTCGAGATCGAGCGCCGGCCAGGCATCCGGGCTGTCGAGGACGAAATAGGTCTCCTGGAAATCGTCGATCCGGTAGTTCGTGCGCATGACGCGACCGAGATCGAAGCCGACGCGGTTGGGTGATTCGCTCTCCAGCGAGAATACCGTCTCCGATGGCGAGGAGGCGATGCCGGCACCGACGATGCGCAGGCCTTGCTCCGTGCGGGCGAGGCCGAATTCGACCGTGTACCAGTAGAGCCGCGCCAGCCGGTGCAGCGTGCCCTGGCGCGCCGCCACGAGCCCGGCCTTGCCGTACGCCTCCAGATAATCGGCATAGACCTGCTGCATGATCAGCGGCACATGGCCGAAGACGTCATGGAAGATGTCCGGTTCCTCGATATAATCGATCTGCTCGGGCTTGCGGATCCAGTAGCCGGCCGGGAACTTGCGCTCGGCCAGCAGGGTGAAGAAGGTGATGTCCGGCACCAGCCCGGGCACGGCGACGACCTCCCAGCCGGTGGTCGCGCGCAGACGGGCATTCATCACCCGGAAATCCGGAATACCCTCATCGGAGATTCCCAGCGCGTCGAGGCCTTCGAGAAAACTGTCGCAGATGCGCCCGCGCAGGACCGCGCGCTGGCGTCGTGCCAGGGCCGCCCAGGTGGCGTGATCTTCCGGCGTGTAATCCGCAAAACCCTGATCGCGCAGGTAATGGCACGGATGGTCCTTGTCGGTTTCGCTGAGGATGGCGGACGACATGGGCGTTCTCCTCTCGTGATCATGTGTTTGACGAGAGAATAAACCAGATCAGATGTCATTATCAGACGATTATGGGCGCAAATCGCTCCATATCGGTCACTTCATGACCTGCACTGGGCCCTCAAAGCCGCGTCCGCAGGCCCCACAATTCCGGGAAGAAAGCATGGTCGAGGACGCTTTTGAGATAACCCACCCCCGACGAGCCGCCGGTGCCCATGCGCATGCCGATGATGCGCTCCACCACGGTCACATGGCGAAAGCGCCATTGCCGCATCAGGTCCTCGAGATCGACGAGTTCCTCGGCGAGTTCGTAGAGATCGAAATATGTCTGCGATTCGCGATAGACCTTCTCCCAGATCGCGGCGGTCCCGGCATTGTAGGCATGCGGCTCGCGCACATCGCGGTTCAGCACCGATTCGGGGATCGCGAGCCCGCGCCGGGCCATGAGTCGCATGGCCTCATCATAGATCGAGGGCGCGTCATAGGCGGCCTTGAGCGGATCGTGGCGCTCGGGTTTATGGGCATGCGGGCGCAGCATCAGTTCCTTCTTGGCGCCGAGCTTGAACTCGATCATGCGGTACTGGAACGACTGGAAGCCGGAGGAATGGCCGAGCTTGTCGCGGAAGGCGAGGTAATCGGCGGGCGTCATGGTGGCAAGCACGTCCCAGGCGCGCACCAGCTGCTCCTGGATGCGCCCGCAGCGCGCCAGCGCCTTGAAGGCGGGGCGCAGATCGTCTTCGCGGATGCGGGCCATCGCGAAATCGAGCTCGTGCAGGAAAAGCTTCATCCACAATTCCTGGACCTGGTGGATGGCGATGAAGAGTGGCTCGTCATGCTGGTCCGAGAGCGGATTCTGCGCCGAGAGCAGCGTGTCGAGATCGAGATAATCGCCATAGGACATGGCCTTGGTAAAATCGGTATGGACGCCGTCGCTGCTCATCTACGCTGCTCCTTGCAGGCGGCTTCGCGCGGATTGTCCGCCCGCCTGTTGTCACGAGATATTTAAAGCTTAAAATATCATGTGGAAGCCGCGAGCGGAATGTGCGCGCGGCGAAAATCGACGAGGCCGTCTGCGATGCTCGACCTGCGCGCCCATTTCTCCCGTTTCCTCGCCGCCGAACCGGGGCGCATCCACCTCGCCGCACATTCGCACCATTACTGGCCCGACGTGACCCGCGAGGCCCAGCTCGCGGCCTGGGACGACGCGGCGCGGCTCGCCGACGGCAAATGGGGGCACGTGATGGGGCCCGTCTGGCGCGAGGCGCAGACGTATGTGGCGCGCACGCTGTCGCTGCCCGATCCGGGAAGCGTGGTCTTCGGGCAGAACACCTTCGAATTCTGGCTGCGGCTGTTCTCCTGTTTTCCCGCGCAGAAGCGGCTGCGGATCCTCGCCAGCGACGGCGAGTTCCACTCCTTCACGCGTCTGACGCGCCGGCTGGCGGAGGACGGGCTGGTCACGGTGGAGCATGTCCCCGCCGAGCCCTTCGATGATTTCGCGACACGTTTCGCCGAGCGTGCGGCAGCGGGAGGGCACGATATCGTGCTGTTCAGCCAGGTGCTGTTCAATTCCGGCTTCGCGCTCTCAGGCGACGAGATGGCGGAGATTGTTGCGGCGGTTCCCTCGCCCGAGAGTTTCGTCGTGATCGACGGCTATCACGGCTATCTCGCCGTGCCGACCGATCTCTCGGGCCTGGCCGAACGCGTGTTCTACATGAGCGGCGGCTACAAATACGTGATGAGCGGCGAGGGCGCGGCCTTCATGCATTGCCCGCCGGGCTACGGGCCGCGTCCGCGCGCCACCGGCTGGTACGCTGCCTTCGCCGCGCTTGAGGCCAGCCAGGACGGCCCCGTCGGCTATGCCGGGGACGGCTATCGCTTCATGGGTGCGACCTTCGACCCCACCGCGCTCTATCGCTTCAACGCGGTGATGCGCTGGCTCGATGGGCTGGGCATCGACGTCGCGGCAATCCACGCGCATGCGCATGCATTGCAAGCTGTCTTCATCAGTGAACTCGAAGCGCGGGGCGCCGCCTTGCGCAAGAGCGATCTGCTGATCCCGCTCTCACAGGCGCAGCGCGGCAATTTCCTCACCTTCCGCCGCGCGGACGCGCAGGACCTGTACGCGCGGCTCGCGGCGGGGAAGGTGGTCACCGATGTGCGCGGCGACCGGCTGCGCGTGGGCTTCGGCCCGTATCACGCCGAGGACGATGCGGTGAAGGCGGGCGAAGCGGCGGCGGTGCTGCTGCGCGATTGAGCCTTTCAGCCGATTGTATCAATGAAGGCGCGACCGGCGCGGTCCTCGATCTCGATGAGCCAGAGATCGGGATCGAAGCGGATCTCGCGCCCCATCTTTGCCTCGACATCCGGGCTCGGTGCCGCCTCCAGAAGCCGGGTGAAGAGGCGTTCACCGCTGCTGTCTTCGTCGACGAGACTCTGTGGTGCCGGGCCATAGAGATCGGCGGTGCCGTCGAGGCGGTCGACCTTGACAAAGATCGCGCCGGCCTCCGCCGCACCACGGCGGCGCAGCACGGCGACCACGTCCTCGACGCCGCAGCGCCGGATCAGGGCGGAGGCAAAAAAATCGGAGCGCAGGCGCAAACGGTTTCCTCTCGCGATATGGCACCCGCGCCGGAGGTGCGGATCACTCGATGGCGATACCCGCTTCGCGGGCCAGCGATTGGGCGGTCGCCGGGACGAGTTGCCCCGTCACGGTGAGGCCGTGATCGCTTTCGAAGCGTTCTATCGCGTCACGGGTCATCGGGCCGTAGAGCCCGTCCGCCGTCAAGGGGCCGTAGCCGAGTGCATCGAGCGCGCGCTGGGCGCTCGCGATGCTGGCGTCCGGGTCAGTCGGGCCGGTCGAACCGGTGCGGGTGGGGCCGTCGCCATCGGCCAGAAGACTCGCGATCGTGCCGCCCGTCTGCGGCGCGGATCCATCCGAAGCGGTCGGGTCACGCCGTGTCGGGGGAACGGGTGCGGCGAGCAGTTCGTCGATGGAACGCGGCCCGCTCGCCTGTCGGGCCGGGGGAGCGGCAGGGGCGGGTGATTGCCGTGTCGGCGCGGATTGCGCAGGGACGCGCTGCGCTGCATCGGCCGGGGTCTGCAGGCGGGTGGGCACGGCAGGTGGTGTGGCCTGTGCGGTCGTGTGCTCCTGCGCGGCGCCGCCACTGAACAAGGGAGCGGGGTGCGGTGCGTTCTGCAGGGTGAGCGCATTGACGCTGACCGCCGTGAGCGCAGCCATGAAGATCAGTCCACCCAGCATGGCGCCCGGATGCCGCAGCGCCACAGCCGCGAGCCAACCGGCCCATCGCGATGCATTGTTCGTGCGCCGGCGCCCCATATTGCGCATATTCCGTCCCGATCGAACCGCCATCCCGTCACGCACTGCGCTTGTACTCCCTGTCCCTGTTGCGCGCGCCGTTCGTTTCCGACGCTTTCCCGCTGTGTTCGCTGTCCTTGTTGCGTGTGGCATCCGGTCTCTCGCGCTGGCGCGCCGCAATGTGGATCGGGATCGGCGCGCGCGCTTCTTCGCGCGCCTCCTCACCGCAATCAAGGGGAAGCTCGACGCTGACCAGCGTGCCGGCATCCTCACCGCTCTCGATGGCGAGGCTGCCGTGATGCAGGCCGATGAGGCCACGCACCACCGAGAGGCCGAGGCCGGTTCCCTCATGCGCGCGGTCGTAATTGCCGCTGCCATGACCGCTGCCGGCCTGGAAGAAGGGATTGCCCAGTTGTGCGAGATCCTGTGCGGCGACGCCGATGCCCGTATCGGAGACCGTAATGCGCATGCGCCGCGCATCGGCACGCAGCCCGAGGCAGACGCGACCGCCATCCGGCGTGAACTTCACCGCATTCGACAGAAGATTGATCAGGATCTGCCGGCAGGCGCGCTGATCGGCGGTGATGCCGGGTAGATCCTGCGGGATGTCGAGATCAAGCGCGACATTGCGGCTCTCGGCCTTGAGGCGCATCAGTTCGATGCTGCTGCGGGCGAGCACGGCCATGTCGAAACGGGTCGCGGTGAAATCGAAATTGCCACTTTCGATCTTCGAGATGTCAAGCAGAGCATTGACCACCTCGAGCAGATGGTGCCCCGATTCGCCGATGATGCGCGCATAGTCGCGACGCTGCTCGGCATCAAGGTAGCTCATGCTGTCGGAGGCCAGGATTTCCGAGAATCCGATGATCGCATTGAGCGGGGTGCGCAGCTCATGGCTCACCGTCGCGAGGAAGCGGCCCTTGAGCGCATCGGCATTCTCGGCGCGCAGCCGGGCTGCTTCGAGTTCGTCCTCATGCTGCTTCTGCCTGCTGATATCGCGCATCACGGCAATGACCGGGCCGGGACGCGACGCTTCGCCCTCGAGGCGGTAGGCGCGCATCTCGACCCAGATCACGCGACCATTCTCACCGGCGAAGGCATCGCCGTAATGCAGGCGCAACTGTGCACAGACATGCGCCGATCCCGTGGCGGCATCGCTCAGCGCCTTGAGATAGGCGGGGCGATCCTGGATATGCACGCGCCCGAGCAGGCCGCGCTCTTCGAGGGCGCCCGAGGGCACGCCGAGCAATTTCATTGCACCGGCGCTGGCGTGGCTGACATGGCCGTTACCATCATGCCAGGTGACGAGATCGTCGATGATCTGGAGCAGGTGGCGGTCCTGCGCGTCGCGCCGGGCGATCTCGCGGCGGTCATCAGCCTCGCGGCGCGAGGCGGCCGATACCAGTGCGCCGGCATGAGCGATGGCGACGAGCGCGAAGACCGGTGTCGCGATATAGGGCAGCCAGCCCGCCTGCGTCGCGCCGTTGTCCATCAGCGCGATCAGCACGACGGCGATGATGGCGACGAGCGTCGTCGCCGTCGCCGAGCGGCGCGAGCCCGAAAGCAGCGCTTCGAGGGGTACGGTGACGAGCCAGATCGTCGCGGCGGAAGCGAGCCCGCCGGTCGTGCCGGCAATTGCCACGATCAGCCCCGCAAAGGCGATGGCCGAGATCGTATGCGCCAGCGGCAGGGAGCCGGTCCGCGACAGGGCGAGGGCGGCGAAAAGCGGCGCGATCAGGCAGGCGAAGACGATGTATTCCGCCGCTTGCGGGGCGCCGCCACGCAGGGCGAAATAAACCGGAAGACAGGCAAGCGCGATCACGCCCATGATCAGGCGTGTCGCGATGAAGCGCCGATGCCGCGAGGCTTCCGCAGGCTCGCCCCGCGCCGAATCATGCACGAGATCAGCCAGCCTGCGTTGCAATTCCGAGTACCTGTCTGTGTTGACCATGCTGAACGCGAAAGCGCCGCGCTCCCTGTCTGTCGATTACGGGGATATTCACAGGGGCGACTTAAGCGAACACTAAGGCGACGATCCCGATGGGCGGGGCCATGGTTTATGGCGAATGCTTCGTTAACGCATGAAGCCCATCGACGTCTCTTTTCCGGACGCGCAGATACGGCCCGTTAACTTTGCGCGATGATCGGGGTGTGATCGGGGCGCGGCGGAAAGGAGCGATTCATGCTTTGCGCCCAATGCTCGCGCGCATAACCGGAGAGCCAGATGTTCTTTCTCATCCGCTTCCTCGCCGTCGTGGCCGTGATCTTCTACTTCTCGCCGGAACGGGGAGGGGACGATACCGGCATCGGCGGGGCATCGGTCGTGGCCGACGGCTTGCCGACTCCGGCCCCCTTGCTCGATCCGATGCAGGAATCGGCCGCGCCGCGCCGCGAAGACACGCCTGTGGATACGATCGCGGCAATCCTCCAGCGCGAGTTCGGACAGGACCGGGACGCGATCACCCAATATGCCCGCGAACGCCTCGCCGAGGAGATCGCGCGCGGCGCGGGGCTCGATACCGCGACGACGCGTGAGTGACTGTGACGTTCGGTCGCCATCGCCTGAACCGCGATGGCCGGAATTTCTGTGTGTCGGCGCGCCGCCCCCTTGCGCGCGCGGCGCCGAGGGCCATCATAAGGACATGATGCCGACATTCGACGAAATCCTCGCCAATTTCGAATTCATCGACGATTGGGAGGAGCGCTACCGCTACATTATCGAACTCGGAAAGCTCATGCCGGCGCTTCCCGAGGAGGCGCATAGTGACGCCAACAAGGTGCAGGGCTGCGCGAGCCAGGTCTGGCTCGAGACGCATGTGGAGCGCGCCGAGGGTGCACCCGTGCTGAACCTGCGCGGCGACAGTGACGCGCATATCGTGCGCGGCCTCGTGGCGCTCTTGATCGCACTCTATTCCGGGCGCGAGGCAGGCGAGATCCTCGAAACCGATGCGGCGGAGATCTTCGATACGCTGGGCCTGTCGGAGCATCTCACACCGCAGCGTTCGAACGGCGTGCGCGCAATGGTTCAGCGCATCCAGCATGATGCGAAGATCGCGCTGGAAGAGGCGGCCTGATACCGCCTCTTGCGCAAGCCGCCCGGCTGCACCCGGTTCAGCTTCCGGCAGCGGCTGCGCGTCTGTGCGATGTCTGCTGGAAGAACAGGGCCTGGCTGATCACGGCGGAGACATTGGCCGGCTGAAACGGCTTGGCGATCAGAAAGGCCGGTTCGGGGCGTTCGCCGGTCAGGAAGCGCTCCGGATAGGCGGTGATGAAGATTACCGGCACCTGAAAGGTCTCCAGAAGGTCGTTTACCGCATCAAGGCCCGAGGAGCCGTCAGCCAGCTGGATATCGGCGAGAATCAGCCCGGGGCGCTTTTCGTCCGCGAGCGCCACGGCTTCACCGCGTGTGCGCGCGATGCCCGTCACCTGGTGGCCGAGACTCTCGACGAGGCTCTCCAGATCCATGGCGATCAGGGGTTCGTCTTCGATGATCATGATCTGCGTCGCGATATCGGCAGCAAGTTCGCGCCCCGCATCATCGACGAGCGCGCGCACGGCGGTAACGTCCCTGCCGAGGATATCGGCGACTTCTTCCTCGGCGAAGCCTTCGAGGGATGACAGCAGAAAGGCCTGGCGCGGAAGAGGTGTAATCTCGCCGAGCCGCGCTTCGGCGGGCAGATCACGCTCGATCGTCTCGCGCCGCTCGTTCACGGCGAGCGAATTCCATATTACCGTGAAGACGCGAAACAGCGCCAGTCGCGGCGAAGCCGCTTCGCTCAGAGGCGAGGGGTCGTTGATCAGTGCCTCGAGCGTCGCGGCGACATAGGCGTCTCCTGCGGCCTGGGACCCTGTCAAGGCGCGCGCATAGCGTCTCAGATAGGGCAGTTGCGGGGCGACGAGCTCGGCAGTCGACATACGGTGTCATCCTTGTACTTTGTCATCCGGGTCCGGCTGGCACGATATCGGTGCCCGGTCACGCGAAACAGCCTGCATGTGCTTGCACCGTCCGAACGTCAGCCACGGACGGACACGCGCACCTGCCTTTGATAACGCGCGATGTTTCCACAGGTTCCCGCCCACGTCGAAAAATTCTGCAATAACGCCGCTGGCACGGAACTTCTCCCCTCCTGCTGCATTGAACTCGTGCATGACGTAATTTTCCCAGGCCTTTCGATGGCTTGCGCGCGGTGAATATGAGGCATTGTTCCATGAACAGACGATTGGAGCCACGGGCTCTGTCAGCCGTCGCCGACAGGGTGACATCCGGCGGATCTCCGGTAAGACAACAGGAAGAGCGACAGTTGAGCGCCCGTGAAGCGCGGGAGCGGGTGCGTGATCATCGGGGGCAGGACGACATGGCCGATCGCGAAAAGGGCGGGGTACCGGGTGCCGGGACGGGCGCCGATGCTGAGCAACACAAGCCGCAGCTCGACAGACCGACGCAGACGCGCATCGGCGATCAGTTGCGTTCCATGTATGCTGAATTGATGGACCAGCCCGTGCCCGATCGCTTCCGCGCGCTGCTGGACCAGCTTGATGATCCGGAAAACAGACCAAAGGCGGATCGGGAGGATGGCCAATGAGCATCGAACCCGAATTACGTGACGAACTGCTCGCAGCGGTTCCCAGCCTGCGCGCCTTCGCCATATCGCTTTGTGGCAAGGTCGACCGTGCTGATGATCTGGTTCAGGATACGCTGATGCGCGCTCTGGCGAACATTCATCGCTTCCAGCGCGGCACCAATCTCAACGCCTGGCTCTTCACGATCCTGCGCAATCTGTTCCATTCGGAATTCCGCAAGCGCAAGCGCGAGGTGGAGGATCCCGACGGCAATTACGCGGCCAATCTGGTGAGCCGCCCGGAACAGGGTGCGCATCTCGATTTCGAGGATTTCCGCACGGCGCTGGCGCAGCTGCCGGACGATCAACGCGAGGCGCTGTTGCTGGTCGGCGCCTCCGGTTTCTCCTACGAGGAGGCCGCCGAGATCTGCGAATGTGCGGTTGGCACGATCAAGAGCCGGGTCAACCGGGCTCGCACACGTCTGGCTGAGATGCTCGACCTGAACGACGAGAGTGCACTGGGGCCCGATCAGATGACCCGCGCGGCGCTGCAGCAGGCGGCGAGTTGAGCCGGGGCCGTGCGGATGTGCGGAAGGCGGCAGCTGCCATCCGCAAAACCGCGCAGTCGACAGGCATTGCCGGATGCGCTTAGCTTGACGCTCCGGCGCCGCGTTGCGCGGAAGCTGACGACGAGACGGTCATGGCCGCAGCCAAAGGCACACCCGATATCGAAGATCTGGCCCGGGTCGCCGTGACGGCGGGCCGGGCCATCATGACGATATATACCGGGCCCTTCGATGTCGAAGCCAAGCCCGACGATTCCCCCGTCACCCGCGCCGATATCGAAGCCGAAAACGTCATCGCCGCCGGGCTTGCCGAGATTGCCCCCGACATTCCGATCGTGGCCGAAGAGGCTGCGGCAGCCGGCGACATCCCGGATGTCGGGGACCGGTTCTTCCTCGTCGATCCCCTTGATGGAACACGCGAATTCATAGAGCGTAATGGCGAGTTCACCGTCAATATCGCGCTGATCGTCGATGGTGCACCGGTGATGGGCGTCATCCATGCGCCCGCGAGTGGCGAGATCGTCTTCGCCGACAGCGCCCGTGGCGCCTTTGCGGGGCGGGTCGCTCTCGAGGAAAATGAGCCGACAATCAGCGATATCCGCCAGATCCGGGCGCGCAGCGTGACCGAAGACGGGGCGGTCGCTCTGGTCAGCCGCTCGCATTGCGATGCGCAGACGCACGAAGCGCTCGCCCGCTTCGCACCCGGCGCGGTCAAGCCGCTCGGCTCGTCCCTCAAGCTCTGCCGGATCGCGCAGGGCGCGGCCGATCTCTATCTGCGTCATGGCCCGACCATGCAATGGGATACGGCGGCGGGCGATGCGATCCTGCGGGCGGCGGGGGGCTGTGTGGTCGATCTCGCCGGCGCACCCCTGCGCTATGCGCGCCACGTGGCCGGCGTGAGCCGTGATTTCGGCAATCCGGATTTCTGCGCCTTCGGTGATGCGCGCCTGAAGGCGCGACTCTAGAATCCGCCCATAGCGCCCATGCCGCCCATGCCACGCAGCTTGCGCAGGCCGCTTTGCACCCGCACCCCCGGCAAGGCCGTTCCGGGCCCCTCGCGAAACTGGTAAGCCTGATCCCGTTGAGGCATGGCGGGCGCAATCCACGACGCCGGTGAGGGAGGCAAGCATGAGCGACGACGAGAAGAAGGCACCGGCATCCGGGCTGCGCAAGGGGCTGACGAGCTACGGCGATGCGGGGTTCTCGCTGTTCCTGCGCAAGGCCTTCATCAAGGCGGCGGGTTTCTCCGATGATGCGCTCGATCGCCCGATCATCGGCATCACCAACACGTTTTCCGATTTCAACCCCTGCCACGGCAACGTGCCGCGCCTGATCGAGGCGGTGAAGCGCGGTGTCATGCTGGCGGGTGGTCTGCCGATGGAATTTCCCACCATCTCGATCCACGAGAGCTTTTCAAATCCCACCTCCATGTTCCTGCGCAATCTCATGGCCATGGAGACCGAGGAGATGGTGCGCGCCCAGCCGATGGATGCCGTGGTGATGATCGGCGGCTGCGACAAGACCGTCCCGGCCCAGCTGATGGCGGCGGCGAGCGCCGATATTCCCGCCATCCAGCTGATCACCGGGCCGATGCTCGTCGGCCATCACAAGGGCGAGGTGCTCGGCGCCTGCACCGATTGTCGCCGCCTCTGGGCACAGCATCGCGCCGGCGAAATCGACGAGGCGGAGATCGAGGCCGTGAGCGAGCGGCTCGCCCCGACGCAGGGCACCTGCATGGTGATGGGCACGGCGAGCACGATGGGCTGCCTCGTCGAGGGCATGGGGATCGCCCTGTCGGGCACCGGCACCATCCCCGCCACCCATGCCGACCGGATCCGCTCGGCGGAAGCCAGCGGGCGGCAGGCCGTGGCGCTCGCGAAAGCCGGAACGCGCCCGACGCAGATCCTCGGCAAGGCTGCCTTCCACAATGCGATGGTGGTGTTGCAGGCGATCGGCGGCTCGACCAACGCGGTCGTGCATCTCGCCGCGATCGCAGGCCGGCTCGGTTTCGATTTCGACCTCGAAGAACTCGACCGGCTCGGGCGCGACGTGCCGGTTCTGATCGATCTCAAGCCCTCCGGCGCGCATTACATGGAGCATTTCCACTGGGCCGGTGGCATGCCGGCGCTGCTGCGCGAACTGCGCAATCACCTGATCCTGGAGGCGCCCACCGTCGATGGCGTGACGCTGGGTGAAGTGATCACCCGCGCCGAGGACGTACCCGGCCAGAACATCATCCGCACCCGTGACAATCCCTTGAAGAGCGGTGGCGCGACGGCGGTTCTGCGCGGCAATCTGGCCCCTGACGGCGCCATCATCAAGCAATCGGCGGCCTCGCCCGAACTCCTGCGCCATACCGGGCGCGCGGTGGTGTTCGATTCGGTGGAGGACATGACCAACCGCATCGACGATCCGGATCTCGATG
This sequence comes from Saliniramus fredricksonii, assembly GCF_900094735.1. Taxonomy (NCBI): domain Bacteria; kingdom Pseudomonadati; phylum Pseudomonadota; class Alphaproteobacteria; order Hyphomicrobiales; family Salinarimonadaceae; genus Saliniramus; species Saliniramus fredricksonii. The sequence goes on from NZ_FMBM01000002.1 coordinate 188,406, forward strand.
TGCGCGCCGATGATATCCTCGTCTTGCGCAATGCGGGTCCCAAGGGCGCGCCGGGCATGCCGGAAGCCGGTTATCTGCCGATTCCGCGCAAGCTCGCCCGGCAAGGCGTGAAGGATATGGTGCGCATCTCCGATGCAAGGATGAGCGGCACGGCCTTCGGCACGATCGTGCTCCACATCGCCCCGGAAGCCGCTGTCGGCGGCCCGCTCGGCCTCGTGCGCGACGGCGATACGATCAGCCTCGATGTCGAGACGCGCCGGCTCGATCTCGACGTTGCCGAAGACGAACTCGCCCGACGCCGTGCGGATTTCGCCCCGCCTCCCCATATGGCCGGCCCGCAACGCGGCTATCGTGGCCTCTACCTCGCCGAGGTCAACCAGGCCGGAAAGGGCTGCGACTTCGATTTCCTGCGCAAGGATGGGGAAATCTGAGGGGAGGGTGCTCGTTGGAGAGAGACCGGGCCGGATTCGTGACAGTTGGGGATGGTTAAATGAGCATCCCGGGGCAGCCGCGCTGCTCCGGGATGTCGATCTCCTGGATGCTGATCTTCAGGCCGGTTCAGGCGGCGACGTGGTACTGTCCCTCCTGCGAGCCGTCGATGATGATCTGCGGGGTTTCGGCAGCAGGGGTGCACCAGGCCGACAGGTCCGCGATGCGCGGATTGTCGATCTCCAGCGCCTGTATGGCGTGCAGCCTGATCAGCGCTTCGGCATTGCTGTCTATCGCCTCGACCTCACCGCGCTCCCAGCGGCTGATCGCGAGCGGCTCGCGATGCACCAGCCGGGCGAGTTCGGCCTGGGTCATGCCCATTTCCGTGCGCAGGAAGCGTAACTCCCTGCCGGTCATGCTGGATCGTTTCTTGGTGATCCCCTCCGCGATGGCGCGGTGCAGGTCGTGCACGTTGGGAATGTCGATGCACTCTTCGCCTGCATCGTCGGAGATGAAGCTCACTCCGACGATCAGGACGTTATCGAGGCCGCATTCCGTGTAACGATACTCAGCCATATTCTATCTCCGTCCTCTTCACTGTAGCGTGGGTAATTATTCGTCCACCCACATGACTGTTATGATTTTCATCCATCTTGTTTTAGCGCTCGTTTCGACCTGACAGAGTCAGGTCGAGCGCGCAAAATTTTTGTTTTGTTGCATCATTTTGTCCGTCAGCCGGTACCCACCTGACGGAATGATGCTCCGGCGCAGGGAATGACGACAATACGGACCGTTCTGTTGTTGGAATTCGGTGACCGGCACTCTATCCGGTATTTGTAGAGGTTCTCGCGTGTCGAAGGTTGCGCGTCAGTATGGACAAATCCATGCTTCATTACATAATTTATATCACCTATAATCAGGTCGCGTTCCGCCATTTGCTCTTTGGCGTGAAGCGTATACGTCAGTGACAGACTCTTGTGTGCGGCAATTCCGCGAATGTTGTCGGTCGCATCCTTCTGGCTCCAGGGTTGGGGCTTCGCCATTCGATCTCCTTTTCAGACTATGACATATCACCGTGATAAGTTGCAAGGCTGAAATAAGTGGCGTCTCGACGGAAATCAAGATCATAAATTGCATTTTTGCACCTTTAATGGATATCGCTCGCCTGCCACGCCGCATGGTCTGGAGGGCGGCGCAAACATGCACGCCACGCGACCCTTCCCCGCGCCGCACGCATCGATTCGCGCTTGCCAGTTCCGCAATGCTCTGATAGACGATCGCTTCTTCCGCAGCGGCGCTGCCGCAGCGATCTTCGCCTCGCGCGAATGGGTGTATAGCTCAGTTGGTAGAGCAGCTGACTCTTAATCAGCGGGTCCTAGGTTCGAGCCCTAGTACACCCACCATATTCCGAACGGCCCCATCCGATTGAAGCGTCACGCCGGGCCGGCGAGGCTGCGGCGATACGATTCATCGCGCATCGCAGGCGCCAATGCCGCGTGTATCGCCGCTGCATGTGTGCGCGCTCATCGTCTTTCCAAGCCTGTCTTTCCAAGCCTGTCTTTCCAAGCCTGTCTTTCCAAGCCTGTCTTTCCAAGCCTGTCTTGCCAAGCCTGTCTTGCCAAGCCTGTCTCGCCGGTGGCGGAGAAGGCGATCCGCGCTCAAACATGCGCAAGGCGGCTGTTGAAAACGCCGTTCTGCGCGGCATTCGCGCGATCCGATTAAGACTCGGGTGACGGGGCGCGCGTCTACTGCCGCTTCTTCACGCGATCAGGTGACGGACGGGCATGCTGCCGACGATTCATACGCAGGCACTGGAATACCACGCGAGCGCCCCGGAGGCTGCGCGATTCCTGCGGGTCTATCGTGAATTCCGTTGCCTCGGCGATGGTCCGCCCCCGGCTGAGGCCTTTCTGCATGCCCTCGACCCCGATCTCATGCATGGCATCGAGGTCCTCGCCCCCGACGATGAGGGCTGGCGTTATGTCCGTTTCGGCTCGGCGATCATGGCGGCCTGCGGCCTTGACATGACCGGTAAACGCGTGGGCGCGCATGAACCGCGCATCGCCGAATACTACAAAGCCGCCATCGCTGCGATGGCCGAGGCCGAGGGCCCGGTTCTTGCGGTCGATCGCCGGTTCGATGGCGGATCAATGCATTTCTGGGAGCGGCTGATCGTGCCGGCCCGTGCGGAAGACGGTACTATGCGCGTGGTGGCTTATGTCCATCCGCGGGGCGGTCGGGAAGATCTGCTTGCCGCCATCTTCGAGGCATCGCGTGACGGCATGCTGGTGATGCGCGCCCTGCGTGACCCGGAAGGGCGTTTCGAGGATGCGGAAATCATCATCGCCAACGCGCGTGCGCGGGCATGTTTCGAGGAAAATGCACAGATGGAGGGCATGCGCCTCGGCGGCTTGTTCCAGGGTGTCGCGGCGCGCAGTCTTCATGCGCGCTGTGCCCGTGTGATCACGCGGCGCATCGCGGAGCGGTTCGAGCTGAATCTCGGTCCAGCAGACGACCCGTCCGATGCAGCCGCTTTGTGGCTGCGGATCACGATCCTGCCCCTCGATGACGGGGCGGTGATGTCTTTCGCCGATATCAGCGATCTCAAGAACGCCCTCATCGAAGCGGAAACCGCCCGGCGGGCATTGGCCCGGGAAGTGGAACTGCGACGACGCCTCGAGGATGAACTGCGTCAGCTTTCGCTGACCGATGAACTCACCGGTCTTGCCAATCGCCGTGCCCTCGAGCGCAAATTGCGGCACGAGACCGCGCGCATACGCCGCTATGGTGGACGCTTCTGCGTGATCGCGATCGATCTCGATCATTTCAAGCAGCTCAATGATACATACGGACATCCGGTCGGCGATGAGGTCCTGATTGCCGTCGGCGCCCTGTTTGCCGACGAAACCCGTCGCGAGATCGATCTGGTGGCGCGCACGGGCGGCGAGGAATTCATGATCGTCACGCCGGATACGGAACTCGCAGGTGCCGGAGACCTCGCGGAACGACTCCGGCACCGCCTGGAGACGACATCTTTCCGGATCGGCATGCATGAGGTCGCCGTGACGGCGAGTTTCGGCGTGTATGAATATGAACCGCGTGAGGATTATCGCGTCCTGCTTGCCGCTGTCGACGCCGCCTTGTACCGGGCAAAGGATTCGGGCCGCAACAATGTCGTGCTTCCCGAGCGTAGAGCGACCCGTGGCGAAGGGTAACCCGCCCTGGGTTGTCGCCCGTGCTGGTTGATCGCGCTGCTACCCCTGCGCGATGGGAGGCCGGATGATTCAAATACCCGTAGCGGGGCCGGCTGCCATTATCTGATTGTTTCAATGTATTCTTATTTTATTGGATGTATTGTTTCAGTCTGCGCCATAAACATAAGCTGCCTCGGCAGTTGGACTTCGAGACCTGCGCAGCCCAAAGCGTCTGGAATGACACGCCCTGTGCGCAGTAAAATGTCGATTTTGCGGAAAATTCGCGCAAGGATTGCAGAATTTCACGTTATGTTTTGGAATTATTTAGACTCTTTTGTGCACCCTGATGGTGAAGGCTGTTCTTGCCGACAATTCATGAGCGAACCGAACGCGGCTGGTGTTGCATGCCCCTGGTGATGATACTCGACGATCGGGTCACGAACCGGAATATCTTCGCGAAGCTCGCGGCTTCGATTTCCGATGACGTCCGCGTCGAAACACATGGCGATCCTGCTTCCGCCCTTGCGGCGATAGGGGCGCCCCTTCCGGATCTGGTCATCACCGATTACAAGATGCCCGGCATGAACGGGGCGGAGTTCGTGCGGCATTTCCGCCAGATTCCCGGCTGCGAGGATGTGCCGGTGATTGCCATCACCGTCTACGAGGAGCGCAGCTTCCGGCTGGCCGCACTGGAGGCCGGGGCGACGGATTTCCTGCTCAGCCCCGTGGATCATGCCGAATTCCTCACCCGGGCGCGCAACCTTCTGCAGATGCGTCGTCAGGCGCTGATCATCAAGGGGCGTGCGCATGATCTCGAGCGCGAGCTTCAGGATAGTGAGCGTTCCCGGCAGCAGTTGCTGCGTGACAGCAAGGAGCGGCTGGCGCAGGTCATCGATACGGTGCCGGCCTGTGTCAGCGCCTTTGATCGCGATGGCGCATGCATCTTCCTCAACAGCCGCGCCGCAGCGCGTTTCGATGTCGATGCGCATGGCGCGATCGGTCAACGCGCAGATGCGCTCCTCGGGGACGAGATGGGCGCGCGCTCGCTTTCCCTCGACCAGATGGTGTTTCGCTCCGGCGTGGCTCTGCCGACATTCGAGGAGGAATCGGCCGGGCAGGAGGGCGGTGAACCCGAATACTGGCTCACGACCAAGTCGCCCCTGCGCGACGGCGACGGGATGATCGCGGCGGTGCTGACGAGTTCTCTCGACATTACCGACCGCAAGAAGGCCGAGCGACATCTCGTGCATCTGGCCCATCATGATGCACTGACGGGCCTGCCCAACCGGACGTTCCTGCAGGACCGGCTGCGTCGCGAAATCGCCCGGGCCCGCCGGGGCGACCGGATATTCGCGCTGCTCATGCTGGATATCGACCGGTTCAAGACGGTCAACGACGCGCTGGGCCACCATGCCGGCGACGCATTGCTCTGTGCCGTGGGCGAGCGACTGGGAACCCATATCCGCAAGAAGGATGTGCTGGCGCGCCTCGGGGGTGACGAGTTCGCCCTGCTGTTGTCGGGAATCCGCAATCCCCAGGACGCGCTGGACAGGGCCGAGCAGATTCTGGGCGCGCTGAAGCAGCCGTTCACCATTGCCGGCGAGGATATCGTCGTGGGTGCGAGTATCGGTGTCGTGCTCCATCCCAACGACGGTGACGATGCCGAGGACATGCTCAAGAAGGTCGACATCGCCATGTATCGGGCCAAGGCGGAGGGGCGCAATCTGTACCGCGCCTTCGATCCGGCCATGATGTCGAGTGCGCGCGGCGAGATTACCCTCGAGGCCGAGTTGCGCCGCGCTCTGGCCAATCAGGAATTCGAGCTTTTCTATCAGCCGCAGATCGACCTGCGGACGAACCGCATCGTCGGTGCCGAGGCACTGATCCGGTGGCGACATCCCACGCGCGGGCTGGTGCGCCCGCTGGATTTCCTGCCCTTCGCCGAGGAGACCGGGCTGATCATCCCGATCAATGAATGGGTGATCGCACAGGCCTGCAGTGAGGCAAGGGGCTGGTGCGCACATGGATTGCCGCCCTTGCGTGTCGCGGTGAATCTCTCACCAGTGCAGTTCCGCAACCGAAACATGGTCGCCCTGGTTGATGACATTCTCGCCCGCACCGGACTCGATCCGAAGCGGCTGGAACTGGAACTCACCGAAACCATCCTGATGCATGATGCGGATGCCGTGACGATCGAATTGCGTGAACTGCGCAAGCGTGGCGTCAGTGTGTCGATCGACGATTTCGGCACGGGTTACTCGTCGCTGGCCTATGTCAAGAAGTTCCCCGTCGACCGGATCAAGATCGACCAGAGTTTCGTGCGCAATCTCACCAGCGATCCCAATGATGCCGCCATCGTGCGCGCCATCGTCAATCTCGGTCACTCGCTCGGGATCGACGTGATCGCCGAGGGTGTCGACAGCGCCGACCAGGTCGAGATGCTGCGCGCGGAGGGCTGCGAGGAAGCGCAGGGTTTCCTCTTTGCCAAACCGCTGCCGGTGGAGGAGTTCCTCGCATTGGTTCAGGCTGACGCGGCGGTGGCGCGCTCGGCATGAGCGATAGCGTGAAAGCAGACGGGACGGGCGCGGGGAAGCGGATGGCATCGGCGTTCGGGCAGGTTTCGGAGGGGAGCGGCTCCAAAGAGCCGCGCGCAACGCTCATGCAGCGTCTGCGGCCATCGCGGCTTTTCGCCGACAGGCCCGATACCGAGCATGAAATGGTGCTGAACCGTCTCGTGATCGGCGTACTGATCCTCATTTATCTGCTGATTACCAAATTATGGGATCGCGAGGGCGCGCTGATGCCCTTCCTGACGGTCTCATTCTACGTTCTCGGTTCGGTCGGGGTTCTCGCGCATATTCTGCGTTTTCCGGGCACATCCCCGGTGCGGCGTATCGTGGCCATGGCGATGGATCTGGGGACCCTGTCCTTTGGTCTGTATGTCGGGGGGGCTATTACTGCGCTGCTCTATCCGATTTATCTCTGGGTGATCTTCGGCAACGGATTCCGGTTCGGCATTCCCTATCTCTTCACTGCCGCCGGTATGTCGGTGGCGGGTTTTGGTGCTGTGGCGTTCACGGCGGATTATTGGAGCGGCCATGCATTGTTGGCGACCGGTCTGCTCATAGGCCTTTTGGTGATCCCCGCCTATGCTGCGACACTCATCGCAAAACTGTCGCGGGCGAAGCGTGAGGCCGAGGAAGCCAGTCGACAGAAGAGCCTCTTCCTGGCCAGTGTGAGCCATGAATTGCGCACACCGCTCAATGCCATCATCGGATTGAGCGACCTCCTCAAGGATACCCCTCTCGACAGCAACCAGCATGCCATGGCGGATACCATCCAGAGTGCCGGGACGAGCCTGTTGGAGCACATCAACGACATTCTCGACTTCTCCCGTCTCGAAGCTGGGCAGATGCCCAGTGAGAAAACCGATTTCGATCTGCATCACAGTCTTCGCGAGGCGGTCGCCATGGTTTCGGCCCAGGCCGGGCTCAAGGGCGTGCAGGTAGCATATGCGATTGCCAGCGACCTGCCGGCCTTGGTTCATGGCGAGCGCAGGCAATTCCAGGAGATTCTCGTCAACCTTGCCGGGAACGCGGTCAAGTTCACGCAGGAGGGCCATGTCCTCGTGCGTGCGGTTCTGCTGGCCAACGACGATACGGGGATCACGCTCGAGGTGGCGGTTGCGGATACCGGGATCGGTATTGCGCCAGAGGCCTGCGAGCGGATATTCGAGAGCTTCGCTCAGGCCGATGAAACCATAATCAACAGCTTCGGCGGAACAGGGCTCGGCCTCGCCATCGTACGTCAGCTGGTAACGCTGAATGGTGGTGAAATCAGCGTGAACAGTACACCCGGCAAGGGCTCGACCTTCCGCTTCAGCTTTCGCCTGACGCATGCGCGCGACGCGGATGTCGCCAACGGGGGGGCGACGAAGGGCCAGGCGCCGGCACCCATCCTGCTTTCGAATGCCGCCGATTCCACTTCACTCGTTCACCGGTTCGCCAGCGCTGGCCACCTGCCGCGTCTGGTAAGGGATGCCAGCGCGGCACGCGACCTGATTGAGGGCGATGCGGCACGCAATGGTCAGCCGGCGGTTCTCGTCATCGACGCCGAGGGGATCAACGCGGACCCGCGCGCGATTCGGCGCGATGTCGCCGCCAGTGACGGTTTACACGATCGCAGCACGATACTCATGAGCGCACAGGCTCCGAACGACGAAACCGCTCTGTCTTTTGCGACCTGGCTGCCACGTGACGCCGATGGCGCGCGAATGCGCAATGCGTTGAAAATCGCTGCGATGCCGTATCAGCGTATGTCGCGCACTGGTGTAACAGAGACGCAGAAGGAGGGTTTGAAGCTTCCGGCGCTGAAGGTTCTCGTGGCGGAAGACAATACGACCAACCAGAAGGTGATCGCCAAGATCCTCGAGCGTGCCGGGCATGAGCACGTCATGGTCGGAGACGGGCAGGCAGCATTGCAGGCAATGCTGGATCCTGGGCTGGGGCCATTCGATCTCGTGCTGATGGACGTCAACATGCCTCTGATGAATGGCATTGAGGCGACGGAGCGCTATTGTGCCAGCCTGCCGACGGACAAGCGAATCCCGGTCATCGCGCTGACTGCCGATGCCACGCCGGAGGGGCGCTTGGCCTGCCGTGCGGCGGGAATGGCTGCCTGCGCCACCAAGCCGATTCTGCCGCAACACCTGTTCAGCGTGATCGCCGATGTTCTGGACGCAGAACGCGGCACCGTCCGGGATTGCATCAGCATCGCGCAGGAGCCGAGCGGGATGCCCGATGCCATGGCATCAATGGCCGCGGATCCGCTGACTGAAGCGCCCAACGCATCAAGCGATGCCGACACGGATAACGAGAGCCCGCCGGTTATCGATGCCGAGACCTTTTCGCGTCTCGGTCAACTCGGCGGTGACAGTTTCAGGCGCGAGGTGGCCGAGAGTTTTCTCGCTGATGCGAAGGACATCATTGCAGAACTCGAACAGGCCGTTTCAACCCGAGATGCTGAAACGGTGCGCGATCTGCTTCATGCCATGCGCAGCTCTGCTGCGAATGTCGGCGCAGTGAGGATTTTCGAACTCTGTCTCAACCTGCGGGATATCGATGAGGCAGCGCTCGCCTGTGAAGGTATGGCGCATCTCGCGTCACTGCGTCGGCGCTACGACGAAGCGCACGACGCCCTCACCGCGTTGGCTCAGGCCGCCTGACCGGACACTTGGCGCGCAGCGGCGAGACGCCTGCAGCCGCGTCAGGTTGCCTTACCCGGCAACAGCGCGCGTTTGCTTCTCGCGGGCGCAGAGGTTTTCTTCAGGTGTTTCTGGACTGCTCTTTTCGCCTGCGCCAGAAGATCCTGTGCGTGCATTGTTGCCCGTCCGACGGTCCTGAGCGCCGAGCAGACGCTGCATTCGGCGCAGATCGGCATCCTGGAGCTGCATGGCGGCATCGACCCAAAGGGTGACGATGTCGTGCAGTTCACAATAGGGTAGTGGATTCGTCCGGCGCAGCGCCTGCTGCATTGCCACGCTGGCATTGCGACGACGGCGATCGCGGCGGATGAAGTCGCGCACCGCATCCTCGCCCTCGCCCGGCTCGGCAAGCACCTGAATGAGACCCAGATCGTGCAATTCCTCCGCCTCGAAAATGCGTCCGTCATTGATCATGCGGTGCGCTACCAGGGCGCCCACGCGGCGCGACAGCATGCTGTAGGCGCCCATCCCGGGGAAAAGATTGAACAGAACTTCCGGAAAGCCGAATTTCGCACCTTTTTCGGCAATGATGACGTCATTCGACAGGGCGGCCTCGAACCCACCGCCCAGTGCATCGCCCTGAACGAGGCCAATCGTGACAATGGGTAGCTGATAATTGATGTGGTTGGCATAGACGACGTCGATGCAGGCGGTCGCATAAGCAAGCAATCCGGCCTGATCGCGCGCCGCGATCAACTGCGAAAACAGAGCCAGGTCCCCGCCCAGATTGAAGACGCCCGGACGCAGCGACGAGACAACGAAATAGTCGAATGGACGCTCGGGGGAACCGGCGAAGAGATTAACCAGAGAATCCTGCATGTCGGACAGGCCGCGAAGCAGTTCGGGCGTATAACTCGGACGCCCTTGCGGGCGCATGCGGCACCAATAGGTGGCGAGTTCCGTGTCAATCGAAACGTCGAGCTCCTCGAAGCGATGCCCAGCCACGATATCCGTGGCCGCTTCGACCCGGTTGCGCGCAATCACCCCTTTCTGCGTGGATGAGGGCGCTGTTGCTGGTGCTGCGCGCGGCGCGCCGGTGCGTCCTGCCACCCAATCGAGCGCCTCAAGCGGGCGCATTGCCGCCTCGCCACCAGCGCCGTTCCGCTCACTGAAGGAGCCGCGCAAGCGCCGCCTTTCACGGATCGCGATCATGGCGCTCGTTTCCGCCTGGTGCGCCGCGCTGGACTCACCGCCTGCTCTGCCCGCACCATGATACGCACGCATACGCATTTCACCGCCTCATCTCGGTTGCCGCCCCGATCGGAGCGCCTCCGTCCGCCGCAGAGACTATCGCGCCCTTCGATTGTGAAGGGAACCGCTAAATTGCTCCGCCGCAGGTTTACCATCTGTTAACGTTAATTTGCCGCGTGGCGGTGGGATGCGCAATAAATAATTGCATCTCGATTCTTTGAAACGAGCAGAAAAATGCGGCAAACGCTGAATTTTTGATCGGATGCCGATCCACGCACTCCAGAAAGCTGATCTTTAAGATGAATTTCTGCCATCGTATTGCTGTGGTTGCGCGCAGACGCTCATTTGCTGCAACCGTCATCCATGGGGATGAAATGGCCGCGCTTCGGGCGAGGATATGGGTGGTGCCGGTCGCCGCTCATGCTGATTGTGCACAATCAGCAGTCATTGTGTTTTATTAAGAATCGGTGATCAGCAATGTCGCCAATGCGCTGCGCACCGGATCTGGTATCGCGGCGGGGCGTCCCGTCTCGCGGGTGACATAGACATGCACGAAATGTCCCTGCGCCGCCGTCCGCGGCGCGCCTTCGCGGAAGATGCCGATGCGGTAGGTCACCGAGGAGCGCCCCAGCCGCGTCACCGCGAGGCCTGTCTCCAGCGCGTCCGGGAAGGCGACCGATTCGAAATAGCTGCACCCGGTCTCGGCCACGAGGCCGACGATATCGCTGCCGGCGATGTCGAGCAGGCCGTTCTCGACGAGAAAGGCGTTCACCGCCGTGTCGAAATAGGAATAGTAGACCACGTTGTTCACATGGCCATAGACGTCGTTGTCCATCCAGCGCGTGGGCATCGCACGAAACAGCGCGAAGGCGGCGCGGGGCAGGGGGCGCGGACGTGTGTCGTTTCCGGCGGATCCGGTCATTGCGTCGCCCTCACCAGGCAGCTTCATAGATGGCCAATGCATCCGCCCGCGTGACCTCGCGCGGATTATTGACGAGAAGTCGGGTCTGTTTCATCGCATCATCCGCGAGCGTCTCCAGCGCCTCGCGCGGCACGCCGAGATCGCGCAGGCGCGCCGCGAGGCCGAGATCGGCCGAGAGCGCCGTGACGGCGTCGATCACCGCCTGCGGATCGCTGCCGCCGGCCAGGGCGGGGAAGATGTCGCCGCCCAGAAGTGCGTAGGCATCGCCACAGGCGGGGGCGTTGAAGCGCATCACATGGGTGAGCACGAGGGCGTTGGAAAGGCCGTGCGGAATGCCGAAATGGCCGCCCAGCGGATAAGCCAGCGCATGCACCGCCGCGACGGGGGCATTGGCGAAGGCCTGCCCGGCCAGCATGGAGCCCAGCAACATGTCCGAGCGGGCTTCGAGATCGTCGCCCTGGTGCACGGCGCGCGTGATCGCCCCGCCCAGAAGCCGCAGGGCCTCGCGGGCAAGAGCGCGGGAGACCGGGTTGGCATTCGCGCTCGCGGTGGTGAAGGCCTCGATCGCGTGAACCATGGCATCGACGCCCGTGGCGGCGGTGGAGGCCGGCGGCAGGCCGAGGGTCGTTTCGGGATCGAGCAGGGCGATATCAGGCAGCAGCAGCGGGGAGACGACGCCTTTCTTCTCGTGCGCGCCGGTCGTGACGATCGCGATCGGGGTCACTTCCGATCCGGTGCCGGCCGTGGTCGGGGCGAGCAGAAGCGGCAGGCGCGGGCCTTTGGCGAGACCTATTCCGTAGACGTCGTCAAGCTGCTGCGGCGTGCCCGCAAGCAGCGCAACAAGCTTGGCGGCATCAAGGGATGAACCGCCGCCAAGTCCGATCACCCCTGTCGCATCACAGCCCCGCGCCATGGCACAGGCCTCCATGATCACGCTGTCCGGCGGATCGGCGACGACACCGTCGAAGATCACCACGGCATGACCTGCCCGATGCAGGGTCTCCGCGACCTGCGGCACGAGCCCGGTCTCGACCATGCCGCGATCGCTGACGATGAGAATGCAGGGCCCGAGTGCCGCCGCATGTTCCGGCAGCCGCGCAATGCTGCCGACGCCGAAGATCACGCGTGGCGTCGTGGCGAAAATGAAGGGTTTCATGCGGTCTCCTCCGGGATCATGGCGCCTCCGACCATTGCCGAAGCGGTATTTTCGCGGCAGGGTAACGCATATTCCGGCACTGACCAGCCGCGTCTGCGCCAGACCGGGTGCGAGGAAGGCCATCAGCCCTTGTTGCGGCCCGAAGGTGGCCGAGGCGCTTACAAAATATTAGAATTGTCACAAACTAGTTCTCTTGCCGCATTGCCCATTGCCCTATGTTTGTTTAAGCACGCAGCAACGCAAGAATTGACAGCGCTCGCGTGGTGAATGCACCGGAAGCGCGAGGCCGGTAACCGGGAGATGAAGGATGGCGCAAGCCGAATCCCGCAACCAGACGCCGCGACCCCTGTCGCCGCATCTGCAGATCTATCGCTGGACATGGACGATGGCGATGTCCATCTTCCATCGGGTGACGGGCGTGGCGCTCTATCTCGGTGCGCTGGTGCTGGCCTGGTTCTTCCTGTCGATGGCTTCGGGACCGGAGGCCTATGCAGGCTCCGCGTGGTTCTTCGGCTCGTGGTTCGGCTATCTCGTCCTGTTCGGTTTCACCTGGGCGCTGATGCATCACATGCTCGGCGGCCTGCGCCATTTCGTCTGGGATTTCGGCAAGGGCTTCGAGCCCGAGCAGCGTTTTCTCCTGGCCAAACTGACGCTGGCCGGTTCGGTGGGGCTCACCCTGCTGATCTGGATCGTCATCCTGATCGCACGCTGAGGAGGACGCATCATGGCTGAGAACCGTTTCGATACCGGCACCTCCATCCGTACCCCCATGGCCCGCGCCCGCGGACTCGGTGCGTCGGGCGGCGGCACCGAGCATTTCTGGCAGCAGCGCATCACCGCCGTGGCGAATGCGCTGCTCGTCTTCCCGTTCATCATCATTCTGGCGATGACGGTGGGGCGCCCATACGAAGATGCGGTTGCGATCATGTCGCATCCCCTTGCCGCGATCCTGTCTGCGCTCTTTGTAATATCAATAGCGATCCATATGCGGCTGGGGATGCAGATCGTGATCGAGGATTACGTCCACGGCAAGGGTGCCAAGGTCGTGGCCCTTCTGGCGAACACGTTCTTCGTCATCGCCGTCTCGGCGGCCAGCCTTTATGCGATCCTCAAGATCGGTCTGAGCCCCTTGCTCTGAGGGAGATGGAAGAAACATGGCGACGAACGGACAAACCAATGGCGGGCCCGCAGTGAACGGCGCGGCCTATCCCATCACCGACCACACCTTCGACGTGGTGGTCGTCGGCGCCGGTGGCGCCGGCCTGCGCGCGACGGTGGGCTGCAGCGAATCCGGCCTGCGGACGGCCTGCATCAGCAAGGTCTTCCCGACCCGCTCGCATACGGTCGCGGCCCAGGGCGGTATCTCCGCCTCGCTCGGCAATATGGGCGAGGATGACTGGCGCTGGCACATGTACGACACTGTCAAGGGCGCCGACTGGCTCGGTGACCAGGACGCCATCGAGTACCTCGTGCGCGAGGCGCCGGCCGCCGTCTACGAGCTTGAACATTGGGGTGTGCCGTTCTCGCGTACGGAAGCGGGCAAGATCTACCAGCGCCCGTTTGGCGGCATGACCACGCATTTCGGCGAAGGCACCGCGCAGCGCACCTGCGCCGCCGCCGACCGCACGGGCCACGCCATCCTGCACACGCTCTACGGTGCGGCGCTCAAGCACAATACCGAGTTCTTCATCGAGTATTTCGCCATCGACCTGATCATGGACGAGGATGGCCGCTGCCGTGGCATCGTCGCGCTCGACATGACGACGGGGACGATCCACCGTTTCCGGGCGCAGATGGTGATCCTCGCCACCGGCGGCTATGGGCGCGCCTATTTCTCGGCGACCTCGGCCCATACCTGCACCGGTGACGGCAATGCCATGGTGCTGCGCGCCGGGCTGCCGCTGCAGGACATGGAATTCGTGCAATTCCATCCCACCGGCATTTACGGCGCGGGCTGCCTGATCACCGAAGGTGCGCGCGGTGAGGGCGGTTATCTCACCAATTCCGAGGGCGAGCGCTTCATGGAGCGTTATGCGCCTTCGGCCAAGGATCTCGCCTCCCGTGACGTCGTCTCGCGCTCCATGACCATGGAGATCCGCGACGGACGTGGCGTCGGCAAGAACGGCGATCACATCTATCTGCATCTCGACCACCTTGATCCGAAGATCCTGCACGAGCGCCTGCCGGGCATCTCGGAGAGCGCGCGCATCTTCGCCGGTGTGGATGTCACAAGGGAACCGATCCCGGTCCTGCCGACGGTGCATTACAACATGGGCGGCATTCCGACGAACTTCCACGGTGAAGTGCTCACCCTCAAGGACGGCAATCCCGACCATGTGGTGCCGGGCCTGATGGCGATCGGCGAGGCGGCCTGCGTCTCGGTGCATGGCGCCAACCGTCTGGGTTCGAACTCGCTGATCGATCTGGTGGTGTTCGGTCGCGCGGCGGGTCTGCGCTGCGCGGAGATCGTCACCCCCGGTGAGAAGCAGTCGGATCTGCCGGCCAATTCCGCTGACATGGCCCTGTCGCGCCTCGACAAGCTGCGCCACGCCGATGGCTCGACACCAACGGCGCAGCTGCGTCTCGACATGCAGCGCACCATGCAGAACAACTGCGCGGTGTTCCGTACCGGCGAGATCCTCGGTGAGGGGCGTGAGCTGATCAACAATGTCTGGAAGGCGAGCGACGATGTGCGTGTCACCGACCGGTCGCTGATCTGGAACACGGATCTGATCGAGACGCTCGAATATGAGAATCTGATCGAGCAGGCTGTCGTGACCATGGAATCGGCGGCCAACCGGACCGAATCGCGCGGTGCCCACGCCCGCGAGGACTTCCCCGATCGCGACGACAAGGAATGGATGAAGCACACGCTCTGCTGGGCGGATGTGTCGAACAAGGCGGTCAATATCGATTATCGCCCGGTTCACGCCTACACCCTGTCGAACGAGATCGAGTACATCGCGCCCAAGGCGCGCGTGTATTGAGGTGTGGAGGGCGGCGTCATGGGCATGCTTGCGATTAGCGATGACCTTCTTGCGAAGATTGTCGATGCCGCGAAGCGACGTGGCGTCGCGCCGGAGCGTCTGGCCGAGGATCTTCTAAGCGGGTCGTTTGGAAAGGGCGAATTGCCGGGCGGTCCGACGGGGCGGCGTTCAGCTCAGGTTCGGCGTGCCAAGGACATCGCGGCGATGACGCCCCGTAACGTGCCGCAGACTGATGCGGTTACGCTCCTGCGCGAGGAGCGGGAGGCGTGATCGTGGTCGATGCATCCGTGGCAGTGAAGTGGTTCGTCGAGGAGCCCGGACACGATCAAGCGGTGGCCGTGCTCGCCTCCGATGAAGATCTTATCGCACCGGATCTCCTGGTCGCTGAAACACTCCACGCACTGCGTAAGAAAGTGCGTGGAGGCGAGATGAGCGCCGAGCAGTTTCTGGCGGCGAGCCGTGCCCTCCCGGAATTTCTCGATCGTTTCGAGACCGCACAGGCAACCTCCTCACGCGCCGCCGAACAAGCGCTCGCGCTGGATCACGGCTATTATGACTGCGTGTATCTTGCGATGGCCGAGGCGCAGAGCGGATTGCTCGTGACAGCGGATGAACGATTTGCCACCAAGGCGGCGTCCGCCGGTTATGTCGCAATTATTTCGTCGCTCGCCGCATGGCATGAGGCCGCGACGGCAGCCGCAGCTTCGCGTTCACCTTCCAACCCTCTGGACGGATAAATTCATGGCCAAATTCTCCCTTCCGAAGAACTCGCAATACACCGAGGGCAAGGCTTGGCCGAAGCCCGAGGGGGCGAAGAACCTGCAGGAATTCCGGATCTATCGCTGGAGCCCGGATGACGGGTCCAATCCGCGCATCGACACCTATCACGTCGATCGCGATGATTGCGGGCCGATGGTTCTCGATGCGCTGATCTGGATCAAGAGCAACCTCGATTCGACGCTGACCTTCCGCCGCTCCTGCCGCGAGGGGATCTGCGGCTCCTGCGCCATGAATATCGACGGGCAGAACACCATCGCCTGCACCATGGGCATCGACGAGTGTGCGTCGAGTGGAGCGGTCAAGATCTATCCGCTGCCGCATATGCCGGTACTGAAGGATCTGGTGCCGGATCTGACGACCTTCTTCGCCCAGCACGCGGCGGTGGAGCCCTGGTTGCAGACTGATTCACCGACGCCGGAGCATGAATGGCGGCAATCACCGGAGGATCGCGTCGAGCTCGACGGGCTCTACGAGTGCATCCTGTGCGCCTGCTGCACCACGGCCTGCCCGTCCTATTGGTGGAACGGCGATCGTTTCCTCGGCCCCGCAGCCTTGCTGCACGCCTATCGCTGGCTGGCCGACAGCCGTGACGAGCGCACGGGTGACCGGCTCGACACGCTGGAGGATCCGTTCCGGCTGTATCGCTGCCATACCATCATGAACTGCGCCAATGCCTGCCCCAAGGGCCTCAACCCGGCCAAGGCGATCGCCAAGATCAAGAAGATGATGGTCGAGCGTCACGTCTGATTCGTTCAGCTGCGGCGCAGCTCCCCACGCTTCGCGGTGCTGACTGCGACTTTCGCGTAACAGGCGCGGTCCTCTTGCAGGGCCGCGCTTGCGTTTTTGCGCGCGAAGGGTCATTTCTTGGGCAGGTCCGGAACGGGCGTCCCCCGAGGGCGTTACGGAAAGGGCATGATGCGGCACGCCTTCGGCCTGTCCGAACCAGCCGAGACCCTGATCTCCGGAAGAGCCGGGGGATGAGACGGGTTGCGGCTGTTGGGGTGATACGGGCGCCGGGTCCCTACCCGGTGGGGCAATTCGGGACGAAAGCCATGAGCACGAATACAATCGCAGAGACTGCCGAGCAAACCATCCCGGCACAAAGCATTTCGACATATGGGCGCATGATCGCCCGCCTTACGCTTATTCTCGGTCTTGCCGGGGTGATGGCGGCCTGTCAGACGGCGCGATTCGGCGGTCAGCCTCAACAGCGCGAAGTGGTGCGCGATCTCGAGTCCGGACCCTCGGCGCCCTCGGCCATCGTCATGGCCGAGCCCTTGGGCGCGCCCGGGAGTGACCGCATCGACGACTTCCCCGAGCTGGAGACGCGTAACTCTGGTGATGATGATCGTCAGCAGACGGCAGCGCGCAGCGAGCCTGAGCAGCAGCGCAGCCGGCTCAGCCGCACCAGCCTTGTCGGTTCCTGGAATGCGAGTGAGCCGGGCGGCGGCAGTTGCCGGGTGACCTTGTCCTCGACGCCTGCCCTGGATCTCTATCGCGCGTCCGCTTCGGGCTGCAGCAACCAGGAAGTGGCCAGCGTCAATGCCTGGGATCTGCGCGGCAGCGAGGTCTATCTGTACAAGCAGGGCGGCGCCGTAGCTGCGCGGCTGCAGGCTTCACGGGGGTCGATGAACGGCGCGATCTCCCAGTCCGGCGCACCCTTGACGATGTCGCGTTGAACTGGCGCAATCGGTTTCGGCCCCGCCATCCCGGCGGGGCATGAGGGATTTCCATGTCAAGCGTCAAACTGCTTTCAGACGACGAACTGAGCCCGGCCGCGCGTGCCGTGTTCGACGATATTCGCGCGACGCGCCAGAATGATTTCGTCAACAATTTCTGGCGCGCGCTCGCCCATGATCCGATCCAGCTGGAGCGCGTCTGGAATCAGGTCAAGCAGGTGATGGGGGCGGGTGCCCTCGATCCGCTGACCAAGGAGCTGATCTATGTCGCCATCTCGGTGGCGAACAATTGCGAATACTGCATCGGCTCACATACGGCTGCCGCGCGCGCCAAGGGCATGAGCGAGGCGCAATACCACGAATTGCTCAATGTCATCGCGCTTGCATCGCAGACGAACAAACTCGCCACAGCCCTGCGTGTGCCGCTGGATGCGCGCTTTGCGGAGCCGCCCGAAGGCTGATGCCGGCGATCAGGGTGAGCCGATCCCGGCCGTGAACCCGTCCAGAACCTGCAGCAGGCGGGCAATATCTTCGTCGCGCGACAGCCGGTGATCGCCATCCTTGATCAGCGTCATGGCCACCGAATCGGCGGGCATGCGCTCCATGGCGGCGAGGGCGTGTTGCCAGGGCACGGCATCATCCTGCATGCCTTGCAGGATGTGAACCGGGCAGCCTGTGAGGATCGGCTCGTCCATGATCAGATTGTTGCGGCCGTCCTCGATCAGCCCCCGCGTGACCGGGTAGCCGGCTTCGTCGTATTCGGATGGAATCATGGCCTTGCCGTCACTCATGATGGCGCTGCGGGTCGCCTCGTCGAATGCCGCCCACATGAGACGTTCGGTGAAATCAGGGGCCGGTGCGATCAGCACGAGGCCGGAGGGCGCGCGGGGGCGATCATGCACGCGCAGATGCCGCGTCGCGAGCAGCGCGATCCAGCCGCCCATGGAGGAGCCGATCAGGATCGGCTTTTCGCCCGCATGGGTGGTGATGGCGGCAATCGCTTCCTCGCACCAGCGCGAGATCGTCCCATCCTCGAACGCTCCCTCCGATTCGCCGTGCCCCGAATAGTCGAAGCGCAGGCAGGCGCGTCCCTGTGCTGCGGCGAAATCGGCGACGGCCTCCGCCTTGGAGCCACGCATATCCGACATGAATCCCCCCAGCCAGACGAGGCAGGGCCCGCTGCCCGGACGATATTCGACGGCAATCTTTCGGGCCTGGGGGCCCTTCCCCACAGTGATGAATTCCGGCATTGCTTAACGTATCCTCAAGGATCGCTCGTGAATTTGACGGGTGGCATGCTCTCGACAAGGTTCATACACTGGTGACGACATCTGCGCGACCACCCGACGGCGATTTGTTTCCCGCGCCGGCCCGGCATCCTCTGGCCGGCCGCACGATTCTGCAGCTCATCCCCGCACTCGAAGCCGGCGGTGCCGAGCGCACGGCGGTGGATGTTGCGGCGGCTTTGGCGGCGTGCGGGGCGCGGGCGCTGGTGGCGACACGCGGTGGGCGGCTGGTGGGTGAATTGCAGGCGGAGGGCGGAAATTGGGTACGCTTTCCCGCCGATACGAAGAATCCCTTCGCCATGTTGTGGAACGTACGCCGGCTCGCGCGAATCTGCCTGCATGAAGGCATCGATCTGATCCATGCCCGCTCGCGCGCACCGGCCTGGTCCGGACTGGGTGCTGCGCGGGCGCTTTCGCTGCCCTTCGTGACGACCTATCACGGTTCATACAACGCACGTTCCGGCGTGAAGAATTTCTATAATTCGGTGATGGCGCGCGGTGATGTCGTGATCGCCAATTCGCATTATACGGCGGGGCTGATCACGGCGATGCACCCCCAGGCCGAGGGGCGGCTGCGGGTGATCTATCGCGGGACCGATTTCACCGCCTTCGCGCCTTCTGCCGTGGCGCCCGAGCGGATCGAGAATCTGCGTCGGGAATGGGGCGTGGCGCCGCATGAGCGCGTGGTGCTGCTCGCCGCCCGGCTGACCGGCTGGAAGGGGCAGCGCGTGCTGATCGAGGCGGCTGCACTGCTCAAGAGCTGGGGGCTGACGGATGTCGCCTTCGTGCTTGCCGGAGATGCGCAAGGGCGTGAGAATTACGTCGCCGAACTCGAACAGATGATCGCGGCGCGCGATCTGACCGGCATGGTCAGGCGGGTGGGGCATTGCACGGACATGCCTGCGGCGTTTCTCGGGGCATCCGTGGTGACCGTGCCCTCGACCGAGCCCGAGGCCTTCGGGCGTTCGGCGGTGGAGGCGCAGGCCATGGGGACGCCCGTCGTCGTGTCTGATCTCGGGGCGGTGCCGGAGACGGTCTTGTCACCCCCGCAGGTCATGGCCGAGGAGCGCACCGGCTGGCGGGTCCCCGCCGGTGATGCCGAAGCGCTCGCCGATGCGGTCGCGGAAGCGCTGACGCTGGGGGCGAGCGCGCGCGAATCGCTGGCCCTGCGTGCGCGGCTGCATGTGGAGCGCAATTTCTCGCTCGACCGGATGGTGGCGGATACGCTCGATACCTATGCCGCGCTGCTCCAGCGCTGAAGCGGGGCGCCCTTGGGGCGCCCGTCAGGCGGACAGCTTTCTGTCAGGCGGACAGCTTTCTGTCAGGCGGACAGCTTGGCCATCGCCTCGTCGGTCATCTCGAAATTGGCGAAGACGTTTTGCACATCGTCGTGATTGTCGAGCGATTCGAGCAGGCGCATCAGCTTCTCGGCGGTTTCGTCATCCACCGCGATGGTGTTTTGCGGCTTCCAGACAAGGGCGGATTTGCGTGCCTCGCCGAAATGCTCCTCGAGCGTCTTGGTGACCTCGTTGAGGGCGCTCTGCGCACAATAGATCTCGTGGCCGTTCTCGGAGGAGACGACATCGTCGGCGCCGGCCTCGATCGCGGCTTCGAGCATGGCCTCCGCATCGGCGCGCTCGGGCTCGTATTCGACGAGGCCGACCCGGTCGAACATGAAGGAGACGGCGCCGGTCTCGGCGAGGTTGCCGCCGGATTTGGTGAAGTAGGAGCGCACATCCGAGGCGGTGCGGTTGCGGTTGTCGGTCATCGCCTCGACGATGACGGCGACGCCACCCGGCCCGTAACCCTCATAGCGGATTTCTTCGTAATTATCGCCATCGCCGGCCTGGGACTTCTTGATCGCCCGCTCGATATTGTCCTTGGGCATGTTTTCCGCCTTGGCCGCAAGGATTGCGGCGCGCAGGCGCGGGTTCATCGCCGGATCGGGCATGCCGAGCTTGGCGGCCACGGTGATTTCCTTGGCGAGTTTGGAGAACAGCTTCGAGCGCTGCGCATCGGCGCGCCCCTTGCGATGCATGATGTTCTTGAACTGTGAATGTCCAGCCATGGTGCTCTCGTCGACGCGCGTGTGATCGGGGTCCGGCGGCCGGGCCGACCGGTGAAAAGACTGACGGCTTATAGGCTTGGCGACGCGGTCTCGGCAAGCCCCGCCCGCAATGGGATCGTTCGGCGCGCGCGATGAAATCAATGCAGGACAAGAAATAGGAAAATAAGCATTGACAGCGCCCCGGTCTTATGCAATTAATCCTGAACGTTGAGGAATTGCGCCGAGGCGCAGCGTCTTTCACAAAACGTCCCCCCGGAGCTCCGCGATGACTGTACCTTCCGCACCGGCGGATGCGCCTTCGCGTGTGCTGGCGCGTTTCGCTTATGAGAACGGTATCGGTTCCGGCCGGCGCATCGCGGCTTATCTCGGGATGGAGACGGATGCCTTCACGCGGTTTCGGCGCGCTGCCGGCTGGGCTGAGCGCGGCAAGGCGCCCACGGCACGCGCGCTCGGGTTGTTTCTTGCCTCCTTCGATGCGCCTGCGGCTTCCTTATGCACCGAGCATGCGCGGGTGGATTTTGGTGCGCAGGCGCTGGCCGGGGAGCTGCGCGCCTTCGTGGCCGCGCGTCTGTCGACACTGGCAGCTCAGCCGGAGACGGCGGCGGCCCGCGACATCGTCGATCTCACCCGCTGCCTGAAGGAATTGACCATGCTCGAGGACAAACTTGCGCGCAGCCTTCGCGAGAATGAAACCGGCGAGGAAGGGGAAACGCGCGATGCGGCGTTCATGGGCACCGGAACGGCATCTGATCTGGCTGAGATCGTTGCGCTCGAGGTGGAACGCCTGCACGAGCGACATGGAGCGGGAAGCGCTCTGGAGGCTCTGTACCCCGCAGATGCGCCGGATGCTGGAGGCGACCTGGGCGCTGGCGGCACGTGACGATCAATTGCCGCCGACTTATGCGCGCAACGCCTCGCCCTGGACGATCTGGCTGGTTCTGGGCGGGCGCGGCGCCGGCAAGACGCGCACCGGCGCGGAATGGATCAAGGGCATGGTCCATGGCCTGCCCTGGCTGACGCGCCAGCCGATCGGCAAGATCGCGCTGGTGGGCGAGACCTTTGCGGATGTGCGCGACGTGATGATAGACGGGCCGTCGGGCCTGCTCTCCATCCATGCCCGGCACGAGCGCCCGGTCTGGACGGCGACGCGGCGGCGGCTCGAATGGCCCAACGGCGCGGTGGCGCTGGCTTTCTCGGCCGATGATCCGGAAAGCCTGCGCGGCCCGCAATTCGAGGCCGCCTGGGCGGATGAACTGGGCAAATGGCGCTATGCGGATGCGGCCTGGGACCAGCTGCAATTCGGTTTGCGGCTGGGAGCCCAGCCGCGCGAGGTGGTGACGACGACGCCGCGTGCAATTCCGCTGTTGAAGCGGATGCTCGCCGATGAGCGCATCGCGCTGACCCGGGCGCGCACACAGGACAATGCCGACAATCTCGCCCCCGCCTTTCTGGATGCGGTGGTGGGGCGCTATGCGGGGACGCGGCTGGGGCGTCAGGAACTCGACGGCGATCTGATCGAGGATCGCGCCGATGCGCTCTGGACGCGTGATCTGCTCGAACGCGCCCGGCGTGAGGTTGCGCCGGATCTGCGGCGTATCGTGGTCGCTGTCGATCCGCCGGCTTCGTCGCGGGCGGGGGCCGATGCGTGCGGGATCGTCGGGGTCGGGATCGATGCGGAGGGGATCTGCCATGTGCTGGCCGATGAAAGCGCCTCCGGGCTCAAGCCCAATGCCTGGGCGGCAAAGGCGACGACGCTGTATCGGCGGCTGGAGGCGGATGCCCTCGTCGTTGAGGTCAACCAGGGCGGCGAGATGGCGACGACGGTCATCCACGAAATCGACCCGGCCTGCCCGGTCGTGCCGGTGCGCGCATCGCGCGGCAAGCGCCTGCGCGCCGAGCCGGTCTCGGTGCTCTACGCGCAGGATCGGGTGCGCCATGTCGGGGTGTTTCCCGAGCTCGAAGACGAGATGTGCGACTTCGGGCTCGACGGGTTGTCCAACGGTCGCTCGCCGGACCGCCTCGATGCCCTGGTCTGGGCGGTGACGCATCTCGCGCTGGGCCCGAAGGGTGGCGACCCGCGACTGCGGTTGGTGTGAGGGTAATGCAGTGCGAACTCCCCTCTCCCTCCGTGGAGAGCGACTGTCTTTCGGGTCAAGCGTTTTGTTTTTGCCATGGCGTTTTGTCCCGGATGATGGCGTTGAGCATTGTGAGGAGCTTTCGGGCTGTGGCGACGATGGCGACGATCTTTGGTTTGCCTTGTGCGACGAGCCTGTTTCGGAATTCCCGGAGCACGGGATTGTGGCGTGCGGCGACGAGGGCTCCCATGAACAGGGCGCTTCGCACGTTCGCGCGCCCGCCTCCGATGAAGCTCTTGCCGCGCCAGCGTCCGGATTGCCGGGTCCATGGGGCGAGGCCGACCAGGGAAGCGACGGCGTGGCGGTCGAGGGTCCCCAGTTCGGGCAGTTCGGCGATGAGGGTCCGCGCGATGGTGGGGCCGACGCCGGGCACGGAGCGCAGCAGGTTCTCCTTCTCGCGCCAGAGCGCAGAGTTGCGTATGCCGGTATCGATGTCGCCATTGACGCTGTCGATCTCGCGGCCGAGCGCCTTCAGCAGGCGGTCGATGCTCTTTTGCATGCGTGGCGGCGCGTTTGCGCGCCGCTGGTTCTCTGCCTTGATCATGGCGAGGATCTGGCGCCTGCGGGCGACGAGATCCGCCAGCAGGCGGGTCTCTTCGTCCTTGACAGGCCGGATCTCCGGCTGTGTCGCCGCGACGAAACGTGCGATCACGGCGGCATCGATGGCATCGGTCTTGGCGCGTTTGCCGAGCGCATTGGCAAAGGCGCGCACCTGCGCCGGATTGACCACGACGACGGGCAATCCGGCCACGGCCAGGCTGGCCACGACGACATTCTCGAAGCCACCGGTGGCTTCGATCCCGATGATCTGCGGCGCCAGGGCACGCAGCCGTTCGACCAGCGCGGCGATGCCTTCGGTATCGCGCGGCACGTCGAACCATTCGTCACGCCCATGCACATGCACATCGAGACGATCTTTCAAGACGTCGATACCGACGAAGAGGGCAGTGGCTTCCATTGTTCCCCATCCTTGCACAAACGGGCTCATATGGCGGCCCAAGCGACTGTTCGGGTTCAATGGAACGGCGAGCGCGGACCCAGGCTCTCCAACGGGCTCGGTATCCCTGAGGGGCATCGGTCTCACACTCGCCACCGCCTCCGGCACTGTACCAGAAACGGCGCGATTCAAGTTACAAGGGGTTGGGGGTGAGGGGCTTCAATGAAGCGCGGTGGTAATCAACCGCTACCCCGTGTGGTTCCCACCCTCACCCCTGTCCCCTCTCCACAAGGGAGAGGGGAACGCCGGCATTTATGGCGGGTCATTCGATGGACGCCTGATGTGGAGAGGATCTCATGTTCAACTTGCTTCAGAATCTCGGGCGGCTGGCCGCGCCGGGGCACAAGGCGTCGCGGGCCGGGGCGGCGATGGCGCTGTATCATGGCGGGCGCCCGATCTGGACGCCGCGTGATTATGCGGCGCTGGCGCGGGAGGGGTTTCAGCGCAATCCCGTGGTACATCGCGCGGTGCGGCTGGTGGCGGAGGCGGCGGCCTCGATGCCGCTGATCCTGCGCGAAGGAGGCAGCGAGATCGTGGCGCATCCGTTGCTCGATCTGCTCGCCCGGCCCAATCCACGCGAGGGCGGGACAGGGCTTCTGGAAACGATTTACGGGCATCTGATGGTCTCGGGCAATGCTTATATCGAGGCGGCGCTGATCGAGGCGATGCCGCGTGAACTTTATGCTTTGCGGCCAGACAGGATGCGCATCGTCGCCGGCTCGGATGGCTGGCCGGCGGCTTATGATTACGTGGTGGGAAGCCAGAGCGTACGCTTCACGATCCCGCCCGAGGGTGTCGCGCCGGTTCTGCACCTGACGCTGTTTCATCCCACGGACGACCATTACGGGCTCTCGCCGATGGAGGCGGCGGCAACTGCGCTCGATATTCACAACGCTGCGGGCGCCTGGAACAAGGCGCTGCTCGACAATGCCGCCCGGCCCTCCGGAGCGCTTGTCTTCGCCGGGGCGACGGGACTGAGCGACAACCAGTTCGACCGGCTGCGGCGTGAACTCGAACAGACTTATCAGGGCGCGCAGAATGCAGGTCGTCCGCTGCTGCTCGAAGGCGGGCTGGACTGGAAACCGCTTTCCCTCTCGCCGCAGGAGATGGATTTCGTCCAGGCCAAGCACATGGCCGCGCGCGAGATCGCGCTCGCTTTCGGCGTGCCGCCACTGCTGCTCGGCCTGCCGGGTGATGCGACGCATGCCAATTACGCGGAAGCCAACCGCGCCTTCTACCGCCAGACGGTGATCCCGCTGGTGAGACGTACGGCACAGGCGCTGGCGCATTGGCTCGGACCGGCTTACGGCCGCGCTCTGGTGCTGGAGCCCGATCTCGATGCCATCGAGGCGCTGGCGCAGGAACGGGAATCCCTGTGGCGCCGGGTGAACGCCGCCGGCTTCCTCGACGACGACGAAAAGCGCGAGGCGGTCGGTTACGGGCGTCGCGGGGGCGGTCACGACGACCCAGGGCCGATCGAGGGCTCCGAATGAGCGCTGCCATCGAGACTCTTGTGGGCACGATCGCTGCGCGGGGCGATCTCGGCCATATCGCGTTGTTTGCCTGGGCCAGCGTGGCGAGCCTGTTCGCCGCCGCCCAGCACCGGGAAGCCGCCGCCGCGAGCCGGCGCTTCGACGAGTTCGTGCGCGAACTCGCCCTCTTCAACCGCAATCATTCGGGAGATTGTGAATGATGCTGAAACGACGCGCGACGCCAGCAAGGCGTCCGGCTACGCCCCGTTCGTCGAAACCGCCGGGGCGCGGGCCTTCCGGTGGATCGGGGCCCGGCAAGCCACCCGGAGAGACCTTCCGGGATTTCATCAGGACATTGGAAAGGCTTGATCGGGGCGCGTCGCACAAGCAACGCGCCCCGATCGGTTTCAGGGAGGGGGCACGATGAAGCTTGAATTTCCCGCAGCCCCCGAAATCAAGCTGAACCCGCATGCGCCGGCGGGCATCACCGAGGAGGGGGTCTTCGAAGGTTATGCCAGCCTGTTCGATGAGCCCGACCTCTCGCAGGACGTGGTGCGCCGGGGCGCCTTCAGCGAGAGCCTCGCACGGCGCGGCGCCGGCAATATCCGCATGCTCTGGCAGCACGATCCGGCCCAGCCGATCGGTACATGGACCACGATCCGCGAGGATGCGCGCGGGTTGTTCGTACGCGGGCGGCTCAACCTCGCCGTGGCGCGCGCCCGGGAGGTGCATGCGCTGATGCGCGACGGCGCCATTGACGGGCTGTCGATCGGCTATCGCGTCCGGCGCGCGGGCAAGGATCGCCGACGCGGGCAGCGTATCCTGGAGAAGCTCGATCTTTGGGAGATCTCCGTCGTCACCTTCCCGATGCTGCCGGCGGCGCGGGTGTCGCAGATCAAGGACGGATCTGACCGCCTTGCCGCTGCGATCCGCCGCGCGGCGGACCGGCTGTTCCCGCGTCCGGCCTTTTGAGCCGCGCGCGTTTTCTTCGCCACACCCAACCATGAAAGTGAGCATTATGAGCGTACCGATCGAGACCAAATCCGCCGAGGCCGTCGAGGCTTTCGACGCGTTCAGCCGCGCCTTCGAGGCCTTCAAGGAGACCAATGACGAACGCCTTGCCGCGCTTGAGCGCAAAGGCCATGCCGATCCGTTGACCGAGGAGAAGCTCGCGCGTATCGATGCCGGGCTCGACGAGACCCGCGCGCGTATCGATGCGCTGGCCCTGGGGCGCGCACGCCCGCCGCTCGGCGGCGTCGATCAGGGCGCGGTTCGCGACCACGACCCCCTGATGCATGAGCACAAGACGGCCTTCGAAAGCTATATCCGCAGCGGCGAGAGCGGTGGGCTGAAGCAGCTCGAAACCAAGGCGCTCTCGGCAGGGTCGGGGCCCGATGGCGGTTATCTCGCCCCGCCCCAGGTCGAGAGCGAGGTGCTGCGCCGGCTCTCGGCGCTCTCGCCGATTCGTGCGATCGCCGGGAACCGGGTGATCTCGGGCGGGCTCTACAAGGTGGCGCATTCGGTCTCCGGCCCGGCCTCGGGCTGGGTCTCGGAGACGGCGGCGCGCCCGGAAACGGACAGCCCGACGCTGGCGGAGCTGAGCTTCCCGGCCATGGAGCTCTACGCCATGCCCGCCGCGACGCAGACGCTGCTCGACGACGCCATCGTCGATATCGACCAGTGGATCGCCGACGAGGTCGAAACCGCCTTCGCCGAGCAGGAGGGCGCGGCCTTCGTCAATGGTGACGGCAATGCCAAGCCGCGTGGATTCCTGGATTATACGGCAGTGGCCGATGGCAGCTGGAGCTGGGGCAATCTCGGCTTTATCGGGACGGGCGTCGCCGACGCCTTTCCGGCCTCCGATCCTTCCGACGTGCTGGTCGATCTGATCTATGCGCTGAAGGCGGGCTATCGCCAGAATGCGACTTTCGTGATGAATCGCAAGACGCAAAGCGCGATCCGCAAGTTCAAGGATCAGCAGGGCAATTATCTGTGGCAGCCGCCGGCGGGAATGGGGCGCAACGCGACCTTGATGAACTTCCCCGTGATCGAGGCCGAGGACATGCCCGATATCGGCGCGGGGACCACGCCGATCGCCTTCGGCGATTTCCGGCGCGGTTATCTCGTGGTGGATCGCGCCGGGATCCGGATCCTGCGCGATCCGTATTCGGCCAAGCCCTATGTGCTGTTCTATACGACCAAGCGAGTCGGCGGCGGCGTGCAGGATTTCGCGGCGATCAAGCTGATGAAATGCGCCGCCTGACTTGCGGCGCGGTTCCCGTCCCGGTCATGCGCCGGGGCGGGGTCAATCCGCCCATTCGATCCATTCGTTGCTGTCGTCGCGACCGAGCGGTGGCAGGCGTACCGAGGTCGAGACGCTGGAATCGATGGCGCGCAATTCGCGCATGCGCGCCTCGATCCAGCCCAGATGGGGCGTGAGCGGGGTAATCGCGGTGGACCCGCCACAGGCTGCGCCGGAGCGCTCGCTCGTGGCACCACTCGACCAGCTGACCAGACCGAGCAGGCTGAAGCGGCCCGGATCGCCGCGCAGGATCGGACCGCCGGAATCGCCCTGGCAGGCGCCGGCACCGGTGCGCTGCGATTCGCGCTCGCTGTCGGACGCCATCAGCATGGTGTTGCCGATCTGCATTTCACCGCGAATGCGCAGATACGTGTAGCGCAACTTGCGCGCCGTCTCGCGTTTGCCGAAGGCGGTGGTGCCGAATCCGGCCAGCGTCACGTCCTCGCCCGGCATCGGCGTATTGGTGCGGCGCAATGGCAAAGGCGTGAATTCCTGGCCGAGCGGCGCATCGAGACGAAGCACGGCCAGGTCGATGCCGGGCTGTCGGCGTGGCGGCGCCGTCCCGTCGAAGCTCGGATGCAGGGCCTGGGCCAGAACGCCGCGTCTGATGGTGCGTCCGCGCCGGTCGAGAGCGAAGACCTCGTATTGCGTATCCGCAAGCAGACAATGGGCCGCCGTCACGATCAGGTCGGCGGCGGTAAGCACGCCGGAGCACATTTCGCCCTGATCGCTTTCGATGCGCACGACGAATTGGCGCAGACCGTCGCGATTGGTCGCCTCAACGCCGCGCACGATCGCTTGCGCCGGTGCGCCAGCGGCAGCGACGAAGAGAATCAGGGCAAGGAGCACACTTCGGATCATCCCTGCAATCTTGACCGCTTCGCCGCGCAAGACAAGCACTTATCGCCACGCCACATGGCGATTCCAGCCCGCCGCGACATCTTCGATCCAGCCTCGCTGCGGGCCCACAAGGACGCCCTGACTCATGGCACCGCAGGACCCGGCGCCGTTGCCGGTCGTCCAGGTGGTGATGGCGAAGACATCCCCGTCACGGCTGATCGGCCCGCCCGAATCGCCGTGGCAGCCACCGCGCGGCGTGGCGCCGCCACCAGACAGCCAGATCAGGATGCTGCTCGGTCCATACGGCTCGATCACATGCAGTTCGACGCTGTGGAAATTGCCGCTCGTGGCGCCGCTGCTATCGGCTTCATCGCGCAGGCCGAAACCGGCCAGGCGCACCCGGGTCTCGGCACGCGGCGCCTGCATCGACAGCGTGGCCGGCTCGAATTGCGTCGGCAGGGGCTGAGAGACGCGGATCAGGGCGAGATCGATCGAGCGGCGGCGGGTGCGGATCGCGTCCGGATCGAATTGCGGATGCACGACCGTCTCGCCGATTTCGAGCAGAACCGGCCTCCCGTCCGCATCGCGGAAATGGACGCGATGTTCCGCAGCGCCGGTCACGCAATGGGCGGCGGTGAGCACGACATCGTCGTCGAGCATCACGCCCGAACAGACCGATCCGCCGGAGCCGAGAACCATCACGCCCGCCCGTGCAAGCGGGGAGGTGTCCGCAGTACCGCCGATCACTGCGCGAACCGGCGCGACCGGCAGCGTCAGCCACAGGCACAGGGTGAGTGCGGCGAGGCAGAGGCGCGACATTCGAGACCTTCTTCCTGAACGAGGTATCCAGCATGATTCCGATACGCGTCGACGGCCCCGCCGTCGAGCCCGTTTCGCTCGCCGATGCGCGCACGCATCTGCGGCTCGACGACACGCATGAAGATGATCTGGTCACGGCGCTGATCGAGGCGGGGCGGCTCCTGCTCGAATCGGCAACGCGGCTGATCTTCATCAATCAGAGCTGGCGGCTGATCCTGGAGGAGACGCCCCGCAGCCTGCGTTTGCATCTGCCGCTCGCCCCGATCATCGCGATCACCGAGATCCGCGCCATCGATGCGCAGGGCGCCGCCAGCATGGTCGACCCGCAGGAATACCGGCTGCGCGCGGGGGCGCAGCCGCCGACCCTGATACTCGAAGACGGCTTTCCGCGTCCCCCCGGCGGTATCGAGATCGATCTGGAGGCGGGGTTCGGACCCGCACCCGAGAACGTGCCGGCGCCGTTGCGCCAGGCTTTGCGCATGCTGGTCGCGCGCTGGTTCGAGGAGCGTGGCGACGGGGCCGGCGAGCCTGAGACAGGGGTATTGCCGCCCGATGTCGCGCTGATGATCGCGCCGTATCGCCATCTGCGACTGAGCTGAGGGAGGCAGGCATGGAACAGCGCACGAAGATCGGCGCGCGTCGCAAACTCTTCGTCATCGAAACGCCGATCGATCTCCCCGATGGCTTCGGCGGTTTCACGCGCAGCTGGCAGGCCGGTCCGACGGTCTGGGGCGCGCTCGAAACCCTGCGCTTCGACGAACGCCGTATCGCGGACCGTACCGAGGAGGTGGCGACGCATCGCTTGCGGCTGCGCCGGCGCACGCCGCCGCCTGCGGGTTCGCGCTTCGCGCTCGGCCCGCGTCGTTTCGACCTGCGCGCGAGCGACGCTGCCGAGGCGCCGGCGCGTGATCTGGTCTGTCTGGTGGAGGAGATCAGGCCATGAGTGGCCCCATACTAGCCCTGCGTCAGGCCGTTCTGACGCGTCTCACCGAGGATGCCGATCTCGCCCAGGCGATGGGCGGCACGGTGCATCTCTACGATGAACCGCCGCGCGCGGCACCGGCAATCTACGCAGTGTTCGGCGATGCGCGGGTGCGCGAATGGCCGGGCGACCTGCAGGAGGCGCATGAGCACGATCTGCGCATCATCGTCTGGGCGCGACCGGGCTCGCGGGCGAGCGCGCTCATTGCCGCAGATTACATGGCGGAGGCACTGCACGACGCCCCGCTGACTCTGACCGATCACCGGCTGGTCAATCTGCGCGTCGTCTCCTGCACGATCGGGCGTGATGAACGCTCCGGATCGGGGCGGGCGGAATTGCGGTTGCGGGCGGTGACCGAGCGCCTGTGAGCGAGAGCGATGCGATTTGAGGGAGACATGAAATGGCAGCACAGAAAGGCAAGGATCTTCTGGTGAAGATCGCGGATGGCGGCGGTTTCGCCACGGTGGCGGGATTGCGCGCGCGGCAGATCAGTTTCAATGCCGAGCCCGTCGACGTCACCCATGCGGATTCCGCCGGGCGCTGGCGCGAACTGCTCGCGGGTGCGGGCATGCGCCGGGCCGCGATCGCGGGATCGGGTGTGTTTCGCGATGCGCAATCGGATGCGCTGATGCGGGCGTTGTTCTTCGATGGCGGGATCGGCGATTTCGAGATCGTGATTCCCGATTTCGGCGCGATCACCGGCCCCTTCCAGATCGTCGCACTGGAATATCGGGGCGATCATGCGGGCGAGGTGAGCTTTGACATGGCGCTCGAATCTGCGGGCGCGCTGGCATTCCAGGCAGCTTGAGGAGGTGGATATGGTCAATCGCAGACGCGGTGAGAGGGAGCTCGTTCTCGGAGAGCGGCGCTTTCGCCTGTGCCTCACGCTCGGCGCGCTGGCCGAGCTCGAAGCGACATTCGGGGTCGATGATCTCGCAAGCCTGGCCGAGCGTTTCAATACCGGGCGGCTTGCGGCGCAGGACGTGATCACCATCCTGACCTGTGCCATGCGCGGCGGTGGTCACGAGATGAGCGAGGCGGAGGTCGCGGCGCTGCACGGGCCGGATGGTGTCAGTCCATTGGTCGAGGGCGCCCTCGCGGCGCTTGAGGCGGCGTTCGGGGTCGATGCGCCAAACCCTCCGCAGGCGCAGACGGGGTGAGCGCCGCGCCGGCGCCGTTTCCCTGGGATGCGGTGCTCGGCTACTGCCTCAACCGTCTGCGCTGGTCCCCCGAGAGCTTCTGGCGCGCCACGCCGCGCGAACTCGCCGTCGCGCTCGGTGATGTCGCGGCATCGGCACCGCCGACACGGGCCGAGCTCGCGATGCTGATGCGCGCCCATCCCGACGCGCCCGCATGCGCGTGAAACAATTCAAGGAGAGACGATCATGGATCCCACACTGCGCCCCGATGACGAGCGGCTCGAACTGCGCCGACAGATCGACGAGACCGAGCGCCTGCGCGAAATCTCCGAGCGTCTCGGCACCACGCTCGAACAGAGCTTCGCGCGCGCCAATGCGGAAGGCGGGCGTTTCGATCGCACCTTGCAGCGGATGCAGCGCTCTCTGACCGGTTTCGTGACGCGCATGGCGCAGGCGCCGCTGCGCAGCCTGATCCGGCAGGGCGTGCGTTCCCTGCTGGGCGGGATCGGTCAGGGGGGAACGCAGGCTTTCGCCGATGGCGGGGTGATCGCGGGCGGTCGGGTCATACCGTTCGCCCAGGGCGGTGTCGTCGCCGCGCCGACCTATTTTCCGATGCGCGGCGGGACGGGGCTGATGGGGGAGGCGGGCCCCGAGGCGATCATGCCGCTGGCGCGCGGCCCGGATGGCCGTCTGGGTGTCGCTGCCGCTGGGCGTGACGGGCCGGTATCGGTAACGGTGAATATCGCGACGCCGGATGCGGCATCCTTCCGGCGCTCGGAGAGCCAGGTCTCGGCGACGCTCGCCCGGGCCGTGGCCCGGGGGCGCCGCGCGACGTGAGACCTCAGGCCGCCTTTTCGAGAATGGCGGCGATCTCGTCCTTGAGTTGCAGCCGCTTGCGCCGCATGTCGTGTTCGACTTCCTCGGTCGTCGGCTCGACACGAGTCTCGACGCGGTGGATCGCGCGATTGATCTCGTGATACTCGTCCGCGAGTTTGGCGAAATGGGCATCGGCCATCTTCAGATCATGGATCTGCTGCACCTTGTCCGGGAATTCCTCGGCCAGTTCGTGCGGGACGTGGCTCATCGTGTTTTCTCCTTCTTCGAAAGCCTTCCTCCCCACACAATCGGATTCGACGCGACCGCGCCTTGAGAATTGTCAATGGCGAGGGTGGTACGAGCGGTTGCGGGGCGCTCTGGCCTGTGGCATGCAGCCTTGAGTTGCTGTTTTTAAAGTGGGGTTTGCATGTGTCTTCGTGAGGATAACGAATTGCGCTACGCGCAGCTTCAACGCGTTGCGCGTGAGCATATCGCGTCGAAAATCAACGCGAAGAACGCGCGTGTCGGGGTTGGGCGCTTCAAGGGGGTTACGCTGGCATCGATCTGCAAAGCTGCGCTGGAAGAGGCGCGAAAGGAATGGCCGAAGCATTACGGTCCGGACACGCATGCGGGCTTTTCGGAGAGCTGGGAGCGCTTATATTACAAATTCAGGAACCGTGTTTCATTCTTCAATCTTGCAGTCTGGCAGGAGATTGAGGGACATGGGCGCGTTCTGCAGGGGCTCGCATTGGGCAAGCCGTCGAATTCCAAGACCCATTTGACGATACATTGGGTCGAAAGGAGTTTCGCTCCGACGTCGATAAGAGGCGTGTTATCTCTGATATTGCCTTGTGCGCACGAATATGCGAAACTTTTGCGTGCTGAACGCGTTTTGATCAAGGATCCGGTTGACAGTCGGGTTTACGAAAAATACGGCTTTACGCCATACAAGCTGCCGAAAGTTGGTGGCGTCTACATGAGTAGGAATGTGCGATGACAGCGAAACAGAACGCAGTTGAGGAAATGGTGTCGGTCGACACGGATCTTCTCGTCGACGCGATCGAGTTCGCTCGCAAGCGCGCAGAGGAAGTGCATGCCGAAAGCACGCACACCATGATCGATGAGATCGACGACGCGCTCTGGGCGACCTGGGGCGATGATGACGGCAACATTCTCGTCGCCGACAAGGATGGTCTCGAAGGGTGCGACCCGTTCGACGATGACGATCTCTTCGCGGATGCCGCCTGACCGCATCCGCCAGAACCGGTTTCTCACGAAAGCCCCGGCAGTGCCGGGGCTTTTTGCGTTTTTACTCCCGGAGGTAAGGGCATGCTCCAGGGCTTCCACGAAATCTCTTTTCCTTTCTCCGTCGCGCGCGGTGCGCGGGGCGGGCCGGTGCGGCGTACGGATGTGGTGACGCTGGCATCGGGGGCCGAGAGCCGCAATGCGCGCTGGGCGCGCTCGCGTCGGCGCTACGATGCCGGGCTCGGGGTGCGCAGCCTCGACGATCTGCATGCGGTGATCGCCTTCTTCGAGGAGCGGCGCGGGCGCCTGACCGGATTCCGGCTGCATGACCGGGTCGATTGCCGCTCCGGGCCGCCCGGCGCGACGCCCGGTCCCGGCGACCAGCCGCTCGGCACGGGCGACGGCGAAACCCTCGTCTTTCAGCTCACCAAGACCTATGGCGGCGCCCATGCGCCCTATGCCCGCCCGATCGTGAAGCCGGTCGCGGGCAGCGTGCGTGTCGCGCGCGACGGCAATGAACTGGTCGCCGACGTCGATTTCGTGGCCGATGTGACCACCGGGAAGGTGACGCTGCTCACCGCGCCGCCGGAAGGCAGCGTGCTGACGGCGGGATACGCGTTCGACGTGCCGGTGCGCTTCGACACGGATTCGCTGGATATCGACCTCTCCGCCTTCGAGGCCGGCGCGGTGCCAAATGTGCCGATGGTGGAAATCGTTCCCTAGCGCGTTCCGACCTGATGCAGTCAGGCCGGGCGCTCCAAGTTATTGTTCGACGCATCATTTTTTCCGTCAGCCGGTATCCACCTGACGGAATGATGCTCTAAAGGCGCGTGGCGCGCTCCAACACCGTTTCAAAGAGACTTCCCATGCGACAGATCGACGAGAACCTCGCCGCGCATCTCGCGGCGGGGGTGACGAGCCTGTGCCGCTGCTGGCGGCTGATCCGCCGCGACGGTGCGATCATGGGCTTTACCGACCACGATGCGGATCTCGCCTTCGACGCCACCACTTTTCATGCCGGCACCGGCCTCGATGCCGCCGAAGCGACGCAGGAACTCGGCTTCGCGGTCTCCGGCGGTGACGTCGCCGGGGCGCTGATGTCGGGCGGTATCACGGAAAACGATGTGGAGGCGGGTCTTTATGACGATGCGGGCATCGAATTCTGGCTGGTCAACTGGCAGGATCCTGACCAGCGCCTCCTGATCGACCTGTTCCATGTCGGCGAGATCCGGCGTGCCGACGGCGCCTTCGTCATGGAGTTGCGCGGGCTCACCCATCGCCTCGACGAGGAGAGCGGGCGGCTCTACCGCGCGGCCTGTTCGGCCGACCTTGGCGATGCCGCCTGCGGGGTGACGATCACGCCGGTCGAGGCAACAGTCATTGCAAGCGCGGATGCGCTGCATCTCACCCTGAGCGGGATCGCGGGGCAGCCGGAGGGCTGGTTCAGCGGGGGCAAGCTCGTCTTTACGAGCGGCGAGAATGCGGGTTTCGCCGTCGAGATCCGCAGCCATGGTGCTGACGGCGCGGTCGCCCTGTGGCAGCGCGCCCCGCGCCCCGTCGCGCCGGGCGACACGGTGACCCTGACACCCGGCTGCGACAAGAGCTTTGGCACCTGCCGAGCCAAATTCGGCAATAGCGTGAATTTCCGTGGCTTCCCGCATATGCCCGGCAACGATTTCATCCTGCGCGTGCCGCGTCAGGGCGAGGCGGGGCTCGATGGCGGGAGCCTGTTTCGATGAGCCCGCAAGAGGCCACCATCATCGCCGCCGCACGCAGCTGGATCGGTACGCCCTATCGCCACCAGGCCTCATTGCGCGGTGTGGGCTGCGATTGCCTGGGCCTGATCCGGGGCGTCTGGCGGATGGTGATGGGCTGCGAGCCCGAGCATCCCGGCGCCTATCGCCCGGACTGGGCCGAGGCTGGCGGCAGGGAACGGCTTCTCGCCGCCGCCCGGCGCCACCTGATCCCCGTCGATGCGCCGGGCCCCGGACGTGTCCTCATCTTCCGCTGGCGCGACGGGCTTCCCGCCAAGCACTGCGCCATCGCCACCGACACGGCCCGGATGATCCATGCCCATGACGGGGCCTGCGTGGCCGAGGTCGCGCTGACCGGCTGGTGGCGGCGTCATCTCGCCGCGAGCTTCGCCTTCCCGCCGCCCGCGCCGCTCGTGCTTTGTGAAGAGGATATCCATCGATGACCACGATGATCCTGCAAACCGCCGGCCAGGCGATCGGCGGCGCCGTTGCCGGCCCTGTCGGCGCCATGCTCGGGCAGACATTGGGAACGATGGCGGGATCGGCCATCGACGGCGCGCTTTTCGCCACCCATGAATACCGTGTGATGGAGGGGCCGCGCCTTGCCGAGATGCAGGGGCTCGCCTCCAGCGAAGGCGCGCCGATCCCGCGTGTCTATGGCCGCGCGCGCATCGGCGGCCAGGTGATCTGGGCGACCCGGTTCGAGGAGCAGGTGGACGTAACCGTTGAGCGCTCCGGGCGCCAGGGCGGCAAGGGGTTTTTTCGCAATTCCGGCGGCGGTGGCGGTTCCACCGTGACCACGAAGGAAGTGCGCTATTCCTACTATGCCAATCTCGCCATCGGCCTGTGCGAGGGCCCGATCGCCTTCGTGCGCCGGGTCTGGGCCGACGGGCGCGAGGTGGATCTGACGCAGATCACCATGCGCGTGCATCCCGGCGGCGCGCATCAGCAGCCCGATGCGCTGATCGTGGCCAAGGAGGGTGCGGACCGGGCGCCGGCCTATCGCGGGCTCGCTTACGTCGTCTTTGAACGCCTGCCGCTCGCTGATTTCGGCAACCGCGTGCCGCAATTCTCCTTCGAGGTGGTGCGTCCCGGTGAGGGCGTCGGGACAATGATCCGTTCCGTCTGCCTGATCCCGGCGGCGACGGAATTCGGCTATGATCCGACGCCCGTCATGCAGGTGATCGGCCCCGGCGAGACGCGCCCCGACAACCGGCATCAGTTTCAGGCGCGTTCCGATATCCGCGCCTCGCTCGATGCGCTGCAACGGCTGTGCCCCGGGCTCGAGAGCGTCTCGCTGGTGGTGTCGTGGTTCGGTGATGATCTGCGGGTCGGCGAATGCAGCATCGCTCCGCGCGTCGATATCCGGAACAAGCAGACGCAGGGGCGGGTCTGGTCGGTGGCCGGGCTCGATCGCAGCACGGCGCGCCTCGCCTCGCTGCATCAGGGCGTACCCGCCTATGGCGGCACACCCTGTGATGCGAGCGTGATCGCGCTGATCCGGCATCTGAAGGCGCGCGGCCTGAAGGTGACGCTCTACCCCTTCATCATGA
The DNA here is from genome assembly GCF_900094735.1 of Saliniramus fredricksonii. NCBI lineage: Bacteria > Pseudomonadati > Pseudomonadota > Alphaproteobacteria > Hyphomicrobiales > Salinarimonadaceae > Saliniramus > Saliniramus fredricksonii. The sequence goes on from NZ_FMBM01000002.1 coordinate 225,415, forward strand.
TGGACATCCCCCACGGCAATGCGCTGCCCGATCCCCGCACCGGCGCATCCGGACAGCCGCCCTATCCCTGGCGGGGGCGGGTCACCTGCGATCCCGCCCCGGAAGCGCCGGGCAGCGTCGACGGCACCGCGAGCGCGGCGGCGCAGGTGGCGAGCTTCTTCGGCAGCGCCAATCCCGGCGCCTCCGAATGGAGCCTGCGGCGTCTGATCCTGCATTACGCCGGGCTCGCCGTGGAGGCCGGCGGGGTGGATGCCTTCGTCATCGGCACCGAGATGGTCTCGCTGACGCGCATCCGTTCCGGGCCGGGGCAATATCCCGCAGTTACCGCCTTCATGAGCCTCGCGCAGGATGTGCGCGCCATTCTCGGATCGGCAACCCGCATCACCTATGCCGCCGACTGGACGGAATACGGCGCGCATGTGCGCGACGGCGGCAATGAACTGCGCTTTCCCCTCGACCCGCTCTGGGCCCATCCCGCCATCGACGCGATCGGGATCGATTACTACCCTCCGATTTCGGATTGGCGCGATGGGGGCGGGCATCTCGATGCGGCGCTCGCGCGCAGCATCTACGATGTCGATTACCTGTGCGCACGGCTCGGCGCGGGGGAGGGGTTCGACTGGTATTATGCGGATGATGCGGGTCGCGCGGCGCAGAGCCGCCTGCCGATCACGGATGGTGCCTATGGCAAGCCCTGGGTGTATCGCGCCAAGGATCTCGTATCCTGGTGGAGCGAGCCGCATGTCGAGCGCGTCGGCGGCGTCGAGATCGGCGCGACGGCCTATATGCCCATGGCCAAGCCGATCTGGCTGACCGAGATCGGCATTCCGGCCGTCGACAAGGGGACGAACCAGCCCAACCTCTTCCCCGACATGAAATCCTCTGAAGGCGCCTTCCCGCATTTCTCACGGCGCATGCGCGACGATCTCGCCCAGGCGGCGGGGGTGGAGGCGATCATCCGGCGCTTCGATCCCGCTCATCCAGCCCATGATCCCGCCCATAATCCGCATTCGCCGGTCTATGGCGGGCCGATGGTCGCGCCCGAAAGCCTCGCTGTCTGGGCCTGGGATGCGCGGCCCTTCCCCGCCTTTCCGGAATTCGAATCGGTCTGGGCGGACGGCGCGAATTACGAGACGGGGCATTGGCTGAACGGGCGGCTGGAGGGGCTCGATCTCGCCACGCTGATCCGCAAGGTGCTCGATGATTACGGGATCGGGATGCCGCTCGACATTGCCGCTGACGGCTTCGTCGACGGTTTCGTGATCGACCGCCCGATGTCGCCGCGCGCGGCGCTGGAGCCGTTGCTGCGCGCCTTCGGCGTCGATCTCGCCGCGACGGGCGGTGTGCTGCGCTGGCGCGGACGGGGCGGGCGGGTCGTGGCCAGCATCGATGCGGGCATGCTCGTCGATGACGATGAAGCGCCGTTGATGCGTCATGTGCGCGCCCAGGAGACGGAGCTGCCGCGCGAGATCGTCATGAGCTTCATCGATTCCTGGGGCGAGATGCGCCGGGCCGCCGCGGCCTCGCGCCGGCTGGCGGGGGCGAGCCGGCGTGAAGCGCGGCTTGATCTCGCGGCCGTGATGAGCCGGGGGCAGGCGGGCCGGCTCAGTGACATTCTCCTGCAGGATGCCTGGGCCGCCCGTGACGGGGCACACTTCGCCCTCGGCCCGGCGGCGATTGCTTATGAGGTGGGCGATATCGTCGCGATCCCGGGGCTCGCCGGTCCGCGTCTGCACCGCATCAGCCGGATCACCGACGGAGCCGAGCGGCAGATCGAGACGCGTGCGGTGGAGCCGGCCCTGTTCGAAACGCCGGGCGCACGCATCGCGCCGCAGCGCCGCAGCCCGCCCGCCTCACCGGGGCGCCCCTTTGTCGTCGTGCTTGATCTGCCCGTCAGCCAGGGCGAACCGGCCGCCCTGCAATATCTTGCCGCCTATGCCGATCCCTGGCCGGGTGCGCTCGCCCTGTGGCGTTCAGTGGATGGCGAGGGATTTGACCAGTCCGGCTTTGTATCGGCTGCCGCGCAGATCGGCTTCACCGAGACCGCCTTCGGACCGGGCCCGCTCTGGCGCTGGGATCGGGCCAATGCGCTCGAAGTGACCCTGCGCGCGGGCGCGATCGCCGCGCTCGGCGAGAACCCGGTGCTTGCCGGCGCCAACACCTTCGCGCTGGTCGGGCCCGACGGTGTCTGCGAGATCATCGCGGTCGCGCAGGCCGAGCTGATCGGCGACAACCGGTATCGCCTGACGCATTTCCTGCGGGGCCTCGCCGGCAGCGAAGCGGTGGCGTCGCGCGATCTGGCGCCGGGCGCCACCCTCGTGCGGCTCGACGAGACCGTCGTACCGCTCGCCTCGGGGCTCTCGGAGCTGGGCCGGGAATGGCAATACCGCATCGCTCCGATCGGGCGCGATCACGCCGATGACGCGGCGCTCGCCTTCGAAGCCGAGGTGCCGCGCCTCGCCCTGAAGCCGCTCGCACCGGTGCATCCGCATCTGCGGCGCGTCGCCGGCGGCATCGCGATACGCTGGATACGGCGCGGGCGCATCGAGGCGGATGCCTGGGAGCCGGTGGAGATTCCGCTCGGCGAGGATGGCGAGCAATACGCTGTCGAGATCATGGACGGCGCCACGCTCAAGCGGCGCATCGTCGTCGATCAACCGCTCTGCCTCTATCCGGATGCCGACGAGATCGCCGATTTCGGCGCGCCGCGCGACAGCCTCGATCTGCGCGTGATGCAGATCAGCGCCAGCGTCGGCGATGGTTTTGCCTTCACGGGCACGCTTCCCGTCATGCCCGGCTGAAGCCCGCCTCCTTCCTTCCCTCAACCGAACCGAGGAATCCGTCATGAGCCTCACCCCTCATCTGGCACTGCCGCTGCTCGCGGCGGCACAGGCGCAAAAGCATGTCACCCATAACGAGGCGCTCGCGCTGATCGACGCGCTCGCGCAGATTTCCGTCGATGCACGTCTGGTCACCACGCCACCCGCCGAACCCGAGGACGGAATGCGGGTGATCGTCGGGGCAGGGGCGAGCGGGGTCTTCGCCGGGCAGGAGGGGGCGATCGCCTGGTTTGATACCGGGGCGTGGCGCTTTATCACGCCGGGGCCCGGCTTCCTCGCCTATGATGCGGGCGACGCGGCGCTGCTCGTGCATGACGGAGCCGCCTGGCGCGATCTCGAAGAGCTGATCGCCTTTCCCGAAATCTACGACCAGCTCGGCATCGCAACAGTGCCGGATGCGCAAAACCCCTTCGCCGCCAGGCTCAACGCGGCCCTGTTCGCCGCGCGCGAGACGGGGGAGGGCGGCAGCGGTGATCTGCGGATCGTCCTGAACAAGGAAGACGTGGGCAATGCCGGGGGATTTCTGTTCCAGCGCGGCTGGTCGGCGCGGGCGGAATTCGGGCTGCTGGGCGACGATGATTTCACGCTCAAGGTCAGCCCGGACGGCTCGGCCTGGCACGATGCATTCAGTGTCGATCGTGCCACCGGCGCCGTCAGCTTCCCGCGCGGTGCGGCGCGGGCCGAGATCGCGATCTTCAACGCGGATGGTACATGGACGAAACCCGCCTGGGCGAAGAGCGTGATCGTCGAGGTGATCGGTGCAGGCGGCGGTGGCGGATCGGGCGCGGTCGGAGATGATGCCGCGCCGCGTTTCGGGGGCGGGGGAGGCGGCGCCGGCGGTGTCGCGCGCATGACGCTGCTTGCAAGCGAGATCGGCGCGAGCCTTGCCATCACCATTGGTGCGGGCGGTGCCGGCGCGGCGGGCGTGTTCGACAACGCTGATGCCGAGGGGCTCGACGGGGCCGATGGCGGCGAGACGCTTATCAGTGATGATGGCACGAGCCTGCTCGTCGCCGAGGGCGGTCGCGGCGGGCGCGGTGGTTCGACGAGCGTGCGAGCGGCTTCACCGGGCGGGCTCGGCCATCTGCAATACGGCAATGCGGGCGCGGCGGCGGCACGCGATCACGGGGCGGCGGGGGCAAAGGGCCCGTGCGGCGAGGGTCCGGGCGGCGGCGGTGCGGGCGGGGCGATTGATAGCGATGACAGCCGCACTTCCGGGGGCGATGGCGGCCTCGGCCAGGCCATTGGCGGAACCGACCGTGCGGCACCGGGGGCTGACGGCGCGGGGCCGGGCAACGGCGCCGGGGGCGGTTGGGGCAAAAGCTGGGATCGCGGCGCGGGCGGCGGCGGTGGTGGCGGCGGTGCCGGCGCATCCGCAGCCAATGGCGGCAACGGAGGCCCCGGCGGCGGTCCGGGCGGCGGCGGCGGCGGTGGTGGGGGAAGTCGCAGCAGCACAACGTCCGGATCTGGCGGCGATGGCGCCGATGGGGAGGTGCGGATCCTCGTCATGGGGTGAGCGGCGCAAGGTTGCGGCAATGCTCTTTCCCTCAGCGCACCACGGTGATGCGGTGCGCGGCGCGGGTGAGGCCGGTATAGAGCCAGCGGGCCCGGTTTTCGCGGAAGGCGCCGGATTCGTCGAAGAGGACGATGTCGTCCCATTGCGAACCCTGCGATTTGTGCACGGTCAGCGCGTAGCCATAGGTAAATTCGTCGGATTCGCGGCGGATCACATAGGGCAGACCCTCCTCCCCCCCCTCGAAGAAGGCACGCAGCACCTTGACCTCGACCGCATGGCGGCGGCTTTCATCCTCCGGCTTGAGATCCATGCGGATGAATTCTCCCTTGCGGTCGGTCTTGAGGCCGCGCATGGCCTCCACCAGCCAGGTGCCGCCGTTGAGCAGGCCCTTGGACTTGTCGTTGCGCAGGCAGACGAGCTTCTCGCCGGCAGCGGGGAGGGGGTCGCGCAGGCCGAGCAATTCGCGGATGCGGCCATTGTAATTGCGCCGGGTGCGGTTGAGTCCGACCAGCACCTGGTCGGATTTCATCACCTCGTTCTGGTCGATCTCGGCGCGGCGGATCACCCGGCTCTCGCCATAGAGGCCGTAATCGAGCTGCCCGCCCTCGCGCACCTTCATCGACAGATGGATGATGGGATTATCTGCCGCCTGCCGATGCACCTCGGTGAGCATCACGTCCGGTTCGGCCTCGGTGAAGAAGCCGCCACCCTTGATCGGCGGCAGCTGCGCCGGATCGCCCAGGACGAGGACCGGCTTGCCGAAGGAGAGCAGGTCGCGCCCGAGATCCTCGTCCACCATCGAGCATTCGTCGATCACGATCAGATCCGCCTTGGCCGCCGCGCCCGAGCGGTTGAGCACGAAGGAGGGACCCTCCGTCTCGTCGCTCTCGCGCGAACGGTAGATCATGGAATGGATCGTGCCCGCATCAGCGCAGCCCTTCGCGCGCAGCACGGATGCTGCCTTGCCGGTGAAGGCACCGAAAGCGACCTCACCATCGACACCCTCGGCAATATGGCGCGCCAGCGTGGTCTTGCCGGTGCCAGCATAGCCGAACAGGCGAAACACTTGGTTGCCGCCGCCAGTGTCGAGCCAGCGCGACACGGCCTTGAGGGCGTCATCCTGTTGGGCCGACCACGACATGGCTTCACTCTTCCTTCATTGTCACGCGCGCCGCCCGCGCCGCCAGATTGCGCCTGCGCTCTGCGCGCAGATTCTGCAGGATGCCGATCAGAATCAGCGCCCCGCCGGCGAAGATGAACGGATCGAGCGGCTCGGTATAGAGCAGCCAGCCGATCAGCGCGATCAGGGGCAGGCGCAGGAAATCCAGCGGCACCACGATCACCGCATCACCGTGGCGATAGGCGTTGGTGAGGCAGAAATGGGCCGAGAGCCCGCCGACACAGATCCCGATCAGCGGCAGGATCGGCAGATCCGGGATCTGCAGGAAGAACAGCTTGTCGGCGCCGAGATAATTCATCGGCAATTGCATCACGTTCATCCACAACAGAATCGCGAAAGTGCTCTCCGTGCCGGTCAGGCGCTTGGTGGCGATGGTGGTGAGCGCGAAACAGATCGCGGCGCCGAGCACGATCAGCCCCGTCGGATCAAGGGAGCCGGGGGCGGGGCGCAGAATCACCAGAATGCCGATGAAGCCCAGCGCGATGGCGATCAGGCGCGGCGCGGTGAGCTTCTCGCCCAGCAGCAGGAAGGCGAACAAGGCCACCCAGGCCGGGGTGGTGAATTCGATGGCGAAGACCATGGCCAGCGGCAACAGCGTGACGCCGAGCGCCCAGGCATATTGACCGAAGAAATGGATCACGTTGCGCTGCAGATGCAGCCCCATCCGGCGCGGGCGAAAACCCTCGCGCAGGGAAGGATAGGCAATGGCGACGCCGACCAGGATGATGATCCCGGCAATATTGCGCAAAGCGAGAATGTCGAACACGCCGATCGAGCCCGACAATTCCCTGATCGAGACCGCGACGGTCGAGAACGACAAGAGCGTACCGGTCATCCAGGCGACGACGAGCAGGACATTGCCGGCGGGGCGCGCGGCGGTTTGCGATGGTTGCGCGGATGGCTGTGACACGGGCGAGGATCGAACGTTTTATGAACCTGCGCGATCCTTACCCCGGATTGTCGCGACTTGCAAAGCCCGGTTCGAGGGCGCGTCAGCCCAGGAGTGGCGCAAGGGTCGCCAGCAGGGTGCATAATCCGATCGCAAGCGCACCCGCGGCCGCGCCGGAGGCCACCGGGCTCACGCGCGGAGCCCCGTTGAAGCGGCCAGCCTCGGCGAGGCGCAGGGCATAGTCGCATCCAGGCTGCGGAGACAGCGCAGCCGCATGGCGGTTTTCCTCAGCGTCGAGGCTGATTTGCTGCGATGCCGCCATGCCGGATCTCCGTGCGCTCTTCGTCTCATCCCGGAAAAATCGACGGGAATCACTGAAGCGCAGGTAAACCGGCGCGCCCACGACGCGGCTTTCGACGGGCAGGGTGAACGGAGCGTTACCCCCCGCCGGCTTTGCGTCTTCACACGGGTGGGCGACAATGGCATGCTGATGCAAGAAGGGCGCTGACGGAGGATGGCGTCATGGCGGACATGGCAACGCGGAAAACCGGTAAAGCACAGCGGATACGTGCGGCAGGAGCGCCAGCTGCCAGCGCAGGCGGGCGCCGCGAGCGCCTTGATGAAGCCCTCGACCATCTCGCGCCGCGGTTGCCGCGTTTCGAGCGCGAGGCCATCATCGATCACGCCCTCGACAGCCCCGGCCTGAGCACCGCTGACCCCGGTAATGCGGCCTGGCTCGCCATGGTCGCCTATATCCGCCACGTCTTCACCGATTACGATGCACTGCTCGCGGACGGATTCGACCAGGATGCCGCGCGCTTCTTCGTGATCGACGAGATCAACGATTATCTCGCCGAATGGGGTGCGCGGAGGCGGGTCGAGGGCAGCGAATAGCCGGCGCGCATCTCACCGCATTTCCGCCAGCAGCCGCGCCACGAAATCGGGCACCACTTCGCTCGCCGGGCCGTAGGCGCGTTCATCGAAGACATCAGCATTGTCGGAGGGCTCGAGATTGAGCTCGCAGGTGCGCAAACCCATCATCCGCGCCTCGCGCACGAGCCCCGCCGCCGGATAGACCGAGCCCGACGTGCCGATGGCGACGAACAGATCCGCCCCGGCCAGGGCTTCGCCGATAGCGTCGAGACCGAAGGGGATCTCCCCGAACCAGACGATATGGGGACGCAGCCGCCCCGTCGTGCCGCAGGCCGCGCAGTTATCGCCGGTGCCCAGATCATCGCGCCAGTCATGTACAGCGCCGCAGGCGGTGCAGCGGGCCTTGAACAATTCGCCATGCATGTGATGCACATGAAGCGAGCCGGCGCGTTCATGCAGGTCGTCGATGTTCTGTGTGCAGAGAAAGAGCGATCCCGATGCCGCCGCGAGCCCTGTTTCGAGGTGCGCGAGCGCCTCATGCGCGCGGTTTGGCTCCGCCCTGCGCAGATTGGCGCGGCGGGCATTGTAGAAGGCCTGGACGGTTTCCGGATCGGCGGCGAAGGCCTCGGGCGTCGCGAGCTTCATCGGATCGAAGCGTTCCCAGATCCCGCCGGAATCACGGAAGGTGCCCATGCCGCTTTCCGCCGAGATACCGGCTCCGGTCAGAACGAATATGCGCATCTCGTCTCCCGACATCCTGCAAAGGGGAAGGGTCATGCTGCACATCCGAATACGGCTTGTCAGCCCCGGATGAAGGGGCAATAGTTCGGCTCAACGCCGGAGGCAGGCCATGACGCGCACCATCACCTATTATTTCACCAGCAGCTCACCCTGGACCCATATCGGGCACGAGCCTTTTCTGGAGGTGGTGGGGCGGCACGCGCTCAAGGTCGAATACCGCCCGATGCCGGTGCCGGAGGTGTTTGCGCGCACCGGCGGTCTGCCGCTCGGGCAGCGCCCGAAACAGCGTCAGCGATACCGGCTTCTGGAACTCCAGCGCTGGCGCGACCGGCGCGGCATGACCTTCAACATCCAGCCCCGATTCTTCCCCGTCGATCCCGGCCTCGCCGACCGGAGCGTGATTGCACTGATTGCCCGCGACCGCGATCCCGGCGCATATCTGCGCCGTATCTTCGAGACCGTCTGGGAAGAAGAGGGCGACATCTCCGATGCCGGGACGCTTGCAGCGCTTCTCGATGAGGCCGGGCATCCGGCGCAGGCCGTTCTGGACGAGGCCCGCGGCAATGCGGTCGAGGCGCTCTACAGGTTGAATGCGGACAGCGCGGTTGCGGCGGATGTATTCGGTGCGCCGAGCTATGTGCTGGACGGCGAGGTGTTTTGGGGGCAGGATCGCGTCGAATTGCTCGATGACGCCCTGTCGAGCGGTCGCGCGCCATACAAGCCCTGAAATGCACCGTAACACTATCTCAACCAAAGAGTGCGACAGGGCGAGGGCGCATCAGCCCTGCATCAACGCCCGGATCCGCCCATGCCTCTGACTGACATCGCTTTTCTCGCCGCCGGCTTCGTTTTGCTTCTTGTCGGCGGCGAATATCTCGTGCGTGGTGCGGTCTCGATCGCGCGAAGCTTCGGTATTTCACCGATGGTGATCGGCCTGACGCTGGTGGGTTTCGGCACCTCCGCGCCGGAACTGATGGCGAGCATCAATGCCGCGCTCAAGGGGGCGCCGGGGATTGCACTCGGCAATGTCGTGGGCAGCAATATCGCCAACATTTTCCTGGTTCTGGGTATTGCCGCGCTGATCTTCCCGCTCGCGACCAACCGCGAGGCCTATCGGCGTGACGGCCCGGCGCTGATCCTCGCCACCGCCATACTCGTCCTGATGGTGCTCTCCGGCGAAATCGGACGGATCGCCGGGGCGATCGGGGTAGCGTTGCTGGTCGCCTATACGAGTTTCACCTGGTGGAGTGATCGTCGCTCCCTCGATGCCGGTGCGGTCATGCACGGACAGGAGGCCGAGGAGGTCGACGAGATTCCGCAAAGCTCCATGCCGATTGCACTCCTGATGGGCTTCGGCGGGTTGGCGGCCGTGCTCTACGGTGCGGATCTGCTGGTGGACGGGGCGATCGGTATCGCCCGGAATTTCGGCCTGTCGGAGGCGGTGATCGGGCTGACCATCGTGGCGATCGGCACCTCGCTGCCCGAACTCGCCACCGCCGTGATCGCGGCCTGGCGCCGGCATGCCGATGTCGCCTTCGGCAATATCGTCGGCAGCTGCATCTTCAACATTCTCGGCATTCTCGGCGTGACGGCGCTGGTCATGCCGCTCGCGGTGCCCCCCGAGATCGCGCTGTTCGACGTCTGGGTCGCCGCTTTCGCGGCCATCATCTTCGTCATCTTCGCCATGACCGGCTGGCGCATCGGCCGCCGCGAGGGCGCGGTGCTCAGCCTGCTCTATGTGGCATATATCGCGATCCAGTTTTCGCCGGGCCTGCGGGGGATGATCGGGCTGGGGTGAGGGGTGGGTTGGAATACAGCCTTTGAGTAATTTAATCCGAAATTGCAATTTAAGATCATATTGGCTATCACCCTCCGGCGTCGCGGGGGGAAATTGCCGGATGAAGCTGGATACGAAAGCGTTTTTTGAAGCGTGCAAGGATAATGCGGATCTGTTGGCGCTGATTGTGATTTGTGCCGCCAGTGCGGTGATTTCGATAAAGACCGAGGAATTGGTGCTTTCGGCTGGAATGGCGGCGGTCTTCGCGCTAATTTGGATGGCGTTCGGATTTACCAGCCGCAAACGGCGGGTTGAAGAGCGCACGTACAGCATTACGAGCGAAATGAGAGGGAGTGCCAGTCAGACGCTCAACACATTTGCAAACCCCAACTCATCAAGCGGTTCGGCAAGCGGGCAGGACAAGGGCAGAAACAGTGATGAACATTGATCCTGATACCCTCCATTTGAGCCTAATTGTCGCGGGCGCCGCCGGCGCGGCGCTCATGGCACTCATGCTGATCTTCTGGCGGAGCAAAACCGAACTCGAGCATCGCTATGCGTTTCTCGGGGATCTGCGCGAAGATCTGAGGCGGTCATTCGCCGCCGCAAACCGCGTTCTTCGGAAACCCGATCTGCCCGAACCTCTGCGGCGTATGATCCTCTTTCTCGTCTCCGGCTATGCCGACGAGGCACGTGGAAAGGCCTTTGCCGATTTCATGCTGGACCATGTCGCAGCTGGCGCCCGCGATGCCGATAAGCCGTCCGAAGACGGGATCAGCGCTGCCATGGAAGATCTGTGGCGCAGGGATCCGGACCTGGCGAAGGAAGTTCATGGCATCCTGGCCAGCCTGTCCTTCGGGCTGATGATGCTGAACAATATCGAACGTTTCCGCGTACGCTGCCTCGAGGCCGAAACCGCGCGTGCGCCGGACACGCTCATCCAGCGTCTGGCAGGTATCATCAAACGCGATCTGGAAGACGGCCCTCGGCCCGATGGTGGCGGCTTGCGCCCGATCTGACGCCGCTATGCAAAAAACAGGCGAAAGCGCGCACGCCCCCGCCTGTTTCACGCGCAATCACCGCATCGTCGGGATGACGAATTCCGCGCCGTCCTTGACGCCGGAGGGCCAGCGGGAGGTGACGGTCTTGGTCTTCGTATAGAAGCGGATCGCGTCCGGGCCGTGCTGGTTGAGATCGCCGAAAGCCGAGCGCTTCCAGCCGCCAAAGGTATAATAGGCGATCGGCACCGGGATCGGCACGTTGATACCCACCATGCCGACATCGACCTGCGCGGCGAAATCGCGCGCCGCGTCACCGTCGCGGGTGAAGATCGCGACGCCGTTGCCGTATTCATGGTCGTTGGCGAGCGCAAGACCCTCATGGAAGCTCTTGGCGCGCACCACGGAGAGCACGGGGCCGAAGATCTCTTCCTTGTAGATGCGCATGTCCTTCGTCACGTTGTCGAACAGGCAACCGCCCATGTAGAAGCCGTTCTCGTAGCCCTGCATGGTGAAGCCGCGCCCGTCCACGGCGAGGGTTGCGCCTTCCTCGATGCCGATTTCGACGTAATCCTTGATCTTGTCGAGATGCGCCCTGGTGACGACGGGGCCGAAATCGGCGCTGGGATCGGTCGAGGGGCCGATCTTGAGGGATTCGACGCGCGGGATCAGCTTTTCCATCAGCCGGTTCGCCGTCTCCTCACCCACCGGCACCGCCACCGAGACCGCCATGCAGCGCTCGCCGGCCGAGCCGTAACCGGCGCCGATCAGCGCATCGACCGTCTGGTCGAGATCGGCATCGGGCATGATGATCATGTGGTTCTTGGCGCCGCCGAAGCATTGCGCCCGCTTGCCCGAGGCGGTGGCGCGGGAATAGACATATTCGGCGATCGGCGTCGAGCCGACGAAGCCCACGGCCTTGATGTCGGGATCATCGAGAATGGCGTCCACGGCTTCCTTGTCACCGTTGACGACGTTGAGGATGCCCGCCGGCAGCCCGGCCTCGATCATCAGCTCCGCAAGCCGCATAGGCACGCCCGGATCACGCTCGGAGGGCTTGAGGATGAAGGCGTTGCCGCAGACGATGGCGGGAGCAAATTTCCACATCGGGATCATGGCAGGGAAGTTGAACGGGGTGATCCCCGCCACAACGCCAAGCGGCTGGCGCATCGAATAGATGTCGATGCCGGGGCCGGCGCCCTCGGTATATTCGCCCTTCATCAGATGCGGCGCGCCGAGCGCGAATTCGCAGACTTCGAGCCCGCGCTGGATGTCGCCCCTGGCATCGGGGACGGTCTTGCCGTGCTCGCGGGCGAGCAACTCGGCGAGTTCGTCGTAATTGCGATGCAGCAGATCGATGAATTTCATCATCACCCGCGCGCGACGCTGCGGATTGGTGGCGGCCCAGCCCGGCTGGGCGGCCCTGGCGTTCTCGACGGCGGCACGCAACTCGGCAGTCCCGGCCAGCGCCACGCGGGCACGCACCTCGCCGGTCATGGGCTCGTAGACGTCGGAGAAACGATCCGACTTGCCCGCGACGTGTTCGCCCCCGATGAAATGGCCATAGGTCTTCATGCGTTATCCTCCCCGAAATCTTTCAAGCCTTGACCGTCTGTTTGCGGCATTTCGGCATGGGATAAAACCGTATTCCCACGTCCAGCGCCGTGCAAGTTCGGCAATCCGCGCCGTGTCGGAATGCCATTTCCGATACAGCACCGCCCCGCCATCCTCGGATGACGGGGCGGCGACAGTCTCGTGCGGATGCGACCGATCAGGTGCGGCGTGCCACATAAACCTTCGCACCGAGCCCGATTGCGGGAAGGTGCGGGCCGTGCGCATCCTCGAGAATGGTGATTGTGCCGGCCTTCCCGGCGGCGCGCAGCCGGGCCTCGAAGGCCGGGTCCTCAAGCGTGTGATCATTCAGCGAGACCACGAACAGACCACCCGGCTCCAGCGCGGCCAGCGCCCCGTCGATCGCATCGACAGGAGCGGCTCCGGCGCCGATTGCGCCAACGGCGGTGATCGCGGCATAGCCGTGCGCGCGCTTATCGAAGGGGGTATCCGGATCGCAGACCCAAAGGGCACGATAGGCGTTCTTCTCGCGGGCGATGTCCAGCATCCCCTGCGAAATGTCGATCCCGTCGATCCGTGTGAAACCGGCTTCGCGCAGGGCCACACCGGACATGCCGGTGCCACAGGCGAAATCGAGAATCGGGGCGGATTTGTCGCTCAGATGACGGGCCAGCGCTTCAGCGCAGCGCGCAGGGGTGCGGTAATCGTTGTCGACCAGATCGGCGTCATAGCTCGTCGCCCAATCGTCATAATAACGGCGCATTTCCTCACCGCCATCCACAGAATAGATATTGTCGAGATAGGCACTTTCGCGCGCCATATCGGCCTCCAGGTTTGATTTCAGCATGGTGATTGACATAGCAATCGCTGTGGGAATTGGCAAATCTCTGAAAAATCGCTTCTCGGGCGCGGCTGATTTCAAGCGGATCAACCTTGAAACTCTACGAAACCGCAAATCCTCTCATGCCCTTTTCGAAGAACCCTTTCTGCCGGGGCCGGGCCTCGGCGGCCTTTGGCGGATGCGGCCTTGCGCCTGACAAACCCGATCCGTCATGCTAACCCGACGATCATCGGGCCGCATCGGCGGCTTGGGCCTCGGCAGGCAGCGAGGGGATTCCCATGAGCGGAAATGGATTCGAGGCCACGGCTTCAGGCGAGCGTGCCATGGCGATGCTCGACGCGCTCGGCGCGATCAGCGACGCGCCGGACAATCTGACTCGGCTCTATCTCTCCCCCGCCCATCGCCGCGCCGCCGAACAGGTGCGCGCCTGGATGGAAGAGGCTGGCTGCGCCGCGCATATCGATGCGGTCGGCAATGTCGTGGGCCGCTACGGGCCCGCCGACGGGCCCGTCCTGTATTGCGGGTCGCATATCGACACGGTGATCGATGCCGGGCGTTTCGATGGTTCGCTGGGGGTCGTCGCGGCAATTCTCGCGGTTGGGGAACTCGCGCGCCGCGGCATCGCGCTGCCCTTCGCGATCGAAATCCTGGCATTCGGCGACGAAGAGAATGTGCGGTTTCCCACCAGCCTGTCGAGCACCCAGGCAATCGCCGGCGGCTATGATCCACGCTGGCTCGAGGTGTGCGATGACGATGGTGTCACCCTGGCGCAGGCGCTGCGGGATTTCGGTGGCGATCCGGCGCTGATCGCGCAGCTCGCCCGCGATCCGGCGCAGGCGCTGGGCTATCTCGAACTGCATATCGAACAGGGTCCCGTGCTGGAGCGCGCCGATCTGCCGGTCGGAATCGTCACAGCCATCGCTGCCGCCTATCGGGCGGATTGCCTGCTGCGCGGTGAAGCCGGTCATGCGGGCACGGTGCCGATGGGGCTGCGCAGGGATGCGCTGGCGGGAGCAGCGGAGATGATCGTGGCGATCGAAGCCATCGGCGCGCGCCATGAGGGCGGTGTCGCGACGGTGGGGCGCGCAGCGGTGGCACCGGGCGCCGTCAATGTCATTCCGGGCGAGGTGCGCTTCTCCATCGATGCCCGCGCCCCGAGCGATGCGATACTCGCCGCCATGCTGGCCGAGATCGACGCGGCCTGCAGCGAGATCGCAAGGCGCCGTGGCCTCGGCTTCACGCAGGCGCCCTTCATGCGCGCGCCCGCCACACCGATGGCGCTGCCGCTGCAGCAGGCGCTGGCCGATGCAGCGCGCGCCGTGACCGGGCAAGCGCCGATGATCCCCTCCGGCGCAGGGCATGATGCGGTGGCCATGGCGCGGCTCTGCCCGGTCGGGATGCTTTTCGTGCGCTGCGCCGGCGGGGTCAGCCACAATCCGGCGGAATCGGTCACGCGGGAAGATGTCGGCATCGCCGTCGCGGTGCTGGTTGCGGCCATCGCGGCATGCGCATCCGGCCACGGCGCTGCGGATCACTGAAACTCCCGCTGCGTAAGGTTCGGACAAGTCGGCAAGGCGACAATGATGTCAGGTCCGGCTCCGCCCGGACATGCCGAATCCGCTGCCGGAAAGTCCGATCATGCCGCAGGAATATCGCCCCTATTGGATCGACAAACGCGCCGAGCCGCGTCTGCATCTTCATCTCGCGGGCACGATCAGTTTTCCTGATGGCAGTGATCTGGCCCTGCACAGCCGTGACGTGTCGCGGTCGGGCATGGCCGTGATCGCACCGGCGCGTCCGGCGCCGGGATTGCGCGTGAACGGGATATTCGAGGAAATCGGCATCATTGCAGGGCGCGTCGCACGCTGGACGCCGGACGGTTTCGCCATCCGCTTCATGCATGATGCCGCGCATCAGGCCCGGCTCTGCGCGCGCCTCGATACGATCGAGGCTGCCGGCGGACGCCGTCCGCTGGGTGGCGGCGGCTTCTTCGACTCGCGGATCCCGCAGCAGCGCGCCGGACGCTACAGCGCGCCCGACCTTCACCTCATGATCACGCTTCCCGATGGCCGCATCATCGCCGAGCGTCTGCGCGACATCTCCCGCAGCGGGGCGAGCGTGATTTCGCGCGAGCGCCCGAGCCTCGGCGCCGGCATACGCATCCGCGACCGGGATGCAACCGTGATACGCCACACGCCGGACGGTTTCGCCGTGCGCTTCGAGGGTGTCGAGGCGGAACACGGCGCGCGCGGATGCGCTCCCTGAACCGCTGCCGTGCGATGATCTCTCAGGTCACCTTCGCGCGGATCTGGAATTCGGGGCGCTCATGGGCGCGCGTCTCCAGCACCGCGCGCAGGGTCTTTGCCGCGTCGAAGACATCGACGAAACGGGTATAGAGCGGCGTGAAGCCGAAGCGCAGGATGTCGGGGGCACGGAAATCGCCGATCACGCCGCGCGCGATCAGCGCCTGCATCACCGCATAGGCCTGCGGATGGCGGAAACTCACCTGGCTGCCACGCCTTGCCGGATCGCGCGGGGTGATCAGTTCCAGCACCCTATCGGGACACGCGCCCTCGATCGTGGCGATGAAGGCATCGGTGAGGGCGAGCGATTTCGCCCGCAAGGCATCGAGATCGACATCCTCCCAGAGTTCGAGCGCAGCATCGAGCGCGGCCATGGCGAGAACCGGCGGCGTGCCGCACAGATAGCGCGCGGCACCGGGGGCGGGGCGGTATTGCGGCTCGAAGGCGAAGGGCGCTTCATGGCCGAACCAGCCCGCGAGCGGCTGCACGAAGGCATCCGCATGGCGCTCGGCAACATGGAAGAAGGCCGGCGCGCCCGGTCCGCCATTGAGATATTTGTAGCCGCAGCCCACGGCGAAATCGACATCCGCCCCGGCAAGATCCAGCGGCACGGCCCCGGCGCTGTGGGCGAGATCCCACAGCGTGAGGGCGCCGACCCGGTGAGCCTGATGGGTAAGCGCCGCCATGTCGTGCATGGCGCCGCTGCGATAATCGACATGGGTGAGCATCAACAATGCGGTATCGTCGCACAGCGCGGCGGGAATCGCACTGGCATCGTCCACCAGCACGAGACGGTGCCCCCGGTCGAGCTGCGTTATCAGCCCCTGCGCCATGTAGAGATCGGTGGGGAAATTGCCGCGTTCCGAGACGATGACTCGCCGCTCGGGCCGCAGGGCAAGGGCGGCGGAGAGCAGTTTGAACAGATTGACCGAGGTGGAATCGGCGGCGAAGACCGCCTGCGCCGGGGCGCCGATCAGCCGGGCGATGCGCGCCCCGACGCGCTCGGGCAGATCGATCCAGCCGGCATCGTTCCAGCTGCGGATCAGCCCCTGGCCCCATTCCGCGTTGACGGTCCGGGTCATGCGTGCACGCACGGCATGCGGCAGCGGGCCGAGCGAATTGCCGTCGAGATAGGTGATGTCGTCCGGCAGGGCGAAATGCGCGCGCATCGGCGCGAGGCAATCCTGCCCGTCGCGCGCCTGTGCCTGATCCCGGCTCGTGAGCCGGTGCTGCGTCATCATGGTTCCGCTCCGTCGTGATCGCTGCGAAAGACGGCCCGCATGGGGGATGCGGGCCGCAGAAGTGACGTAACGGAACTCAGCGATCCGGTCGAGCCCGGATGGTGCGCGGATCAACGTGCCTGTGCGTCGATCTCGATACGCTCCATCAGCGCGGCGGGGGTGCTCATGGTCCCGAGCTCCATGATCGGAATGCCTGCCGGATCAATCGATTCGACAGCGATCTCGAGCTCGCCGGGATTCTCGAGGAATTGCCCGACGGCTTCCGCCAGGCCCTGCGCCTGCGGCCCGCCACCAAGCATCGCCGGCAGCATCATCTGAGACATCATTCCCATCTGCTGGCGTGCCTCATCAGGGCTTACGCCCATCTCTGCAGCCTGCAGGGTGAGAAGGATTTCGGCGATGCCGCGATCCTCCACCATCAGATGCAGGTTCTTCACCGAGGCGCCCATCAACGCCATCAGGCGGGCGGCCTCGTCGCCGCTGAAAGCCTGCGGCCCGACACCGCCGATGACGCCGCGAAGCGAGGCCGCGCCGATATCCTCACCACTGAAGGAGAGGTCGCTGAGCACGATTTCCTGCCCCGCCTCGTTCCAGCGCGCGGCGAAACTGCCGGAAAGGTCGAGCCGCTCATAGCCGAAGGCGCGTGCCGTCTCGACGAATTCCTCTCCGGTCCCCTCCGGCAGGTCGAAGGCGAGATTGTCGATGGCGACGCGCAGATTGGTGGGCACGCCCTGATAAGGCGTGTCCGCCGTGACGCTCAGGCGGCCGATCGCTCCATCCATCGCCGGGGCGTCGGGCTGCGGCGGGATCGAGGCTGTGAGATTGTCGAGCGTCACCGTGCCGATCACCGGCATCATGCGCTGAATTTCGTCCGGGGAGAGATCGGCATCAGGGTCTTCCGCAAGCCGGCGCAGCCCCTCCGTCATCGGCGCGAAGGAAAATCCTTCGGAGCCGATCGATGCGATGGTGATCTCCGCGCCTTCTGCCGCGACACGCATGTCTTCGAGGGTGAAACTGGCGAAACCGCCATCGGGGCTGCCGAGGAATCCGATGCGCGCGATGGACATGTCGACCGGATCCTCGTCACTCTCGTCGACGATGCTGATGCCGGTCACGCCCATTTCTTCGAAGCGGAAGGAATCCATCAGATCCGCCATGAAGTTGAGCATGCGCGTGGCTTCTTCCGGCGTCGGATCTTCGGTATCCTCCATTTCAGTGATGGCCGCGATGGTCTCGGTGAGTGGCTCCTGCAGCAGACGCATGGCCACGGCACGACCGGAGATCCCGTCGATCGTGAAATGCACATCCTCGCCGTCATGCATCACGAGGTCGCTGATCGAAAACGATTCGTAGGCCGTGCGGAACGGATTGTCCCCGTCGCCTGCCGCTTCGGTGTAGTAGCGCAGGATCGCCGGCAGATCGATCATCCGCGCTTCGACCGCACCGAAGCGACCGCTGACGTTCTGATCCCCGTCCTGCGCGGAAAATTCACCGCCGGCAGCGGTGAAGCCGGCAATGCGGCCCTCGCGCATGTCCTCGATGCGGATGTCCTCGTAAACGGCCTCCTGGGTGACATCCGCGACATCCTGGCTGAGGCTCATGCGCGGGATGACGACCTCGGTCGCCGAGAGCGTTGCCAGCGTCTCGAACAGCACGCGCGGATCACCCTGCGCGAAAGCGGCCTCGATCTCGGACGCCGTGAGGCTCGAATCGGTCAATTCCATGCGCGGGATCGCATAGGTTCCCATCGCCCCGGAATATGCCAGATCCGCCACGACGACGTCGTTCGCGGCAGCCGGAACACTCCATAGCGCCACGGTGCCGAGCAAGCCGAGACCGAATGCGCGTGCGGCTTTCGCCGATCCTCCGCGATCATCGGTATATCGAGCCGAAACCGTCATATCTGCCTCCGTTATCCGTTCACTTTGGTGGCGATCATACAGATCGCCACCGTGAAAAACAGGGGGCGCGACGGGGAAATCCGAACCCGTGGCCTCGGGCATCGGGATCAGCCGCCTCAACTGCCCCCGTCGATACGCTTGCCGACGCGTCCGGCGAGGTCCTGGATGAACTGCCAGGCGGTACGCCCCGAGCGGGCGCCGCGGGTTGTGGCCCATTCGAGGGCGTCGCGGCGCAGGGTGTCCTCGTCGCAGGCGATGTCCAGATGCGCCGCATAGCCGAAGACCATGTCGAGATATTCGTCCTGCGAGCATTTGTGGAAGCCGAGCCAGAGGCCGAACCGGTCGGAGAGCGAGACCTTCTCCTCCACGGCCTCGCCCGGGTTGATGGCCGTGGCGCGTTCATTATCGACCATGTCGCGCGGCATCAGATGGCGGCGGTTCGAAGTGGCGTAGAAGAGCACGTTGTCGGGCCGTCCTTCGATGCCGCCTTCGAGCACGGCCTTGAGTGACTTGTAGGAGGTGTCGTCGGAATCGAATGACAGATCGTCGCAGAAGATCACGAAGCGATGCCGGTCCGCACGCAGGATCGCCATCAGTGCCGGCAGGCTCTCGATATCCTCGCGGTGGATCTCGATCAGCTTGAGCGGCTCCATGCCGATCTCGCGGTTGCTGTTCACCTGGGCATGCACGGCCTTGACCAGCGAGGACTTGCCCATGCCGCGCGCGCCCCACAGCAGCGCGTTGTTGGCGGGGAGCCCCTTGGCGAAGCGCCGTGTATTCTCGTGAAGCTGGTCACGCACCCGGTCGATCCCGCGCAGGAGCCCCATCTCGACGCGGTTGACCTGCGCGACAGGCGCGAGGCGCGGCGGCGCAGCGTGCCAGACGAAGGCATCGGCACTCGCAGTATCCACGGCCGCAGCTTGGGGCGGAGCGAGGCGCTCCAGGGCATCGGCGATACGTGCCAGCAGCGCGGTGGTCGCATCGGATTGGGATCGGAACATGGCGGGCCTTCGCGGAATCGGATCGTTGCAAACGGAGGACGGGGCCTCCATATCGCGAAGGCAGGCCGTGGTCTATCGTGCAACACGCCGATCACGGTTTGCTTTCGGCGCCTGCATCGCTATAAGTTGCGCCGCTTTCGAACGAAACGGCGGAGGCACGGCCCGCAGGGTCGCCGCATCCGGCGCACAGGCATCAGGAGTCACCAGTGATCATCACGCCCGCTTATGCACAGGCCGCCGGGGGCGGCGGCGCAGACATCTTTCTGCAGCTTCTGCCGTTCATCCTCATTTTCGTCATCATGTGGTTCCTCATCATCCGCCCGCAGCAGAAGCGGGTGAAGGCGCATCAGGAACTCGTGAAGAACCTGCGGCGCGGTGATACGGTCATCACCAATGGCGGCATTACCGGCAAGATTTCGAAGGTCGTCGACGACAACGAGATCGAGGTCGAGATCGCCGAGGGCGTGCGGGTGCGCGTGATTCGCGGCATGGTCGCCGATGTGCGCGCCAAGGGCGAGCCGGCGAAGGACGCAGCGAAGAGCTGACGCCGGATCGCCGGCATCTCCTTCGCCACAAGGACGCGGCGCGTCTTCGGGAAGCCGCCGCGTCGTCGACACCGACATTCGATTCCCGGGAGTCGCACGAGCATGTTGCGCATCTCTGCCACCAAGACTGTCGCCATCCTGCTGGCGCTGTTCTTCGGCATGTATCTCGCCGTTCCCAACCTGCTTTCGGGCGAGCAGCGCGAGGCCGTGAGCCAGGCGGCGCCCGGATGGATCCCGGGATTCCTCGTCCCGGATCAGGCCGTGGTGCTGGGGCTCGATCTGCAGGGCGGCTCGCATGTGCTGCTGCAGGTGGATACTGCCGAACTCGTGCGCAATGAAGCGACGCAGGTCCGCGACCAGGTGCGCAATCTCCTGCGTGAGACCCGCACCCCGCTCGAGGGCGGTATCCGGATCAGCAACCGCACGGTGGAGCTGCGGATACCCGACGAGGCTGCCCGTGAACGGATGCTGCCGCGTCTGCGTGATCTCTCCGAACCGCTCGCCGATGCCGCCTTCGGACAGCCCGGGTCTTCGACACTGACCATCGAGGAACAGGATGACGGACTGATTCGCCTCACCCTGACCGAAGCGGCCCTGGACGAGCGCATCAACCGCGCTCTCGCCCAATCGATCGAGGTGCTGCGCCGGCGCATCGACGCGCTCGGCACCACCGAGCCGAATATCCAGCGCCAGGGTGCCGACCGCATCCTCGTGCAGGTGCCCGGCCTGCAGGATCCCGAGCGGCTCAAGGCGCTGCTCGGCGAGACCGCCCAGCTCGAATTCCGCTTCCTCGCCAATCCCGGCGATACCGACACGGTACAAATGCCGTTGCGAGAGGCCGGCGACGAGCCTGTCGATGTCGAACGCAGGGTCATCGTCGGTGGCGAGGATCTGATTGATGCCCAGCCCTCCTTCGACCAGCAGACCAACCAGCCGATCGTCACCTTCCGCTTCAACGTCTCGGGCGCCCAGCGCTTCGGCGAGGCGACGACGCGCAATGTCGGGCGCCAGCTTGCCATCGTCCTCGACGAGGCCGTGATCTCGGCACCGCGCGTGCAGTCGCCGATCACTGGCGGATCCGGTCAGATCTCCGGCGATTTCACCGTTCAGGAGGTCAATGACCTCGCGGTGCTGCTGCGTTCCGGCGCGCTGCCCGCGACGCTGACCATCGTGGAAGAGCGCACGGTCGGCCCGGGCCTCGGGGCGGATTCGATCTATGCCGGCACCATGGCCGCGATCGTCGGCGCGCTGCTCGTCGTCGTCTTCATGATCGCGGCCTACGGCTTCTTCGGCGTCATGGCCACGGTGGCGCTCGCGGTGAACATGATCATGCTGTTTGGCCTGCTCTCGGCACTCGGTGCGACGCTGACCCTGCCGGGCATCGCCGGTATCGTGCTCACGCTGGGCATGGCTGTGGATTCGAACGTGTTGATCTATGAGCGTGTGCGTGAGGAGGAGCGGATCGGGAGATCGGCGATCCAGGCGCTCGATACGGGCTTCGCGCGGGCGCTTGGCACCATTCTCGATGCCAATATCACCACGCTGATCGCCGCCGGAATTCTGTTCTTCCTCGGCACCGGCCCGGTGCGCGGCTTCGCCGTGACCCTGTCTCTGGGCATCGTCACCACCGTTTTCAC
Organism: Saliniramus fredricksonii; assembly: GCF_900094735.1. Classification (NCBI taxonomy): domain Bacteria; kingdom Pseudomonadati; phylum Pseudomonadota; class Alphaproteobacteria; order Hyphomicrobiales; family Salinarimonadaceae; genus Saliniramus; species Saliniramus fredricksonii. The sequence continues at coordinate 247,270 of NZ_FMBM01000002.1, forward strand.
CGCATTCACGCTCACGCGCTTGATGATCGCAACCTGGTTCAGGGTCATGCGTCCCAAGCAGCTGGCGATGAATTGAGGAGCGCGTATCATGTGGCTCGTCCGCCTCGTCCCCGTCGAGACCCGCTACCGCTTCATGTGGTACCGGCGCTGGACCTTTCCGCTCTCGGCGCTGCTTTCGGTGCTTGCGGTCGCGACATTCCTGCATTTCGGCATGAATACCGGCATCGATTTCCGTGGCGGTACCGTGATGGAAATGCAGGCCCGCGAGGGTAACGCCGATATCGCGCAGATCCGCGTCGATGCGAATCAGCTGGGCTTCGGCAATGTCGAGGTGCAGGCATTCGGCACTCCGCGTGACGTCGCCCTGCGCGTGCAATTGCAGGAAGGTGGCGAGGAGGCGCAGCAGCAGGTGGTTTCGACGCTGCGCGACGTCTTCGAGAGTGATTACGACATTCGGCGTGTCGAGGTGGTGGGGCCGCGCGTCTCGGCGGAGCTGGTGCAATCGGGCACGCTCGGCGTGGTGATGGCGATTTTCGGCGTGCTGGTCTATCTCTGGTTCCGGTTCGAATGGCATTTCGCCATCGGCGCGGTGATCGCGACCCTGCACGACCTGGTGCTGGCGATCGGCTTCTTCGCGATCACGCAGATCGAGTTCAACATGACCTCGATCGCCGCCCTGCTGACCATCCTGGGTTATTCGCTCAACGATACCGTGGTCGTGTATGACCGCATCCGCGAGACCATGCGCAAATACAAGAAGGTCTCCGTCTACGAAGTGCTGGATATCGCGGTGAATGCCACCTTGTCGCGCACAATCCTGACAAGTGTGACAACCTTACTCGCGCTGATGGCGCTGGCCGTTCTCGGCGGCGAGATCATCAAGGGTTTCGCCTATGCGATGATCTTCGGTCTGGTGGTCGGCACCTATTCCTCGATCTTCGTCGCCGCGCCAATCCTGATCTATCTCGGCGTGCGCGCCTCGAGCGCGGTCGGCTCGGCAGCGCAAAGCGGGCCCGATGCCGCGCAGCCGGCGGAGTGATCTGATGGCGGGGCCGCTCTATGACGGCTTCGTGCCCGGGCGCCATCCGATCGATGCCTATGGCAATGGCGGCTTTCGCTTTGCCGAGATGTCGCACAAGGGCTCCATTCTGGCGCTGCCGTCGGGCATCTCGAAATGGGATGTCGCGGGCGCATCCGCCCTCGACGAGGAGGCCTTCAGGCCGGTTCTCGCGGAGGCGGAGGACATCGAGATCCTGCTGATCGGCACCGGGCGCAACATCGTGCCCCTTCCCGAGCCGCTGCTATGGCGCCTGCGCGATCCCGGCATGCGCCTCGACGTCATGCAGACGGGGGCTGCGGCGCGCACCTTCAACATCCTGCTGGCCGAGAACCGGCGCGTCGCGGCGGCGCTGATCGCCGTGGGGTGATGATTTCCGTCGCGGCGCATCGTCGTGTTATGAGATGGTCCGGGTGGGTTGGAGCCGAGAGATCGTGGCAATGACGGGCGAATTGCAGGGCAGGCGGGTTCTATTGATCATCGGCGGCGGGATCGCGGCATACAAGTCCCTCGATCTGATCCGGCGCCTGCGCGATGCGGGCGGGCAGGTGCGCTGCGTGATGACCGCCGGCGCGCAGGAATTCGTCACGCCGCTCGCCGCTGCGGCTCTTTCCGGCGAGAAAACCTGGACCGATCTGTTCGACCGCGCCGATGAAGCGGCGATCGGCCATATCCGCCTCGCACGCGACGCCGATTGCGTGGTGGTGGCACCGGCTACGGCCAATCTGATGGCCCGCATGGCGCAGGGCCATGCCGATGACCTCGCCACAACGGTTCTCCTCGCCACGCGCCTGCCCGTCCTGATCGCGCCGGCCATGAACCCGGCCATGTGGGCGCATCCCGCCACGCAGCGCAATCTCGCCACCCTCAAACGCGACGGCGTGCGTACCGTCGGCCCCGATTCCGGCCCCATGGCCGAGCCGGAAACCGGGGCCGGGCGCATGGCGGAGCCGATGGCGATCGTGGCGGCGACACAGGCGCTGTTCGATGTGGCGCAGACGCCGCGCGATGGCGCGCTCGCGGGTCGCCATGTGCTGGTCACCTCCGGGCCGACCCACGAGCCGATAGACCCGGTGCGCTATATCGCCAACCGCTCCTCCGGGCGTCAGGGCCACGCCATCGCGGCGGCGGCGGCGCGCGCCGGGGCCCGGGTGACGCTGGTTTCCGGCCCGGTTGGGATCCCGGCCCCGCCGGGCGTCGATCTGGTCCCGGTGGAAACCGCACGGCAGATGCAGGCGGCAGTGGATGCTGCGCTGCCCGCCGATATCGCAATCTTCGCCGCTGCCGTCGCCGATTGGCGCACCGATCGTGATGCAGCGCGCAAGATCAAGAAGGTTGGCGGCGGGCCGCCGGCGCTGGCGCTGGTGGAAAATCCCGATATCCTCGCCACCGTCGCGGCGATGCGTGCGGGCCGTCCGGCGCTGGTCGTCGGTTTTGCCGCGGAAACGCACGACGTGATCGCGCTCGCGCGGGCAAAGCGCGCGCGCAAGGGCTGCGACCTGATGATCGCCAATGACGTCTCCGCCGGCAGCGGCGTCGCGGGCGGTGTGATGGGCGGGGCACGCAACGCAGTGCATCTGATCGATGCCGGTGACGCGGTGATCTCCTGGCCAGAAATGGACAAGGACATGGTAGCGGAAAGGCTCATCGCGGAATGTGTCACGCGGCTTGAGGGCCTGAGCGAAGCTGATCTCGATGCGGGGTCGCAGGCATGAGCATCCGGCTTCTCGTCGAGGCGCTGCCCCATGCCGAGGGGCTGCCGCTGCCCGCCTACGAGACTGCGGGCGCCGCCGGATTCGACCTGCGCGCCGCTATTGCCGAAAATTCCCCGATAAAAATGGAAAAATCCGAGAGAGCCCTTGTGCCCACGGGTTTGAAGTTGCAAATACCGGAGGGTTACGAAGCTCAGGTGAGGCCGCGTTCGGGGCTCGCGCTCCGGCACGGCGTTACCGTTCTCAACACACCCGGAACGATCGATTGCGATTATCGGGGGGAGATCGGCGTGGTTCTGATCAATCACGGAGACGCCCCCTTCATGGTCATCCGGGGCATGCGCATCGCTCAGATGGTGCTCGCACCGGTGACGCAGGCGCAGCTTTGCATGGTCTCGGAGATCGATTCGACGCCACGCGGGGCAGGGGGCTTCGGATCCACCGGTCTGTGATATGCGTCTCGCGGGCGCGCCCCGTATTGTGAGGTTCGATCGATATGATTCTTCTGTCCCGGCGTTCCCTGCTCGCGATCGCGGCGGTGGTGGATGTGGCCCTGCATGCCCGGCCGACGCCGGTTGCGGCCAAGCTTCTGGCGCAGCGCCACAATCTTCCCCCGCGTCATCTCGAAACCGTGCTGCAGGCGTTGGTGCGACAGGGCATTCTCAAGGGCGTGCGCGGTCCGCGCGGCGGCTACGAACTCGCCCGCGAACGCCGCAAGATCACCGCCGGCGACGTGGTGCGTGCAGCGATGACCGCGACCGGCGAGGACGGATTGCCACCGCTTCCCGAATCCAAGCTCGTTGATGATGTGGTCGGTCCTGCGGTGAAGGAGGCAGGCGAGAGCTTCCTCGGCGCGCTCGATGCCTATACGATCGAGGATCTCTGCCAGCAGGCCGAGCAGAAAGCCGTATTCGGTGGCCCTCCCCCGGCACTCGATTTCGCGATCTGAACCATTCTCCCCGAGATTCCGGAGGCGTCATGAGCGACGAGACAAGGGCACGCGGTTTCGGTCGGGGCCGCATCTACGATTCGATCACGCAGACCATCGCGGATACGCCTCTGGTGCGGCTCGCGCGCATGCCGGCTGCACACGGAGTCGATGCCGAGATCCTTCTGAAGCTCGAATTCTTCAACCCGATCGCGAGCGTCAAGGACCGTATCGGCGTTGCCATGATCGATTCCCTCGAGGCGCAGGGGCTGGTGCGCCCCGGCGGGGTGCTGATCGAGCCGACATCGGGCAATACCGGCATCGCGCTCGCCTTCGTGGCGGCGGCGCGCGGCTATCGCCTGATCCTCGTCATGCCCGAGACGATGTCGATGGAGCGGCGCAAGATGCTCAGCTTTCTGGGTGCTGAACTTGAGCTCACGCCTGGCCCGCTGGGCATGCGCGGCGCCTTGAACCGGGCCCGCGAACTGTGCGATACGATCCCTGGCGCGGTAATCCCGCAGCAATTCGCCAATCCGGCCAATCCGCAGATCCATCGCGAAACCACGGCAGAGGAAATCTGGGCTGATACGGGCGGCAATGTCGATATCATCGTCTCGGCGATCGGTACCGGCGGCACCATTACCGGCGTCGCAAGCGTGCTGAAGGCGCGCAATCCCGATCTCCAGGTGATCGCGGTCGAGCCCGAGGATTCGCCGGTGCTCTCGGGCGGCCAGCCCGGTCCACACAAGATTCAGGGGATCGGCGCCGGCTTCGTGCCCGAGATTCTCGACCGCGACCTGATCGACGAAGTCATCACCGTGGGCAACCAGACCGCCTTCGATTTTTCCCGGGCGCTCGCACGCAATGAAGGCATTCCCGGCGGGATATCCACGGGCGCCAATCTCGCGGCGGCCCTGGAAGTGGGGGCGCGTCCGGAGAATCGCGGCAAGCGCATCGTCACCTTCGCCTGCTCCTTCGCCGAGCGCTATATTTCGAGTGCCCTGTTCGAGGGGCTGTGAGGTTTTTCTGCGGGGCCGATTACCCCTCGTTGACGAGCTGTTGGATCGTGACCGGCTCCTTTTCGATCATGCGGATCAGGTGCCGGTTGCCGCGGTCGGGGACCTTGCCGATCTCCCAGCCCTGAATGGTCTTCGTTTCGAGATTATAGGTCCGCGCGAATTCTTCCTGCGACATGCCGAGGCGTGCGCGCAGAGCCTTCAGCCGTGCAGAGAAGTGTGCCTTCAGATCCCGGTCGGCGGCGCTGCGGAAGGCGACGCTGATCCCGGCGGACCGGAGTTCATCGGAAAGCGCCGTTGCATCGTCCACCTGCGAAAGCGTGATGATCGCAGCACCGTCGCACAAGGCCCGCTCGATCGCACGCTTGGCCTTGAGCTTCGTGGTGCCGCGCGCGACCATGGCCAGGGTCGCGGCGATCACGTCGGGCGCGACGTGATCGGGTTTCAGGACGATCTCTTCCCGGGAACCTGAATTCACGCGGGGTATGGCCCGGACGCGCCCCTGTCGTGCGAGACGCTCCGCGAATGACGATTTCGACATAACCCGTATCCCCCAGAAGCCTTTTCGCCATCATGCGCATGCTGCCCCGCGTCAGGACGCCCGCATCCGGCGGGGAGATCGAGATATGCGCACACTCCACCAAGAGCCCGCCATCCACGTCTTCGACCTCACCCATGATCATGATCGTCGCGCCCGGAACGGTGATCCTGATGGTCGCAACCTCACGCTCCGACCCATCATCAAGCAGGACATAATCGATTTGGTCTACCTTCAAATGCATACTCCAACAGCGTATAAATTTCAGGTGAGTGGATATTTCTGGTTTTTCGGAAATCGTGTTTTAATTACCCGGCAACCAGAGCGGTTGTGGCTCATCCGCCCCTCCGCCCCTCTGCCCTGTGGCAGGCCGGATCGCGGGGTGGTAAGGATAAACCCTGCGATCCAACCGCGAATCATGATGTGATCCCGACAGCTTCATCCGATCCCGAACACAAAACGATGCCGGCCGCCGACCCGGCGGATCTGCTCGTCTGGTATGACCGCCATCGCCGCCGGCTGCCCTGGCGCGCCATGCCGGGGGAGCGAGCCGATCCCTATCGCGTCTGGCTGTCGGAAATCATGCTGCAACAGACCACCGTGCAGGCGGTCAAACCGTATTTCGAGCGCTTTCTCACCCGGTTTCCGGATGTGGAGAGCCTCGCGGTGGCGCCGCAGGATGCGGTGATGCAGGCCTGGGCCGGGCTCGGTTATTATTCGCGGGCGCGCAACCTGCATGCCTGCGCGCAGGTCGTCGCGCGCGATCATGGCGGGCGCTTTCCCGCCGACGAGACGGCCCTGCGCGCGCTTCCGGGAATCGGGGCCTATACGGCGGCGGCGATCGCGGCGATCGCCTTCGGCATTCCCGCCGCCGCCGTCGACGGCAATGTCGAGCGGGTGGTCAGCCGGCTGATCGCGCTGGAGGAGCCGTTACCGGCGGCGAAGCCGCATATCCGCGAAGTGACGCAGGCGATGGTGCCGCAGGCGCGATCCGGTGATTTCGCCCAGGCGATGATGGATCTCGGCGCCACGATCTGCACGCCCAGGCGCCCTGCCTGCGCGCTCTGTCCCTGGATGGTGGCCTGTGTCGCGCGCCGGGAGGGCTTGCAGGAGAGTTTTCCGCGCAAGGCAAAGAAGGCCCCACGCCAGATCCGCTACGGCGCAGCTTTCGTGGCCGAGCGCGCCGATGGCGCCATCCTGCTGCGCACGCGCCCGTCGAGTGGACTGCTCGGCGGGATGGCGGAGGTGCCGGGCAGCGACTGGCGCGCGGATTATCCGCTGAGCCAGGCCATCCTCGACGCGCCCTGTGAGGCACGCTGGCGGCGGATGCCGGGGATCGTACGCCATGTCTTCACTCATTTTCCGCTGGAACTGACCGTATTCCACGCCCGGCTCGACAGGCAGGCCGGGGCGCCCGAGGGCATGCGTTTCACCGGTGCCGACGAACTCGCCGACGAGGCGCTGCCCAGCGTCATGCGCAAGGTCCTCGCGCATGCCCTGCCGCAATTCGGCGCGCCGGCAGACAAGGGGGGCGGAAAGAGAGAACCGGCGTCACGGAAACGGTCCGGAAAAAAAGACGCCGTGGAGAAGTAACGGCTTCCCCTTGGCCATGCGACAATCAGCCCTATCTGTTTGCTGGCTCATGATACCGACACAATGCCGAGCCAGATCGAATTCATGCCGTCATCGCTTTTTGCCTCCTCTTCGCGCCCCGGTGCCCTGTTCCGGCTGATGCTGATCTGGCTCGGCCTGAGCCTGTTCATCGGCCTGCCGCCATTTGCCGATGCGCTGTTCGGGCGATTTCACTGGGGCTTTGCGCTCGAAGTCGGCTTCGCCTTCGCGGTGATCGCGCTGGTGCAGGCGCGGCGCGAAAGCGTGCCGGGCTGGCTGATCCACGTCTTTGCCGCAATCGGGACATTCCTGCTCGCCCTGCGCCTTGCCGATCTCACCGCGCAATCGGTGGTCAATCGCTCTTTGAACATGTTCCTCGACGTCTCGTTGCTGCCCGCCCTGTGGGACGTGGCGCAGACGCTGATCGGATGGCCCTTCGCCGTCGGCGCCGTGGCGGGGATCGTCGTTCTGCTCGTCGCCTTCTACGTGCTGTGCGTCCTGGCTCTGCGCCGCGCATCCGGCTGCCTTGCCACGTCTCAGGCGCGGCGTGGCTTTGCGATGATCTGCGTGGCGGGGATCGCGGTCTTCGCCGCCCAGCGCACGGTCTTCGCGGAAGTACCCGGCTGGCGTCCCTTCGGTGCCTCGGCGAGTCTCGTTTTCCGTCAGCAGAGTGAGCGGCTGGCCGATACGATCGTGCGGCGCGCGCTGTTTCGCGCGGATCTCGCAACGGATGCGGCGGATGAGATCGCGCCCGAGCGCCTGCTCGCGCGGCTCGGTGATCGCGATGTCATCATCGTCTATATCGAGAGCTACGGCGTCACCGCCCTGGACGAGCCGCAATATGCCGATGTCATCCTGCCACGGCTCGAATCCATGCAGGAAGCAGCCGAGGATGCCGGCTTCGCAATGAAGAGCGGGCGCATGGTCGGGGTCAGTGCCGGTGGTCAGTCCTGGCTCAATCATGCCTCCTTCACTGCGGGGCGCTTCATCGACGATCAGACGCTTTATGCCCTGTTTCTCGCCGAGCGTCCGCGCACGCTGATCCATGATTTCGAAATGACCGGACGGCGCACGGTGCAGATCAAACCGGCCATCACGCTGCCCTGGCCGGAAGGCGAGCGGCTGGGTTATCAGGCGACCTGGGAAGCGGCGGAAATGGGTTATCACGGCCCGAATTTCTACTGGGGGATCGTGCCCGACCAATTCGCCCTCGATTTCTTCGCCCGCACCGAGCTCGAAATCGCCGATCGCCCGCCGGTTTTTGCCAGCGTTGCACTGATCTCGAGCCATGCGCCGTGGCTGCCGGTGCCGGAAGTCGTCAGCTGGGATGAACTGGGTGACGGCGCGGTGTATGAGCGCTGGACGCGCGACGCGCCCGAGGCACGGGAGGTGTGGCGCGATCAGGATTCGATTCGCACGCAATATGCCTTGTCGGTGGGGCATTCCATCGATGCCGTGGCGCGATTCCTGCGTGACCGCATCGATCGCGACGCGCTCGTCGTCGTGCTCGGCGATCACCAGCCCGCGCCGCTGATCACCGGGCCGGATGCGTCGCGCGCCGTGCCGGTGCATGTCTTCTCCGGAGACGAGAGCGTGCTCGCGCCCTTTGCCGATCTCGGCTTCGTTTCCGGAATCCTGCCCGAGGCGGAGGCGGCGGGCGGTGATGCGGCGCTTCCCCGCATGGAGGATTTCCGGCCCTTCCTGCTGGAGGCGTTCAGCCGCGAGCCGGAGCCTTCGAGTTGAGCGCCCGGGGTTAACCATATCGCGCAAAGCTTTGATCAAACGCGCAATTTCGCCGTGTGCGTACGTCGCGTTAAGGATTCGTCAGGGATAGTGCGTTTGATGAACCGTGCCAGTTCAACGGATGCCGCCGATGCCCGAACGCCTGATCCCGCCCCCCCGTTTCCTGCCGCTTTTCGCCGTCATCGCTCTGATTGCGAGCCTTGCGGCGTGTTCGGTCTTCCCCGATCGCTATCCGCTGAAGGGCGACAATGATCCCCATAACGGCGTCGCGCGGGTGCATCGCATGCCGATCCACGGCATCGACGTGTCGCACTGGCAGGGGGATATCGACTGGCATCAGGCGCGCCGCGCCGGAACGCGCTTCGCCTTCATCAAGGCGACCGAAGGGGGTTTGCATCTCGATCGCAAGTTCCACGAAAACTGGGAAGGCGCACGCCGAGCCGGCATTCCGCGCGGGGCGTATCACTTCGTCTTCTGGTGTCGCGATGCGGCCGAGCAGGCGGCCTGGTTCATCGAGAACGTGCCGCGCGCGCGCGATGCGCTGCCGCCGGTGCTCGACGTCGAATGGAACAACCATTCGCGCAAATGCTCCCGCCATGTCCCCCGGGACGAAGCCTTGCGCAAGATCCGCACCATGCTGTCCATGATGGAGGCCCATTACGGGCAGATGCCGATCATCTATACCGATATCAATTTCCATCGCGACGTTCTCGAGGGCGCGCATTTCGACAACCCCTTCTGGCTTCGCTCCGTCGCCGCCGAACCGCATGAACGCTATCGCAACCGCCGCTTTACCTTCTGGCAGTGGACGCAGACCGGAACCGTGCCGGGTATTCGCGGCGAGGTTGATCGCAACGTCTTCTACGGCAGTGAGGGGGAATGGTCGCAGTTCCTCTCCACGCAATGCGACCCGCGCGATCTCGACCGGTTGTATCAGCGCGGGGTCTGCCGCGTGAAGTGACGCGCGGTATGAATGGACCTCCGCCCCCTTCGTTCGGAGGGGGCGCGCTCCCGGAGCGCCCGCTATCAGTATGGCGTCATAATCCGGGAGAACCCATCCATGCGCAAAACCCTCTTTTTGATTTTTGCCTTGTTCTTCGGCGCAGCCGCGACGCTCGTCGCGCTGACCGGGTCAGTCCAGGCCCGCGGCCCGATCGAAGGCGCGAGCGCCCATCCGCTGGTTCCGCTGCCGCCCGGCGGCTATATAACCCGCGATGAATTCACCGATTTCGCCGAACTCACCTTCCCATCCGCGCCGCGCGAGGGGCGGGAGCAGACGGAATTTCTCGAAGTCGAGGGCGCGCATACGCGCAAGGAATATACGATCGAGGGGACGGATGTCGCGACTTTGCGGCTGTATCGCAGCTATCTCGACTATTTCGAGAATGAGGGCTTCGACATCGTCTTCAACGGCTTCGGTGACGAGCTCGGCAGTCGCAGCGGCTTTACCTTCATTCACACCACCTTCCTCGCTGCGACGCCTTCGACCCGGGCCGATACCGTCGCCTATATCCTGGCCCGGGATGCGAGCGCGGACACCGTCATCGCGCTGACTTTCTATGATCGCCAGAATGACCGGCGCATCATGGTCAATGCCGTCGATATCGCGCCGATGGATACGATCGACCTGTTCGCCTCTCCCGATACGTCGGACTCCGAAGCCGAACCGGCGCCGGCTCCCGTCGTGCAGCAGGCCGATGAACTGGAGGAGGGGCTCCTCGCCGATGGCCGTGTCGTGGTCGATGCCATCCTCTTCGCCTTCGACAGTGACGAGATCCTGCCCGAATCCGCCGAGGCACTCGCTGTGGTCGGCGGTCTGATGCGCGACCGCCCGGAGCTGAAACTGCTCGTGGTCGGCCATACGGATGGTGTCGGCAGCTTCGATTACAATCTGCGCCTGTCGCTCGATCGTGCCACTGCCGTGGTGAACTGGCTGCGCCGCGAACACGGGATCGCCCGCGAGCGCCTGCGCCCCGCCGGTGCAGGGCCGATGTCGCCGATCACGACGAACCGCACGGAGCAGGGCCGCACCCTCAATCGGCGCGTGGAACTCGTCGAGATGATCGACTGATCCGGACGGCGGTTCACGCGGATACGCGTTGCGCGGGCGCGCAGGCGAGGTTGCGGGATTTGTGCCCGGTCAACCCTCGACCGCGCCCGCGCAAGGGCGTATCCAAGGGAGCATAACCGATCGGATTTTCTCCCGTGTCCTCGCCGCAAGCCATCATCGACAATCGCCGCGGCATCATTGCGATGCTGTGCGCGAGCCTGTTCTTCATCACCAACGACACGGTGATCAAGCTCGCCTCGGATGTGTTCTCGACGAGCCAGATGATGGCGGTACGCGGGGTTTTCTCGACGAGTTTCGCACTGATCATCGTGGTCGCTCTGGGCCAGGCCCGCCATCTGCGCAAGCTCGCCTCACCTCTGGTCGCCCTGCGCGCCACGCTCGAGGCCACGGTCGCCTTCCTCTTCATTACCGCGCTCGCCTTGTTGCCGCTGGCCAATGTCACGGCCATCCTGCAATCCACGCCGATCATCATGACCCTGATGCTGGTGGCGCTCGGGCTGGAGCGCGTCGGCTGGCGGCGCTGGGGGGCGATCCTCGTCGGTTTCGCGGGCGTGCTGCTGATCGTGCAGCCGAGCCCCGAGGGGTTCAACATCTCGGTGCTGTTTGCGCTCTCCGCCGCCGTGCTGGTCTCGATTCGTGATCTGGTCACGCGGCGTATCGCCAATGACATTCCTTCTCCGGTGATCGCCGCCTCCACCACCATGGCTGTCGGCCTTGCCGGTTTCGTCATCGGTTTCGTGCGCGGGGAGGAATGGGCGCCTTTCCTCGTACCGGAGGTGACCTATCTCGTGGTGGCGGCGGCGCTCGTGACGATGGCCAATCTGGCGATCGTGATGGCATTCCGCAATGTCGAGGTCTCGGTGGTATCGCCGTTCCGCTATGCCGTCGTCATCTTCGCCTTGATCCTCGGCTATCTGGTCTTTGGTGATCTGCCGAATCTCGTCGCCATGGCGGGCATGGCGCTCGTGGTCGGGGCCGGGGTCTACACGATACACCGCGAGCATGTGCGACGCCGGCAGATCTCTGCGCTGAGTGTTGCGCGCCCGGAAACCACAGGCGGGGAGACAGGGCGATGAAAGGGTCGAGTGACGCTGCGGAACCGGATGCCGGCGTGGCCACGCAGCCTGAACAGCCATCGCCGTTGCCCGGCGAGGCAATCATGTCCGGCTCCGCGCCGGTGCGGGTGCCTTCGCTCGCCATCCTTGTCGCGATCTCCACGCTGCAGCCCTTCGCGCTGAACGTGCTGGCTCCCGCCACGCCCGTCCTGGCGCGGGTGATGGAAACCGATTACGCGACGATTCAGCTCACACTCACCGTCTATCTCGCCACGGTCGCGGTGACGCAACTCTTCGTCGGTCCGATCTCCGACCGGATCGGGCGCCGGCCCTGCATCATCGGCGGGATCGCGCTGTTTCTGATCGGTTCGGTGATGGGCGCCTTCGCCCAGAGTATCGAGAGCCTGCTGCTGGCGCGGGTCGTCCAGGCCGCCGGTGGCGGGACCTGTTTCGCGCTGGCGCGCGCCGTCGTGCGCGATACCGCCGGCAAGGACCGGGCGGCGAGCATTATCGGCTATCTCTCGATGGCGATGGTGATCTCACCGATGATCGCCCCCTTCGTTGGCGGTGTGCTGGAGGAAGCCTTCGGCTGGCGTGCCATCTTCATCGCGATGGTGCTGCTCTCCGCCGGTGTGCTCGTCGCGGCCTGGTACGCCTTGTATGAAACCGCGCCGCGTGGCGCGTCGTCCTCGTTCGTCACCATCCTGCGCGGCTTTCCGATCCTGTTGAGCAATCCGGCCTTCCTCTTCTACACGCTGACCCTGGCCTTCGTATCCGCGACGTTCTTCGGCTTCATCGCCGGGGCGCCCTTCGTCGTGGTGGAAACGATGCAGCGCTCGCCGCAGGTCTACGGGCTGTATTTCATTATCAATGCGGCCGGCTACATGTTCGGGAATTTCCTCACCGGACGCTACGGCCAGCGCTTCGGCTCGATGAAGCTCGTCGTCATCGGCACCTGGATGTCCTCGGGTGCGATGCTGATCGCCCTGTATTTCGCGCTGATCGGCCCCTGGACACCGCTGACCTTCTTCCTGCCGCTGACGATCAACGGCGTCGGCAACGGCCTGACCATTCCCGGCGCCACTGCGGCGGCGCTCTCGGTGCGCCCGGATCTCGCCGGAACGGCGGCGGGGCTCTCCGGCGCGGCGCAATTGGGGACCGGCGCGCTCGCGGCGGTGATCGGCGGCTATATCGTCGAGCTCTATGCGCCGGGTCTGGTGATCTTCATGCTGGTCTGCATGCTCGCCGGTCTCACGGCGTCGCGGTTCGCGCGCCATCATGAGATGCGCAGCGGCGGGGAATGACCAGGCCGAGCGCGCCAATCCAGGCGCGACCGAATCAGGCAGGGGAGGGGTCGTTCGTGTCCGATGGCGTGTTGGAATTGGCCGGTATGCCGAGCTCGCTCGCCGTGAGGCGCGACACGGCGGGGCGTCCGTCATGCCTGGGAAGGCGCCGGCGCACGGGACGTCGCAGATATTCGCGATACATCATCTCGCCCAGACCCTGGTCATGCACCCGGCGCAAACCCGCAACCCCTTCCTTGCCCCGTGAGGGCTTTCCATCCGTGCCGCCATGCCGTCCGAGCGCGGAGGTCGTATCTGACCCGGCGGGATCTGCATCGGAGCGACTCTGATCGGATCCGCAACCGACGCGATTGTCCTGAATTGTTTCGTCCATAGCTGAACTTACCTCGAGTCGCAATCCTTGGCCATGCACTTTTGCTGCAGCGCAATACAGACTTGCATGACGTTCATGTCTGACGGGTACCATGCCCTTTGCCGATGCGCCGCGATGCGGTTTGACCATCCGCACGCGCAGCCGTTACATAAAGGTTGCGCACGACAGTATGAAAGCAAGGCAAAAACGGGGAAAACGCCATGGCGAAGGTCGCATTTCTGGGTCTCGGGGTGATGGGTTATCCGATGGCAGGCCATCTCGCCGCCAAGGGCCACGATGTCACGGTCTATAACCGTACGGTCGCGAAGGCGGAAGAATGGGTCTCCGCGCATGGCGGGCGCGCTGCGGCCACCCCGCGCGAGGCGGCGGCGGGCCAGGAAATCGTCTTTGCCTGTGTCGGCAATGACGATGATCTGCGTGACGTCACGATCGGCCCCGCCGGCGCCTTCCATGCCATGGAAAAGGGCGCGACCTTCGTCGATCACACCACGGCCTCGGCGGAAGTCGCGCGCGAACTCGCCGCAGCGGCGGACATTGCCGGCTTCGGCTTCATCGACGCGCCGGTCTCCGGCGGCCAGGCAGGCGCGGAGAACGGCGTGCTCACCGTGATGTGCGGCGGGGAGGAAAAAGTCTATGCGGCGGTTGAGCCCGCGATCATGAGCTTCGCCCGTTCCTGCCGCCTTCTCGGCGCGTCGGGCTCGGGCCAACTCGCCAAGATGGTCAACCAGGTCTGTATTGCGGGGCTGGTCCAGGGTCTGTCCGAGGCGATCGCCTTCGGTCAGAAAGCCGGGCTCGACATGGAGGCGGTGCTCGATGTGATCTCCAAGGGTGCCGCCGGCTCCTGGCAGATGGAGAATCGCGGCAAGACCATGGTGGAGGACAAATTCGATTTCGGCTTCGCCGTGGACTGGATGCGCAAGGATCTCGACATCGTCCTCGCCGAGGCGCGCCGCAACGGCGCCTCCATGCCCGTCACCGCGCTGGTCGACCAGTTCTACGCCGAAGTCCAGAAGATGGGCGGCGGGCGCTGGGATACGTCGAGCCTGATCGCCCGCCTGAAGCGCGATTGACGCCGATCCGCGAAAGCCCCCTCCGCGACATGCAAGAGAGACCATGACCCACCCGCTCATCGAAACCGATACCAGTCTCGAAGCCGTTCCCGTCCACGCCATCGGCCCGGAAGGGCTTGATGACCTTTTGGCGGAGTTACCCGGCCCCGCCGCGCATTTCGCCAAAGCGCAGGGTTTCAAGGCGAAGAAGGGGGAGACCGTGCTCTTGCCGGATGCGCAAGGCGGGCTCGCCCAGGTGCTGTTCGGGCTCGGTGACAAGATGCAGCGCGATCCCCTGCTGGCGGGTTTGCTGCCGGGGCGCCTGCCTGCAGGTCTCTATCGCCTGAACGGGGCCGGGCGGCTGGACGTGCTGGCCTGGCTGATGGGGGCTTATCGCTTCACGCGCTATCGCAGCGGGAAATCGGGGAACGACGGAACGGAAAACGGCGCGGACGACGGGGCCCGTGCGCGGTTGCTTGCGCCCGAGGGCGTCGATGTCGCTGGCGTGGCGCAGATCGCCCGGGCGCTCGCTCTGGGGCGCGATCTGATCAACACGCCGGCCAATGATTGCGGCCCCGCCGAGATCGCGCAGGCGGTCGAGCGGCTGGCCCAGCGTCACAATGCGTCGTGTCAGATCATCGAGGGTGACGCATTGGTCGCGGAGAATCTGCCGATGATCCATGCGGTGGGCCGCGCTTCGCCGCGTGCGCCGCGCCTGATCGATCTGCGCTGGGGGCGTGCCGATGCGCCGCGCGTGACGCTGGTCGGCAAGGGCGTGGCCTTCGATACGGGCGGGCTGAATATCAAGCCCGACAATGCCATGAGCCTGATGAAGAAGGATATGGGCGGTGCGGCGGCGGCGATCGCGGCGGCGGCGATGGTGATGGCGTCCGGCCTCGATCTGCGCCTGCGGCTGCTGGTGCCGGCGGTGGAGAACGCGATTTCCGGCAATGCCTTCCGTCCGGGCGACGTGTTGCCGAGCCGCAAGGGACTCAGTGTCGAGATCGGCAATACCGATGCCGAAGGGCGGCTCATCCTCGCCGATGCGCTCGCGCTCGCGGACGAGGAGGCGCCTGAACTGCTGATCGATTTCGCCACCCTTACCGGCTCGGCCCGCGTCGCGCTCGGCCCCGACCTTCCCCCCTTCATGACGGATGACGAGGCGCTCGCCGCCGATCTGGCGCGGATCGGCATGGCGGAGGCCGATCCGGTATGGCGCCTGCCGCTCTGGCAACCCTATGACGATCTCTTGCGTTCCTCCGTCGCCGATCTGAACCATATTTCCGGCAATTCCTTTGCCGGAGCGATCATTGCCGGGCTGTTCCTGCGCCGTTTCGTCGAAAAGGCGGAAAGCTATCTGCATTTCGACATCTATGGCTGGGTGCCCAATGCGAAGCCGGGGCGCCCCAAGGGCGGCGAAGCGCAGGCTGCGCGGCTCGTCCATGCGCTGCTCACGGAGCGCTATCCGGCGCGCGCGGGCGGGAGCGGAGCATGAGCGACGCGCGCGATTTCGACCCCCGGCTGACCCCGGCCCGGCCCGATCTCGCCGCCACTCATCTGCGCGGACGGATTGCCGCCGCGCATTATGCCGATGGCACGCTGATGCGCGTCGTCGCGACCCATACGGCTCTGCGCCGTGAGCCGCGCAGCGATGCCTCCCTCGATACCGAACTCCTCGCCGGCGAGGCTTTCATCACCTACGAGACGGACGAGAACGGTTTCGCCTGGGGGCAGAGCGTCGGCGATGGTTATGTCGGCCATGTCGCGCGCGACGACCTCGATCCCCAGGCGCCCGAGCCGACGCATCGTCTCACGGCCCTGCGCAGCCCGCTCTATCCCGGCCCCTCGCTGAAACTGCCGACGCAAAGCTTTCTCTCGCTGAATGCGCGGCTTCATGTCTCGGCGATCGAGGGCGCCTATGCGCGCATCGCTTGCGGCAGCCATGGTGGCGGTTACGTTCATACCGCGCATATCGCGCCGCTCGCTGCGCTGGAGGACGACCCGGTCGCGGTCGCCGAGCGGTTTCTTCACACGCCCTATCTGTGGGGCGGGCGGACCTCGCTCGGGCTCGATTGCTCCGGCCTCGTCCAGCTTTCCCTCGCCGCCGCCGGGATCTACGCGCCGCGCGATGCCGACATGCAGGAAGCCGGGCTCGGGCAGGCGCTCGCCATCGACGACGAGCTCGCGCATCTGACGCGCGGTGATCTCGTCTTCTGGAAGGGCCATGTCGGCATCATGTGTGACGGTGCGACACTGCTGCATGCCAATGGCCACCACATGGCGGTGGCGCGTGAGCCGTTGGCGCAGGCACGGGAGCGGATTGCGAAAAACAGTTTCGGACCGATCACGGGCATCCGCCGCGTCGAGCGGCGCGCCTGACCCCTTGGCGCATCATGTCGTCAGGTGGATACCGGCTGACGGGGACAATGATGCGTCGAACAATGACCTGGAGCGCCCGGCCTGACTTTCGTCAGGTCGGAACGCGCTAATCACCGACCGGCTCGAAGGCAAGCAGGATGGTCACGGCGATGACGATCGCCGCCATGCCCGCAAGCTCCTGACGCGTCACGTTTTGCGAGAAGATCCGGCGCGAGACGAATTGCGCCATGATCACCTCGACGAGGGCCAGCGTGCGCACATTCGCAGCACTCGTCAGTGCGAAACCGATGAACCAGCATTGCGAGGCGAGGGCGCCCATGAATCCCGCCTTCGCGGAACTGCGCCAGACCTTCAGGCTCGCGATCAGCGCCGTGCGGTCGGCCAGCGCCAGATAAAGCCCCAGCACCAGGCTCTGCATGGTCAGCCCCACGACCAGCGTCGTCGTGGCGCGCATCAGGAACGATCCCTCCGCGAGGCTGAGCACGGCGCCGCGAAAGCCGATCGCCGAGAGCCCGAACAGGGCGACGGCGGCCAGCCCGAGCAGGATCGGCTGTAATCCGCCCTCGGTCAGCATGCCCGGGCGCCAGGACATGGCGAGGACGCCGCCGGTGCCGATCAGCACCGCGAGGGCGAGGGCGAAGGTGAGCGGATCACCCAGAAAGACGAGGCCGAACACCGCGACCTGCATGGGCTCGGTCTTTACATAGGCAGTGATCACGGAGAAGGAGCGCGCGCGCATCGCGGCCAGCATCAGGGCAGTCGCCCCGATCTGCGTCAGCGCTCCCATCAGGGCGAAGCCCCAGAAACCGGGACCGGGGGAGGGGATGCGCTCGCCGGTGGCGAATCCGACGAGGACGAGGAAGACGATCGCGAAGGGGAGGCCGAAGAGGAAGCGCACCTGTGTCGCGCCCATGGTGCCGATCGTCTGAGTGAGACTGCGCTGCATGGCGTTGCGCGCCGTCTGCGCTGCCGCAGCCGCCAGCGTCGCCGGTATCCAGAGCCAGACGAGATCCATGAAAGCGCTTCCCCGATGAGACGGGTCCGTCATAGCGGGCTGATCGCGCCATTTGAAGCGATCCGGCGCAGGCTGCGCGCCCATTCCGGCTGCGTCTTATCGCGATCAGCCGGTCGCGCTTGCGGCATTTCGCCATCGCCTGGCGATCGGCGCGGTATCAGGCATGGGGAGGCAGATTTCGCCACGCTTTCGCCACGCGGCGGGTTTTTGCGATCATGGCGGCTGAGGCATCGTGCACGGTGCCTTCATTGCAAGGCGCCTTCATGCAAGGCGGCGGGCCTCTATGCAAGCATGGCTGATACGGCGTACAGTTCAATGGTTGCGCATGATGAGGGCTGTGGATTCGCGCTTGATGGCGGCTTCTCCCCCATGCGTATGGTGGGCATTGGGGATCAGGACAAGATGGCGAGAATTGTGGTTCTCCTGATCGCGGTGATTGTCACCGTGTTCCCGGTCGAGCGGGCTGATGCCGACGAGCGGCCCGAATGGGTCGCGGGCACACCGGCACTGGTGGCCGATCTCGATAGCGGGCGGGTGCTGTATTCCCAGAATCCGACGCTGCCCTGGTATCCGGCCTCGCTCACCAAGCTGATGACGGCTTATGTGGCCATGGACGAGGCGCGCAACGGGCGCGTGCGCATGGATGACATGTTCACCGTCTCGGCCCGCGCCGCAGGCGAGCCGCCCTCGAAGATGGGTTTCTCGCCTGGCACGCAGATCCGCCTCGACAATGCGCTGCTGATCATCATGGTGCGCTCGGCCAATGACGTCGCCACCACCATTGCCGAGGGGATTGCCGGATCGGTCGATGATTTCGTCGCGATCATGAATTTTCACGCGGCGCGGCTGGGCATGCACGACACCTATTTCACCAATGCCCACGGCCTGCCCGATGCCCGCAAGCGCACGACAGCGCGCGACATGGCGATCCTCGCCCGCGCGCTCTACCGCGAATTCCCCGAGCAACGCGACCTGTTCGGACTCGATTCGATCCGTTACGGCAGTTCCACCATGCGCAACCATAACGGCCTGATCGGGCGTTATGCGGGAACGACGGGGATGAAGACCGGCTATATCTGCTCTTCCGGCTTCAACGTGGTGGTCACCGCAGAGCGGCGCGGGCGCCGGCTGGTGGCGATCGTGATGGGTGCACCTTCGTCGGCGGAGCGCACGATCAGGTCGGCTGCGCTGCTCGAACACGGTTTCTCGCGGCTGGGCTGGGGCGGGACCACACTGGAAGCCCTGCCGCGTCAAGGCGGGATCGCCCCGCCCGATCTGCGCCCGGTGACCTGCGGGCGCAACCCGCCTTCCTCGATCACCCTGCCGCAGGCGGGTACGGAGCGCTTCGCCTTTGCCGGCGGTTCAGGTTCCTCGCCGCTTCTGCCGCAGGTCGACCTGCCAGACCGACCTCCCGCCAATCCCGTACGGGTCTGGACCGGAGCAACGCCGCCGGGCGCGCAAGAGCCTGTTCCCGCGCCTGCCGCAGCCGCGCGCGCCGCCGCGTCCGTGCCCCTGCCGCCGCCGCGTCCTTTCTGATCGCGCCGGTCCCCTCACGCGTGATGTCATTCCACCACGATCTTGTAACTCCGGCCCGGCGTGATCGCGGCATCGGCGTCGAGTCCGTTGAGAACCCGGAATACCGAGACGCTCTGTCGGGCCCCGGTCATCCGGCGGGCCATGGAGGCGACATCGTCGCGTGATCCGGCGCGATGGATGCGGATGCGCGGCGGCTGGAAAGCGGCGATATCGCGGGCGCTCATGGCCCTTATGCTCGACAGGGTTTCCTCGAACAGCCGATCGGCTGCGCCGTCCTGCGGGCGATGGGCGAAGATCAGCCGGTAGATTCCCCCATCATGGCGCAGGGCTGCGATGCGAAAATGCCAGTCCTGCCCCTGCGAGCGCGCCGTCGCGGTCTCGAGACCATTGACTGTGAGGCGGCGCACATCCTCCGCCGTGAGATCGTCGGTCCAGGTCGAGGCGAGTACGGATTCGAGATCCTGCCCCGGCTCGGCCTCCACGAGATCGAAGAGAATGCGTCGCGATTCATCAGCGGAGCTGCCGAGCACGGCGCGCGAGGAATTGTCGAGGGCAAAACCCTCCGGCGCGCTGAAGCCGATGCGCAGCCGTCCGTGCACATAGTGACGCCCGCCGCGCACCAGCCCGTCAGCGGCACCGTCCCCGAAGGTCGTGCCGTCGATCGCGGCGAGGTAAACGTCGCGCCCGCGCGCATCGCCCGCACCGGCCCGCTCGGCGAGCTGGCGCGCGAGCACCCGTGCGGCATCGATACGTTGGCCGGTGGCGGGATGCGTGGCGAACATGTCATAGGCGCTCTGCTGCATTTGCGCCCCGGTTCGTACCTGCGACAACCCCTCCCAGCGCTCCAGCGAACCGAGGAATCGCGTCGCGCCGTAAGGGTCATAGCCCGCGCGGGCGAGGGTGGCGATGCCCTCGGCATCCGCCTCGAATTCCTGTTCGCGCGAGAAACGGGCGATATCCACACGTGAGGCGGCGCGGACATTTTCCACCGCACGCTGATCACGCAGCACATCCGCGACGACGCGGGCGACAAGATCGGACCGCATCTGCAATTCGGACCGCGTCGAGGCATGCCGCAGCGTCACATGGGCGATTTCATGCGCCATCACCGCCGCGATCTCGGCGCTGTCATTGGCCAGCGCGATCAGTCCGCGCGTGACGTAGAGGCGTCCGTCGGGCAGGGCGAAGGCGTTGACGGCGGGCGAATCGAGGATCGTCACCCGGATGCGCAGATCGGGCTGAGGGGTGGCCGGGATCAGATCGTCGACGATGCCGTTGAGCAGGCGGCGCAGGCGCGGTGAATCGTATTCGCCGCCGAACGTCGCCACGAGTTGCGCATGCTCGCGCGCCTGCGCCGTATCAAGCGCCGCGACGAGGGGGGCTTGCGTATTGGCCGAGAAGACGCTGCCCGTCCCTGCGCCGACGCAACCCGCGAGCATGAATGCCGCAGCGGAAATCGCGGCAAGTCGCGACAGGCTTCGCTTGATCGGTTTCACGGAATTCCACATGGCCGGCTGCTAAGCATCACGGGGATGGCCCCGTCTCCAGATCCTCGATGAATGCGGCAATTGCAAGTTCGATTGCCGGCCCTCGCCAGTCCAGCATTACACCGCGCACGCGAATTCGTCGACCACTCAGATAGTCGGCATCGATGCCCCTTTCCAGCAAGTCCCGCCAGATCTCCTCGGGAATGATCACGGTGAATCCGCCCCGCCAGCGACGGGAGAAATCGAGATAGGTGGCCCGAGCGCGTTCCCCGACGCTGACGACGCGCCCTTCGACGATGACATTCTCCCCCGCGCGGGCTGCGAGCGCGTCGGGATCATGCGCTGACAGGGGCCGGTTGGCGGGCTCGGCCCAGATTCCGCGCCGCGCCGCACGGGCACGCGCTTCACGCACCAGCAGCGCGGGATCGCACAAATCCGACCCCGGGCCCGGATCGACCCGCGCGAGACCGGCATCGATCAGCACATGCGCGAGCGGGCGTCCGTCATCGAGGAGGGCCTGCACGGGAAGGCGGCCCCAGCGATCGGGCTGCGCATCGGCGAGGCGGCGAAAGGCGGGGCGCTCGCGCGCGATCAGGGTCTCGGCGGCGGCGATATCCGAGACGCGCAGATCAATCAGACGCATTGCCGTGTCGTCGGCAGTGAGCGGATTGCCGTGGCGATCGAGGCCAGTGAGATACGCGCCGGGTTCGGCGGAGGCGAGGCGGCAGCGCTCCTGCGCCATGGCGGGCGCGGTTGCGGTCAGGATGAGCGCGAAGGCCGCGGCTGCGCAAAGCTCAAGACGCCACATTCTGCCAGCCCGCATCACGCAATGCGCCCCGGTAGGTCTTGCCGACGGGGATCTCAAGCCCGTTCTCAAGCTGCAGCAGCAGGCGCGTGCCATCGCGCTTGACGCCCGTCACCGCTTCGCGCGCAACCCACCATGAGCGATGCACGCGCAGCCCCTCCACATCGGAAAGCTCTTCCTCGGCATCGCTCATCCGCATCAGGATGATGTCGGAGCCCTTGTCGGTATGGATGCGCAGATAGTGATCCTCCATCTCCAGACAAAGCAGACGCCCCGTCAGGCCCGCAGGGAAGCGCCGGCGAAAGCGCGTATCCGGGGCAGGGGGCGGGATATTGGCATCGTTGCGCGGCATGGCGCGCGCGTCCTCGCGCAGGCCCGCTTCCTCGCGCAGGCGCGCCTCCTCCATGCGCCGTTCGGCTTCGAGCGCTTCGCCCTCGGCTGCGGCTTCGCTGGTGGCGCCGCCCAGATTGTTGAAGGCGAGGCTGAAGACGAGGATCACGACGAAGACCTGCCACAGGGTCTGACCGAGGCTGATCTGCACGCCCGGCATCATCAATTGGGTGACGACGATCACCACGGCGGTCGCCGGCAGGGCCACGATGAGCGCCGCGATTGCCGGTATGGTCAGATTGGGACGCGGCAGGCGCCCGGCAAGCGCGCGTTCCAGAAAACGGGTGACGAGGTCGCTCTGCAGCCAGATCAGCCCGATTACCGTGAACCAGTAGAGCGCGCGGGCCGGCGTCTCCAGCGCTTCATAGGTGCCGAAGGGCCCCAGCGCGGTCATCAGCGCAGCCGCGAAAGCCGCGCCCGCAAGTGAACGCAGCGCTTCCTTTTTGGCCGGATCGTCGAACCATTCACGCATCGTGAACGGAAACTAGCACGCTTTCACGCAGTTTTGGCTACCCTTGCCGAAAGCCGCTTTGCTTGGCTGCGCGGGCATCGGCATCACCGTCGCGGAACCCGACGCCGGGATCGGCGTCAAGACGATCAATGGATGAAGGAGAACGCGATCATGTCTGCCAATCCACCCGCCCGCGTCCGCGTTGCCCCCGTCAGCGGCACTGAACGCATCGCCACGCTCGATATCCTGCGCGGCTTTGCCCTGTTCGGGATTCTGGTGATGAACATCCAGGCCTTCGCCATGATCGCGGCAGCCTATATCAACCCGCCGGCCGTAGCGCCGACGGGCACCGCCGAATACGCGATCTGGCTGGTTTCGCATGTCTTCTTCGACAAGAAATTCATCACGCTCTTCACCATGCTGTTCGGCGCCGGCATCGTTTTGATGACGCAGCGTGCGCAAGCCGCCGGCAACGGCGCGCTCGCCCTGCATTACCGGCGCATGCTCTGGCTGCTCGTGATCGGGCTGATCCACGCCTATCTGATCTGGTATGGCGATATCCTCACCGCCTATGCGCTGATCGGCATGGTCGCGGTCTTCATGCGCCACTGGTCGCCACGCCGGCTGGTGATCGCCAGCCTCGTGCTGCTCGCCCTGCAGCAGGGCGTGTTTGCACTGATCGGCGCCGGGATCACCATGCTGCCGCCGGAGGAGATCGCGATCATCGCCGACGAGAGCTGGCTTGCGACCGGCAGTTATGCGCTCGCGGAGATCGAAGCCTATCGCGGCAGCTATGCCGAGCAGCTCGCCATGAGGGTCCAGCACTCCCTCGCGATGCAGTTCTTCGGCATTCCCACGGAGCAGTTTTTCTATCTGCTCGGCGTCATGGCACTCGGCATGGCCGCCTTCAAGAGCGGGCTTTTAACCGGTGAATGGTCGAACCGGGCCTATACCCGCCTCGCCGCGATCGGGCTGGCGCTCGGCTTGCCGCTCGTGGCGCTTGGCCTTGTCATGAACGAGAATGCCGGCTGGGAGATGACCTTCTCGCTCTATTTCGGGCGTATGCCGAACACGCTTGCCGCACCGCTTCTGGCGCTCGCCTATACGGCGCTGGTGATCCTCGCCGCGCGCCGTTTCGGCCCCGCCATGCAGGCGCTGTTCGCCCCGGTCGGGCGGATGGCGTTTTCGAATTATCTGGCCCAGAGCATCATCTGCACGCTGATCTTCTATGGCCACGGGCTCGGCCTGTTCATGGAGGTCGGGCGCGTCGGGCAGATCCTCATCGTGCTCGCGATCTGGATCGCGATGCCGCTCTGGTCGCGGGCCTGGCTCGCGCGGTTCCGCTTCGGCCCGGCGGAATGGCTGTGGCGCAGCCTCGTCTATCGCAAGGCGCAGCCGATGCTGCGGCGGGCGAGCGTCGCGGCGGCGGGCTGATTGGCTCCGCCCCGCCTGATCGATGCGCTCACACATGCTCCAGTCACACATGCGCGAGCGTGTCGATCAGGACCGGGATCAGCGGCTCGTCTGCGGGAGGCATGGGATAATCCCGCAGACGTGTGGCGCGCACCCATTTCAGATCGGCATGCTCATGCGCCTGCACCAGGCCCTGCCAGCGGCGACAGATATAGAGCGGCATCAGCAGGTGGAAATCGGGATAGGCGTGGCTGGCGAAGGTGAGCGGCGCGAGGCAGTCTTCCTGCGTCTCGATGCCGAGCTCCTCGTGCAATTCCCGGATCAGCGTCTCCTCGGGCCGCTCCCCCGCCTCGACCTTGCCGCCGGGAAACTCCCACAGACCCGCCATCTGCTTGCCTTGCGGGCGCTGCGCGATCAACACCCGCCCGTCCGTATCGACGAGCGCCACGGCGACGACGAGGAGAATCTTCATGAGGCGGCACTCCCGCGCGCAAGCTTGCGCGTCAGCGTATGCAGCGTGACGGCGGCGGCGTTGGAGACGTTGAGGCTCTTGATCACGCCGGGCATTTCGAGCCGCGCGACCACATCGCAGCAGGCGCGCGTGCGCTGGCGCAGGCCCTTGCCCTCGGCGCCGAGTACCAGTGCCAGCGGCATGCGGGGGGTGAGCGCGTCGAAATCCTCCGCACCCTCCGAATCGAGGCCGATGCGGTAGAAACCGTGCTCGCCCAGCCGCTCCAGCGCATCGCCGAGATTGCGCACGGTGATGAAGGGAACGTGTTCGAGCCCGCCCGAGGCCGATTTCGCCAGCACACCTGTCGCGGCGGGGGAGTGGCGGGCGGTGGTGACGATGGCGGTGACGCCAAACGCAGCTGCGCTGCGCAGGATCGCGCCGACATTATGCGGATCGGTGATCTGGTCGAGCACCAGCACCAGCGCGTCCGCGCCCAGCCCGTCGATACCGCCGGGATGATCGAGCGGATCGGCTTCGATATAGATGCCCTGATGCACCGCATCAGGGGTCAGAAGCCTGTCAATCTCGCGCGGGGCGACGAGTTCGGGGGTGACCGGAAGCGTTCCGAGCTCCGCCGTCAGTCGGTTCACCGCGTTTTCGGTGGCCAGAAGCTTGCGTATCTTGCGCTGCGGATTGCGCAGGGCCTCGCAGCCCGGATGCCAGCCGTATATCACCGCGACGCCGTCCTCCGGCGCGTTGCGTGGATCGCGGCGCGGGGCGGGACCACGCCCACCGGGGCGATAGCCGGGCTTCTTGCCATAGCCAGGCCTGCCAAAGGAAGGTTTGCCAAAGGAAGGCTTGCCGGAACCCGGTTTTCCGGGGCCTTTGCGCCAGGCCGCCTTCGGCTTCACGCCGTCGGCCCCGCCGCCACCCTGATCGTCATCACCCGCCACTTTGCGTACTCCGCCGCAATCGTCGAAAAATATCAGCGATGCACGCCGATCATGGCGGTGAGCCCGCCATCGATCGGCAATACGGCGCCGGTGATATAACCTGCCGGCTCGCTCATCAGGAAGGCGGCAAGGCCCGCCACTTCCTCGGGGCGCGCGAAGCGTCCTGCCGGAATCTGCTTTTCCATGTTCTCGCGATAGGCCTCGTAACTCGCCATCATGTCGGTATCGATGAAGCCCGGCGCGATCACGTTGACGCTGACGCCGCGTTTGGCTGTCTCGATGGCGAGCGTGCGGGCATAGGAGATCAGCGCGCCCTTGGATGCAGCATAGGCGGCATTGCCGGCGGTGGCCTGGAGCGCGGCGACGGATCCGATGGCGACGATCCGCCCCTCCCGCGCGCGCAGCATGCCGCGCATCAGCGCCTTGGCGAGACGGGTGAAGGCCCAGAAATTCACCTGCATCGCCGCTTCGGCCTTGTCCTGCGCCATCATTGCGGTGAGCGCGTCATAGGGCTGGCCGGCATTATGCACGAAGCCGTAATAGCCCTCGCCTTCGATGCGCGCGCAAAACGCTTCGATCGCATCCTTGTCCGACAGATCGAGCGCGAAACCGTTCACCGAGATGCCTGGATGCGCATCGACGAGTTCCTGTGCCAGCGCCTGCGCGGCATCCGCCGAGGCGCGATAGGTGAAATCGACGTCGTAACCGGCCTGCGCAAGGCTGCGCACGATGGCCGCGCCGACGCCCTTGCCGCCGCCCGTTACGAGAATCCGCCTGCTCATGGTGAGAAGCCTCCCGGCATCATCGAGGACATGCCCGTTCAGACCGGCTCTGCGGCGAGGATGAGGCAGGTATTCTGGCCGCCGAAACCGAAGGAATTCGACAGGACCACCCGCACATCCGCATCGCGCGCTTCATTGGGGACGACATCGAGCGGGATGGCGGGATCGGGCACGTGGTAATTGATCGTCGGCGGAATGCGTCCCTCGGCGATGGTCATCAGCGAGACCACCGCTTCCACCGCACCGGCGGCCGTGAGCGTGTGGCCGATCATCGACTTGTTGGAGGAAATCGGCACGTTCTGCATGCGCTCGCCGAGCACCTGCATCAGGCCGAGCGATTCCATCTTGTCATTCTCCGGCGTGCCGGTGCCATGCGCGTTGACATAATCGATCGCATCCGGAGAAAGGCCCGCATCGTCGATCGCGCCCTGGATGGCGGCGATGATCGGCGCGCCGTCCGGGCTGGAGCGGGTGCGGTGGAAGCCGTCGCCCTTCTCGCCGCAGCCAAGCACATAGCCGAGGATCGTCGCGCCGCGCGCATGCGCGTGTTCGGCATCCTCGAGAACGAGCGCTGCGCCGCCCTCGCCCATGACGAAACCGTCGCGATTTTTCGAGAACGGCTTGGCCGCCGCTTCCGGGGGGTCGTTCTGGGTGGAGAGCGCCGAGAGCAGCGAGAAACGGATCAGCGCCTCCGCATGGACCGAGCCGTCGGTGCCGATGCAGAGCGCCGCCGGCGCCTCGCCGCGCCGGATTGCCTCGACGCCGAGCTGGATGGCCGTGGCCCCGGACGAGCAGGCGGTGGAGAGCGAGATCGGCGAGCCGCGCGTGCCGAAGCGCTCCTGAAGCCGTTCGGCGACGGTGCCGAAAAGGAAAAGGTCGTGCCAGGCGCGGTAATCGCCACTGCCTGCGGCTTTCAACAGATCATCGTAGGTAACGTCGCCACTCTGCCCGGAGGCCTTGGCGAGGGCGATCCGCTGCGGCCATTCGATCTCGACGGGAGGAACCGCGATGAAGAGCGAGCCGGGAAATTCCGCGCCGATCCCCGCCTGCGCGATCGCCTCCTGCGCGGCGCGGCTGGCGAATTCCTGCGAGAGCAGCGGCGCGCAGAACGGTTCGACATCGATGAAATCGACAGTGCCGGCGATGGTGGTGCGCAGGTTCTCGGTGGAGAAGCGGCGGATGCGGTGGATGCCGGAACGCCCGGCGGTCAGCGCGTTCCAGTTATCGGCCTTGCCCTCGCCGAGCGACGTGACGAGGCCCATGCCGGTGACGGCGACGAGGGGGCGACCGCGGCGATCACGATAGGCGGACATGCTCAACCCTCCTGCCCGGTGCGCGCCGGTGCATCCGCCCGCGACAGGCGGATCAAGCCCTCACCGCGCTGGTGCCCGATGCTGGTGACGACGGCTTCCGGCGCATCGCCACGCGCGATCGCGGCAGCAGCGAGCGCTACGCCGGCGGGCGCCTGCGCTTCCATCAGATGGCCGAACGCGTCCTGCAGCGCGAGGATCCGTGCGCCGGGTGCGAGGCGATCGAGCGCGGCGCGCTCTTCCTCGGTGCGCCCCTTCACGCCCGTCGCGCCGGAAATCACCATGGCATCGGGGCCGGGTGCGACCTCGGCCCAGAGCTTTTCGAGCATCTTCGCCGTGGCGCCGGGCTGGCGGCGGGCGAGATCGGCGCCGATCTCATCGATCCGCGCGACGATATCCGCACCCCGCCTTTGCGCGTGAGCGCGCGATTCCAGCACGAGGAAGCAGCCGCCGGAGCCGAGGATGAAACCGCCGCCCCGCTCCGGGCGCGAGAAGACCGGGGCAAGGGGCTGCTTCCACAGCATGCCGCCGAGTTCGTAGACCATGAGACTATCCGCGCGCTCGGCGTTGAACGAGCCACCGACGAGGACGATATCCGCCTGGCCGGCGCGGATGCGGGCATGGGCAATGCGGATCGCGTCGATCCCGGCCTGCTCCTCCCCCATGAAGGTGCGCGAGGCGCCGGTGACGCCGTGGACGATGGCGATGTTGCCGGCGAGCAGGTTGGAGAGCTGCGCGAGGAACAGCGTCGGGCGCACATCGCTCATCAGCCGCTCGTTGAGGAACGCGCCCTGATCGGCCTGCTGCGATATCTGCGTCAGGATCTGGCCGTCGACATCGTAATCCCGCTCGCCACCACCGGCGCAGACGATCAGGCTCATATCCGCCTTGAGCGCGGCGTCGTCCTTGGCGCCGGCATTGTCGAGAGCGAGGCCGGCACAATAGACGCCAAGTTTCTGCCAAGGCTCCATCTGGCGCAGATCGGATTTCCTGGGGATCTGCTGCGAAAAATCGATTTCGCCGGCAGGATGCACCGGGAACGGAGGGAAGCGGGTGGTATCGACAAGCGGCGGCACCTCGCCGCACAGGGCGTCGAGATTGGGTGCGATGCCGATCCCGGCACTGGTGAGAATGCCGGAGCCGGTGACGACGACGTCGTGATCGGGCGATCGCGCGTCGGAAGAAGCCTGTGCGCCCGTCATGCGTCCATCGCCTCCATCAGACCGATCCGGCGCGCCTGTGCACGCATCTGTTCATCGAGCCCTTCCGGGAAGGGCATGGTGCGAAAGCGCAGTTGCGCATCGCAGATGCGTTTGCCGTCGACGCTGATACGCGCCTTCGTGGCCGCATAGCCGGAGCCCTCGTGCTCGAGCACGGCGCTGATCTCGAGCACGGCCTCGGGGCCGACGAAATCGCGAAAGCGCGCCTTGTCGACCGCCATCAGGAACGGCATATGCGTGAAATCCATCAGGCCGAGCAGCAGATAGCCCGAAGCCTGCGCCATCGTCTCGGTGAGCAGCACGCCCGGCACCAGCGGGTGACCGGGAAAGTGGCCTTCAAAGACCGGGCTGCGTGTGGGCACCACCGAGCGTACACTGATCATACGGCCTTCACGGTCGAAGGCCGTCACCCGATCGATCATCTCGAAATATTCGAGCCGCATGACCGCTCCCGTTGCCTCGCATGTTGCCAGAATGGTGCATGACGGGGCAAATGCTTCCAGGCAGCGCAAGGCTGCGCTCCCCCGAACGTCCCGGCGATCGCGCCGATGGGCCTCAGCCGGCCTTCGCCGCGACCAGTTCGTCGATACGTGCGACGAGGTTCTTCATGACGAAATACTGTTCCGCCGGCGCATTGCCTTCATTGACTTCCTGAGTCCACTGCTCGAGCGGCAGCTTGATGCCGAAAGCCTTGTCGATCGCGAAGGCAATGTCGAGGAAGGCGAGCGAGTCGATTCCCAGATCGTCGATCGCATGGCTTTCCGGCGTAATTTCCTCACGCGGAATGTCGGCGGTGTCCGCAATGATGTCGGCAACAGTATCAAAAGTGGAGGACATCGCGCCTCGTGCTCCGGTCTCTGGCTGGGCGGCCCGCTGGAAGCCGGCGCCGCGCACCGGTTTCGAAAGGCCGTCATGGACATGTTTCGAAGCGTTCCCTTACACGAGGCTTCCGGCATGGGCAACAGCGCGAAAGCGCCATGCACAAGCCGTATGGCGCTTTCACCGATTTTCCCGAACGCTGCGGCATGGCAGCACCATGGCCTCGCAGATACCAGCAGGAGAGGCGTCATGAGCGTGAAACTCGGGATCATCGGTTACGGCATCATGGGCGAGCGGCTGTTGCGCGCAGCAATGGCGCATGATCCGGCGCGCCTCGGCGTCGCTGCGGTTTTCGACCCTTCTCCCGCCGCGCAGGAACGGCTTGCGGCGGATTTCCCGGGGATCAGCATCGCAGGGAGCAGCGATGGGCTGATCGAAGCGAGCGATTGCGTCTACATTGCTTCGCCCCCGGCCAGTCACCTGCCGCTGGCGCGCGCCGCGCTCGCCGCCGGCAAGGCCGTGTTCTGCGAGAAGCCTCTGGCGACCGATCTCGCCGATGCCCGCGCCTTCGCGCGCGAGGCTGCGGATGCCCGCTTTGCCGTCAATTTCCCCTTCGCCTCCTCCTTCGCGGTGGCGCAATTGCGCGACTGGGTGGATCAGGGCGTCGTGGGCACGCCTCAACGGGTCGGTATCGAAATCGGCTTCAGACAATGGCCGCGCCCCTGGCAGCATGATGCGGTCTCCTGGCTCGACGGGCCGGAGGAGGGTGGTTTCACCCGTGAGGTGGTCTCGCATTTTCTCTTCCTCACCCTGCGCATGCTCGGTGATCTGCGCCTCGTGGATGCCCGTGTCTCCTTCCCCGAATCCGGTCGCTCGGAGCGCGCCGTCAGCGCCGATCTTTCGCTTCCCGGCCTGCCGGTGGCGCTTGAGGGAGGCGTCGGCATCACCGACAAGGACGATCACAACACCTGGACGCTCATCGGCGACAAGGGCACCATCCGTCTGCGGGACTGGTCCTTCGCGGAACGGCTCGATACAGCCACTGGCAGATTCGTGGAGGCGCCGGACGCGATCCCGAACGAGAAGGCCCGCCCGCTCATACTCGCGCGCCAACTCGACAAGGTGGCGGCGCTGACGCAAGGCGCGGCGCAGGATCTCGCCACGCTCGATGAAGCGCTGGCGGTGCAGCAGCATGTCGAGGCGATCCTCGCCACGCGTGAGACGTGAATCGCGGGGCGCGATGGAACAGCTTGACCATCATGACGTTGGTTTGACGAGTTTTGTGATCGCAACGCGATCAAAAACAGCGAAAGGACGTCGATTATGGCACAAAAGATCAATGAAAAAGAAGCCAGACAAGGGCGTGAAGGCAAGCCTGTCCTCAAGGTGTTGGTTGCAGGTCTGATCCTGGCCCTCATCGCGATGGGCGGGTATCTGTTCTGGGTCGGGGAAGAAACGCCGACGACGGATACGTCGATCAGTGACGAGAGTGTGATCACGGATCCCTCAAACCCTGAAAATCCTGCGGAAACGGCTCCAGAGCCGGGTGAGCGCGAGGTCGATTGAGGGCGTATCGCCGCTTCGATCCATCCCTGATTGATGAACGCATGATTGCGGCGAGCTGACCGGTTCGCCGCAACTTTTTTGCCGATCCGGATCGATCCGGCCTCAGAGTGTCACGATGATCTTGCCGAACACCTTGCGGCTCTCGAGCCGGTCGAGCCCTTGCGTGAATTCCTCCAGCGGGAAGACCGTATCGATCACGGGCGTCATGCCGCCGGCCATTTTGTCAAGCGAGTCGCGGATATTGCGCATCGAGCAGCCGAATGAGCCGAAGATGCGGTATTGCTGTTGAAACAGCTGCATCAGGTTCATCTGCGTGGAGACGCCGGAGGTCGAGCCGCAGGTGACCAGGCGACCGCCGCGCTTGAGGCAAAGAAGCGAGCCGTTCCAGGTATCGGCGCCCACATGCTCGAAAACGACATCGACACCCTTGCGCTTCGTCAGCCGGCGCACCTCGCCCTCGAAGCGCTCCTCGCGATAATTGATCACGTGATCAGCGCCGAGTTCCCTGGCCTTGGCGCCCTTCTCGTCATCGCCGACAGTGGCATAGATGGTGCAGCCGATCGCCTTCGCCATCTTGATCGCCGCCGTGCCGATGCCCGATCCGCCGGCATGGACGAGAATCGATTCGCCGGGCTCGAGCTTTGCATTGTCGAACAGCATGTGCTGCACCGTGCCAAACGCGATCGGCGCGCAGGCGGCATCTTCGAAAGGTACGGCGTCAGGCACCGGAATCACCAGGCGCGCGGGCATGATGATCTCCTCGCGGGCAAAGCCATCGAGGTGGAAGCCCATGATGCCGCCGACATTCTCGCAAAGATTGTCGCGCCCCTCGCGGCAGGCCCGGCATTCGCCGCAGGTCATGGCGCCATACATCACGACTTTCTGCCCCGGGGTGAAGCCCGGGACATCCGCGCCCGTCGCGACGATCTCGCCCGAGGCCTCCGCGCCGACGGCCAGCGGCAGCTTGCGTTTGGCGAATGCCATGCCGCGATAGCCCCAGACATCGATATGGTTGAGCCCCACCGCTCGCACCCGGATCAGGACTTCGCCGGGGCCGGGCTGGCCGGGAGATTCGATATCGTCGATACGCAGATCGCGGTCGCCGTGGAGTCTGAGGGCGCGCATGAAATTTCCCGTCATGATGAGCACTGGCGGCGCTTTAGCACAGCTTTGCGTCCTTTGGGGAGGGTGCCGGAGCCGGGAAATGCGCCGGCAGCGGCGCTTCGACGCGGATCGGGTCGCGTCTGGGATAGAGCGGGACCACCAGCGCTCTGGCGTGAAGCAGCAATGGTGTGCCATGCGAGGCGCTTCCATGCAGCGCATCACCACAGATCGGCCAGCCGGCATGGGCGCAATGCACCCGCAGCTGATGCGTGCGCCCGGTGACGGGACGAAGCTCCACGAGGGCGCGCGAATCGCGCTTCTCCAGAACCTGCCAGCGCGTCTGTGCCGGCTGGGCGCCCGGGCGCAGGCCTTCCGGATCAGCGATGACGCGCCAGGGCGTGAGCGGATCGATGGGCGCAATCGGGCAATCGATGATACCGTTCTGATCGGCGGGGATCGCATCGAGCCAGGCATGGTAGATCTTGGTGACGCGGCGCTCGGCGAAGAGCCCGTTCAGCCGGCGCAGGGCCTTGGCGTGGCGTCCGAGGGCGAGGCAGCCGGAGGTGTCGCGGTCGAGACGGTGGACGATTTGCGGGCGGGCGGGTAGACCGAAACGCAAGGCATCGAGATGATCCTCCAGCGTCTCGCCGCCACCATGGCCGGGATGCACCGGCAGGCCCGCGGGCTTGTCGATGACGAGCATGAGGGCATCGCGATAGAGGATGCGCGCGGCGAGCACGTCTGGCGTCAATGGGGGTATCATGGTGATGCGCTAGCGCGTGATCCGTGCTGCAGCAAGAAAAAGCCGCATCGCGCGGCGAAGAGGGACAGGCGTCGATGAGCGACAATGGTGACAACGAGAAGCGCGGGCTCTGGTCGAGGCTGTTCGGCAAGGAGGCGCCCAAACCTGCGCCGGACAAGTCTGCGCCGGACACGCTTGATCCGGATACCGATGCCCCGCACGAGGAAGAGACGCCCGAATCGCGCCTTGCACCGGCCCCGGAACCCGCACCCGTCAAGCGCTCCTGGTGGAAGCGCCTGACCGAGGGGCTGTCGCGCACCTCCTCCACGATCGGTGCGGGCATCACCGGCATCTTCACCAAGCGCAAGCTCGATGCGCAGACGCTGGAGGAGCTCGAAGACGTGCTCGTCCAGGCCGATCTCGGCGTCGCGGCGGCGATGCGCATCACCGAGAATATCGGTGAAGGCCGTTTCGACAAGGAGATCGCCCCGGAAGAGGTCAAGCGCATCCTGGCCGAGGAGGTCGAGAAGGCGCTCGCCCCGGTGGCGAAGCCGCTCACCATCGATACCGCGCACAAACCCTTCGTCATCCTGATGGTCGGGGTCAACGGCGCCGGCAAGACCACCACGATCGGCAAGCTCGCCTCGAAATTCGCCGCAGACGGCAAATCCGTGATGCTGGCCGCCGGCGACACCTTCCGCGCGGCGGCGATCGAGCAACTCAAGATCTGGGGCGAGCGCACCGGCGCGCCGGTCCTCGCCCGCGAACAGGGCGCCGATGCGGCAGGGCTCGCCTATGACGCGCTCAACCAGGCGCGGACGGATGGCCACGACGTGCTTCTCATGGATACGGCGGGCCGGCTGCAGAACAAGACCGCGCTGATGGCCGAGCTCGAAAAGATCATCCGCGTCATGCGCAAGATCGACGAAAGCGCCCCGCATGCCGTTCTGCTCGTGCTTGATGCCACCGTGGGCCAGAACGCGCTCTCGCAGGTCGAGATCTTCGGCAAGGCCGCCGGCGTGACCGGCCTTGTCATGACGAAGCTTGATGGAACCGCGCGCGGCGGCATCCTCGTGGCGCTGGCCGACAGGTTCGGCCTGCCGGTGCATTATATCGGTGTCGGCGAGGGTGTGGATGATCTCGAACCGTTTGCCGCGCGCGATTTCGCGCAGGCAATCGCGGGAATTGCCGAGGAGCGTATTTGAGGCGCGGTGCAGCCTTGATCGAACATGCGGATTTTCCCATATTCTCCGGAGAAAGGCGCGCGGGCGTTCGGCTCGCCGCATCCATCATGACCCGGCCCAGCTCCCGAACCGGAGCCGGTCGGCAAGCCGAGGTGACGCCATGTTCATTCAAACGGAAGCCACGCCGAACCCGGCGACCCTGAAATTCCTGCCCGGCAGCGTCGTCATGCCGTCGGGCACCTTTGATGCGCGCAGTGCCGAGGAGGGTGCGCGCTCGCCGCTGGCGCAGCGCCTTTTCGCCATTCCGGGCGTCGCCGGCGTGTTCTTCGGCTATGATTTCATCACCGTGACCAAGAGCGACGGCGAGTGGCAGCATCTCAAACCCTCGATTCTCGGCGCCATCATGGAGCATTTCATGGCCGGCCAGCCGGTGCTCGAGGAGGCGTTCGCCGGCGGCAATGCCGAGAGCGGCGAAGAATTCTTCGAAGAAACCGATGCCGATACCGTCGCCACCATCAAGGAATTGCTGGAGACGCGGGTGCGCCCCGCCGTGGCCGGCGATGGTGGCGACATCACCTTCCGCGGCTATCGCGACGGCACCGTCTATCTTGCCATGAAGGGTGCCTGTGCCGGCTGCCCCTCCTCGACGGCGACGCTCAAGCACGGCATCCAGAACCTGCTGCGCCATTTCGTGCCGGATGTGCGCGAGGTCGAAGCGATCTGATCAGCGCTTTTGCGTGATCCAGAGCGGTCGCCGCGCGCGGCCGCCTCCGCGATGCGCATGGATTTGCGCACAATCATCAGATGCATTTACATAATTGTACACGCAAAGACAGTGCTGTCGTCCCGATGGCGCTCCCCACCCGTTTTCGAAAGGATCCCCCGATGACGCAGTCCGATTCGCGCCCGGCCGGCCACGGTCAGCCCGTGCCCGACCAGATTCTCGACCAGCTGTTTCGCGAAGCGCGGACCTATTACAAATGGCAGGACAAGCCGGTTTCCGAGGCGACCCTGCGTGCCTTGTTCGATCTGGTGAAGATGGGTCCGACCAGCGCGAACTGCTCGCCCGCAAGGCTGATCTTCGTCACCAGCCCCGAGGCCAAGGCGAAGCTGAAGCCGCATCTGATGGAGGGCAATGTCGAGAAGACCATGTCGGCCCCCGTCACCGCAATCATCGGCTATGATCTCGAATTCTACGAGCATTACGGCTTCCTCCACCCCCACAACCCCGACGCGCCGCGCTCCTGGGTCGAGGGCAAGCCGGATGCGATCCAGAAAACCGCCTTCCAGAATGGCACGCTGCAGGGTGGCTATCTGATCATGGCGGCGCGGGCTTTGGGGCTCGATTGCGGTCCGATGGCCGGTTTCGACAATGCGGGCGTGGAAAAAGCCTTCTTCCCGGATGGAAAAATCAAGGCGAACTTTCTATGCAATCTCGGTTATGGTGACCCTGACAGCCTGTTTCCCAGGCTGCCGCGATTCGCGTTCGAGGATGTCTGCGCGATCGCATGATCACAATCGCGCCGCGTGAAGGCGGGCTCGGGGGAGAATTGTGCGGGTTCTGGCGATCGATACGGCGCTCGGCGCCTGCTCGGCCTGCATCCTCGATGCCGGGGCTGCTGATCCGCTCGCCGTCGAGACCCTCACCATGGAGCGCGGCCATGCCGAAGCGCTGATGCCCCTGATCGGGCGGGTCGCCGAAGCCGTCCCCGGCGGTTTCGAGAGCATCGACCGCGTCGCGGTGACGATCGGGCCCGGCAGCTTCACCGGCATGCGCGTGGGGATTTCCGCCGCCCGCGCCATCGGGCTGGCTGCCGATGTGCCCGTCGTCGGCGTCACCACGCTCTCGGCCCTGCTCGCCCCCCTCGTCGCGGCGGGGGATCGCCGGTTGATCGCGGCGGCGATCGATGCCCGCCACGGGGCGGTCTATTTCCAGGCCGTGGCGCCGGGCGGGCGCAGCGTCGTCGCGCCCGCGCATATCGGCATCCGCGAGGCGGTGCGCTATCTCGGATCGGGCCCGGTGGTGCTGACGGGATCGGCGGCGAGCCTCATCGCTGCGGAGGCGATGCAGGCCGGCGTGAGCGTGTCGAGTGCCCATGCGGAAGACGCGCCGGATATCCTTTTCGTCGCCCGTCTCGGCATGGCGGCTGATCCCGCTCAGGCTCTGCCGAAACCTTTTTACCTGCGCGCTCCCGATGCGCGCCCGCAGGATGCGGCCCGGATTGCGAGGCGCTGAGCGATGATTTCCTGGTTTGCCGCCACCGCGCCCGCGAGCGTCCTGCCCCTCTCGATCAAGCATACCCGCGAGCTGGCCGCTTTGCATGCCGCCGCCTTCGCCCGCCCCTGGAGCGCCTTTGATTTCGAGCGCCTGCTCGTGGAGCGCGATGTCTATGGCGACGGGCTGTTTCTGGGTGAATCGCGCCCGCCGCAGGGTTTCTGCCTTTCGCGTGTGCGCCGGGACGAGGCGGAGGTCCTCACCATCGCCATCGCGCCTTCCCTGCGCGGCAAGGGCCATGCCCGCCGGCTCCTGCACAGCCATCTGGAGACTTTGCGCGCGCGCCGCGTCATCCGCGTGCATCTGGAGGTGGATGAGGGCAACCGGGCCGCACTCGCGCTCTATGCCCGCTTCGGCTTCAGCGAGATCGGCCGCCGCGCCGGGCCCGGACGGTTCGATGACGGCGAGCGGGCGACCGCGATCCTGATGGCGGCGGATCTGTAGGCGATGGCTGGCGGGGCAGTGATGCGAGGGCTTGGCCGCCTTGCGCGCAGCCTCAAGATATTCGCCAAGGCGCTGCTTCTCACCCTCGTCTTCTTCGCGCTCTGGCCCTTCCATAGCGTCTCCCTGCGCCGCCATGGCCGGCTCGCGCGCCGGCTGCCGATCCTGTTTCACCGCATCGCCTGCGCGCTGATCGGCCTGGCGATCCATGAGAGCGGCACCCGCCCGCGCGACGTGCCGGCGCTCATTCTCTCCAACCATTCCTCCTGGATCGACATCGTCGCGCTCTCGGCGCTCGCGCCGGTTTCCTTCGTCGCGAAATCCGAGATTGCCGGCTGGCCCGTCTTCGGGACGCTGGCGCGGCTGCAGCGCTCGATCTTCGTCGACCGCAACAACCGCCGCGCCACCGGTGAGATCGCGCAGACCATGGCGCGCCGGCTGGGGCGCGGCGAGTGGATCGTGCTCTTCGCCGAGGGCACCACCAGCGACGGCAACCGCGTCCTGCCCTTCAAGGCGCCGCTGGTGGGGGCTGCGCGCATGGCGCTCGATCCGGGGAGAGGTGAGGCGCAAGGGGAGGGCGCTCCCACACTTCTCCCCGCGCTCCTGCTGCAACCGCTCGCCATCACCTATACCCGCCGCAACGGCCTGCCGCTGACGCGCCGCGAGCGGCCCGATCTGTGCTGGTACGGCACCATGGATCTGGTCCCCCATCTCGCCGATATCCTCGCCGGCGGCTCCATCGACGTGGTGATCCACTG
This sequence comes from Saliniramus fredricksonii, assembly GCF_900094735.1. NCBI lineage: Bacteria > Pseudomonadati > Pseudomonadota > Alphaproteobacteria > Hyphomicrobiales > Salinarimonadaceae > Saliniramus > Saliniramus fredricksonii. Next base: position 284,808 of record NZ_FMBM01000002.1, read on the forward strand.
GGGCACGCCCCGCAGCTTCGATGCACAAAGCGACCGCAAGGCCATGACCCGCGCCGCCTGGCGCGAGGTCCGCGCGGCGGTCAGCCGGGCGAATCGGGGGCTGGATGTGGCGGGAGATAACGTCCGGGAGGATGAATGTTCGCGCGCTGATCATCGCCGAACGGCTGATAGCAGGTGAAAATCTCGAAACGAATGGCGCTGCCCGATATCTCGGATTGCACGACGCTGCGCTTGGCACATCGCATACCCGCAGGCGTTTACGCAATTCCATGAAGGTCGCGCGCTGCGACTTGTCGTCGCCAATTGGCGCGTGTACCAGAGGCGAACTATATTCTGGGTAGGTATTCTTCCAATGGATAGAAAATCCAGCATCACACGGCGCGCTGCCGTGGTGGGTGGTGTGGGCCTCGTCGGCTTCATCGCCGGTCGTTCGGCAATGCCGGCCTTGCCGTCGACGGATGGCGTCCGCTCACTGGACGCGCCGGTCGTTCAGGCTGGTCGCGACAGGGAATTCACGCTGAACGATGCCAGCATGCTGTCAAAGACGCCGATACACCGGCATATGCAACTGCGGCAGTCCGATGACGACCTGATCAGGGAGTTTCGCAGGATACTGGCCCAGGCGCAGGCGGAGGGGCGGCCCGTCAATGTCGGCGCTGCACGTCATTCCATGGGTGGTCAGGCCATACCGCGCGATGGAACCGCGATTTCAATCGACAATGCCCGGCTCGAGGCCGATACGTCGGCGGGCATCTATCGCGTCAATGGCGCCGCGCGCTGGTCCGAGGTCATCGCAGCATTGGATCCGCTGGGCTTCAGCCCGGCTGTCATGCAGTCGAACAGCGATTTCGGGGTCGCCGCGACGTTTTCGGTCAATGCCCATGGCTGGCCGGTGCCCTTTGGACCGATGGGCGCGACGGTCCGGTCGCTGCGCATGGTCTTGCCGGATGGCGAGCTGGTGACGGCTTCGCGCAGCGAGAATGCCGAGCTCTTCGCTCTTGCCATGGGTGGTTACGGGCTGATCGGGCTGATCGTTGATCTCGAAGTCGAGATGGTGGCGAACCAGCGCCTCGCCCCGTCCTTCGAGATCATGCCGGCCGCCGAATTCCCGGCATCGTTTCGCGCCGCCGTGGATGATCCGGCGAAACCGATGGTCTATGGCCGGCTCAACGTCGATCGCGCCAATCTCTTCGAAGAAGCGCTGCTTGTCAGTTATTCACCGACGGAGGATCAGTCGGATATCCCGGCGGCGCGTGGCTCGGGAACGCTGTCTCACCTCGCATCCCGTCTGTATCGTATGCAGGTGGGGCGCGAAGGGATGAAACGCCTGCGCTGGTGGGCGGAAAAGGGGCTCGCGCCGCTTTTTGCCGGCGAGAGTACGCGCAACTCCCTCATGAACGAGCCCGTCGCGACACTCGATGACCGGGATCCGAACCGTGTCGATATTCTGCATGAATACTTCATTCCCTTCGAGGCCTTCGACGGGTTCCTGCACGCCTGCCGTGAGGTCATTCCGAACGCCTTCGTCGAATTCCTGAATGTGACGCTGCGATACGTGGACAGGGATCCCGATAGCTGGCTTGCGCATTCGCCGACGCCGCGGATCGCGGCAGTCATGTCCTTCACGCAGGAGGTCACGCGCCGCGCCGAGGCCGATCACGCGCGCATGACGCGTGACCTGATCGATCGCGTGCTGGAACTGGGGGGCAGCTACTACCTGCCTTACCGGCCGCATGCGCGGATCGACCAGTTCAAGGCCGCCTATCCGCGCGCCGTCGCATTCGCGCAGGCCAAGCGGCGCATCGATCCCGCCTTGCGCCTGCGTAACAATCTCTGGGATCAATATCTGGGTGCAGTATGAGCTTCGAAAAGAAAACCTGCCTCGCTTACGGGGTGATTCTCCTGGCCGTTTCGGCGATCAATTACATTCCCGGCCTGACGGATCCTGATGGTCTCGCCTTTGGAATCTTCAATCTGGACATATTCGATGACATGTTGCATCTGGCCTCGGCAATCTGGGCCTTCGCTGCAGCGATGATTTCATTGCGCTCTGCAAGAATATTCCTGATCTTGTTCGGTGCGGCATATCTCGGTGATGGTGTGTTCGGTATATTCACCGGGTGGGGGTATCTGGATCTGGGGATCTTCACCAATGAATCGCTCGGCTTCAGCCTCTCTGTATTGAGAATTGCCGCGAACCTGCCGCATATCGCACTCGGTGCAGTGGCGCTCGCAGCGGGTCTGATCTCGCTGCGGCGCGCATGATGGGGCCCGGTATGCGCAGGCTCTGTCGTCTGTTGATGCGCGGCATGCTGGTGCTGCTGATCGTCGTTCTCGGTTTTGCCAGCCCGGTTGTCTATGTCGAGACGATGTGCCGGGAGGACGCCGTTTCTCAGGTGTCGACGCCGCTGGCTGAGCGGACGCGCTCCGCCACGCGCACGCTCATGACCTATCCCGAATGGCATATCGTGCATGCCTATGATGATTATGCCGAGATCATCAGCCGGCGTGATCCGCATGATTTCGGCTACTGGTCCGCCATTACGGGCTATTGGCGGATTGTCTGCGATCTGACGCGTGCCAGTGCGGCTCTGGGTGAGGTCGATGGCGAAACACGCCAGATGATTCACATCATCGGCGTATCCTTCACCTTCGAGATGCTGCTCAAGGCGGCGTATGAGGAGAGTATCGGGCGTCTGGTGACATGGGTCCGCGGCCCCGAGCAGAGTGCGCTCGACCAGCTCTCCGCGCGTCAGGCGGCGGCTTACGCTGAATTCCTGCAACAGGTGCCGTGGTATCGCTACGACTTCCGCGCGGATGCCGCTGCCTTGCGGGCGGCATCGCAGGGGACGTTCCGGGATCGGGAACGCGCCATCGCGCTCGGGCTGGAGCATCATGCGCGCGCGGCTTATGCCGGGCTGATCGCGCAGGCGGTCGAGGCCGTCGGGCAGGACGAGCTGACCCTCGAGATGGTCGTCGCGGATCTCGATCCCCGTATCCTGGAAGCGGCTGACGGTGTGCGCCTGCTGCGCATGACGGAGCAGGGGGCCCTCGTCGAGACGCCCCGTTATCGCAAGCTGACGGGCATTCTGTTCGACTGGGCGCAGGCTGGGGCCCGCTTTGTGGAAATCGCCGGCAATGATCAGATCATGTTCACCGCGATTTCGCAGCGCTCCGGGCAGGAAGGCGCCCTCGCCGATCTGCCGCGCCAGGGCTATGGTGATACCCGTCATCTCTTCCTGATCCCGGTCGGGGAGCTCGGGGGCGCTCTTCGCAATCTCGAAGAGAACGGTCTGCAACTAGAGCATGTGCATGATTACTGAGGGGCAGTACAATCGCAGGAAGGGCGGTCGCATGGCAGCGCATAAAGGCGAATTACGCGTGCTTTCGAGACGGTTTGTCCTGGCCGTGCCGGTTCTGGCCGTCTGCTGGATCGCGGTGCTTGCGCTCGTTCTGCGTTTCGGTGGCGAGGCGCCGGCCGTTTTCGTGCCGTTCCCGCCCGCCGATCTTCTCGCGAGCCTTCCCGATGCCGCCGTGACGTCTGTTTCGCCGATTTCGCTGACCTTGCGCAGCGATACGCCCGATCTGACGCAGCGTCTCTACGCAGCCGGCGCATGGCTGGTGCTGCCCGCCGGGCTGGAAGGCTGCATTCCCGCAGCGCGGTAGGCCCCGTCGCCATCCCCGGTGCTGCCGCGATGCCGGCCATGTTGGCGACCACACTTGGCGCTCATGCTTGGCGACCACACTTGGCGGCGCGCGCGCCCCGGGTTAGGTTGACCCAACGACAAGAGGAGGATGCCCCATGGCCGATCAGAATATTGTCAACGAGGCCTTTCTCGACGCCTTCGCCGAGGCCTGGAACCGCCATGACCCGGACGCCATCCTCGCCATGATGACCGAAGACTGCGCCTTCCTCCCCGCCACCGGCCCCAATGCCGACGGCGCCCGTTTTGAGGGCCAGACAGACGTCCGCGCCGCCATCGAAACCTTCTTCCAGAACTTCCCCGACGCCAGCTGGAACGCCCCCAGACACTTCATCCAGGGCAACCGCGGCGTCACCGAATGGCTCTTCAAGGCCACCGGCCCGAATGGCAAGATCGAGACCTATGGCTGCGATCTTTTCGTGTTCAGGGACGGGAAGATCGCGGTGAAGGATTCGTATCGGAAGAATCGGGTTGGGTGAGGTGGGGGGAGATGCCCCCCAAGTTGATTCATTACTCTGCCATGACCCTAAGGAATGAATAAATTATAGCGTCTGCATCGGCACCAAGTTGTGTTTCTATTCCATCAGCTTCGTCCCGCAATCGAGCCGCCTTTTCAACGCGATCTGCGATCACTGCTTCCATTGCCGGTTCAAGACGGGGGATTTGGAAGCCCTGAACGTCAAAGACCTCGATTTCCGGAATGCTTGATCCATAGGGCAAGCATTTCACCCGAGGTCGACCCAACGTTGGATGCGTCATGGCCATAAGCAGGTAGCCAGTTCGGCATTTTGGTTCGTTCGGAGCGATCCGGATGATATGGTCCGAGATCACTTTATCCTCGTGACAATGCCCGGCGATCATGGCGGAACCATTGAGGCCGTAGATCTGTCCGGAACGAGAAAGGAGGATCCAGCCTTGCCTGACCCTTCCATCGTAGGGATCGCCGAAGTCTTTGTCTGCGATGCGCTTTGTGATATCGGGGTTGATTTCGAATAGGTCGGAACTGTCGAGCAAGTAGACGCCATCTTCAGCCGCAATTCGGCGGAATCGTGTTGGCAGCCATACGTCGAAACCGAGGTCGGTGATTGACGACCAAGCTGCTGCCCTCTTTCCTAAATGCGCAGCGATAGCCTTTGCTGACGGGTTGTGGTGCCATGCATCGAGCCTGCGGCGAGTAGTACCAAATACTTCGCTTGCTCGAGCCGAGAAGCCTGTTTCTCCTAGGTCATCTGGCGAGAATTCCCCGAATGCCTTCAGAAAAAGATCCTCAGCTTCCAGCATCAGAGCGTAAGCGCGATCACGCTTGGCCAAGACTGACTTTGCCTTGGTATCGAATTCGCCCAGCCGCTGCGGACCAACGTGGACAATCGGAAGCGCGTGAAAGTGATGGGTTTCGAGGTGTTTGATGATATGGCCATACTGCGCGGCTTTCATCATTTCTCGCACCGTCGGCGCGCGCAGGTAAGCATAGATCCAGCCCCACCAGTCCGGATCGACAGCATCGATGCGGATTAAGTCGTGCGAAATCAGGATGTCCTTAGTGGGGGAGTGAGCGAGTGTGGCCCGGCCAACGCTGCCCGAACAGGTTACAAGGATCGTGCCTTCTTTCACAAACCGCTGTGCATGATCGCCGGTTCTGTCCAGCGACAGCCATTTCCGCGGGACGGGGCGAACGTCATACACCTGCGTCGCCGCGAGGAACGGTGTTCCGAACTCCGGTCCCACCTGGATTCCCTTCAGCCTAGACGGCTGCCATGCATGGGCGACGCTCGCAAGGCGCGTCCAGCCCGATCCCTGCGCCTCAATGGCGACGCGGACGCCGAAACCGCTCGCTAGGAAGTTCTCGGCTTCCATTCGCCGCCCACCGTTGAATAACAGCGATGCCTTTAGCGACAACGCCTTTACGTTGTGCCACGGCCAGTCGCTTTGCGGGGCGCGGGGCGGGGTCAGTCTTGCTCGGACAGCCATGTTCTGAATGCCTGTGCGATCTGCAATGTGTTGTCGTCAATGACCTTTCGGCGCGTCCGTTGCTTCTTGTAAACGGGCTTCCCTTCCTCATACTCCTTCAGGGTTTCTTCAACCTCTTCGACAATCTCGTTGCCTGTCTTGTCGCGGACATAGGTGACGTTGCCGCGCTTATCGTGGCCGATGTGGTTGGCTACGGCCATGAAGACTTCATAGTCATTCATCCGCCCGGCGGCAGATTCGACGGCGATTTCCTCATTAGTTTTGCGCTCCAGGACCAGAACGCTGGTCTGGACGCTGACGTGGGGCTGGAAGGTGTCCGGATGCAGATCGATGCTGGCAAGAACTCGGGTGTTCTGAAGTATCCACTCGCGCACATATCCGAGCCCCGGTGAACCAAGAATGCCGTCGGGTAGCACTATGGCGCACCGGCCCGTGCCGGGCTTCAAGAATTTCACACAACGCTCAATAAAAAGGATTTCCGGCGGCTGGGACTTCTGCACCGCATCGGTTCGCGTCCAGCGATCGGTGTCTGCGTCATAGGACCAGATGTGGCCAAGGTCGTACGCTTCGAGTATCGAAGGTTCATCGATTGGGATCTTTGAGCCGAATGGAGGGTTCGTAAAAATTAAGTCGACTTCGCCCATGATCTTGCGCTCGCGCAGGTCGTCATCCCACGTCGCGGCCGGTTTTAGCGAGTTTGCCTGAAACAATCCGCCAGCCCCGTCATTGTTCATGACCATATTCATCTTTGACGCCTTGACGAGGTTAGGATTCAAGTCCATCCCGACGATGAAGTTTTGGGCGAACCGCTGGACCCGCTGGCGGATAGCGTTCTCGGCTCGCTCTACGTCTCCCCACTTGCTGATCTCAGCGCCACGGATTTTCTCGATGACATAGTTCATGGCGGTGATGAGAAATCCGCCGGTGCCACATGCCGGATCGAGTATAACTTGTCGCTCACTTGGATCGAGCATTGATACTGTCATCTGGCAGATGTTGCGTGGGGTGAAAAACTCTCCCCGATCACCACGAAGATTCGAGCCCACAATTTCTTCGTAGGCCCGGCCCTTCACGTCGATATCGCTCTCAAGGAGCGAGTACATCTGTAGCTGGCTAACTATGTACGCCAAAACTTCTGGGTTTAGTTCAATTGTTTCATTTTCACGGAAGATCGTTATATATTCTTTTTTAACTTCATTGAATAAGTTTTCAATGCGTTTTTTGACTTTAAGACGCCCGTTTAGGCCATGGCGGTCTTTTGATGTAGCGTAAAACTCGACCTCATTTGAGCTTCTCTCATCGTGAATTTTGCAGAAAATTATCTTCAGCAATTCCCAAAACGCTTCTGGTTTTTGTAGTCCTTGGTTCCCTGCGATATAATTGTGACAACGGCGGAAGGCAAAAAGAAGGGCATCAGACGAAGCGGCCTTAAGTTGATCGAACCGTGGGCGTTCTACTTCATCCTCTGTTCGCCCCTTTCCGGGCAGGTCCGGTATTTCCTCAAATACGATCTTTCCATTCGTATCAACGCGCCTGTAACAGAAACGCTCCAAACCATTCGTCCACATGCCATAGATAACATTGGGGCATGCGGACATATAGCTATGAAGCTGCGCGACCCCTTCCTTTCGGTCAGTTGATTTGACTTTTTGCGACTTGCATTCGACAACTGTTCGCGCTCGATCCTGAACATGCGCGTCGCCTTCATCAAATATGGCAAGATCAGCGCGCGGCTTGCGCGAACCTAATCGAAGGGTAAATTCTACAGATATTTCAGCTTTTTCGTATCCATACTCGCGGACAAGGGATTTGGCAATTTCCTGTCGCACGTACTCTTCTGGAGTTTCGTTCCGCTGTGTAGTGCCGTCAATGTAATCGAGAATTTTTCCCTGTTGTACGATTACCGCTGCAGGCTTAATCAGTTTTGCTTGGGCCTCTGTTTTACGCAAAGCCACGCCGAATCCCCTCTCTAAACATGGCACGCCAACTTACGGGCTCTTTTCCACATATTGATGCTCAAGTCCATCCAGAATCAAGAGGTTTTTTGGCAATCTAAGAGCAGCGCCAATCTACGAATTGGGTGTTTTTGGCAAGCCGAGGGTACGGGTAAAAGCGCGACATCCGCGTGATGTTGCAAGGAAAGCACGGTCGCCGGGAGATGCGAAAGCGCTCCGGCGCCGTATGATCATCTCACTCCCCCATCCCCCTCAAATTCTCCCAATCCTCCTCCATAATCCCCTCCGCAACCCTCATCTGCCCCTCAAACTCCGCGCTCCACATCGTCAAACGGTAGCCCCCACCTCCCGCTTCGGTGAGGCAAATCGTGTCGCCCTCGCTGGCTCCGAGGCGCGCCATGACCTCCTCCGGGAGGATCACGCCGGCTGGTTCGCCGATGCTGATGATTTGCAGCTTGTGCATCGCGCTCTCCCTCGCAACCCCAACCCCAATTTCCCCCACAACCCATGTTGCACATACGTTCCAAATAACCTATAATTGATTGCAAGCCGAGCGAGAGGAGGCACCCTCTCACCCGGCTCTGACCATCAGAAAAGGATAAGTTTTCCAATGGCTGCAATCAGCGATACCAAAACCGCCCGCGTGGCGGAAGTGATCTCGGTATGTCCGGGTGTGATTCATGCAAGCGTCACGGTCCCGGCAGGCGAAAGGGGGCTGGCATGAACCCCTTTACCGGCAACAGCCCTTCTTCAAACCCTGAAGAAAACCACGGCCTGAGCCCGGCAGACGCCGCCTGGCTCGCGCGCGTCTTCACCAAAAACGGGGTTCGTCGCTCGCCCGCCGAAATCGCGCAGATGAAGGCTTTGCTCGAAGCGTATTGCGCCGCATCGCCCGCCGCATCCGCGCCCGCATCCCGGCCCGCGCTCCCGGACGAATCGCAGATCGCGCTGCTCGACATCACCGACGATCTCGGCCATCTGCGCGCCCTGTTCATCGCCCTCGACATGGCGCTCGCCGACATCCAGGACCGCGATGCCCGCAGCGCCCTGCGCACCCTCGCCGCCACCATCCACACCCACCTGCGCACGATCCGCAACGCCGTCGAGCGCCTGCGCAACCGCAGCCGCGACAGCGCGGATGACGAGCAGCCAACGCGTCGGGAATAGGCGCGCCTTCTCCCCTCTCCCTCCGAGGAGAGGGGCCGGGGGTGAGGGGAGGGCGCGATGATTCTCCAGCGTCGATGGCGGGTGTACGCTTCATCACGCACTGCGCTCCATTTTGATGCGCCCCTCACCCCCAACTCCTCTCCACCGAGGAGAAGGGAGTTCTGGCGCGGCCTTCATGGAGGGTGATACCAACCCGCAATGATCAGAACCGATGAGCCCAGTCTCGCAGCCCGATGGCCATGATGCGCCATGGCTGGTCGATGATGGCGTTCCAGGCCTGGCAGCACAGGTCGAGGAGTTGGTCATAGGAGGCGAAGACTCGGTTGGAGAGGAGATTGTCGCGCATGAACTGCCAGAGGTTTTCGACCGGATTCAACTCGGGCGATTTTGGCGGCAGCGGCAGGAGGGTGATGTTTTGCGGGATCTCGAGGCCTTTGGCCATGTGCCATCCGGCCTGATCGAGAATGAGGATGGCGTGTTTGCCCGGGGCGACTGCGGCGGCGATCTCCACGAGATGAAGGTTCATGGCTTTTGTGTCGCAGCGCGGCAGGACGAGAGCCGCCCCTTTTCCCTCCTGCGGGCAGATCGCCCCGAAGATGTAGGTCGAGGCGGTGCGCTGATCGTGCGGCGCCGAGGGGCGGGTTCCGCGCTTGGCCCAGCGTCGGGTGATCTTGTTCTTCTGGCCGATGCGGGCCTCGTCGGCGAACCAGACCTCTATGTCATCGGGCGCGAGGCTCTGGTGGGCGGCGATTTCGTCCAGGCGGGCGGGGAAACTTTTTTAAAATCCTCGATGGTATGCGTGTCCTGCGCATGATGGCGCGGCCTCGCCGAGAGCTTGCGATAGCCCATCTTGCGCAGGGCCCGGCTCACCGTGTCTTCGCTCGCTGCGATGCGGAACTCCTCGTAGAGCCATTGCGCGAGATCGACGATCCGCCAGCGCACCACGCCATGGACGGACGGGATCGGTCCTTCGTCCACCCGCCGTGCCAGGGCCGCCAGATGATCGGGGCCGAGCAGAGGAGCCTTGCCCGGCGCCTTGCGGTCGACGAGCCCCTCCGGTCCCTCTCGGTTGAACCGCTCAACCCAGTCGCGGACGATCTGCGCCGTCACGCCGCCGAGCCGGGCCGCCTCCGCCCGGCTCGATCCCTCATAGATAGCCGCGATAGACAGAAGCCGGCGCGTTTGCGCCCCATCCTTCGAGCGCCGCGCCGCCGCACGGCAGCGTTCCGCGTCAAAATCATCCCGCAAGGGCAAAGCAGCCATGGCGAACTCCTCCGTTCGCCACCTTGAATCTGATTTGCGCCTCGGAGGGAATCCCCCGAGTCAATTTCAATGCGGTTTGGTATGAGCCTTCCCCGCCACACGCGGCATCCGGCCATGCGCGCGGGTGATGCAGCACACGCTCCCTCTCCCGCATGGCAGCGCATAAAGGCGAATTACGCGTGCTTTCGAGGCGGTTTGTCCTGGCCGTGCCGGTTCTGGCCGTCTGCTGGATCGCGGTGCTTGCGCTCGTTCTGCGTTTCGGTGGCGAGGCGCCGGCCGTTTTCGTGCCGTTCCCGCCCGCCGATCTTCTCGCGAGCCTTCCCGATGCCGCCGTGACGTCTGTTTCGCCGATTTTGCTGACCTTGCGCAGCGATACGCCCGATCTGACGCAGCGTCTCTACGCAGCCGGCGCGTGGCTGGTGCTGCCCGCCGGGCTGGAAGGGTGCATTCCTGGGGCCCCGTAGAGCGCGGCCATCTCTGCTGATCCAGCGCACCGGGCACTTTCAATGATTCCGCTCGCTCGTGTGCCCATGCATAAGCCGCCTGCTTGCGGCTGAGTGCCTTGTTCTCGCCGTGAATGATCTTGCCGTTGCGCTTGATGGTGATCTGCGCCATATGCGCGGTGGAGCCGTTGGAGCGTCTCCGGCTGGTGATTGAGGCCATTGGTACAACATCCTGCCTGCAGTACCACACGATGTGGTACCTTCTTCCAATAGGCGGGCCTTTGTGAGCAACGGCTTGAAGGACAAGAGTTCGAGATGCAGCGTTACCCCGCCTGTTACGGGTCGAAGTTCGCAGTCGCCCCCATGATGGACTGGACGGACCGGCATTGCCGCGCGTTCCACCGGGTGCTGTCGCGACGCGCCTTGCTCTATACCGAGATGGTGACGACCGGGGCGGTGATCCACGGGCCGCGCGAGCGGCTGCTTGGTTTCTCGCAGGCCGAGCAGCCCGTCGCCGTGCAGCTCGGCGGGTCGGATCCGGCGGAACTCGCGAAGGCCGCACGAATCTGCGCGGATTACGGCTATGATGCGGTCAATCTGAATGTGGGCTGCCCCTCTGATCGGGTGCAGGACGGGCGTTTCGGCGCCTGCCTGATGCGCGAGCCGGCGCTGGTGGGGGATTGTGTGGCGGCGATGAAGGCGGCGGTGTCGCTGCCCGTCACGGTCAAGTGCCGCATCGGCGTCGATGATCAGGATCCGGGCCAGGCGCTGGACGCGCTCACCCTTGCCTGCCGGCAAGCGGGCGTCGACGAGGTCGTCGTGCATGCCCGCAAGGCCTGGCTGCAGGGACTCTCGCCCAAGGAAAACCGCGATGTCCCGCCGCTCGATTACGACCGCGTCTTCGCGCTGAAGGCGGCCAATCCCGATCTGCCGGTCAGCATAAACGGCGGTATCCGCGATATCGACACGGCGCGTGCGCTGCTTGTCGCGCGTGACGGCGTGACGCTCGACGGCATCATGCTGGGCCGTGCCGCCTATCAGGATCCGGAGCTGCTGTTGCGCGTGGATACGGAGATCTTCGGTGAAGCCGAGCCGCCGGTCGCGGATGCGTTCGCGGCGATCGAAGCCTTCGAGGCCTATATCGCCCACCAGCGCGAAACCGGCGTGCGGCTCGCCTCGATCACGCGCCACATGCTCGGGCTTTTCGCCGGCAAGCCCGGCGCACGGCTCTATCGCCGCCATCTCTCCACCCATGCGGTCGCCCCCGATGCCGGGCTCGATACCCTGCGTGCGGCGGTCGCTCATGTGCGCGAGGCGATGGCGCGGCGCGAGCGGGAGGATGCGGCGTGAGCTTCGCCCCCGCCGATGCCGGTTTCGAGAGCCGCGTGCGTGTGAGCTTCGCCCGCCAGAGCATCATGACGACGCTCGGCGCTTCGCTGACGCGCATCGCGCCGGGCGAGGTCGGGATCACGCTGCCATTTGCCGATCATATTCTTCAGCAGCACGGTTTCGTGCATGCGGGCGTCGTCGCGACCATTGCCGATTCCGCCGCCGGCTATGCCGGACTGACGCTGATGCCGGCGGGTGCGGGGGTGCTCACCGCCGAGTTCAAGATCAACCTGCTCGCCCCCGCACGGGGCGAGCGCCTGATCGCGCAGGGTCGCGTGATCAAGGCGGGCCGCAGCCTGACCATCGCCGAGGCGGATGTGTTTTGCGAGGAAGGCGCCACCCGCACACACGCCGCCCGCCTCACCGCCACGCTGATGAGCATGCGCGACCGGCAGGGCGTGGCGGATTGAGGGGATCGGTATTCGTTTTTGAATCCAGGCATGTGCGGTTTGCGTCTGACGCAACTCACGTAACAAACAGGTGCTTTAGTTGTCGTTTCCAAGAAATTCGGGATAGCGTTTATCGCTCACGGGACCATCCCTGTTTTGAACCGCGAATAGTGTGCGCAGCATCAGATGTTCCAGATTGGGTGGCATCGGAGCTCGGGCTCGCTCGGTATGATGTGGCAGAAATGTATCCGGATAATTCAGGTAGCCTCTATCAGCAAGATGATGCGCAAATTGCTCTGCAAACGCCTCGTTACCATCTGTGCGAGCGTATCCTGATGTCGTCATTCCTGCTATATCAGTGACGTCGGCGGGTAAAGTTCGGTAAACATGCAGAGTTCCATCATAATATTCGGGGTCCACTATTGTTTCTCCTGCCTGTTCCAGGGCCATGCGCTCAACATCTTCTATCCGGACCTCGTATTCTTCGAAGAGTAGGCTGCGCCGTTCTGCTGGTGGCGCGTTCGGGAACAGTTTTTCCAGTGCCTCGTCCATCGACATGGCATCTTCACCTGCATTTGAGCTTGCTCCGCCGTAAATTTCGAGAACCGGGCTCAGATTGCGAGTGAAGTCTCGCGCTTCATCCGGCGCTTTGGCTTGAAAGGCGTGCCCGATTTCGTGAAAGAGTGTGAGCATGAATTTCGTTGCCCCATCGAAATCGCGCTCTGCGAAGCGCTGGAAGTAATCCAGCATTGTGGAAAGGAAGATTGTGCCCGATTCTGTATCTCCCATGCCCAGTAGCGGCCCCGTGTCTCCCGGGTATGCGGGAGGAGGGTTCGGGGCGTGAACAGAAATGGAGAGGCCGTTCAACGCGCCGGGAAACTTCTCCGCGATGAGACGGAGATAGGGGATTGCCGCATTGATGATTTCGCACATTTCCGCTTCGGAATGTTGCGCGAGGTTGAATTCCTCCGAGAGTTCGCTCGTATCAGCAAGATACATCCCGAAGCTACCCAAAACGGCTCTGATATCCGCCCATGAATGCACCATGTTTGCCGGTGGCAGGATATCCGCTGAGCGATCGATTTCAGGGATGGCATCACTCTCGGAAAGGCGCAAATCCTCCACCTCTTCCCCGCGATTCATCTTCATGATTCGATGAATGAGGACGATCGGGTGGAGGTGTGGGTTCAATGCGCTGAGCTCATAGAATTGCTCAAGCGTGAGCTTGCCTGCGGCGATCTGTTCGGAGACAAATGTCTCGGCATCGCGCGAGAGAGGGTTCAGTTCCGGCGGGAGTTCGCCCCCCGACGCGACGGCTTCGAGCATTTCGATGGCTCGCGCGATCACGGGGTCGTTCTTGTCGCCTTCGGAAAGCGAAGCGGCGAGGGCGATCCGATAAATTTGCGGCAAATTCGCCAGCCGGTCGCCAAGGGCGGCTACGAGACCTGCAGCCATCTTGGGGTGCAGTTTGCGCATTTCGTTGGCAATCGCCGTCGAGGGTGCGGAAAGGATCCCGTCCGGAAGGCTGGCGATCTCCTCCGGAGCCATCGCGGCAGCGAGAGCATGCAGCATGATCTGCGCTGAAATTCCGTGCTTCTCGATCACTTCCTCGATCGGATCAGTCCCATCGGTGAAACTCGAGTGACCAAGGCTGCGCCTGATTGCTTCCCTCAACTCTTCCTCGATACGATGGAAGTACCTTTCGAATCCACGCTGCGACGCGCCTCCGAGCAGCGGTGTCGAGCCTGGAATGTCGGAGGCGTGGGCTTCGTAGCGGTCAAGGAAGGCTTCGATGAGTGCGAGTGCCTTTTCATACGCGCCCTCAGCCTCGAACGCGGCGGCTCTCGCGAACATGGCTTCTGCGAGGGCCTCGATATGCTGCGGGTCTGTGAGGGGCCCGCCGATCAGGGAGTTGACACTGCCACCGCTGATCTCGCGCTCCAGACCGGTCATGATATTCCGGCTCTCCTGGCGCAAGCGGCCCTGTTCGGCGATCCTGCGCTGCGCAGCTTCCATTTGTGCGACTTCGTCACCGAGGCGATCGACCTGATCCTGGATATTCGCGAGGCGCTCCTTCAGCGCATGGCGCTGTGCATTGAGGTCATCGATTCTTTCTTGCGCCTCGGGCGACAGCACGTTCGGGTCGGTGACCGGAACCTCGTCCGGCAGGAATTGTGTCTCCGGTGCGGTCACATCATCCGGCGTTTCCGATTCCTCGATCTCGGTATTGGGGTCGATCGGCGGTATCCGCAGCGGTGGATCTCTCGGCGGCAGATCGCTCGGGCCGATCGGCGGAAACGGATTGAAGCCATCCGGGACCAGCGCGGGCTGTTCGACGGATCTCTGCGTTACGACCTCACCGGTCCCCTGGTCGATAAAGGCGACCAGATGGGGGAATTCGCTGTCGTCATTGCGATCATAGATGCCGAGGTTGCCATTGGGCAGTAAGCCGAAGGCGACTTCGCGCGGGTCGATCCCTGCCGCCTCCAGACGGCGGACGAGGGCCAGCATCTGTGTGGTATCTGCAGTATCACGTGTATTGAGGACGAACAGAACCGGCGAGATTTTCGACAGGATACCGGAGAGCAAATGGCCAGCGGCGCCGGGGAGGGTTCGGGACAGGATTTCCAGAACAGTGCTCTCGGTGCCCGGTACCGGCGAGGGAACGAACGCGAGGACATCGCCGCCACCGGGCATCGCCGCCGTGGGCATGATGGCGCCGGAGCCGATCCCTTTCGACAGGGCGAAAGGTGCGGCGTCAGGTGAGCCATTCATCTGGGAAGACGTATGGGAAAACAGCGGGCTGATACTCACCATGCTCGCAACTCCGGGCAATGCTTGAATTAACGGGGTGCATAAAAATCAGAATAGAAAGCTGAACCCTATATCTTTATAATTAAAATATATCAATCATAATTTTTAGTTATATAATCAATTTTACATCATATAGAATTGATTTGCTGGTCAGGTGACGCCAATGGGCTGGCGCAAAGATCGCCCGGATAACTTGATGCCGAGCCACCAATTGCTGGGGTCCGGGCGTCGTGCCTGATCGGTCCATACCGCAAGAATTGACCGATCGTATGAATCCACGCCACGCCCGATCTCCCTCACTTGCAAAACCGCCAAACACCTGAAGAACCGCCAAGCACTTGCAAAACCGCCAAGCACTTGCAAAACCGCCAAGTCGCTCTGGCCCGTCCTGCGCTTGCCTCGTCGCGTGAAAAAGCGCACAGAGCGCCAGACAACATTCTGCGGATGGTCTTTCCATGATGAACGGTTTGCCGATTGCCGATCTCGCCATGCTCGCCGTGGCGCTTCTTGCCGCCGGGGCGCTGACGGGGGTACTGGCCGGGCTCTTCGGCGTCGGTGGCGGGGCGGTGATCGTGCCGATCCTGTTCGAGGTTTTCGGCATTCTGGGCATCGATGACGAGGTGCGCATGCCGCTCGCGGTCGGCACCTCGCTCGCCATCATCATCCCCACCTCGATCCGCTCGTTTCGCGGGCATTACCTCAAGGGCGCGGTGGATATGAGCGTGCTGCGCGCCTGGGCGGTGCCGGTGGTGCTGGGCGTCGTTGCGGGCAGCCTGATCGCGCGCTATGCCGACCCCTGGGTGTTCATGCTGGTCTTCATCCTGGTGGCCGGGGTGAATTCCATCAAGCTGCTCTTTGGCAATGAAAAATGGCGCGTCGCCATGGATCTGCCCAAGGGGCTGGCCCTGCGTGCCTATGGCGGGCTCATCGGCCTGCTCTCGGCGCTGATGGGGATCGGCGGCGGGCAGATTTCGAACATCATCATGACGCTGCACAATCGCGGCATCCACCAGGCGGTGGCGACCTCAGCCGGGCTCGGCGTGCTGATCTCGGTGCCCGGAGCGCTCGGCTACATCTATGCCGGCTGGGGCCGCGAGGGCCTGCCGCCGGATGCGATCGGTTTCGTCTCGCTGCTCGGGCTGATCCTGGTCGTGCCAACGACCCTGCTCACCGCGCAGATCGGCGTCAATCTCGCCCATGCATGGCCCAAGCGCAAGCTGGAGGTCGCCTTTGGCATCTTCCTCGCCATCGTCTGCGCGCGGTTCGTCTATGCCATCCTGACCTGAGACGCTGTGCGAAAGCGGCACCGGCGCCGAGGCGCGCCGGCGCCTTGTGCGTCAGAAATTCACCGCATCGCCGCCCTTCAGGGCGAGCATGGAACGCGCTTCGTCGGGCGTCGCGATCTCGAGGCCGAGATTCTCGATGATGCCGCGCACCTGCCTGACCTGCTGGGCGTTGCTCTCGGCGAGCTGGCGCGGGCGGATCCAGAGGCTGTCTTCGAGCCCGACGCGCACATTCGCCCCCATCGCCGCCGACATCGCCGCGATCGGCATCTGGTTGCGCCCCGCACCCAGCACGGACCATTTGTAATTCGATCCGAACAGCCGGTCGGCGGTGCGCTTCATATGGGCGACATCCTCGGGATGCGGGCCGATCCCGCCGAGAATCCCGAACACGCTCTGCACGAAGAGCGGCGGCTTGACGAGGCCGCGATCGAGGAAATGGGCCAGCGTGTAGAGATGGCCGATATCGTAGCATTCGAATTCGAACCGCGTGCCGTTGCCGTCACAGGTGGCGAGGATCGTCTCGATATCGGCGAAGGTGTTGCGGAAGATGCGATCCCGCGAACCTTCCAGATAGGGCCGCTCCCAATCGTGCTTGAACTCCTTGAAGCGCTCCAGCATCGGATAGAGCCCGAAATTCATCGTGCCCATATTGAGCGAGGCGACTTCCGGCGCGAGCGTCGCGGCGGGGCGCAGACGCTCCTCCGCGAGCATGGTCGGCGAGCCGCCGGTGGTAAGGTTGATCACGCAATCGGAACGCTGCTTGATCACCTGCAGAAAGGGCAGGAAAGCTTCCGGCGACTGGTCCGGCTGGCCGGTCTCGGGATTGCGCGCATGCAGATGCACGATAGCAGCGCCGGCCTCCGCCGCACCGATCGCCGCTTCCGCGATCTCCTGCGGCGTCACCGGCAGATGCGGCGACATGGACGGTGTGTGAATCGCGCCGGTCACGGCGCAGGTGATGATGACTTTATCGGTTTTGGCCATGGTTTCCTCCGGTCTGGCTTTGCATTATGCGACAGCGAAGGGCGCGCGCCTATCCGTCATCGCGCCGGGCGGATGCGCAGTGACGCGCACGTGGCGGCGCCATGCACGCCGGATGCGCCTCGGGTTAACCATCCTCGGCAAAATCGTTGCAGGTGACGCTACGTAGGGTATGCAAAGCCGCGTTTTTGATTACAATCTTAAGTTAATCGATCCGCCGGCTCACGCTTTGGCGGACGTCTGACGCATCACGCGCCCTGCCCGCATGGCAGGGCGCAGCAACAGCAAGGAGTGCCCGCGTGGCTGTCGTGCCGATCACGGCCCGTCTCAATACCCCTGTCGACCAGATCGGCGACAAGGCGTTGGAACGTGCGCGTCGTGATTTTCAGGAAACCGTGCGCGCCTCGAATATCAATGGCCTTCAGACCCGCACCCAGACGGAGACGGGCGGGCAGAACGACCAGCGCCGCAATGGCGGCGTGCCGGTGCCGGACGAGAGCATCCGCGCGCGGATCGCACCAGCTGATCCGCGTGACCGTGCAAACGCCCAGACGGCGCGGCGCGGACAGAACACGCCGGCGAGTCAGGCGCAGGCGCCCGGGTTTCCGCAAGCCAATCCGCAAGCCAATCCGCAAGCCGGTCCTCAAGCCGGTCCTCAAGCAACGCCGCAAGGCGCCCCGGAAGCGGCTCTGCAAGCGGCAGCACCCGCAATGGCGCCCGCGCGCAATGACGCGCCCGGCGCAGTCACCGCGAGGACGGCGCGACCGCTTCCCGAGCCGATCGGCCCGCCGATACCCCGCGAATTGCTGCCGCAACTGCCGACACCACCGCCCGGCAGTTCTCTCGTCGCAGAGGGTCTGTCCGGTCGCAGCGATCTGATCCATAAACCGGTGCGCGCGATCGGGGAAAACCAGCGTGTCGAAGCCGCCGGGGATGACGCATGGCGCGATGGCGAGACGGCGCGCGCACCGCAATACCGGCTCAACAGCGCGGCGCCGCCGGAAATCGCGGCGCGGATCGCGGCTTTCATGCGCACCGGCCAGCTCGATGGCCGTCCCTTCGCCGTGACACCGGTGCCGGGCCTCGTCCGCGATGATTCCGAGTCGGCATCGCAGACACAGCCGGCAGCCGAGCCGACCGGTACGTCCGCGCCCGCGCCCACCGCACCGGCTGCGGCAGCGCAGGCCGGGAATGTCGACCTGCTTGCCGATTTCGACCGGCGCGCCCGCCCGCAGGTCATGCCGACCTTGCCGATTCCGATGCAGGCGCAGACCATTGCCATGATGCCTGCCGGACAGTTCGCCCCCGTGCGCACCGCCGATCACCGCATGCCTGTCGCCGGCGTCTCGCAGCGTGTGAGTGACGAAAACGAGGCACGGGACCGGGAGCGGGCAGCTGGGCTGGTCGGGAAAAGCCATCCGGAAAGCGCAAATCCCTTTTTCACCGATACGCCTTTCGCATCCGCCCATCCCGTCAACAGCCCCGTGCCGGCAGCCGCCGGTCCGGTGAATCCGCTCTTCGCGCGGTGAAACCCCGTTGCTGCTGCAGCGTCATTGTTTCCCGGCTATCCGTAAGCGCCCTGTTTTCAAATCTGCCGCCAGAGGCTATGCCTAGCGCGCGCGGATTTTGAGCATCCGCGCGCTCAGGCAACAGGGGTCCGTGATGACGAAATGGGTTTATTCCTTCGGCGACGGCAAGGCCGAAGGTGCATCCGACATGCGCAACCTGCTCGGCGGCAAGGGCGCCAATCTGGCCGAAATGGCCAATCTCGGCCTGCCAGTACCGCCCGGTTTCACGATCACGACGGAAGTCTGCACGCATTATTACAAGAACGGCGAAAGCTATCCCGACGGTCTCACCGATGCGGTGAATGCGGCGCTCGCGGAAGTCGGACGCATCACGGGGCGCGGCTTCGGCGACGGCAAGGCGCCGCTGCTCGTCTCCGTGCGCTCGGGCGCGCGTGCCTCGATGCCGGGCATGATGGATACGGTGCTCAATCTCGGCCTCAATGACGAGACCGTGCGCGCGCTCGCCACTGACGCGCAGGACGAGCGCTTCGCCTGGGATTCCTATCGCCGCTTCATCACCATGTATTCCTCGGTCGTGCTCGGCGTCGAGCATCACCTGTTCGAGGAGGCGCTCGAGGATTACAAGGAGCGCAAGGATTACCATCTCGATACCGAGCTCTCCGCGCAGGACTGGCAGGCGCTGATCGAGACCTTCAAGCGCATTGTCGACAAGGAGCGCGGCGCGCCCTTCCCGCAGGATCCGCAGGAGCAGCTCTGGGGCGCCATCGGCGCGGTATTCGGCTCATGGATGACGCCGCGCGCGATCAAGTACCGCGAACTGAATGCGATCCCGGCCGAATGGGGGACGGCGGTCAATGTCCAGGCCATGGTCTTCGGCAATATGGGCGAAACCTCCGCCACCGGTGTCGCCTTCACCCGCAACCCCTCTACCGGCGAGAAGGCGCTCTATGGCGAGTTCCTGATCAACGCACAGGGCGAGGACGTGGTGGCGGGCATCCGCACGCCGCAGGATATCACCGAAGCCGCGCGCGCGGCCTCGAACTCCGACAAGCCCTCGATGGAAAAGGCGATGCCCGAGGCCTTCGCCGAGCTCGTGCGCATCTACGGCGTGCTGGAGACCCATTACCGCGACATGCAGGATCTCGAATTCACCGTCGAGAAGGGCAAGTTGTGGATGCTCCAGACCCGCAACGGCAAGCGCACCGCCCGCGCCGCCCTCAGGATTGCCTGTGACCTCGTGGATGAGGGCGTGATCGCAGAGGAGGAAGCTGTCACCCGGGTCGAGCCGCAGGCGCTCGACCAACTCCTGCATCCGATGATCGACCCCGCGGCCGAGCGTGACATCATCGCCACCGGCCTGCCGGCCTCACCCGGTGCCGCGAGCGGGGCGATCGTGTTCTCCTCGGACGCCGCCGAGGCGGCGAAGAAGGCCGGGCGCAAGGTCATCCTCGTGCGCGTGGAGACCTCGCCGGAGGATATTCACGGCATGCACGCGGCAGAGGGCATTCTCACCACGCGCGGCGGCATGACCTCGCATGCGGCCGTGGTCGCGCGCGGCATGGGCAAGCCCTGCGTCTCGGGCGCCGGCTCCATCCGCGTCGATTACAAGGCCGCGACCATGACCGTGATGGGGCGCGTGTTCAAAGAGGGCGAGGTCATCACCCTTGATGGCGGCAACGGCCAGGTGCTCGCCGGCGAGATCGCCATGTTGCAGCCGGAGCTCTCGGGTGATTTCGGCAAGCTGATGGGCTGGGCCGACAATCTGCGCCGGCTCAAGGTGCGCGCCAATGCCGAGACCGAGCGCGATGCGCAGATGGCCCGCAATTTCGGGGCGGAGGGGATCGGCCTGTGCCGCACCGAGCACATGTTCTTCGATGCCGAGCGCATCATCGCCATGCGCGAGATGATTCTGTCCGACGACGAGCATGGTCGCCGTGCGGCTCTGGCCAAGCTCCTGCCCATGCAGCGCGACGATTTCACCCGGCTGTTCGCCATCATGAGCGGTCTGCCGGTGACGATCCGCCTGCTCGACCCGCCGCTGCATGAATTCCTGCCGCATGGCGATGCCGAGATCAACGACGTCGCCCGCTCCCTCGATGTGTCGCCGGAGAAGATCCGTCGTCGCGCGGCGGAGTTGCATGAAGTCAATCCGATGCTCGGCTTCAGGGGCGTGCGTCTGGCGGTGGCCTATCCCGAGATCGCCGAGATGCAGGCCCGCGCCATTTTCGAGGCGGCCATCGCCGCCGGCAAGGAGACCGGCGCGAAGGTCTCGCCCGAGGTGATGATCCCGCTTGTGATGTCGCAGCCCGAGCTCGATACGGTGAAGGCGCGAATCGAGGCCGTCGCCGAAGCGGTGATGGGCGAGAGCGGCGAGCGGATCGACTACCAGATCGGCACCATGATCGAATTGCCCCGCGCGGCCCTGCGTGCCGGCGAGATTGCTGCCTCGGCGGAGTTCTTCTCCTTCGGCACCAATGATCTCACCCAGACGACGCTCGGGATTTCGCGCGATGACGCCGCCTCCTTCCTGGGGACTTACGTGCAGCAGGGGCTTCTGGAGCACGATCCTTTTGTCACGATCGACCAGGACGGTGTGGGCGAACTCGTGGCGCTCGCCGCCGAGCGCGGACGCGCGACGCGGCCCGACATCAAGCTCGGCATCTGCGGCGAGCATGGCGGCGACCCGGCTTCGATCGCCTTCTGCGAAAAGCAGCGGCTCGACTACGTCTCCTGCTCTCCCTATCGGGTGCCGATCGCACGCCTCGCCGCAGCCCAGGCGGCTCTGGCGAAGGAAGCGCGCTCGCTGGCTTGAGCGGCAGGGCCCGCACGAGCCGGCGATTGCATTTCTTTTGTGGAGCGTGGGGGCTTATGCTTTTCGGTCGCCGCTCTCAGCCGTGTCGGTTTCCGGCGTAGAGAGCGGCTCGGCCGTCTGGCCTTCCCTGGCCCGGGCCTGCGCCCATTCGGATGAGCCTTCCGGCGGGTAGGCAAGCGTGTCCTCGAGTTCGCGCATGCGTGCGGGCGTGAGGCGCGGGAACGGCAGGGTGCCGGTCTCGCGCCAGCGGGCGACCTCCGCATCCGCTTGAGCGGCGCGTTCCGCATCGAGCCCGCCATCTCTCGTCATGTAGAGGGTCTGTGACGGGATGGCGAAGCGCGTGCCGGAACCCTCGACGATCTGCTTGATGCGCAAAAACACGTCTTCCTTGATCGCGTGGAACTCGTTCCAGTCCCGTGTCAGGGCATAGACCCGCAGGCTGATATCGAGCGAGGACGGCCCGTAATCGGAGAAACGGACCCGGATCGTGTCGTTGTCGATCCTGGGATGGGCGTGCAGCATTTCGCGAATCCTGACCAGGACAAAGCGCAACTGATCATCGCTGGTCTCGTAGCGCAGCCCCAGGACACTGCTGATCAGCATCTTGTCGCAGCGCGCCCAGTTGATGATTTCCATATCCACGAATTTGGCATTGGGAACGGCGATGAGTGTCCGGTCCATCGCGCGGATCTGGGTGGAGCGGATTCCGACATCTTCGACGGTGCCGCTCATGCCGCCGAACGTGCAGAAATCGCCGACCCGGACGGGCTTGTCGGAGAAGAGAATCAGTCCGCCGATCAGGTTTTCCAGCGTCGGCCGGATGGCGAGCGCGACGGCCAGACCACCCACACCGATACCGGCCAGGAGCGGCACGATATCGACACCGAGATTCTGCAGGCCGAAAGCGGCCACGCCAACGCTCGTCGCAACGGCCAGGATGCCGGACAAAAGCCGCACGAGGCTGGCATCGAAGCCGCGCCCGGACATGGCAGGTGAGGCGAGAATCGTCGTGCCGATGGCGCGAAACAAACGCCAGACGGCCCATACGTAGAAGGCGAGCTCCAGAATACCCGCCGCAAACAGCAGGTAGCGCAACGCCATTCCCGTGAAGTTGATATCGACATCGAGAAACAGGGCAGCCATTCGCACGAAATAGGCTGATACGAGCGGTGCGGATATCGCCAGCCAGGCGAAGGGCGGCCACGCAAAGCGGCGCGCCAGAGCATCGGTTACCCTGAAGACGCCCCAGCAGGCCATGGCCAGGGCGCCGAGCGTCAGGATGAGGCCCGCCCATTGCCACAGGGTCTGGCCACTGATCACGATGAAGAGCCATTCGGGCAGGCGCTCGACCACTTCACCGAGGATATGTGCGCTGGGCACGAGATAGCCGGGCGTGGAGGCGTAGAATTCGTAGAAACCCGGCGTGACCTGCGCGGCATGAAAGTCCGACAGGGCCAGACTTTCCTCCGCGCGATAGGGCAGATCCTTCAGCGCCTCGTAATTCGCCGGCAGAAGCGCAACCGAATTGGCGTCGAACAGGAAATTGCCGGCATCGGGCCCCGTCTGCATCCGCTCGATCTCGATTGCGGTACCCGGCAAGCGCCAGCGATAGGCCTGATCCGGTTCGAGATCGGCCAGATCGACGGCGTTGGGTATCGTATCGATCCGCGGCAGAGGCATGCGGTCGAGGACCTCCTTCAGCAACAGTGCCGCTTCGATCCCGGTATCCCGGCGCAGAACGGCAGGAACCTGAGAGAGATCGAAGACCGAGCTGGCCTGGCGAAGGTGATTGTCGGCCTTCGCCTGTGCGATTCGTGCCTGTTCCCGGGTGATCGCTGGCGGATCGGCGTCATGTGCGGCCTGCGCAGCCATCGCGATCGCATAGGCGGCGTTCATGTTGGCCATGAACGCCTCGAGCGTGTTGCGCGGGCTGGTCATGCGAACGCCCCCCAGCCGCGTCGCGATGGTATCCTCCGTGGCGCCGGACCGGTCGGAATCGCGCAGATATTCCGCAAAGGCGTCCGCGCGGCCATCGCGGCGCGGCAGGTCCCGAACCTGATGATAATCCAGTTCCAGATCGACGATGGTGCGTGCATCGAACCTGAATGCACCGGCATCGCCCCCGCCATCGATCCGCGCCATCCGCAGTTCGGTTCCCGGTACGGTCCAGTGGGCAATGTCATTCGCCGCCACGGCTTGCGCATCCGGGATCGTCGACGCCGCCGGCATTTGCGCGCGCGCGAGGATTTCGCGGGTCATGAGAACCCGCTCGATCTGCTTCGAGATCGACGCGGCATAGGGCGTCGCGTCGAAATCGAAGCTTTCGACAGCGGCGCGCAATACCGTGTTCTGCTCGTTCACCGGGGCATTCGCACGGTGTAATGCGATGAAGGCATCCGTATTGCGCAGGAAATTCTCGAACGAAGCACGCGGGCTCGTGGTGCCGGGCGGGCTCAGAGGCGATGGCACGGTTTGCGCCATGACGACCGGGGCTGACAGGACGAGCATCAGCCAGGCGAGAAGCCCTGCAGCGGCGACGCAGCGTATCAGGCGAAACGCCCCCGGAGCAGGGCTGCAGAAACCGTGGCGCATGATGGAGGTACTCGTTGTCGGACGGATCGAAAAGGCGCTGGCGGCCTGCGCGATGCCTGATCAGTTGCGGCTGTCAGAGCATGCTGGGCAGCACCCGGTCGGGCGGGCGGTGCCCGTCATGGAAGGTGCGGATGTTGACGATCACCTTTTCCCCCATGTCGATGCGCCCCTCGACCGTGGCCGAGCCCATATGCGGCAAGAGCACCACCTTGCCCGCCCGCGCGAGCTTGACCAGACGCGGATTGACGGCGGGTTCGTGCTCGAACACGTCGAGCCCCGCCCCGGCCAGTGCGCCCTGCTCGATCTGACGCACCATGGCTCCTTCGTCGATGATCTCGCCGCGTGCGGTGTTCACGATGATCGCCTCCGGCTTCATCAGCTTGAGATGGCGGGCCGAAAGCAGGTGGTAGGTCGCAGGCGTATGCGGGCAATTGACCGAGACGATATCCATGCGGGCCAGCATCTGGTCGAGGGAATCCCAATAGGTGGAATCGAGCTCTTCCTCGAGCGACGGCGCGACCCGGCGGCGGTTGTGATAATGGATCGAAAGACCGAATGCCTTCGCCCGGCGCGCGACGGCTGTTCCGATTCGGCCCATTCCGACGATCCCCAGCCGCTTTCCCGTAATGCGATGGCCGAGCATCCAGGTCGGTGACCAGCCGGCCCATTCGACATCATCGGGAATGACGCGCGCGCCCTCGGCGATGCGCCGTGCCACGGCGAGAATCAGCGCCATGGTCATGTCGGCGGTATCCTCGGTGAGGACGCCGGGCGTGTTGGTCACGGTGATACCGCGTGCCAGAGCTGCTTCGACGTCGATATGATCGACGCCGGTGCCGAAATTCGCGATCAGCCTGAGCGCCGGGCCGGCCTTCTCGATCAGCGCGGCGTCGATCGTGTCGGTCAGGGTCGGCACCAGCACATCCGCCTGACCCACGGCCTCGGTGAGCGCCTCGCGACTCATCGGCGCATCGTCGATATTGAGGCGGGTGTCGAAGAGTTCGCGCATGCGCGTTTCGATCGCGCCGGGCAGGCGGCGCGTGACGACGACATGCGGTTTCTTTCTCTGAGGCATGGCTTCCTCGTCCTCACCGTGGCGCCGCGATCGCGCGGCGGATATTCATCAGCTGTTAACCGGGATTCACCACTATCCGATTTGCGGCTCACGGCAAGCGCGCCGCTCGCACCTGCCGCTTCGTCGTTTCTCTAGCAGAGCTATGGCCAAACACAAATCCGCGTCAGCGCAGCAGCTCCGGATTCGGACAAAGGGCGTCATGAAGAGCATCGTCATCGGTCTCGCCATCCGCATATCGGCAGGACTGCGCGCGGGCCCGGCTCCGCGACACATGCTGATGGCCGGCCTCACCGCAGCCTGCCTTGTTTCCGCAAGCCTCTTCGCCGCGCCCGCCGTGCACGCCCAGGCGAGTATCGGGCCGGAAACGCGCTTGCCTCTGCCGCGCTACGTGAGCCTGAAGACTGACAAGGTCAACATGCGTGAGGGGCCGTCGACCGACCACGGCACCCGCTGGGTTTATCAGCGCGCCGGCCTGCCGGTCGAGATCATCGCGGAATTCGAGAACTGGCGCCGCATCCGCGATCCCGAAGGCGAAGACGGCTGGGTCTGGCATTCGCTGCTCTCGGGCAGGCGCACGGCCATCGTTGCGCCCTGGGATCGCGCTGCGGAACGTGTCGTCGACTTGCTGGAGCAGCCCGAGCCGGCGTCACGGGTGCTTGCACGGATCGAGCCCGGGGTCGTTGCCGGTATCAGCGACTGCGATGGCGAATGGTGCCGGTTGGCCGTCGTGGCAGAGCCACAGGGCGAGATCATCGGTTTCCTGCGCCAGGAAGAGCTCTGGGGCGTCTACCCCGACGAAATGCTCGATTGATGGTGGCCCGAACCGCCATGGCGTGATCACGCTTGCGCGAGCGGGCGGCGCGCGCCATTCCGGCAATGCATTTCTTTACCTTTCATCGCTAGCGTTGCGCGTTGTCGGGCGCGCGGATCAAGGGCGTGCGCCTGCACGAATTCCGTGAGGGATGGCGATGACGATGCGCATGGATACCGACAGACCCGTTTCACTGCTCCACGCTTCCGGTGACGGGGATCGTGTGGCCTGGGTCGATACCGCCAAGGGCATGTGCATCATCCTCGTGGTGATGATGCATGTGGTGCTCGGTATCGGCGACCGGATGGGGACGGAAGGCTTCCTGCACCCGGTCGTCGCCTTTGCCGCGCCGTTCCGCATGCCGGATTTCTTCCTGATCTCGGGGCTGTTTCTCGCGCGCGTGATCGATCGCGACTGGCGTCGCTACGCCGACAAGCGGGTGCTGCATTTCCTCTATTTCTATGTGCTCTGGCTCGTCATCCAG
Source organism: Saliniramus fredricksonii (assembly GCF_900094735.1). NCBI lineage: Bacteria > Pseudomonadati > Pseudomonadota > Alphaproteobacteria > Hyphomicrobiales > Salinarimonadaceae > Saliniramus > Saliniramus fredricksonii. The sequence continues at coordinate 311,470 of NZ_FMBM01000002.1, forward strand.
TCCATCATCCGTTTCGGCGATGTCGCGGACGGTTCGGTGACGGGGCTCATCGAGCATCTGGCCTGGTCCATGGTTCAGCCATTCTCGACGCTGTGGTTCGTCTACATGCTGGCGATCTTCTCGGTGGTGACGAAACTGCTGCGCGGCGTGCCGGTCTGGGCCCTGCTCGGCGGTGCGGCGCTGCTGGAGATCGCACCGATCCATACGGGCGCGATCCTCGTTGATGAATTCGCCGCGCGCTATGTCTACTTTCTCGCCGGCTACCTGCTCGCCCCGCAAATCTTCAAACTGGCTGATTGGGCGCTTGCCCACAAACCTGCGGCCCTGGCCGGGCTCGTGCTCTGGGCGGTCGTGAACGGCTTTCTGGCCCTCACGCCGTCGGGGCTGACCGAGACCGGCACGCTCGCCACGCTGCCAGTCATCAGCCTGATCGCGGGAACGCTCGGCGCGGTGGCAATGGTGCTGATCTCGGCACTGCTCGCCGGCACGCTGCTCGGTCGCCCGCTCGATTATGCCGGACGCCACGCCATCGCCGTCTATCTCGCCTTCTTCCTGCCCATGGCCGTGACGCGCGAGATTCTCTTGCGGCTGGGTATCATCGAGGATGTGGGGGTGATCTCTCTGATCGTGCTGATCGTGGCCGTGGTGGCGCCCCTCGTCGTCGAGCGGATCGTGCGCAACACACCGCTGAACTTTCTCTTCGTGCGACCGCACTTCGCGCGCATCGCACCGGAGCGCCGCGCCGCGCGGACCCAGCCGGCGGAGTGAGGCCTCAATCCGGCTTGTTGAGTGGCTCTATGCGGGTAGCCTGCTTCCAGAAGCCGTGCAGCATGTAGAGACCGAGCCCTGAGAACAGGCCCATCAGCACGTATCCGATGGTATCGCCGAGTTCGAATATCCCGGCGATCGCCCAGCCGGCAGCAACGGCCACGCCCAGAACCTGCGTCGCGACGAAGACGAGGGCGCTCAACACGGTAACCGTGGCGCGGAGATTTCTGCTGTTCGTGCGGCTCACGGCCTGCTCCCTGGTTCGACCAGTCAGACTTAACCACTCGCGCCTGCCGGTGCAAGCGGCTACGAAGCGGTCACCGCCGACGAGGCGTCGCAGCGTTTCTCCGCAACGCTATTGAAAAACCCTCCGGCAATTGCGAAACAGCTCACGCAAGTCCCGCCGATCCCGTCCTGATCCCTTCCGGAGCCCTTCGCGCATGTCCTTCGTCGCCACCCTGATCTGCAATCCCGCCACGCCGATTCTCGATGCCGCGATGATCGAGGCGGCGGGCGCGGCCCTGCCTGATCCGCAGATCCGGGTGCTCGCCGAGGGTGTGGCCACCGATCTCGCCTTCGATCCCGGTGATCTCGACGATCCCAATGTGGCGCCGCTCGGCGAAGACATCCTCATCCACGATTACCGCAACGCGCTGATCGCGGCGCTCGGCGAGGCGCCGGTGGACGTGGTGGTTCAGCCTTTGGCGCATCGGCGCAAGAAGCTGCTTCTGGCCGATATGGATTCCACCATGATCGCGCAGGAATGCATCGACGAGCTCGCCGATTATGTCGGCCTCAAGCCCGAAGTCGCGGCGATCACCGAGCGCGCCATGCGCGGCGAGCTTCCCTTCGAGCCGGCATTGCGTGAGCGTGTGGCGTTGCTCAAGGGGCTGGCGCTCGGCACGATCGACGAGATCGTGGAGAAGCGGCTCGACCTGACGCCCGGCGGACGCGAGCTGATTGCGACAATGCGCGCCAATGGTGCCTGGTGTGCTCTCGTCTCCGGAGGCTTTACGGTGTTCACCAGCGCCATCGCCGGCAAGCTCGGCTTCGACGAACACCGCGCCAACCGCCTCGTCATCGCCGACGAGACACTGGCCGGCACGGTGGAGGAGCCGATCGTCGGGCGCGAGGCGAAATACGCCGCACTGATCGAATTGCGCGAGCGCCACGGGCTGGCGATTGAGGAAACCCTCGCGGTGGGAGACGGGGCGAACGATCTCGCCATGCTCGGCGAAGCCGGGCTCGGCGTCGCCTATCACGCCAAACCCTCCGTCGCGGAAGCCGCCGGCGCGCGGATCGACCATGCCGATCTGACCGCGCTGCTTTATATCCAGGGCTATGCCCGCGCGGATTTCGCCGAGATCTGACCCGCTTCAGGGGAGTGGCGCTGCGCCAGAACGGCAAGCCGCGTGCGGATATCCTCGCGGACCTCACCCTCGCGCGGGGAATCGTGGAGCGTGGTGAACCAGTGTTCCGGCGGATCACGCCCCACGCGCGGCGCGCCGCGCCAGACGAGCGCGCGCAAAACCGTCTCGGCTTCTTCCGGGAGCCGCTCTGGCGCGATCAACCCGTTGAGCGCGCCCCAGATCCCGGTCCAGCAGCGCGCCACCGACCACGGATTATAGCCTCCGCCCCCCGTGACCACCATGCGCGGCGCCATCTCGCGCACGGCGACCACCGCCTCGCGATGGGCATTGTTGGACAGGGCCAGCCGCGAGAGCGGATCTTCCTCGATCGCATCCGAGCCGCATTGCATCACGATCGCCTGCGGCGCGAAGGCCGCGAGGCGCGGCAGGATCATCTCGTGCAGGACGGCGCGCATCTCGCTGTCATTGAAGCCGCGCGGCACGGGCAGGTTGAAATGCGCGCCCCCGCCATCCTCGTCGAGCGCGCCCGTGAACGGCCAGCGGCGTTCCTCGTGGACGGAGATGAGGAGCGCGTCGCGGTCCCCCTCGAAAGCATGGGCAACGCCGTCGCAATGATGCGCGTCGATATCGACATAAGCCACGCGCTGAAAACCGAGCTGGCGCAGGCGCAGGAGGCACAGCACCGGATCGTTGAAATAGCAAAAGCCGTTGGCGTAATCGGGAAAGGCGTGATGTGTGCCGCCGGCGGGCACGTGCACGACCCCGCCCGCATGGACGAGATCGGCTGCGAGCATCGTTCCGCCTGCCGAGGTCGCGGGCCGGCGATACACTTCCGGGAAGACCGGATTCGCCGTCACACCGAGATTGTGGCGCTTGCGGGTTTCTTCGTCGACACCGCCATCCTCCTCGGCACGCTGGAGCGCGGCGATATAATCGGGCGTATGCCACAGCGTCAGCGCCGCCGGCTTGGCGCGCGGGCTGGTGACGTAGTTCTGCGGCCCGATCCAGCCGAGCGCGCGCCCGAGATCCATCACGCTGGAGACGCGCGGGATGCGCAGGGGGTGATGCGCGCCATAGCTCGAGCCGCGATAGACCTCCGAACCGATGAAGAGCGGCGCGCGGCGCGCATCGCGGGGATTCTCGGAGCGGGGAGGGGGGAGCGAGGCGTTCACGTGAGGCAGGGCCGGGCTGGAGCGTTGCAATGCTGCTCTGCATGTACCGCGCGCAGGGCGCCGATCAAGCCTCGAATCCCAGCATCGCCCGCAAGGCCGCCGGATCCGCGCCCTCTTCGCGCAACTGCGCGATCGGCGTCGAGATGCGGCTCTTGGCGAGTTTCTCGCCGGCCTCGTCGCGGATCAGATCATGGTGATGATAGAGCGGCGTGGGCAGGCCGAGGAGGCATTGCAGCAGCACATGCAGGTCCGTGGCAGCTTCGAGATCGCGCCCGCGCACCACATGGGTGACGCCCTGGGCCGCGTCGTCATGCACCACGGCGAGGTGATAGCTCGTCGGGATCTCCTTGCGCATGATCACCGCATCGCCCCAGCGCGCCGGATCGGCGGGAACGCGGGTGATCACGCCGTCGCGGTCGAAGCGCGCGTAAGCGAGCCCCTCCGGTGCGATTCGTGCGGCCTCTGCCAGCGCTTTCGCCATGTCGATGCGCAGCGCGAACGGCTCCCCGGCCTCGATTCGCGCCTGCGCCTCGGCGGGGTCGAGCCCGGCGCAACGGCGCGGATAGAGCGGCGCGCCATCCGGATCGCGCGGGGCCGGGGACCCGGTCTCGGCTTCGCGGGCGGCGACGGCCTGCGCGATCTCCTTGCGGGTCGCAAAGCAGGGATAGACGAGCCCCGCCTCGCGCAGGCGGCGCAGCAGCAGGCGGTAATCGTCGAAATGCTGCGATTGCCGCCGGATGGGTTCGTCGAAACGAAGCCCGAGCCATGCGAGATCGCGGATGATCGCCGCATCGTATTCGGGCCCGCAGCGGGTGATGTCGATATCCTCGATGCGCAGGATCAGCCGCCCGCCAAAACGCTTGGCGAGATTCGCATTGAGGAGGGCGGAATAGGCGTGGCCCAGATGCAAAAGCCCGTTCGGGCTCGGGGCGAAGCGGAAAAGGGGTTGCGTCACGCGCGCGGACCTTCGATCGTTCGGGCGTTTGCAAATAGCATAAGCCAGGGCGGGGGCGGATGATACTCGACAGCGAAGCGGCGATGCAGGCGGGGCTTGATGCCCTGCGCGCGCAGGATGCGGTGATGGCGCGCATCATCGGCGAAGTCGCGGCGCAGGGTGCGGGGCCTCCCCTGCGCAAGCGCGATCCGGGTTTCGCCGGCCTTGCCGCCATCGTCGTCTCGCAACAGGTCTCGACCGCGAGCGCCAAGGCGATCTGGGGGCGGGTCGTGGAGCGCTTCCCCGCTCTCGACGCGCCGACCCTGCGTGGGGCCGATGACGAGGCATTGCGCGTCTGCGGCCTCTCCGCGCCGAAGATCCGGACGCTGCGCGCCGTCGCCGAGGCCGTCGCGCAGGGCGATCTGCCGCTCGATGATCTGGCCGGCTACGATGCCGATGCCGCCCATGAGGCCCTCGTCGCGGTGAAGGGGATCGGCCCGTGGACCGCCGATATCTACCTGCTCTTCTGCCTCGGCCACCCCGACGCCTTCGCCGCCGGCGATCTCGCCCTCCAGGAATCCGCCCGCCTCGCCTACACGCTGGAAACCCGCCCCAAACCCGCCGAACTCCTCACCCTGGCCGACCAATGGCGCCCCTGGCGCGGCGTCGCGGCGAAGGTGCTCTGGGCGTATTACGGGGTGCAGACGCGGCGCGCGGATGCGGGGGATGTGGGGTGATCAAAGCTTAGCCTTGATGTAACCGTCTTCTTTCAGACGATTCAGGGCGGCGCTGACGGAAGCGCGGGAGAACTTTTCACGCTTATGGTCGTTCCAGGATTCCAACGCCTCGGACATTGCGGGCTGATCCGTAATCCCCTCTGCGATCGTCAAATAGTGCACGCTGGACAAGAGTTCCATGCCAAAAGGTGTTTCATAACCATCGACCAGCAACGATAAATCATGGATCATCGCGCTCGCCTCGACGTTATTTTTCTTCAGAAATTCGCTCGAAGCCGCGAAGGTCGCATGCGTGACGATCACTTTCTCTTCACTTTTGCTATATCCTTGAATAAAGCCCTTCTTCTCCATGGCCTTGAACGCCGCATGGAGTTCCTTGCTGTAAGGGCCAAATTGTCCCTTTTCGAATTGCAGGCCGAAAGGAACGCCGAGAACCTGCATGAAATAGACGAGCTTCTGGGCCGTCAGCCGCGTCAACTGGCCGCCGAAAAATTTCTCAAGCTCTGAGAAAGCGACCATCATGGTCGCCCGCCCGACGGTCAGATCGGTTGGTATGCCTTCCTGCTCGGGTGCAGGGGCTTTCTCGGATCCCGGCGCGAACACGACGAAATGCACGTCTTGCAGCGGCGCGAGTTTATCTTCGATCAAGGGGCGGACGTCGTTCCAGTCAAGCCCGCCATTTCCGCAGCCGAGCGGTGGCAATGCGACGGACATGATCCCCAGATTTCTGATATTTCTGATGAAATCATCAAGCCCCTGCTCAATGAAATCCAGCTTTGACTGCGCACGCCAATGCTGCTTGGTCGGGAAGTTGATGAGATAGCGATGTTGGCCATCCGCCATGAGACCGCCATTGTCGAAAATGAACATCTTCCCTGGGCGAAGATCGCCCGCGTCGCACAGGTGCTTGTATGCGCGATAGTTTTCCGGCCAGCGCCGTTTGAACTCAAGGGCCACGCCTTTTCCCATCACGCCAACGCAGTTGACCGTGTTTACGATGGCCTCGGTCGGCTCATCAAACATATCGCCTGTTTTGTATTCGATCGTCATGGTTCAGTAGGTCATGGTTCAGACATAGCACGCGGGCTTGATCAGTAGCCGGATCGGCAGACCGGCTGCGTCAAGCCACGACCGTACCTCCCCTTCATGTTCGGCGCTCTTGAGCACGATGCACGAAACCTCCTCCATCTTCAAACAGTCCCGGACGAGAAATTCCGCCATGCGCTTCTTGCTGCGCTGTTGGTGCGCCGGGGGATCGTCACGGTCGAACTGATATCTGCATACCCCCGCATAACCGATCTCGGGGATCATCGCCATGTAGGGGCTGTCGTCGAAAAGAGCCCAATCGATATGCTCTTCGAGCTTTGCCGGGTCGTCCTCGTAGGCCGGCTGTATCCCCGAATTGCAGGCGATATCCGTGAACCAGCATTGTCTGCCCGAGTTGAACAGCCTCTGCGGTTCGACGACGAGAAACGCGACATCGTTCATCGACGCCTTTCCCAGAGATTGCCCGTCCGGCGCCCTGAGCTCGACATTCCCCGCGTCGATCGTGAACGCCATTTTCGTGATCGGGGAAAAATAGAAGGGGACGAAATGGTTTACGGTCGATCCGCATGGCGTTTGAAAAGCGGAAGTTCCTCTCCGCGCAACGATTTCATCGAATGATATCCGATATCCGCCTTGGAAATGAGGGTTATGCTTTGCATATATCGCGCTATCAGCAAGATATCGCTCCAAATTTCGGTAATATGTCATTCGAAAGAGAAAGCGTTTTTTCAAGTTACGGCATTCCATAGCATTCGACCAAGTGCGCGGAGGTTCATCCGTCGCCGCTGCCCGAAAATCCCACCACAACCCATGTTGCAGATTCGTTCCAAAAACGCTATATAAAATTGCGAACCGGATGGAGGGCGCAACCTCCACCCGGCTCTGACCACCAGAAAAGGCTACGTTTTCCAATGGCTACAATCAGCGATACCAAAACCGCCTTCGCGGCGGAAGCGTCCGGGGCGTGTTCGGCGGGGATACACACGCGATTCTCGAATCCGGGTTCGGCAGAAGGGCTCTTGCAGGGCGGATGCGCGCCTGTTTCCCGCCCCCTGAGCGAAAGGGGGCTGGCATGAGTGCGCTTTCGCAAGACGATGCCGATTGGCTGCGCAGCATGTTCGCGGGGCGCACGCCGCGCGAGATCACGCGGATGAAGGCGCTGGTCGAGACGTTTCAGGCGCACCGCCCGATCCACCCTGCCGACATGACCCTGCCGCCCACCGCGCAAGAGGCGCTGCTTGCCATCATCGACGAGCTGGGCCATTTGCGCGCGCATTTCAACGCGCTCGACATGACCTTCGCCGATCTTCAGGACGCCGACGCCCGGCAGGCTCTGCGCACCCTCGCCGACGGCATCCACACCCGCCTGCGGGCGATCCGCGAGGATATCGACGACCTCTATGAGAGTGACGCCCGCCGCAAACCGGCCCTGTCGCCCGCATGATCACCACACCCCCGTGTTCCACAACACGGGGGCTGCCGCGAGGGGGGTACAGCGCGTTCCGACCTGACGGAGTCAGGCCGGCGCTCTGAGTTATCGGGTGACGCTTCATTTTCCGTCAGCGGGTACCCACCTGACGCAATGATGCGCCAAACGCGGGGTGACCCGCTTGCAGAGGCATTGACGCGGATGATCTCGGTCTTCCGTACTCTCCGCGCGCGTTCCCTCCCCGTCCGGCGGGGAGGCGCTCGCATGAAGGGCGCGGCCTGTTTCCCTGCCCTCAGTGGATGGATCAGGGGCGGTGCGTGCCATGCGCACCGCATTCGGGAGGTCTTGTTCCGGCCTCACCACACCCCTTACTCCTCCACAGACGACCCCTCCGCGACCTCCTGCGCCATCTCCTCGGCAATCACTGCGGGCTCGACGTCTTTTTTGCTCGCACGGTCTTCCGGCATACGCGGTGCGCTGGGTTGCCAGGCCTTGAGATATTGGCCGATCTGTTCGTAGAAGGCCGGCACCGCGCTCTCCAGATCGGAGATGAAATTCTTGCGCTGCGTGAAGCGCGCGCCGAGATCGCAGACATGGATGATCTCGAAGGTATGCGGCGCGATCTCCTTTCGGTCGGGAAGGGCGATGTCGGCATTCTCGCGCAGTGCGTCGAGCGCATATTGCGTCGCGCCGCCCCGTCCCGGCCAGTAGAGCCGGATATGCGTGGCCGGCAGTTCGGCCTTGCCGATCTGGCGCAGAAGCCATGACAATCTGGCCCTGGTGCTCTTCTTGTCCTCCGGCGCGCGCAGGCGCATGCTGGTGGTGATCGAGCGCGCCTTCACATCCGCCACGAGATCGAGCGGCGCGGCGGCTGCGGGGATCTGGAAGCACGCCTCCAGCCGGTTTTCCCTGCACAGGGTGGCGACATCATCCTTGAGGCGCAGCAGGGGATCGGCCACATGCTTGCGCTGGATGCGGACCTTCACCTCGGTCTTGAGCTGGCGCGTGAGGATCAGGCTCAGATCGCGCAATTCCTGATGCCAGGCGCCGACGACGTCCTTCACTTCTTCCGCACCTTGCTTCACCGCGCCGCCGGCATGGATCTTCGCCGCGATCTCGGGCCACTCGGCGGGCATGCTGGTGAAACTCTTCGCGCCGGTGCTCTCGTGCGACAGGAAGCGGATGAATTCCTGCAGGACGAGTCTCTGCGTGGTATCCGCGATCTCCTCGTTCTCGATCAGCAGGCTCGCTTGCGTCAGCAGATACATCCAGGACCAATGGAAGATCTCGACCTTCTTGCGCACGGATGCCGGCAGTTTCAGCGGGTGATGCGTGGGCAGGGGCGCGAACTGGTTCGAGATGGTGATGATCGTATCGATGCCGTTCGCCTTCGCGATCTCGCAATAGGCGCTCAGCTGCTCGGTGGTGAGTTCGGCATTGCCGATCTTGGCCTCGATCAGGGCCGACCAGCTGCTGCGGCCATTCTCGACGATCAGGATCCCGTCGGGACGGTTGTTCTTGCCACTGTTACCGGCGAATTCGACCTCCGTGAACACCCGAAAGCGCGTCCGCGTACCCGTACGCTGGCCCAGGGACGTCATCAGCGCCCGCCCGAATTCCGGGACATGCGCAAAGCAGGCAAGCAAGATCGAAAGCGCGCGGCCTTCCTTTGAGGAATCCGCCAGAACCGGAAACAACCTCGCGGGCTCACCCTTGTGCAAAAATGTCGGACGATTCATGAAAATACTCGTTTTTGCGTGTGATTCGCTCAGATTTCAACCAAATGTATTAAAGAGTTGCAGGATTGTCCAACGCATGTGACGACGCTTCCGACACGCGATGCCGGCTTCGACATGCGGGTGCCGGCCCGGAGCGCAACCCGAAGCCAGACCCGTCGCGCACGGCCTCCACGCCGGGACCAAGGATCGCCATTGCCGACGCGCATGCGCGCGCTCATCACGTCCAGATGCATTGGGCGAAATCGCGTGTCCCATTTCGTGGCCAGGGCGTTAGTTCTGGTCGGGGAGGCCAGGCCATGGATCAGGGAGCGCGGACGCGCGAATACAACCTCAATGAGCGTGAAATCCGCGCCATTATCGGCGGCATCGTGCTGGCCATGTTCCTCGGGGCCCTCGACCAGACCATCGTCGCCACGGCGCTGCCGACGATCGGGCGCGAACTCGGCAATGCCGAACTGATCCCGTGGGTGATCACGGGATATCTGATCTCGGCCACGGCGGTGACGCCACTCTACGGCAAGTTCTCCGATATACACGGGCGCCGCTTCGCGCTGCTGACCGCCGTGAGCGTCTTCGTCATCGGCTCGATTGCCTGCGCGTTTGCGCCCAACATGATCTGGCTGATCGTGGCGCGGGCCATCCAGGGGCTGGGCGGTGGCGGGCTGATCTCGCTGGCGCAGACCATCGTGGCGGATGTCGTCTCCCCGCGCGAGCGCGGCAAGTATCAGGCCTATATCGCGGGTGTATTCCTCACCGCGAGCGTCGCCGGCCCGACCATCGGGGGCGTGATCGCGCAATACCTGCACTGGTCGGTGATCTTCTGGGTCAACCTGCCGCTTGGCGGGCTGGCTTTGTGGATGTCCTATACGACGCTTGCGCGCCTGCCGCGCCACGAGCGTCCGCACAGGCTCGACCTTCCCGGTGCGGCGCTGATGGTCTGCGCCACGGTGGCGCTACTGCTCGCACTCAGCCAGGGCGGCAATCTGCATCCGTGGCTGTCGCCGCAGGTGATCGGGCTGATCGGCCTCTCGCTCGTCTTCTGGATCGCCTTCGCGCTGCGCCTGATGCGCGCGCGCGAGCCGCTCATCCCGCTGCCGCTCTTCGCCAACCAGGTTGTGCGCACCGGCGTGCTCGCGGCGGCTTTCGGCATGGGGACGTTCATCGGTCTGACAATCTACATGCCGGTCTATTATGAGACGGTCTGGGGCCTGAACGCGGCGCAATCGGGTTTCGCGCTGCTGCCGCTGATGCTCGGCACCGTGATCGGCGCGACGACCGCCGGTCGGCTGATGTCGCGGCTCGATCGTTACAAGCGCGTGCCGATCATCGGCCTGAGCGTGGCGATCACGGCGATGCTGGTCCTGGCATTCTTCGTGACGACGCTGCCCTTCTGGCTGGTCGCCACCCTGATCGCGATCATCTCGGCCGGTAACGGCACATTGCTGCCGGTCTGTACGGTGGCGATCCAGAACGCGGTGGCCGTGCATCAGGTGGGGACGGTAACCGGCGCCATGGGCTTCTTCCGGCAACTGGGCGGTGCGCTGATGGTGGCGGCGCTGGGCGCCATCGTGCTCGGCGGTCTCGGTGCAGCCGATCCTGATGCGGCCCGCGCCCTGCGATCCGGCGCGCTCTCGGCCGATCCGGCGCGCTTCGCCGGCGCCTTCGCCTGGGCGTTCGGCTTCGCGGCGCTGATCCTCGCCGGCGCGTTGGGCTTTCTGCTGCGGATGCGCGAGTTGCCGCTGCGCTCCGGAGAGGCGCCGTCGCGCGCAGCTGCCTGACCCGGCCTGATATGCGGAATGACCGCAAAAGTTGCCTTGGGTGCAGGAGGTATTTTCTGGTTATGTATTTATCAATGAATGAACGTTATTTTACGCATGAAATTCATCCTGAGTTGTAATGTGCTCGTGATCAGAAATGCGCCCAGGCGCTTTCGCTCCGCTGCAAGGGTCAGCGCGGCGGAAAATCTTCCGATCACAGGCCTTGTGAGCGAGAGAAAACGGGCATGACGATCAAACGCCTCACGACCCTGATCACGACTTCGCTGGTTCTGTCGATCCTCGCCGTTGCCGGCGCGGCCTATCTCTATATGTCGGCCACGGGCGAGCTGCACCGGGCGCATCAGCAGAAATATCAGTCCTATCTTCTCGCCGACGAACTGCGTCAGAGCTCCGACGACCTCACCCGGCTGGCGCGCACCTATGCGGTCACCGGCGATGAATCTTACGAGGCGCAATACTGGGACGTGCTGGCCATCCGCAATGGCGAGAAGCCGCGTCCGCAGGAATACTGGCGCAGCTACTGGGATTTCGTCGCAGCCGGCGACGCCGCGCCGCGCCCGGCGGAACGCACGGTCGCATTGGAGGATCTCAAGCACGAAGCGGGCTTCACCGAGGCCGAATTCGATCTTCTGACGCAGGCCCAGAGCAATTCAGACGGGCTCGTGGCGCTGGAAACGCAGGCGATGAATGCGGTCAAGGGCCTGTTTGCGGATGAGAACGGCGAATACAGCCTCCAGGGCGAGCCCGACATGGCCTTTGCGGCGCGCCTTTTGCATTCGCGCCAGTATCACCGCTTCAAGGCCGAGATCATGGCCCCGGTCGATGCGTTCTTCGTGGAGATGTCGCAGCGTACCGATGCAGCCGTTGCGGCAGCGCAAGAGCAGGCACGTTTTGCCGGAATGCTGATCATTGCAGCCCTGGTCATGCTGGCTGCAAGTGTGGGCTTCACGATCTGGAGCCTCGTCGCCCGGGTCTCGCGTCCGCTGGGCGATCTCAGCGGCGCGATGACGCGGCTGACCCGCGGCGAGAGCGATCTCGCGGTCCCCGGCATGGGGCGCAGCGACGAGATCGGGCAGATGGCCCAGAGCGTGCAGTATTTCCGCGACGGGCTGGCCGAGCGTGAAACGCTGCGCGCCGAGCAGGAGCGCGAGCAGGCGAGCCGGCTCGCCAAGGGGCAGAAGCTCGAACAGGCGATCGCCGGTTTCGAGAAGACCATTGCCGGGATCGTGCGCAGCCTCTCCGGCTCCGCGACGCAGATGCAGGATTCGGCACAGGGCATGGCGAGCCTCGCCGAGCGTGGCGCACAGCGCTCCGCCAGCGTCGCAGCGGCCACCGAGGAAGCCAGCACCAATGTCCAATCCGTCGCCGCCGCCACGGAGGAGCTCACCGCCTCGATCAGCGAGATCGGGCGCCAGGTCGAGAGCTCCAGCCATTCCACGGAGCGCGCCGTCGCGGAGGTTACAAGGGCCGAGACCACGATGCAGGGGCTCTCGGCTTCCGCGCAGAAGGTCGGTGACGTGATCTCGCTGATCCAGGCCATCGCCGAACAGACCAATCTGCTCGCCCTCAACGCCACGATCGAGGCGGCGCGGGCCGGTGATGCGGGCAAGGGCTTTGCCGTCGTCGCAGCCGAGGTGAAGAACCTCGCCAGCCAGACGCAGCGCGCGACGGAGGATATCGCGGATCAGATCACGGCGATCCAGAGCGCGACGCAGGAGGCCGTCAGCGTCATTACCGGGATCGCCGGTGCCGTCAGCGAGGTCAACCAGACCGCCTCTTCGATCTCCTCCTCGGTGCAACAGCAGGCGAGCGCCACGCACGAGATCAACACCAATGTGCAGCAGGCGGCGGCGGGGACCGGAGAGGTCGCCAGCCATATCGCCGGCGTGAACGATGCTTCGCGCGAGACCGGCGACGCGGCTTCGAAGATGCTCGCTTCCGTGGAAGAATTGTCGCAGCAGGCGAAGACGCTCAGCGGCGAAGTCGAGCGTTTTCTCGGCGATATCCGTGCCGCCTGAGGCGCCTGAGCGCCCCGATTTCGGCCATCGACCCCGCCATTGCGACAGTGATGGCGGGGTTTGCTGTTCGAGACGCTTTATTCGCGCGCGCGGGCTTGCTACAAGCCGGGCAACAACACGCGTCAGGAACCAGATGATGACGGGTCGATACGGCCATGACGGGCGGCGAATTACCGGCCCGGCCCTCGCTTGATGCGCCTTCACGCAAGGCGGCGAGGGGCCGGGAACGATACTTTGTGCCCGATTTTCATGAAGATGACGCTCCCGCGATCCGCCGGTGAGCCGCAAGGTTGAAACAGATGTCCGACAAGCCTGATAGCTCGCCCGTCAACGACGCGCCCGATTACGCTTCCACCCTCTACCTGCCGCAGACGGATTTCCCGATGCGCGCCGGCCTGCCCAGGCGTGAGCCGGAATTCCTCGCCCGCTGGAACGAGATCGATCTCTATCGCAAGCTGCGCGAGCAGGGGACGCGCGAGAAGCGCGACCGCTTCGTGCTGCATGATGGCCCGCCCTATGCCAATGGCAACATCCATATCGGGCATGCGCTCAACAAGATCCTGAAGGATCTGATCGTGCGCTCGCAGCAGATGCTGGGCAAGGATTCGAACTACGTCCCCGGCTGGGATTGCCATGGCCTTCCGATCGAATGGAAGATCGAGGAGCAGTATCGCGCCAAGGGGCTCGACAAGGACGCTGTCGACAAGGTGGAATTCCGCAAGGAATGCCGCGTCTTCGCCGATAAATGGATCGACGTGCAGCGCCAGGAATTCAAGCGGCTCGGCGTGACCGGCGACTGGGACGACCCGTATCTCACCATGAGCTACGACGCGGAAGCGCAGATCGCCCGCGAGATCATGAAATTCGCCCGCTCTGGCCAGCTCTATCGCGGCTCCAAGCCGGTGATGTGGTCGGCTGTCGAAAAGACCGCGCTGGCCGAGGCGGAGGTGGAATATCATGAGAAGACATCGCACACGATCTGGGTGAAGTTCCCGGTCATCGCCACGGATGACCCGGCGCTCGCCGATGCATCCGTCGTGATCTGGACCACCACCCCCTGGACGATCCCGGCCAACCGCGCCATCGCCTATGGCGCGCATATCGCTTACGGGCTCTATAAAGTCACCGGCGCGCCGGAGGAGAACTGGGCGAAGGCCGGGGATCTCTACGTCGTCGCCGATGCGCTGGCCGAGGAGATCTTCAAGGCCGCGCGCGTCGAGAGCTTCGAGCGCGTCGCTGCCGTCGATCCGAAGGTGATCAAGCGCTGCGCGCACCCGTTCCGCGGCCTCGACGGGGCCAACGGCTATTGGGATTTCGACGTCCCCGTCCTGCCCGCCGATTACGTCACCGACGATGCTGGTACCGGCTTCGTGCATACGGCGCCCGGCCATGGCGCGGATGATTATGTGACGTATCTCAAGCACAAGGCGGTTTTCGCGGAATGCGGCACCACCGAAGTGCCGCATACGGTGGCGGAAGATTCGCGCTACTTCCCGCATGTGCCGTTCTTCGCCGGATTGCAGATCTATGATCACAAGGGCAAGGACGGCAAGGCGAATGCGGCCGTCATCGACAAGCTCGCAGAGGTGGGCGCGCTGATCGCGCGCGGGCGGCTCAAGCACCAGTATCCGCATTCCTGGCGCTCCAAGGCGCCGCTGCTGTTTCGCAACACGCCGCAATGGTTCATCGCCATGGACAAGCCGGTGGCGATCCTCGACGGCAAGACCCTGCGCGAGGTCGCGCTCACGGCCATCAGCAAGACCGAATGGGTGCCCGAATCGGGCGAGAACCGCATCACCGGCATGGTCGAGAACCGGCCCGACTGGGTGGTCTCGCGCCAGCGCGCCTGGGGTGTGCCGATCACCGTCTTCGTCCACAAGGAGACCGGCGAACTCCTGGCCGATGACAGGCTCGACCAGGCCATCGCCGAGAGCTTCGAGGCCGAGGGCGCCGATGCCTGGTATCAGAACGATCCGGCCTTCTATCTCGCGCCGCTCGGCTATGACCCGGCGGAGTACGAGAGGGTCGATGACATTCTCGATGTCTGGTTCGATTCCGGCTCGACGCATTCCTTCAACATGGAAACCCGCCCCGATCTCGCGGTGAATCGCATCGTCGATGGCGGGCGCGACCAGGTGATGTATCTGGAAGGCTCCGACCAGCATCGCGGCTGGTTCCAGCATTCCCTGCTCGAGGCCTGCGGCACGCGCGGGCGTGCGCCCTTCGACATCGTCCTGACCCATGGCTTCGTCCTCGACGAGAAGGGGATGAAGATGTCGAAATCCATGGGCAATGTCGTCGCGCCGCAGGACGTGATCAAGGATTCGGGCGCCGATATCCTGCGCCTGTGGGTCGCGGCCTCCGATTACGCGGATGACCTGCGCATCGGCAAGGAAATCCTCAAGACCTTCGTCGAGACCTATCGCAAGCTGCGCAACACCATCCGCTGGATGCTGGGCTCGCTGCATCATTACAAGCCCGCAGAGGCGGTCGATCCGGCGCAGATGCCCGAGCTCGAGCGCTTCGTGCTGCATCGTCTGGCCGAGCTCGACGAGGCGATCCGCGAGGCTTATCGCCGGTTCGATTACAAGCGCGTGATCTTCCTGCTCAACGGCTTCATGACGAGCGATCTCTCCGCTTTCTATTTCGATGTGCGCAAGGATACGCTCTATTGCGATCCGCCCTCCAGCCTCGCCCGCAAGAGCGCGCTGACGGTAATCGACCGCTGTTTCGATTGCGTGGTGACGTGGATCGCGCCGATCCTGTGCTTCACGGCGGAAGAAGCCTGGCTGACGCGCCATCCGGACGCGCTCTCGGTGCATCTCGAAACCTTCCCCGAGGTCCCCGCCGGCTGGCGCGATGCCGCGCTCGCGGAACGCTGGGCCAGGGTGCGCCGGGTGCGCCGGGTCGTGACCGGGTCGCTCGAAATCGAGCGCAATGCCAAGAACATCCGCTCCAACCTCGACGCGGCACCGATCGTCCACGTGACCGATCCGGAGCTGCTGGCGGCGGTGGAGGGGCTGAACCTGGCCGATATCTGCATCACCTCCGATCTCACCCTGCGTTCCGACGAGGGTCCGGCGGATGCCTATCGCTGGGACGACGTGCCCGGCGTCGCCGTGGTCTTCGCGCGGGCGCAGGGCACGAAATGCGCCCGCTCCTGGAAGATCTCGCCGGATGTCGGCACCGATCCGGACTATCCAGACGTCACCCCCCGCGACGCGCAGGCGCTGCGGGAGCTGAAGGCGATGGGGGCGTGAGGGGATAGACGCGAATCCGCAGGACGGGCGGGTCGCCGCAATGGGGAACGATCCCGCCCGTTCATGCGCCTGCGGGCTGATGCATCCTGTCTGATCACAGGCGTCGGGGTGACTCGTCCCGTCCCGACGCTGCTCATGGCGGGCCTCATCGCGATGACGGGGCTCATGGCGGATGGGCGCGTGATGCTCTGTAGTTCCGTGATTGCACAAGCCGCTACGCTCCTGTAAATCGTCATTCGACGATTGACGAATAATAGCTGCACGGAGCGCCTCTACAATGACCCAGCCAGCAATTGAGGCCGGCGCGCTCGTCGCGCTTGTTGCACACGATGCGGACAACACCCGCATCGCCGCGATTGCCAAGGCGCTGGGGCATCCCGCGCGGGTGCGAATCGTCAAGCTGCTTCTGGCCAAGCGTTCCTGTATCGGCTGCGACATTGTCGAGGATGTCGGGCTGGCGCAATCGACCGTCTCCGAGCATCTGCGCATCCTCAAGGCAGCCGGCATCATCACCGGCGAGATCGAGCGCCCGCGCATCTGCTATTCGCTTGTGCCGGGAAGCCTCGACCCGCTGGCGGATTTTCTCGATGCCTTGGTTGACCCGGATGAACCGGCGCATGACGCGGACACCCACGCTCCTGCCTCTGATCCCCGATAAGAAAGCCGTTATTCCATGTCGCTTTTCGAACGCTATCTCTCCGTCTGGGTCGCGCTCTGCCTGATTGCCGGGCTCACGCTGGGCGCAATCATTCCCGGCGTGTTCGATGCGCTGGCTGCGCTGGAATACGCCTCGATCAACTTCGTCGTGGCGGTGCTGATCTGGGCCATGGTCTATCCGATGATGGTGGCGGTGGATTTCTCGTCGCTGGCGCGGGTGCATGAGCGGCCCAAGGGGCTGGTCATCACGCTGACCGTGAACTGGCTGATCAAGCCCTTCACCATGGCGGCTCTTGGGGTGTTGTTCTTCGAATTCCTTTTCGCGCCCTTCATCGAACCCGGAACGGCGGGGCAGTATATCGCCGGCATGATCCTGCTCGGCGCGGCCCCCTGCACGGCCATGGTCTTCGTCTGGTCGACGCTGACGAAGGGTGATCCGAACTACACGCTCGCACAGGTCTCGCTCAACGACGCCATCATGATCTTCGCCTATGCGCCGATCGTGGCGCTGCTGCTCGGCGTTACCGATATCAGCGTGCCGTGGGACACGCTGATCCTCTCGGTCGTGCTCTATATCGTGGTGCCGCTCACCGCCGGGGTGCTGACGCGGCTGCATCTCACGCGCGGCGCGCGCTCGCCCGCCGAGGCCGAGGCGGCGGTGGCGCGCTTCACCGCCGGGGTGAAGCCGTTTTCGATCATCGGCCTTCTGGCCACGGTGGTGCTGCTCTTCGGCTTCCAGGGCGAGGTGATCCTCACCCAGCCGCTGGTCATCGTGATGATCGCGATCCCGCTGCTGATCCAGTCCTACGGCATCTTCGCCGTGGCCTATTGGGCGGCCAAGGCCTGGGGCGTGCCGCACAAGGTGGCGGCGCCTTGCGCCATGATCGGCACGTCGAATTTCTTCGAACTCGCCGTCGCGGTGGCGATCGGCCTGTTCGGCCTCAATTCCATCGCGGCACTCGTGACCGTGGTCGGCGTGCTGGTGGAGGTGCCGGTCATGCTCTCCCTCGTCGCCTTCGCCAACCGCACCCGCCACTGGTTCCCGCTAGACGAAGCCCCCATCCGCGCATCGCGCAAGCCGGAACAGAGCGAGCCTTGACGCGATTTGCGCCCCGGAGAAAGCCTCGCGCGCGGAATCCTTGCGCGGATAGGAACCGGCCGGCTCATGCCCGCGCATCATTGCAGATCGTCACCTGTGTTTGCCATTCCGCGCAGAGCCGCGCGATCCGATCCGGTGGCGGGGCATCCGTGATGAACCGGTCGATATCGGCGAGGGAGGCGATCCGCACCGGCGCGCTGCGGGTGAACTTCGAGCAATCCGCCGCGAGCCAGGCCTGACGCGCCTGCTTGATGATGGCCTGGCTGATGCGCACCTCGCGCACGTCGAAATCGAGCAGGTCGCCGTCCTCGTCGAGGGCGGAGGTGCCGATCACGGCGATATCGACCTTGAAGTGACCCAGCATGTCGAGCGCAATGTCGCCGACGAGACCGGCATCGGCGCGGCGCAGGACGCCGCCGGCGACGATCACCTCGATCCCGTCATTGGCTGCGAGGATGTTGGCCACGTTGAGATTGTTGGTCACCACCATGAGATCACGATGACCGCGAAGCGCCCGCGCCACCGCCTCGGTCGTCGTGCCGATATTCAGGAAAAGCGACGCGCCGCGCGGGATGTCGCGGGCAATCCGCGTCGCGATGCACTCCTTGGCTGGTGCGTTGAGAATGCGGCGGTCTTCGTAGCCGATATTGGTCACGCCGGATGGCAGCACGGCCCCGCCATGAACGCGCTCGAGCCGGCCCGCATCGCACAGATCAGTCAGGTCGCGCCGGATCGTCTGCAGCGTGACACCGAAATGCGCCGCGAGATCCTCGACGGTGACGCGCCCGCTTTCGCGGGCAATCGCCAGAATTTCAGCGTGGCGGAAGGTCTGGGCCATGCGCTCCCCGGAATCGAATGCTTCGACGTTCGTTTGCGTTCCCTCTTGGGCGAAGTCGCAACACCTGTCCAACAAAAACATCCCTTACCGGAAAAGCGACCCGCCTTCGCCCGGCATTGGAAGCTGGAATCGGAATCATACTTGCGCAGAAACGGAAAATATCACAAAGAAACGAACAGTGTGGATGACGTGGAATCACGCAAGCGAACACAAACGCAAATCCTGTCCAGAGCAAATCCTGTCCAGAGGAATCCATGGCTGACACGGCACACTACGACCTCTTCGTCATCGGCGGCGGCATCAATGGCTGCGGCATTGCACGTGACGCGAGCGGTCGCGGATTATCGGTCGCGCTGGCCGAGCAGGGCGATCTGGCCCAGGCAACATCCTCCTCCTCCACCAAGCTGTTCCATGGCGGGCTGCGCTATCTCGAATATTTCGAATTCCGTCTGGTGCGCGAGGCCCTGATCGAGCGCGAGACATTGCTGCGCGCCATGCCGCATATCGCCTGGCCGATGCGCTTCGTGCTGCCTTTCCACAAGGATATGCGTTTCGATTCGACGACGCCGGCATCGCGGCTTCTGGCCGGTTTCATGCCCTGGTTGAAGGGGCAGCGCCCGGCCTGGCTGATCCGGCTGGGATTGTTCCTTTATGATCACATGGGCGGTCGCAAGCTGTTGCCGCCGACGCGCGCCGTCGATCTCACGCGCGCGACCGCCGGCAAGGCGTTGCAGGCGCGCTTCACCCGAGCCTATGCCTATTCCGATGTCTGGGTCGAGGATTCGCGCCTCGTCGTTCTCAACGCCCGCGATGCGCAGATGCGGGGCGCGCGGATCATGACGCGCACCCGTGTCATCTCCGCCGAGCGCGGGGCACAGCTGTGGCGGGTGCATCTCGAACATGCCGACGGGACCCGCGAGACGATCAGCGCGCGTGGCCTCGTCAATGCCGGCGGGCCCTGGGCCGGGCGCATCATCGGCGAGCAGCTCGGCATCGCGACCCGCGAGCGGGTGCGGCTGGTGCGCGGCAGCCATATCGTGACGCGCCGGCTGTTCGATCACGACAATTGCTATTTCTTCCAGGGGCGGGACGGGCGCATCATCTTCGCCATACCCTATGAACGTGATTTCACCCTGATCGGCACCACCGATCAGGAGCATGAGAGTGATCCTTCGCAGGCGCGATGCACGCCGGAAGAGCAGGATTATCTGTGCGCCTTCGCCTCGGAATATTTCGAAAAGCCCGTCACCCGCAACGACATCGTCTGGACCTATTCCGGCGTGCGCCCGCTCTACGACGACGGCGCCAGATCGGCGACGGCGGCAACGCGGGACTACGTGCTCTCACTGGACGCGCAGGGCCCGGTCCTGCTCAACGTCTTCGGCGGCAAGATCACCACCTATCGCAAGCTCGCCGAGGCCGCGCTGCGCAAGCTCGTGCCGCACTACCCGCAGGCCGGCCCGGCCTGGACGGCGGGGGTTGCGCTGCCGGGCGGCGACTTTCCCGTCGATGGAGTCGATGCGCTCACGCAGGCGCTGTGCGCGCGCTATCCCTTTCTCGATCACGAATGGGCCCTGCGGCTGGTCCGCGCCTACGGTAGCGATGCCTTCAACCTGCTCGGTGAGGCGCGCGCGCGCGAAGATCTCGGGCGCGATTACGGCGCCACCCTCACCGATGCCGAGATCGGCTGGCTGGTCAGCCATGAATATGCCCGCAGCGCCGACGACATCCTGTGGCGGCGCAGCAAGCTCGGCCTGCGGCTCGATGCGGACGCTGCCGTCGCGATCGAGGCGGCCGTTGCGCGCAGGGTCAGCGAAATCTCACGCGCCGCGTGCGGTTGAGCATAACGGGGCACCCGGATCGCCGCTGCCACCCGTGCCCATCGTATCGGCAATGCGGGTCCCGCGCCGCCAGGCTGCGCTTCCAGTGTTCACAGCACAAATACCGCTGGGGAAAATAGCCGCTGGCAGCTCGCTTGAGAGCGTCATGGTGGCGGTGTTTTCCGATGATTCCGGTGGCTTATGGCAATAACAAACCGGCTTCTTGGTCCAAGGCATCATTGCGTCAGGTGGATGCCGGCTGACGGAAAGAAATGATGTGTCGAACAATAACGTGGAGCACCCGGTCTGGCTCCTTCAGATCGGCGTTCACTCTAAATTGGAATGAATATAATCAATATACTCTGCTTTAGAATTGTATTAATTTAGAAATGGAATAATATTTATTGTTGACTATCAGTAATGAATCAATAATCACTTCTGTCAGCCCGGTGGCTGGTTCGATGATCCATGGGGGGTTCGTTCCCGATCCCAAATATCACCGGGTGTATCTTCGACGGGTCCGCGAAACAGATGTGAGAAACGCCATGAAGAGCACTTTCGCCCTCGCTGCGCTATGCGCGCTCGCCATCACGCCGGTCATGGCGGACGAAATCCGCTTCACCGATCACGAAGAGCGCGTGGTAACCCTGTCCGCCCCGGCGGAGCGGATCGCCTCGATCCCGATTCCGATGGCCTCGACCCTGATCGCGATCGATGGCGGCACGGAACGGCTCGTGGGGATGAATCCGACGGCGAAATCCGCCATCATGGAGGGGATTCTCGGGCGGATATTCCCTGAAGCCCGCGAGATCCCCTCGGACATCACGGCGCCGAACTTCATCCCGAATGTCGAGGAACTGGCCCGGGTCAATCCCGATCTCGTGATCCAATGGGCCGGACGCGGGCCGGATTACGTCGATCCGATCACCAATGCGGGCCTTGACCTGATGACGATCATGTACGGGACCGAGGCGCGTACGCGCGAATACATGACCATGGCCGCAACAGCCATGGGCAAGCCGGAGCGCATCGAGCAGATCATCGACTGGCGCGCGGCGGTCGAGGCCGATATCGCGGCGCGCACGGCGACGATCCCGGAGGATGAGCGCCCCACGGTCCTCTACCTGCTGCGTGCTCAGGAAAACCTGCGCGCCTCCGGAACGGAAAACAATTACAATGCCTGGTATCACATGCTCGCAGGCGGTCGGAATGCCGCCGATGATCTGGTCGGGGGCTGGTCGGATATCAGCGTCGAACAGATCGCCGCCTGGGATCCGGAAGTGATCTTCCTCAATTCCTTCGAGGCCGATCTGACACTCGCGCGCATCCTCGACGATCCGATCCTGTCGCTCACCAGTGCCGCGCAATCAGGGCGCGTCTACAAGATGCCGCTCGGCGGTTATCGCTGGGATCCGCCCAACCAGGAGAGCCCGCTGACCTGGATGTGGACGGCCAATCTGCTGCATCCGGAGGTGTTCGATTACGATCTGCGCGCCGAAATGCGCGAAGCCTATCGCGTGCTCTACGATTACGAGCTGAGCGATGCCGATATCGACGAGATCCTCTGGATCGAGATGCAGGGCGGCATGGCGCATTACGATCAGTTCGCGGCCCGATGAGCAGCCGGGCCCTCTCCGTGCCGGGTATCGGGGCGGGGGCCCTGCCGCTCGGCGCATTCCCGGTCATGCTGATCGGTTTGCTGATCGCGATGCTCTATGCGATCGGCGCGGGCCGGTTCGACGTGCACTGGGCCCGGATCATCGAGATCCTGTGGCTGCGAGCCTGGGATCCGACCGGCCATCCGGAGACGATGGATGCGCGCATCGTCGAACTGGTCCGCCTCCCGCGCGTGCTGCTCGCCGCGCTGTCGGGCGCTGCCCTGGCCGTCGGCGGCGCGGCCTTGCAGGGCGTGTTTCGCAATCCGCTGGTCAGCCCGCAGGTTCTGGGGATCAGCCAGGGCGGCGCATTCGGTGGCGCGCTCGCGATCCTGCTCGGCTATCACGGCGTTGTGCTGCTTGGCATGTCGTTCACCTTCGGCCTGCTTGCCCTCGTGCTCGTCGGCCTGCTCGCGCGGATCAACGGGCGCACCGAGGTTCTGACCGTGATCCTCGCCGGCATGATCGTGGGTGCGTTCTTTGCCGCCCTCGTCTCCGTGCTGCAATTCCTCGCTGATCCGAATTCGTCGTTGCCGGCCATCGTCTACTGGCTGATGGGCTCCTTCTCGACCGCAACCTGGCCGCGCCTCGGTCTCGCCGTGCCGGGCATGGTGATCGGTCTGGTGATGCTGTGGGCTTTGCGTTATCGCCTCAACCTCCTCGCGCTGGAGGAAAGCGAGGCGCGGTCGCTGGGTGTCGATCCCGATCGCGAGCGCTGGTTCGTCTTCGTTGCCGCAACGCTGATGACGGGGACGAGCGTTGCCGTCGCCGGCGTGATCGGCTGGATCGGGCTGGTCATCCCCCATGCCGCGCGTCTGATCGTGGGCGAGGACCATCGCCTGCTGATCCCCGCATCGGCGCTTCTCGGGGCGACCTATCTCGTGCTCGTCGATACCCTTGCACGTACAGTGACCGCAGCCGAGATCCCCCTCGGCGTCCTGACCGCGCTGATCGGCGCCCCGGTCTTCGCCGTGCTGCTGCGGCGACACTTCACGCGTGTGGGGCAGCCATGATCGGGATCACTGACGCATCCCTGTCCTTCGGCAATCTGCGCCTCTTCGCGCGCCTGACGCTCAATGTCGCAAGCGGCCGGACCATGGCGATCCTCGGGCCTAACGGACGCGGCAAGACAACCCTTCTGCGTGCCATCCTCGGCTTCCAGAAGCTCGACCGGGGACGGCGGCATGCGCCCGACATCGTCGGCTATGTGCCCCAGCACGGCGCTTCGCAGGTCAGGCTGTCGGGGCTCGAAGTGGTTACCATGGGCCGTGCCGCACGCCGCGGCCTGTTCGGCCAGCCAGATGGTACCGATGCGGATGCCGCCCGCGCCGCGCTGGTTCAGGTCGGGGCCTGTCATCTGGCTGATCAGAGCTATGACCGCATGTCGGGCGGCCAGCGTCAGATGGTGCTGATCGCCCGCGCGCTGGCGACGGGATCGCCCGCTCTGGTGCTCGACGAGCCCACATCCGCACTGGATCTCGGCAACCAGGCGCGCACGCTGAGCCTGATCGCGGGCCTGGGGCAGGCGCGGGAGCGCACCATCCTCTTCACCACCCACGATCCCAACCACGCCCTCGCCGTCGCCGACGATGTCGCCCTGATGATGCCGGATGGTGAGATCGTGCAGGGGCCGGTCGGGGAGATGATCACGCCGGATCTGATGTCGCGGCTCTATGGCGTGCCCATGCACTGGGCGCGCATTGCGGAACGGGAGACACGGCGCGCCATGCTGCCGGCATTCACGGGAAGGGACGTCGCATGAGTGTTATCTGGTTGCATCCGGGAGGGGTGGATATTCCGGAAGGGCTGCGCGCTGCGGTAGCGCGTGGCGCGGTGACGCCGCTCGCCCAGGCCGATCTGTCGGAAGCGGTTCTGATGCGCCATTGCGGCCTCGTCACGGGCATGCTGTTCGATCAGGATGCCGCGATGGCGTTGCGACCAGCGCTGGAGCGGTTTCTCGATGCCGGCGGGCGCTGGTTCTTCAACGGTCATGTGATGCGCCCGCTCCTCGACGGCCTGATGCCATACCAGGCCATGACGGCGCCGAAGCGCAGCGATTTCGCGCTCATTGCCCGCCATCCGCACCCGGTCTTCGCCGGCATCGATATCGCGTCGCTGGAGACCAACAGGGGCGTGGCGGGTTTCTATGGCCGAGGCTGCAATCCGCCGCCGCCCGGGGCCGTCGTGATCAATACGCTCGGCCCGCGCGACGTCGCGGTGGACTGGGTCTGGCACAGGCCGGGCGGCGGCGCCTTCTTCAGCCATGCGGGCAACGATCTCGCCCAGATCGCCACGATGCACGGGATCGGCGCGCAGATCTGGCAGAACATCGTCGCATGGGCCGCCGGCGGCGCCTGCATCAGCGGCGATGAAGCCCGGGTCGGTGCCGTCAGTTGCGATGGCCGCTGGCTGCTGCATGACACGCCCGGCATCGATGCATCCCGGGCGCCGGGCGCCCATCCGCGCCTGATCGCGACCAATGCCGGGACCTATTATCAGATCGAGGCGCTGGAAGGGGCGCGCTATCGCGCGATTTTTGACGATGTCGTCGCCCCGGAGGCGCTCGACCGGGTGCTGACCCCCGATGATACCCTGCTGGTCTCCTGTCGCACGCCGCCAACGCGCATGATTGCGCAGCGCGAGCGGGTCGCCCGGCATCTCGAAGCCGGCGGCACCGTCATCGCCATGGGAGAGAGCCGCAGCGATCTCTGGTTGCCGCATGTCGCGTTCACGCCGGTCGAGACGAATTTCTGGTGGTGGCTCACGCCGGGGGCGGATCTCGGTCTGCGCATCGCCGCGCCGGAGCACCCGCTGATGTCGGGCATGGTGGATCGCGATGTCACCTGGCATCTGCATGGCTGGTTCGTGCCGCCGGAGGGTGCCGAGGTCCTCGTCACGGACGACGAAGGTCGTGTGATCGCCTATGATGATCGCGTCTCCACGCCCGGGCGCATGATCGTCACCTCGCTCGATCCGATGTATCACCATGGCAGCCGCTTCATGCCGGCAACGACGCGGTTTCTCGACCGGTTCCTGCCCAATCTGCGCGGCCTGCTGGAAATTTCAGCGGAAAACCACGGTGCGTGAGCCGTTCGGAAGGACACGGCGCTCCAGATGATAGCGCACGGCGCGGGCGAGGACCGAGCACTCGACGTCACGGCCCGCCGCCATCAGTTCGTCGGCGCTCATCGTATGATCAACGCGGGTGACGTCCTGCTCGATGATCGGGCCCTCGTCGAGATCGGCGGTGACGTAATGCGCCGTTGCGCCGATCAGCTTCACCCCGCGCTTGTGCGCCTGGCTATAGGGGGCCGCACCCTTGAAGCTGGGCAGGAAGGAGTGGTGGATGTTGATGATCCGCCCCGGCATGGTTTCGCAGAATCCCGGCGACAAGACCTGCATGTAACGCGCGAGCACGACGAGATCGATACCCTGATCCGCGATCAGATCACGCAGCTTTGCCTCCTGCTCGGACTTGTTCTGCGCCCGTACCGGCAGATGGTGGAAGGGCACGTCGTAGCTGGCGGCGAGACGGTAGAAATCGCGATGGTTCGAGACCACCGCCACGACTTCCGCCGGCAACAGGCCGGAGCCGTAGCGATAGAGCAGGTCGTTGAGGCAATGGCCGAATTTCGAGGCCATCAGCAGCACGCGCGGGCGGTCCTCGGCCCCGTTGATCGCCCATTCCATGCCGAATGCCCCGGCGACACTCTCGCTGAAACCGGCGCGCAGCGCCGCGTGATCCTGTGCGATCTCGAAGCGCACCCGCATGAAGAAACGCCCGGTCTCCGGGTCGTTGTATTGTGCGCTCTCCAGAATATTTCCCTCACGCCCCGCAAGAAACCCGGCGACGGCGGCAACGATGCCGATCCGGTCGGGGCAGGAGAGGGTGAGGATGTAGCGGCATGTCATGGTTTTCAGAGCCCGCGAATGATCTGTCCGCGCGCCACAAAACGCGCGATGCCGAGTGATTGTTGAACCGCCATGGCGTCAGGCGCAAGCGGTAATGCGCCACCTGCCCTGTAATTCAGGATTGTGACATGAATCCGCGCCTCCTGATCCAGTCTGAAAGCCTTACTGGCCGATCTGCCGACAGTATGTTGTCTTCTTCGGCATGATCCTTGCTCGGGACAAAGAAATGTTTATAATTTTAGATTGTAATGTCGTGATGGCGCTCCGCGACGATGCATGGTCCGGACTGTAGCGCCGCGATGATCTGGTGAGGCATGATCATGGTCAAGGGGCCCAGACGCATGCAGGGTTCGCCGGAGATCGCTCCGGTTACGCCTTCGCGACGGGAAAGCGACCTCCAGGACAAGTCGCGCGAATTCCAGGCTGCCCTGCGCCGTGAATATCTCACCCATCACGATACCGAAGCTGCAGAGGCGCGGGTGGCACGCGGCTTCGATGATCAGATCATCATTTCCGGTGAGCGGGCGCGCGAATGCATGTCCTATCTGCATCGTCTGGTGCGGCTGAGCCCGACCTTTCGCGGTGTCCTCAACAAGGCGCTCGCCGATTACGACACACTCTGGATCACGATCGGCCATGGCGGTGGCAACAGCCGCTCGACGATCGGCGCGCGCGACGAGAAGATCTATATCAATCTCGAGCAGGGCGATCTGATGGATCTCCTGATCCACGAATGCGGCCATGCGCTGGCGAAGCTGGAGGATGGGCCGCTTGGCGGATTCGGCCCCAACCAGCGTTTCCAGGCCGTGATCAAGCGCGAGCTCGATATGGGCAGCGGCGGGGTCAAGGCCTATGGCACGGAAGTGCGCCCCAACGCGCCTTCGGGGCCGCGCATGCCTTCGAAGCTGCCGATGGAGTAGCCGGCATGCGGGGAGGGCGCCCTGCTTCAGCCACCCGCCTGACGCGTCAGTGCATGGAGCGCAATGCCGGACGTGGTTGCGACGTTGAGGCTGTCGAAATCACCCGCCATGTCGATGCGCACACTGGTGGCAGCCGCGATCAGGTCCGGTGCGAGACCGGGCCCCTCGCTGCCCAGCAGAAGGGCGCGGCGCCCCTGGTAGTGCGCGGCGGCCTGCGCCAGCGTCAGCGTGCCGCGCGGCGACAGGGCGAGCGGCTCGAAGCCATGGTTGCGCAACAGCGTACAGGCATTGCCAGCATCGCCCGGTCCGGGGCCGAGCCTTGCGAAGGGCACCCGCGCCGCTGCGCCCACGGAGACGCGCAAGGCCTTGCGATAGAGCGGATCGCAGCATTGCGGGTCGAGTAAAATCGCGGCGGCGCCGAAAGCGGCGGCATTGCGGAATATGCCACCGAGATTGTCGTGATTGGTGATGCCGAAACAGGCCAGTACCAGTGCATGCGCCGGCGCGTCATCCAGCAGAATCTGCGGTGCGATCGGCTCGCCGCGCCGCGCCAGTGCCAGAATGCCGCGATGGATGGGGAAGCCGGCAATCGCATCCATGACGGCGCCCTCCGCCACGTAGACCGCCACGGCATCGGGCAGGGCGGCGAGCCAATCCGTCATGGCGGGTACGCGTTTTTGCGTGATCAGCACGGATTCGAAGGCAAAGCGCGCACTGCGCGCCATGTCGCGCAAGACCACGGCGCCCTCGGCCATGAACAGCCCGCCGCGGCCCTTGAGATCGCGATCGCGCACGTCGCGGTAATCCGCGATGCGCGGATCCAGCGGATCGGCGATCGGAGTCAGC
Source organism: Saliniramus fredricksonii (assembly GCF_900094735.1). Taxonomy (NCBI): domain Bacteria; kingdom Pseudomonadati; phylum Pseudomonadota; class Alphaproteobacteria; order Hyphomicrobiales; family Salinarimonadaceae; genus Saliniramus; species Saliniramus fredricksonii. Next base: position 339,469 of record NZ_FMBM01000002.1, read on the forward strand.
CGGGCCGCGATGGCGTCATCCTGCACGGCGATATGATCGGGCGGGGTCATCGGATCGGGATGGCGCCGGGATCGGCGGGTGTCAAGATGCCGGCATGGCGACAGGCGATTTGACAGATGCCGGGCAAAGTGAAATCACCAGCGTATTCAACCGGTCAAGCGAGGAAGCCAGCGCATGAGCGTGCGTCACCATCTCGGGGATCTCCCCGCCGATTACGATCCCGGCCCCGTCATCGCCGTCGATACCGAGACGCTGGGGCTCAACCCGTTGCGCGACCGGCTCTGCGTCGTGCAGATCTCCAGGGGTGACGGCGAGGCCGACGTGGTGCAGATCACGCGCGAGCAGCTGAATGCCCCGCATGGCGGCGCCCCCGTTCTCGCAGGCGTGCTTGCGAGCCGCGATACGCTCAAGCTCTTCCACTTCGCCCGCTTCGATCTCGCGGTTCTCTACCATGCTCTCGGCGCGATGACCGGGCCGGTCTATTGCACCAAGATCGCCTCGAAACTAGTGCGCACCTATACAGACCGCCATGGCCTCAAGGATCTCTTGCGCGAGTTGCTGCAGGTGGAAATCTCGAAGCAGCAGCAATCCTCGGATTGGGCCGCAGAGACGCTCAGCAAGGCGCAGCTCGATTACGCCGCCTCGGACGTGTTGCATCTGCACAAGCTCAAGGAACGGCTGGATGCGATGCTGGCGCGCGAAGATCGTGCTGCTCTGGCGCAGGCCTGCTTCGAATTCCTGCCGACGCGCGCGAGGCTCGATCTGGCCGGCTGGCCGGAGACCGACATCTTCGCTCATAGCTGAGCGGGTCGCAAAATACGTTTGGCGGTGAGATTGCATTTCCGGTTATGCGGGGTCTGAACATGGTTGAGAAGCACGAGCGCCCGTGCCCGTCATGCGCTACAAGGCATGATCCCGAGGAAGACCGCCAGGTGCTGTCCCGTGATGGCTGGTCGGTCGCCGGGTGCCGGGTCTGCGGCTTCGTCTACATGCCGCAATTTGCTCCGGCGGAGGCCTTTGTCGATGATCTGGCCTGGGAAAAGCAATTCGAGCGCGAGAAGACGGAGCGGCGAAAGCGCGTTTCGGTGCTGCAATGGCTCGAGGATGCGACGCGCTGGCGCCATCGCCTGATTCCGCGTGCGCGCCCCGAAAATCTCGTTCGCGCTCGGGTCGATGGTGGACGCGTGCTCGATATCGGTTGCGGTACCGGCTCGCACGCATTGCCTTTCCTGGGAGATTTCGTGCCGTTCGGTATCGAATTGTCGCGCGCACTCGCGCAGGAAGCGGCCGACAGTTTTGCGCCCCATGGCGGGCATTGTGTGCATGCGGAAAGCCGGGCCGGCCTTGCGACATTTGCAGAGGGTTTTTTCGACGCGGCAGTCCTGCGCTCCTATCTCGAACACGAGGCCTATCCCAATGAGGTGCTGGCCGAACTGGCTCGCGTCCTACGCCCCGGGGGCGTCGCGATCGTCAAGGTCCCCAATTACGGCAGTCTCAACCGTATGGTGATGGGTGGGAACTGGTGCGGTTTCCGTATTCCCGATCACGTGAACTATTTCACCAAGTCGTCACTCACGCAGATGGCTGCGCGCCATGGGTTCGACGTGGAACTGCCCCTGCTCTGGTCGCTGCCGACGGATGACAATATGTGGGCAATCCTGCGCGCCACATGGAAATAGAGGTTTTGTCATGGGGACATAAATGCGCCATTGATGTACCATATCAGAATGGCGCGCGGACAGAGGATCGACATGCGATGGTGTGGCGCGCGATCTTCTGCGAGAGCTTTTTTGACGGGATACGATTGAATTGACCGCGACGCAGATGCCGACGCATGATCGGGTGCTTGATGGGCGAGGTCGTCACGATAGCATGCAGCGCGCCCGGTGGCATGAGAGGCACCGGCGCGAACATGCCCGCGCCGTGCGTCATTCCCGCCGCGTGCGGTTCCTGCGTCGCGCCATACCGATCGCCGCTGTGCTCGCAGTCGTTTTCCTCTTCGCCCTGACCTGGTTCAATCCCTTCGCACGTTACGGCGGCATCAGCATCGGCCCGATCAGCGTGTCCGGTACCCGCGTCGTCATGGATGCGCCGCGCTTGCGCGGTTTCCAGGACGAGACGCGGCCCTATGAGGTCACGGCGGAAGATGCTTCGCAGGATGTGCGCGAGCCGCATCTGGTCGATTTGCGCGAATTGCGCGCCAATATCACCATCGATGATGCCGGCCAGACTGCGCGGATCGAGGCCGCCAGCGGGCGTTTCGATACGCAGAGCGAGTATCTCGTGCTGGAGCGCGATGTCCGCGTCGTCTCCTCGACGGGCTATGTTCTGGATCTCAGCGTCGCCGATATCGATTTCGGCGCCGGAACGGTCGTATCCGACGCGCCCGTCTCGCTTACCTTTACTGAAGGGACGATAAAGGCACGCAGCATGCGCATTTCCGATGGCGGCGACGTGATCAGTTTCGAGGGCGGGGTCGAGAGCGTTCTCGCCGCGCCGAGGCTGGGCGGCGACGCACAGAATGTCGCTCCCGCGCCGGCCGATCCGTCCGGTACCGATTCCACCCGCTGAAAGACGCAGAGCCAATGACAGCGTTCCCCTCATCCCGCCCTCATGCATGTGTGCATGCCCCGCGCCCGCCCCGATTGCCGATGCGTTGGAATGCGCTGGCGCGTGTCCTGCTTCTCGGTTTCGGTATCGTCGTTGCGCTGCTGATGACGGTATCGGCGCAGGCGCAGAATCCCGATCGCGCCTTCGGCGGGCTGGGCTCTGAATCAGATGCGCCGATCCGGATTGATGCCGATCGTCTCGACGTGTTCGACCGGGAGAACCGCGCCGTCTATGCCGGCAATGTCGTGGCCGTGCAGGGCGACACCACGATCCGCTGCGCGGAACTCACGATCCATTTCGAGCGCAATCCGACGGGCGGGGGCGGCGATGATGCCGGGGATGCGATCCGCAGGATCGAATGCGCCGGGCCGGTCACCATCCTCTCGGAGGACCAGGTCGCGACCGGTGATCAGGCGGTGTATGACCGTGCCAGCGGCCAGATGGTCATCAGCGGCAATGTCGCGCTCAGCCAGGGCCGGAACGTCACACGCGGGGAGCGACTCGTCTACGATATCGATCGCGGTGTCGCGAATGTCGAATCCGGCGGAACGCAGCGGGTGCGCGGCCTGTTCGTCCCCGGCGGCGCAGATGAGTGATGATCGTTGAGCGCGTGATTGCGCGCGACAGCCGCCTGGATTACAGCAGAATGCAATCTCAGACCGGGGATGAGCCCGAGACCGTGAACGATCAATTCGACTATCCGATGCAGAATGCCGCTCCCGGCGGTGCGCTTGAGCAGACCGGCGAAGGAGCTTTCGGCGGGCCGGGCGTGCTGGCCGTGAAGGGCTTGCAGAAACGCTATGGTGATCGCACCGTGGTGCAGGATGCCGGCCTGACCGTGCGACGCGGGGAGGCCGTCGGTCTGCTTGGGCCCAACGGTGCCGGCAAGACCACGATCTTCTACATGATCACCGGGCTCGTCGGGGCGGATCAGGGCGTCATCAGTCTGGAAGGATCCGATGTGACGGCGCTGCCGATGTATCGGCGTGCGCGACTGGGTATCGGCTACCTCCCTCAGGAAGCGTCGATCTTTCGTGGCCTCAATGTCGAGGACAATATCCGCGCCGTGCTCGAAGTGGTCGAGCCCGATCGTCGGCGGCGCCGGGAAAAGCTGGATGCGCTTCTGGCGGAATTCCATATCGAGCGGCTGCGCAAGACGCCCTCCATCGCACTGTCGGGCGGCGAACGCCGGCGCTGCGAGATCGCACGCGCGCTCGCAAGCGATCCCGCCTTCATGCTGCTCGACGAGCCTTTTGCCGGCATCGATCCGATCGCGGTCGGCGATATCCAGAATCTGGTCCGCCACCTGACCCGGCGCGGGATCGGGGTGCTGATCACCGATCACAATGTGCGCGAGACGCTCGGCCTGATCGACCGGGCCTATATCATCCATTCCGGCCGTGTTCTCACCGAAGGCACGCCGCAGGAGATCGTCGCGAATCCGGATGTGCGCAAGCTCTATCTCGGCGAGGATTTCCGCCTCTGAGAATGCACTGGTTCAGTTGAAGATCGCTTCGTAAAAGCGCATTTCCCGGGTCTTCTGGATGAATTCCGGCGGCGGAACGACGGGTGTGATGAACATGCCTTCAACGAGGCCACGACCAGGATGGCGGATGTTGTACATCTGCCCGTCGAGTGGGGGTTTGTCGGGGGCGACGAAGAGGATCGCGAAGGGCTGGCGCTGGCCCGGCAAACCCGGATAAGGCGAGAGTCGCACATCGAGCAGGCGCATCTCCACCTGTCCGCCGATACCTTCGAGCGTGAAGGTCTTGCTGCGATAATCCTTGAAATCGTCGTAAGTCAGTTTGTCGAGCATCCTGCCATCCCTGATCGCTTGATACGATCTTGGATAGCATGATTCGCTCGATGAAACAGCTTACATGCGAACAAGAAGGCCGATCACGCCATCGCCTCGTCCAAAGCCGCGATGACGCGGTCGACTTCCTCAAGGGTGTTGTAATGTACCATCGAGACGCGCACCACGCCCCCCATCGGGCTCAGGCCGAGTGATTCCACCAGGCGGCGGGAGTGGAAATCGCCGAAGCGAATGCCGATCTGCGCCGCATCGACCTTGCGCACGATCGCTGCACTGTCGATCCCGTCCGCCTTGAAGGAGATGGTCGGTACCCGCGTCGCCTTGTCGGAGCCGCGCTCACCGATGATGCGCACGCCATTCTTGCCGCGCAGATAGGCAAGCAGCCGCTCGCCGATCACGGCCTCGTGCGCGGCGACATCCTCGAAGGCGCGCGCGATGGCAGCATGATCGCCAGTGCCGCCGCCCAGCTCATCAAAGTAATCCACGATGCCGGCAGAGCCCCAGGCGAGTTCGTAATTGGTATTGCCGGGCTCCAGCTTGGCGGGGACTTTGTCCTTGTCATAGAAATAATGGTACAGATTATCCAGTTCACGCAGCAAGTCGTAGCGACCGTAGAGCACGGCAAAATGCGGGCCGTAGGTTTTATAGAAACTGAAAACATAATAATCGGCATCCAGCGCCTGCACATCGACGGCGCGGTGCGGCGCATAGGCAACACCATCGACCACGAGTTTCGCGCCGCCCGCATGGACCCTGTCGGCAATGGCGCGGATCGGGTTGATCGTGCCCAGGATGTTGGAGACATGCGTGACGCAGACGAGCTTCGTGTTCTCGCTCATCAGCGCATCGAGATCGGCCAGATCGACCGTGGCGGTCTCCTGGTTGATCTCCCAGAACTTGAAAACGACCCCGCGCGCTTCCAGCGTCAACCAGGGGCCGATATTGGTCTCGTGGTCGAAATTGGTGAGGATCACCTCGTCGCCGGGCTGGAACTGGCCGGCCATCGCCTGGGCCAGGGTGCGCATCATCATGGTGGCGGAGGCGCCGAGCACGATCTCCTCCGGGCGCTGCGCATTCATGTAGCGCGCGATCGCAGCGCGCGCCTCCTGCACCCGCGCCGTCGCGCGCTGCGAGTGGCTGTAGGAGGCGCCGGTCTGCACGCTGGTGGTGAGCAGATAGTCGCTGATCCGTTCGGCCACGGGCTTGAGCACGAGCGAGCCGCCGGCATTGTCGAAATAGGCGAAACCATCCGCGAGAGCCGGGAACTGGCTGCGCACATGCGCGAGATCGAGAGCCATGAGGCCTCCTTGACGAGGACGAAGCGCGCACGGGGAACGAAGGGGCGACCCGCGGTAGCGTTGCCTGTTTAATGGTGCAGGATCTGGCTCAGGAACAGTTGCGTGCGGTCATATTGTGGATTGTCGAAAAACGCATGAGGTGGCGCCTGTTCGACGATTTCACCCTGATCCATGAAGATGACCCGGTCGGCCACCTTGCGGGCGAAATTCATCTCGTGCGTGACCACGATCATGGTCATGCCCGATTGCGCCAGTTCGATCATGGCTTCCAGCACCTCGTTGATCATTTCCGGATCGAGTGCGGAAGTGGGCTCGTCGAACAGCATGATCTTCGGATTCATGCATAGCGCGCGGGCAATGGCGACGCGCTGCTGCTGTCCGCCGGAGAGCTGGAGCGGGTATTTATGTGCCTGTTCGGGAATGCGCACCCGCTCCAGAAAATGCATCGCAACCGCCTCCGCCTCGGCCTTGGGGGTCTCCTTCACCCAGATCTGGGCCATGGTGCAGTTCTCCAGCACCGAGAGATGCGGGAACAGGTTGAAGCTCTGGAAGACCATGCCGATATCGCGGCGGATCAGGTCGTTCTGCTTCTCGTCCTTGCCATAGGCCTTGCCATGAATGATGACGTCGCCTTCCTGGTGGAATTCCAGCTGGTTGATGCAGCGGATCATGGTCGATTTTCCCGATCCCGACGGGCCGCAGACGACGATCCGCTCCCCCTCATAGACCGTCAGGTCGATATCCTTCAGCACCTGGAAATTGCCGTACCACTTGCTCATGCCGACCAGTTCGATCACCGGCTGGCCACTTTTGGCGGAACGTGTCGCCGTCTTTTCGATCGTATCCGTGCTCACGTCATCCTCCCTCAGCGTCGTGCGCCGGCTTCGAGCTTGCGCTCGAGGTTGATCGAATATTGCGACATCAGGAAGCAGAAGAAGAAGTAGATCATCGTGATGAAGAAGAACGGCTCGATGAACAGGCCCAGCCAGCGCGTATCCTCACCCACCGAACGCGCCATGTTGAGCAGGTCGAACAGGCCGATGATCGAAACCAGGGTGGTGTCCTTGAACAAGCCGATGAAGTTGCCGACGATGGTCGGGATCATGATCTTCAACGCCTGCGGCATGATGATCAGCGTCGTTGCCTGCCAGTAGCCCAGCCCCATTGCGGCAGCAGCTTCGTACTGCCCCTTGGGAATCGCCTGCAGCCCGCCACGGATCACCTCCGCCATGTAGGCGGCGGCGAAGAGACAGACGGCGACGATGGCCCGCACCAGCTGGTTCACCTCCACGCCCACCGGCAGGAACAGGGGCAGCATGGTGTTGAACATGAACAGGATGGTGATCAGCGGCACCGAGCGGAACAGCTCGATGAAACCGGTACAGATCATCCGGATCAGCGGCATGGTCGAACGCCGCCCCAGCGCCAGCAGAATGCCGGAGGGGAGCGAGAAGGTGATGCCGATGCCGGAGATCACCAGGGTCAGGAACAGCCCGCCCCATTGCCGTGTGGAGACGAAGGACAATTCCCATTGCGACACCAGCACCACCGCGATGACGAAGACGCCGATGAGCGAAAGCCGCCCGAATTTAAGCTGCTCTTCCTCCGACTTGCCGGAATTGCCGAGGATCGCGCCCATGGTGCGGGTGAAACTCCTGCCGTAGCGCAATTCGGTAAAGACGGTGAGCCAGACCCAGATCAGCCCGGTCAGCCCCGCAGAGACCAGCGCGGTCCAGAACACGCCCTTGTCGCCACCGAGGAAGAAATAGGAGGCCAGGAACGGGTAGAGCATCACGGCGGTGATGCCGATCGCGACCTTGGACTGGACCTTGGGGAACCAGAGCGGCGCGACCCACAGGATCAGCGCGAGAAAACCAAGATTGATGCGCCAGATCTGATCCTTGGGGTAGAGCCCGTAGATCAGGTTGTCGAACCATTGCATCACGCCTGGCCAGCAGGCTCCGGAGCGCCCGACCAGATCGAGACATTCACGCCGGTTTTCCGCCTCCCAGACCGCGTTGAACAAGGCCCAGTTCAGCACCGAGGCAAGGAAGACATAGACGATATAGGCGCCAAGGATCGTCATCAGCGTGTTGGAGACGCTGGAGAACAGGTTCTCGCGCATCCAGCCGACGACACCGACGGTGCTCGGCGGGGCGGCCCGCTCCGGCTTCGGCTGGAAGATCAGCGGCTGCGTTCTGGTGGTGGTGGAGTCGCTCATCTCTCAGCGCTCCTTCAGGAGAATGCGGCGGTTATAGGCGTTCATGATCAGCGACACGAACAGGCTCACGAGGCAGTAGAAGGCCATGGTCATGGCGACGATCGGGATCGCGCGCCCGGACTGGTTCAGAGAAGTGTTCATCCACACACTCACGAGATCGGGGAAGCCGATGGCGATGGCCAGCGAGGAATTCTTGGTGACGTTCAGATACTGGCTGATCAGCGGCGGAATGATCACCCGCAGCGCCTGCGGAAGAATGATCAGACGCATGGTCCATGAAGGCTTCACGCCGAGTGCGCGCGCGGCTTCCGTCTGCCCGTGGCTGACCGATTGCACGCCCGAGCGCACGATCTCCGCGATGAAGCAGGAAGTATAGATCGCCAAGGCCAGCACCAGGGCGCACAGGGCGGGCGGGACACTGACGCCACCGCGATAATTGAAGCCCTGCAGGACGGGGACGTCCCAGGCCAGCGGCGCCCCGGAGAGCAGGAAGATCGCGAGCGGCAACGCCACGATCACGGCGAGCCCGACACTTACGGCCGGGAAATACTTGCCGGTTGCTTCCTGTCGCTTGCGCGCCCAGTAGCGCAGGCCGACCGCAGCCGCGATGGCAATCACGAGCGCAATCAGCGTCACGGTGAAACCGTCGCCGGGGATCGGGCCGGGCATGTAGAAGCCGCGATTGTTGAGGAAGAACAGCCCGCCCCAGTCGAGGCTGTCGCGCGGGCGGGGCAGCAGATTGAACACGCCGAAATACCAGGCGATGATCTGCAGGAGCAGGGGCGTGTTGCGCAGGATCTCGATATACCAGCGCGCGATGGTGCGCACGAGCCAGTTCTTCGACATGCGCATCAGCCCGACGATCAGGCCGATCACGGTGGCGCCGAAAATACTGATCACCGCCACGAGCAGCGTGTTGGCGATACCGACCTGGAAGACGCGGAAATAGCTGTCGCTCTCCGTGTAGGGAATCAGCGTGAAGCTGATGCCGAAACCTGCGGAGGAATCGAGGAACCCGAACCCCGCCGACATGCCGCGCTGGGACATGTTCTCGATGGTGTTCGTGACGAAGAACCAGCCGAGCCCGAAGATGCAGACGACTGTGACGAACTGGAAGACGATCGAGCGAAACGTCTCGTTGTTCAGAATTGACGACGAGGGTTTCGAGCCTCGCATCGAGGTCGATTCGGTGATGGCCATCGGGCGCTCCGCGCAGGGACGTCTGAACTGTCGCCGGAAAGCCCGGCTCCGCGAGGGAGCCGGGCCGGGGTCACGTGCCGATCAACGGAAGGGCATCGCGTAGATCAGGCCGCCACGGGTCCACAGATCGTTCTGCGTCCCGGCGCGCGGGATGCCGACCGGCGTATCTTCGCCGATATTGGCCTCGTAGATCTCGCCGTAATTGCCGACATGGCGCAGGACGTTGACCATGAAGTCCGGCGCGAGGCCCATTTCCTCGCCGATATTGCCCTCGACGCCGAGCAGGCGACGGATCGCGGGGGAATCGGATTCGAGCATCTCTTCGACGTTTTCAGAAGACACGCCCAGCTCTTCGGCTTCGATCATGCCGAACAGGGTCCAGCGCACGATGTCAGCCCAGGCGCTATCGTCATTGCGCACGACCGGGCCGAGCGGTTCCTTGGAGACCGTCTCGGGCAGGATGACGTGCTCGTCCGGGTTCGGGAAGGCCGAACGGCGGGCGGCGAGGCCCGACTTGTCGTTGGTGTAGGCGTCGCAGCCGCCACCGAGATAGGTTTCGACGAGAACGTTGACGTTCTCGTTCGTGACGGGGGTGAACTCCATGTTGTTGGCACGGAAGTAATCCGCCAGGTTGAGTTCGGTGGTGGTGCCGGTCAGCACGCAGACCGTGGCGCCGTCGAGTTCCAGCGTGGAGGTGATGCCGGAATCCTCCGGCACCAGGAAGCCCTGGCCGTCATAGAAATTGATGGTGGTGAAGTCCAGGCCGAGCTGGGTGTCACGCACCGCAGTCCAGGTGGTGGTACGGCTGAGCATGTCCGACTCGCCGTTGGCGAGCGAGGTGAAGCGCACGGCCGAGGTGACCGACTGGAAGTCAACCGCCTCCGGATCGTCGAAGATGGCTGCGGCGACGGCGCGGCAGACATCGACGTCGATGCCTGACCAGTTGCCATCAGAGTCGAGATTGTAGAAGCCCGGTGTGGGCAGGCCGACCTGGCAGTTCAGGTTGCCGCGCTCCTGCACGGTCTCAAGGGTTTGCTGCGCGCTCGCGGCGGTTGTGTAGGACAGTGCCGCTGCCAGAGTTGCAGCAACCGGTACGATTTTTTTCAACATTGAGGAGTCCCCTTCTGGATATTCTTTGACATGCCGAGGGGCTTGTTTCCGCCCCTTCGTCATTAACTTTTTCAGCCAGCCGGGCGTCGCAGCATCGCATGATGTGCACAACGCCCGTGCAGGCAGAAAAGCTCTGATGCGCAGCCTTGCCGGCAATCGCCGCATATAAGGCAGGCTCATCCCTGCTATGCAATCACCACAGGGCTTTGTGTTGCAAGCGCTTTTTGCGACAGCCCTGCTTACCTTTCAGGCATGGTGCCGAAATTTTTGTAGAAATTGCAGGCAGCACAGCTATTGGGCGCTGCGCTTCTCATCCCAAAGGATAAAAGTTAACGAAGCCAACACGCCAGCCCGCCTCGTCCGCGAGCGCGACATGGTCGATCCGCGTGAGTGCGCAATTGCGTATGGCAAAGGCCAGGGCGGTCTGGGCGTCGATCCCGAGTGCGAGCCGCAATGCGGCACGAATCGTGCCGCCATGGGCAACAGCCACGATATCGCGCCCCGCATGCTCCTGATTGAGCCGCGCGATCGCGGGTTCCACGCGTGCGCACAGATCGATGAAACTCTCACCGCCCGGCGCGCGTTCATCAGCGGGACCGAACCAGTAGCTCCCCGCCTGGGGCCGGCGGCCGGCGAAGAATGCCTCGCGCGGCAGCCCCTGCCAATCGCCTAAAAACTGTTCAGCAAAATCCTTGATCGGTGTGCAGGCGCTCTCCTCGTCGGCGCGTTGCGTCATGATGGCCTGTGCCGTCTGACGGGTTCGTGCGAGATTCGAGGTCAGCCAGAGCGGCTCGCGCGGCAGCATCCGCCCCAGCGCCGCGAAGACGGGGATGTCCGAGCAATCGCAATCGAGATCGGCCTGACCGTAGATGCGCCCGCCATCGCCGACCACGGGTGCGTGGCGGATCCACCACCAGCGCGTGATCCGCGCATCAGCGACCGTCTGGCTCTTCATGCCGATGCCCTGAGCGCGAAACGCCGCTCTGCGGCCAGCGCGGCGCGGTATTGGGTATCGAGCCGCGCGACGCGCGCGGCGGCTTTCTCCACCGAATCCACCGCACCGATCCCCTGGCCTGCGCCCCAGACGTCGCGCCAGACCTTCTTGTCGCCGCCCGCGCCGCTCGCGCCGAAATTCATCTTCGAGGGATCGGCCTCGCCCAGCATATCGGGGTCATGGCCGGCGGCGCGGATCGAGGGCTTGAGATAGTTGCCGTGAATGCCGGAGAAATAGTTGGTATAGAGGATGTCGTCGGCGCTGCCCTCCACGATCATCTGCTTGTAGGCATCCGCCGCATTGGCCTCGCGCGTGGCGATGAAGGGGGAGCCGATATAGGCGAAATCGGCGCCCATCATCTCCGCCGCGCGGATCCCGCCCCCGGTGGCGATGGCGCCCGAAAGCGCGAGCGGTCCATCGAAGAAGGCCCGGATCTCGCTGATCAGCGCGAAGGGAGACAGCGTCCCGCCGTGGCCGCCGGCACCTGCGGCCACGGCGATGAGCCCGGTCGCCCCCTTCTCGATTGCCTTGTGGGCAAAGCGCAGATTGATCACGTCATGCAATGTGACGCCGCCCCAGCCCTGCACCGCCTGGTTGACCTCCGGGCGCGCGCCGAGGGAGGTGATCACGATCGGCACCTTGTGCTTCTCGCAGATCGCCATGTCGTGATCGAGGCGGTCATTCGAGCGGTGCACGATCTGGTTCACGGCAAAGGGGGCCGAAGGGCGATCCGGATTGGCCGCGTCATGGGCGGCAAGCTCTTCCCTGATCCGCGCGATCCATTCATCGAGCATCGAGGCGGGGCGGGCGTTCAGCGCCGGAAACGAGCCCACGATCCCCGCCTTGCACTGGGCGATGACGAGGTCCGGCCCGGAGACGATGAACATCGGCGCCCCGATCACGGGCAGCCCGAGCCGGCCCGCGAAAAGCTGGCGCCAGGACGTTTGCGGTGAAGGCGTTCTTGCGGATATCGGCTGTTCGGTCATGGGGCCCGCCCGGCTGTCGGTGACGTATTGCGCACTGGCGGGGAAGATAGCGGTTCACGGCGAAAGCACCAGTCCACAACCCGCCGCGCAAGCCGGTATGCGAATCTGCGCAGGGCCGGCGGAAAAATACCAAGGATTGAGTACAATTAAAGATAGTTTTGAAAAGGATTGTCCGGCATTGCCTGCGGGCATGATCATGCACCGCTAAAACAATCGATGGTCGATAATCAGGGTGATTTTGTCAGCATTTCCCTTGCGTCATTTTTGGCAATTAACCGCCATTTAAGGCCGTATGTCGCATCTATACGGCATCTCTTTTAAGGAAAGTGGTATCCATGCTCTCGAAAGTGCGGAATCTCTTCAATTCTCTCAGCATACGGATCGTCCTCGTCGCAGTCGCTGTCGTGGCCGGCACGCTCGGTGCGGCGATCGCGGGTCTGACAATCTATAATGCGCAGACGTCACGCGCGGAATTCGTGCAGAAAACCGACGATCTCACCGCGATGGTCGCCAATGCCGCGCCGATCCTGGTCATGGGCAATGACACCACCACGCTGAGCAACTTGCTCGCCTCGGTCGCGCGCGACCCGGATTTCATGCACGGCCTCGTCGCCAACGACTTTTTCCCGCTCACCAGCATCGGCGCCGATGGCGAGCCGAGTTCCGCTTTCAACCCGCAGGTGATCGAGGCGGCTGTCGGTGACATGCCCTTCGATTTCGTCGCGGACAATCCCGTCTACACGCTCGACCGGGGAGACAGCCTGATGCATGTCCGCGCCTTGCGTATCGGCTCCGATCAGCGCCTCGTCGGATATGTCGCCATGGAATTCTCCCGTGCGCGGCTTGCGACCGGCATCGCTGCGGAGACGGCCGCGATCATTGCCGGCGGGCTCGCGGTACTCGGCGGTGTCGCGCTCGTCCTCTGGTTCGCGCTCGCGCGCATGATGGCGCCTCTGCGCCCGATCACCGGTGCCGTGGTCGGCCTGTCGGAGGGGCGGCTCGATACCGCGATCCCGGGTCAGGGTCGTCGCGACGAGATTGGCGCCATCGCCAGTGCGCTGAAGGTGTTTCGCGAGAATCTCGCCGATCGTGAGACCTTGCAGGCGCGGCGCGCCAGCGACGAGGCTGAAAAGGCCGAGCGCCAGCGGGCGGTCGACGAAGCCATTTCCGGCTTCCGGGCTGACGTAACGGCAGCACTGGCTTCCTTCGAGAGCAATGCCGGGCGCCTTGATGCGGTCTCCGCAACGCTCTCCGAAGTCGCTGCCGCAACGGCCAGCAAGACCCGCAGCGCGGCGGGGTCTTCGGGAGCAGCCTCGTCCGCCGTCGGCAACGCGGCGCAGGCCACCGAGGAGATGAGCGCCGCGATCAACGATGTCGAGAGCCAGGTGGTGAAGATCCGTGGTGACATCGTCGGTGCCGCCGGCGCCTCGCGCGAAACCGCCACTGGCATGAAGGATCTTGCGGGTACGGCGGCCAGTATTCAGGAAGTGGTCAAGCTGATCCAGGCGATCGCCGAGCAGACCAATCTGCTTGCGCTCAACGCGACGATCGAGGCCGCACGGGCCGGTGAGGCCGGCAAGGGGTTCGCCGTCGTCGCCGCCGAGGTGAAGGCCCTCGCCGGCCAGACCGCATCCGCGACCGATCGCATCGTCGATCAGGTCCAGGCGATCCTGAGCGCGACCGATCGCATGGTCGGTGAGATGGACGGGATCGCCGAGCGCATGACCGGCATCGAGGCCTTTGCCGGCGCTGTCGCAAGCTCGATCGAACAGCAGGCTGTCGCCATTGGCGAGATCGCCAGCAGCGTTGCCGGCGCCAACGCCTCGACCATGGAAGTCGCATCCGATCTCGGCGAGGTCGAACAGGGTGTGGTCCAGACGGAGCAGGCCGTGGCCGACGTCAATGGCGCCTCCGGCGAGGTCGCGGCCGAAGCCCGGCGCATGCGCGAAACGGTGGACGCATTCCTGTCGCGCGTCGCCGCCTGAGGCACTCGCAGCCATCCGCGACAGATGATACAGTCATGACGGGCCCCGCTTCGGCGGGGCTCTTCGCGTCAGCGGCGAGGCCGCAACGGCTCTGGTGCGCCGCGTCCCGTGCCCGAAAAGAATGCAGGGTTTCGGGAAGACAGGCCCCGTACATGGCTGTTATGACTACCCGCAGCGCAACATCTGCGAGGTCGGTATCATTGCTGATATTGCTAGCGGCAATCCCTGATTGTCACGTCGGGATCGTGTCATGACGGGGCAGCAATCGCTGATTCTGGCGGTTCTCGCGGTGGCGATGGCCGTCTTTATGTGGGGACGCTGGCGCCATGATCTGGTGGCCCTCGCTGCATTGCTCGCCTGTATTCTGCTCGGGCTGGTGCCGGGGGAGGGGGCTTTCGCCGGTTTCGGCCACCCCGCCGTCATCACCGTCGCCTGCGTGCTGATTCTCAGCCGCGGATTATCAACCAGCGGCGCCGTCGACTGGATCGCCCGCAAGGCGATGCCGGCGCATGCCGGGCCCGGGGCGGTGATGATCGGGCTGTGCGTGATGGCGGGCTGCTTTTCGGCCTTCATGAACAATGTCGGGGCGCTTGCGCTGATGATGCCGATTGCTCTCGATGCGGCGCGGCGGCTCGAGATCGCGCCTGGCCAGATGCTGATGCCGCTTTCCTTCGCCTCGATTCTGGGAGGCATGACCACCCTGATCGGGACGCCGCCAAATCTGATCGTCGCCACGTTCCGCGCCAATGAGGAAAGACCGGCATTCGGCATGTTCGATTTCGCGCCTGTCGGCCTCGCTGTCGCGGCTGTGGGCATCACCTTCATCATCATCGCGGCCCGCTTCCTCGTGCCGCAGCGCAACCGTGCCTCGGCGCCCGATTTCAATATCGGCGCCTATCTGACCGAGGCGCGCGTGACCGAGGCCGCCTCCGCCGTCGGCATGAGCCTGCGTGAAGTCGAGGTCCAGCTGGAAAAAGTCGATGCGCAGGTGGTCGGGCTCGTGCGCGACAAGACACGCATCCCCGCGCCGCATCCCGAGCATATCGTCCAGGCGGGTGACATTCTGGTGATCGAGGCCGATTCGAAGGTGCTCGGGGGCGCCCTCGGCAAGCTCGGTCTGAAGCTCGAGGAAGATCGTTCGGACGAGATGCCCAAGGTCGTGACCGCCGGGCGCACGGTGTTGCTCGAAGTGGCGGTGCGCCCCGGTTCGCCGCTTGCCGGGCGCACGGCCCAGCATCTGCGTCTGCGCCGGCGGCTTGGCATCAACCTGCTGGCGATCTCGCGACAGGGAAGGCGCTCGCTGACACGGCTGCGCAGTACGCGCCTTTCGCCCGGTGACGTGCTGCTGTTGCAAGGGCCGAGCGAGACGCTCAATGAATTCGTGGTGCATTACGAATGCGTGCCGCTGGCCGAGCGGGCGCTGCATTTCCCGGGCAAGCGCGATGGTCTGGTTGCGGGTGCGCTGATGCTCGCCGCCATCGCCGCAACCGCCTCCGGCCTGCTGCGTGTCGAAGTCGCCTTCGCCATGGGCGCGCTCGCCTATGTCGCCCTCGACATCGTGCCGGTGCGACGGGTCTACGAGGCCATCGACTGGTCGGTCATCGTCCTGCTCGGTGCGCTGATCCCGGTGGCCGGCGCCGTCCAGGCGACAGGCGCTGCTGCGGCCGTGGCAGGGTTGTTGTTCGAGGATCTCGGCGGCGGCAATGCCGTATTCGCCGTGATCGTCATGCTGATCCTCACCATGTGGCTGACCGATTTCATGAACAATGCCGCCACGGCCGCCGTGATGGCGCCGGTCGCGCTCGGTGCAGCCGAAACCCTCGGCGTCAGTCCGGATCCGCTTCTCATGGCCGTGGCCGTGGGGGCGTCCTGCGCTTTCCTCACGCCGATCGGGCATCAGAACAACACGCTGATTCTCGGACCGGGAGGCTTTCGTTTCGGCGATTACTGGCGTCTGGGCCTGCCCTTGCAGATCATCATCATCATCGTGGCCGTACCGATGATCCTCACGGTCTGGCCGTTATGAAGGACCGCATCCATGGATCTGCAGCATCATGCGCTGTGGCTTGAAAAACCTTGCCGGAAAGGCATTTGATCGTTAATCGCGAACGAAATGGTGGCGCAGGCGTTAAGCTTGGGCATTGAACAATGACCGGTGCGATGCCGCAGCGGAGATCCCGCAGGAAGGACGATCAGACAGATGGCGAAGACACCCGCGCGCGCAGAGACGGAAAAGGCGAAGGATTCGAAGCCCCGGCTCGAAGTCCGGCAGGCGATGCTCAAGGATGTGCGCGCGATCCAGGCCCTGGGAAAACGCGCCTATCCCGACATGCAATCCTACTCCCAGGCGCAACTGCGCGGGCAGATCCAGAACTTTCCTGAAGGGCAGTTCGTCGCCATCTACGACGACACCCTCGTCGGTTTCGCTGCGACCTTCCTGATCGACGAGAAGACCGCCCTGAAGCCACATGACTGGGTGACGATCACCGGCAACGGCTACGCCTCCCGTCACGACGAGGAAGGCGACATGCTCTATGGCATGGAGGTGATGGTCGATCCGCGCTTTCGGGGCCTGCGCATCGGCCAGCGCCTCTATAACGAGCGCCGACGTCTGGCGCAGGATTACCAGCTCAAGGGCATTGTCTTTGCAGGCCGCATGCCCAGCCTCGCGCAGAAGGTGCGCCGCAAGGAGGTCGAGAGTCCGGAGGATTTCCTCGAGCAGATCAGGGAGCAGAATCTGCGCGACCGGGTCGTCTCCTTCCAGATGCGCAACGGATTCGAGCCGATCGGCATCCTGCGCAACTATCTGCCCGGCGACAAGGAGAGCATGGGCCATGCCGTGCATCTGGTCTGGTGGAACCCCGCCGTTGTCGAGGCGCCGGCCGGGCGCACCAAGACGAAGACCCAGCGCGGGCGCCTCGCCCACACCGTGCGCGTGGCCTGTATCCAGTATCAGCAGCGGCGCGTGCGCTCCTTCGAGGAATTTGCCGAGAATGTGGAATATTTCGTCGATGTCGTTGCCGATTACAAATCCGACTTCGCGGTCTTCCCGGAACTGTTCACGCTGCAGCTCCTCTCGATCGAGAACGAGCCGATTCCGCCGGATCAGGCCATCGCCACGCTGACGAAATATACCGAGCGCCTCAAGGAACTGCTCTCGCGGCTGGCGGTGCATTACAATATCAACATCATCGGCGGCTCACATCCGACGCTCGACGAGGACGGCGACATCGTCAATGTCTGTTATGTCTGCCTGCGCGACGGCTCGATCCATGCGCAGGCCAAGATCCATCCGACACCGAATGAAGCCTATTGGTGGTCGATTGTCGGCGCCGACGATGTCCGCACGATCCAGACCGATTGCGGGCCGATCGGGGTGATGATCTGCTACGATTCCGAGTTCCCGGAGCTTGGTCGCCATCTCGTCGATCAGGGCGCGCAGATCCTGTTCGTCCCCTTCTGCACGGATGAGCGCAAGAGCTATCTGCGCGTGCGCTATTGCTGTCAGGCGCGGGCGGTGGAGAACCAGGTTTATGTTGCGCTCGCAGGCAATGTCGGCAATCTGCCGGGCGTGCCCAACATGGATATCCAATACGCCCAGAGCTGCATTCTGACGCCCTGCGATTTCCCCTTCGACCGGGACGGTGTGGCGGCGGATACCACGCCCAATGTCGAGATGGTCGCCATTGCCGATCTCAATCTCGACACACTGCGCCAGGCGCGCATGACCGGCACGGTCCAGAACCTGCGCGACCGCCGCTTCGATCTCTATTCGGTGCAGTGGCGCAAGGAGAAGACGCGCACTACCTGATCCGCGTCAGCAAAACCGGCTTGCCGACCCCCGTTCAATCCGGGATCGGCAGGCCGCGCGGGGGGGTGATTGTGGACAGCACGAAGCTCGAGCGCACATCCGCGACGCCCGGCAATGTCAGCAGCCGGTTCATGCTGAACTCGCCGAAAGCGTCCATGTCCTGCGCGACGACATGGATCAGCAGATCGATTTCACCCGCCATGGCATAGCAGGCGAGCACCTCTTCGAAGGCGTTCAGTCGCTCGATCAGCCGCGTGCGCCAGCCCGGCTCGGACTGCTCCAGCTTCACCAGCACGAAAGCCTCGATGGCGTAGCCCAGCGCCTTGCGATCGAGCACGGCACGGTAGCCGGCGACGATGCCGTCTTCCTCGAGCGCTTTCAGCCGCCGCAGGCAGGGCGAGGCGGCGAGCCCCACCTTCTCGGCCAGCGCCGCATTGGTAATCCGCCCCTCTTCCTGCACCACGCGCAGAATGCGCCGGTCCGAGGGGGTGAGCGGGCGTTTGTCGGAATCCTCGGGCATGGGGTGAAAGCCTTCTTGCGATGGCACGCTGCGTGCTCACAAAATGCAATCAATCACGATGTGAAACCCGCAGGAAGCAAAAACGCCGTTTTTCGGTCGCGGAAAGCCGGCGCGTCGGGGTGGCGGTAAATCGCATTCCGGCAATCCGAGCGCGAACCTGGAAAGGGATTTTTTGCTATTTTTGGTAGCATATCGCTCACATGATTGCGCTAGGCCCGGTTCGACCGCAAGAGCGACGGGGGCATTATGGTTCAGCACAGCGATATTCCGGCAGTCTTTCATGCCGGCCTCGACGGCGTCTGTTTCAGCGATCCCGAGGATTTCTACGCGATCGGTCGAATTTACGCCCTCGGCGAGGGACGCCCGACCGATCTCTTTGCGGGATATGTCTGGCTGCGCTACGCCGCCGCCCGGGGTTCCCGTCGTGCCGCGCGGCTCCTGCGTGAGATCGCCGGTGAATTGGAACAGCCGACGCTGCGCCGCGCCAGGCGGACGCTGCGCCTGATCATGGGCAGCGCATAGAGTCCCCTTCGGCGTGCAGACGGCACAGCGCAGCCTCGCCATATGGCGTCACCGCCGGCCTTTCGCGTCAGGCCGCCTGTATCACCGCGCCCCCGACCGGGGCTGTCAGCCCGGCGCGAATCAGATCCGCCGCGCGCTCGCCTTCGTCCCAGGCGCCGCCGATCGTGCCCCATTGCGTGGCGGAGGAGGCCTCGCCGGCGAAGTGGATGCGCTCGCCGACGGGTTCGCGCAAAGCCGCCCGGGCGCCATGCGCGCCGACCGGGGCGTACATCCAGGCACACCCCGTCCAGGGATCCCCCGCCCAGTCGCTCGCTGCCAGCACGTCGCAGCGCGCCAGCGCCCGGCTGCCGAAACGCGCACCGAGGAATTCGCGAACATAGCCGGCACGGTCGCGCGGATCGGGACAGGCGGCCACGATCTGCGCGGCGATATCGGCGTAATGCAGATGCGCGCCGTCGATATTGGCGAGCATGCCGAGATTGTCGCGCGCATCCCCCTCGAAGGCAACGAGGCGGTTGACGGCATCAGTGAAGGGATGATCCGCCCAGGAAAGCACGACATGCTCGTAGAGCGCCGGGCGCAGGGCGTGGATCGCCTGCAGGGTCTCCAGCGGCAGATGCGGGGCGAAGCGGATCGCCTCGCTCTGCAACAGCGGCAGAGGCGCCGTCACCAGAACGGCGCGTGCCGAGAGTGTGCCGCGCGGCGTCTCGACCCGGACACCGGCGCCGCTCCAGTCGATGCTTGTCACCGGGGTCTCGTAGTGAATGGCGAGGCCGCGCGCGAGCCGCAGGATCAGCGCCCCGTAGCCGCCTTCGACGAAGAGATCCGCATCGTCCACCGCCGCCGCGAAATCGCTGGCATCGATCGTGTCCAGCCCGACGCCGCTGTCGAACGGGCCGTGCAGAAAACGGATCGTGTCGTCGAATCGCGAAGGCGTATCGTCGATCTGCGAAAACACCGTATCCGCCGCCCTGGCGGGGCCGCTGCCGGGATGGGCGATCATGGCGTCATAGACGGATTCCCAGCGGCGCATGAAGGCAACATAGCTTTGCGGGTCGGCGCGTTCACCCGTGCGCGCGATCAGAAGCGGTTCCTGGGCAGCCTCGCTGAGGCGCAGGCCGAGGCGCTTCGCCTGGCGTACCAGCGCATTCGCATCGGCGGCATGGAGCCAGTGTGCGCCGATATCGACGGCCTGCCCGGCCAGCGCGATGGTCTGGGCGCGTCCGCCGGGGCGGTCGCGGGCCTCGAGGATCAGGGAATCGACGCCATGGCGGCGCAGATTGCGCGCAGCCGCGATACCGGCAGCCCCGGCGCCGATGATGATCACATCGGCGTCGCGGGGCTGCGGTTTTCGGCGGATCTGCGCAGGCGCGGCGCTTCGGGTGCTGCGCGCATCATGAAGGGTTTCGTGTCTCGGCGACATGCTCGTATCTCTGTGCAGGTACTGGGATTTTCGATTGTCGATTCCGGGGCGCGCGCATGCGGGGCAACCGGCGCAAACCAGAGCGTGACATGCAAGCGGCACCATGCTGCGAAAGCACGACAGCAGCACGACATCGCGAAGCGTTGCCGGGGCACCCCGCCGCTTGTGCGTCTTTCCGGCGTGCGGGCTGGTGGCGGCTATGGCGTGCAAGACCTCATCGCAGCGAAGATACTGCAGATGGTGCGGATGGTCCGGGATCGGATTTCAACGCTCGGCGTGCCCAGCATTCGTCGTCGGCGCCATGATGGCTGGGATGATGGCGGGAATGGTGGTGCGCGCTGCTGGCCCACGCCAATGCGGGGCGATATCACCTTGATGGAAAAGGCTGCTCTTCGATGCGCCGGACAATGCCGACACGCATTGCATGAATACCCGGTTTTGCTTCCGATTGCGAGCGGAATCAGGTGGGACGTTAGGGCTATCGCATTTGGCCGATGACGGATCGTGCGAAGTCGTCGGACCATCCGGAGCGTTTTCTTTTTCGTCGGATAGAGATTTTGGGTCTGGCGCGTTTGAGAACGTTGAGGGCGAGTTTTCGGAGGATGGCGAGGTTTTCTGGGCCGTTATCCTTTCTGTTGCGGGCGCGATCCTCGTCGAAAGTCATGTCGAGGACCCAATGGAGACCGTTTTCGATTGACCAGTGGGATCGCGCGGCAGCGAGGTAGGCTTCTGGGGTGAGTTGGCGGGAGGCGACGTGGTAGTGGCGGGTGGTCGTGGTCTTGCCGCCGCGCGTCACGGTGCTCTCTATCATTCCCAGGCAGGCAAGCCCCGGCAGGAGAACCGGCTCGGTGCACGCGGATCTGGAGCCGCGCAGCCAGGCGAGGTCGTGGGTAACGAAGGCGCGGCGCGTCTCGACCCGGCCATGATCGGCATCCGTCGTGGCGCATGTCGGGAGCGCGGCCCGGATCTGTCCATCGGCGAAGTATGTCGCGACCATCTCGTGCAGCGCCGGTCGGTTCGCCTTCAACCGCAGGAGATAGTCTCCACCGCGATCAAGGATCGTCTGCGCGGTCTCGCTCTGGCAATGGATGGCGTCCGCAGTCACGAGTTGGCCTGTCAAATCGAGGCAGCGCAACAATGCGCGCGCCGCGACGATCTCGCTGTCGCCGTCGGCGGCGCGAAAGCCCGTCTGGCCGATCACGGTTGAGGTCGCCGAGGCGAAGGCGGACACCACGGCCAGCGGCGAGCGCCCCGCCGCAGCGTCGAACGACCGGCGCAGCGTCTTGCCGTCAATCGCCACCACGCCCTCGCCCGCCGCGCCCAACTCGTCTACGAACCGCCCGAAGCACATCGCAAAGGCGCTCGGGTCGAGAAGCCGGAACACCCGCGAGAACGTGTCGTGGCTCGGAACACCGTTTCGCAGCTCCAGAAACTCCCGGAACAACGCTTCCCGATCAACCGCGAAATCCGCGAAGTCCGAGCAATGCTCCGCCCCGCAAACCGCCGCAGTCAGTGCAATCGTCAAGACCTCAAGAAGCTCATGGCGCTTGGCATTTCCGGTTCGCGGGTCCGGCAGAGCCGAAAAAGCCGCTTCAAACCACGATCCTGACATCGAAGGCTCCCAATGCATGAAAGCCCCTCAAGAATCCATTTTATCCCAACACGCCACACAAAATTCTCAAATGCGATTCCCCTAGGTGGGACGTCGATGCGGCTGACCGCCATCAGGCATGCGTTATCGTTCTGGCTGCCGACATGTCTCGACGATCTTGCAGGCTGCCTCGAACGCGGCATCCGCGTCGAGATCCGTGGTGTCGAGGGTGATCGCGTCATCCGCCGGTTTCAGCGGCGCCTGCGCGCGGTTCATGTCGCGATCGTCACGCTTGCGGATATCATCGAGAATGGCGTCGTAATCGACATGTTCGCCACGTTCCACCAGCTCCGCATGTCGACGCCGCGCCCGTTCTTCCGCAGAGGCGGTGACGAAGAGCTTCACCGGCGCGTCGGGGAAGATCACCGTGCCGATATCGCGCCCGTCGAGCACTGCGCCCGGCGGTTCGAGACCGAAGCTGCGCTGGCGCTCGAGCAAGGCATGGCGGACACGCGGCTGGGCCGAGACCACGGAGGCCGCATCACCGATCTCACGCCCGCGCAGGCGCGATTCGTCCATGAATTCGAGATTGAGCGTCGCCGCCACCGCATGTGCGGCGTCTTCGTCATCGAGGGGGCGGCTCCTGTCAAGCATCAGCCGCGCCACGGCCCGGTAGAGCAGACCCGTATCGAGATGACGCAGGCCGTAAGCTCCGGCAAGACGCCGCGCCAGCGTACCTTTTCCGGAGCCTGCGGGGCCGTCAATGGCGATGATCAGCGCATCCATGCCGCTCAGCCCTCCAGGATCTCCGCGCCAAGCCGGCGCATGGCCGGGACGAAATCGGGAAAGCTGGTGGCGATCATGGCGCCGTCGTCCACCGCCATGCCCCCGGGCGCGGCGAGGCCGAGCACGAGGAAGCTCATGGCGATGCGGTGGTCGAGATGGGTCTGCGCCGTCCCCCCGCCGGGCGGTGCGCTGCCGTCACCGCAGACGATGAGATCATCGCCCTCGATGCGATGCGCCACGCCGGCAGCTGCGAGGCCATCCGACACCGCCTGCAGGCGGTCGCTCTCCTTCACCCGCAATTCGTGCAGCCCGCGCATCTGCGTCTCGCCCTCAGCGAAGGCTGCGGCGACGGCGAGCACCGGATATTCGTCGATCATGGCCGGCGCGCGTTCCGGCGGCACTTCGACGCTGCGCAGGGCCGAATGGCGCACCCGCAGATCCGCGACCACTTCGCCGCCATTCTCGCGCTCGTTGGTCAGCGTGATATCGGCACCCATTTCCATGAGCGTGGTGATCAGCCCCGTGCGCAGCGGATTGGTCATCACGCTCTCGACGACGATGTCGGAGCCCGGCGTGATCAGCGCGGCGACGATCGGGAAAGCCGCCGATGACGGGTCTGCCGGCACGGTGAGTTCCACGCCACGCAGTTCCGGCTGGCCTGCGAGCGTGATCAGCCGCCCGGCTTCGCCGTGGGGCTCGACGCTCACCTGCGCGCCGAACAGGCGCAGCATGCGCTCGGTATGGTCGCGGCTGGCCTGGTTCTCGACGACGGTGACGGTGCCCGGCGCATTCAGCCCCGCGAGCAGCACGGCGGATTTGATCTGCGCGGAGGGGACGGGGGTCTCGTAGCGGATCGGGATCGTCTCGCGCGGGCCCTTGAGCGTGAGCGGCACGCGCCCGCCTTCGGCCTGATCGACCACGGTGACGCCCATGCGGGTCAGCGGGTCGAGAATGCGGCCCATGGGGCGTTTGCGCAGGCTGGCATCGCCGTCGAAGGTGACGGTCACCGGATGGCTGCCCGCAACCCCCATCATCAGGCGCGAACCGGTCCCGGCATTGCCGAAATCGAGAACCTGCTCCGGTTGGTGCAGGCCGCCGATCCCGGCGCCGGCGATGCGCCAGGCGCCATCGGCTTCACGCGTGACCTGTGCACCGAGCGCCCGGCAGGCGGCGGCAGTGCGCAGGACGTCATCGCCCTCGAGCAGACCGCGCACCTTCGTCTCACCGATGGCGAGGAGGCCCAGGATCAGCGCGCGATGCGAGATCGACTTGTCGCCGGGCGGGCACATCCGTCCGGTCAGGGTGTTGCCGGAACGGGCCTTCACGGGAACGGGGGAATCGGCATGCGACACGGTTGTCTTCCTGGCGCGGAACGCTCTCATGTGCAGGCCGCGCAGGACCTGCGGGAAGGGTCGTTAGCATGCCCGCCCGCACAGGTCACGCCTCGCGCGTGCATTTCGCATTTGACAAAGCCGCCAAGAGGCGACTAACCGGATCGCTGCCAAATCCATTCGCACCAACCATGAAGGTTTCGAAACCGTGGCAAGACCGGAACTCGGCACCAAGCGGACCTGCCCCGAAACCGGGCGCAAGTTCTACGATCTGAACCGCGACCCCGTCGTCTCCCCCTATACCGGTGTATCCTATCCGCTTTCCTATTTCGAAGGCGGGGCGCGCAGCCTGCCGGAAGCGGAACCCGAGGAGGAGGTCGAGGAAGCCGTCGCCACCCCCGATGTCGAGCTCGTCTCCCTCGAAGATGCCGAGCCCAAAGAGAAGAAGGCGACCTCGGAGGCCGATCCCGACATCGATCTGGAAGACGATGCCGACGATCCCTTCCTGCCGGATGACGAGGAATCCGACGATGACGTCTCCGGTCTGATCGATGGTGACATCGATAGCGACGAAGACACTTGACATCCCGTCGTGGCTGATTAAACAGGCGCACGTCGCTGACGCGACGCCGCCCGCAGCGCCCCGACAGGGGCCTCCCAGGCTGCGGGATATCAGTGGGGCCATAGCTCAGTTGGGAGAGCGCTTGAATGGCATTCAAGAGGTCGGCGGTTCGATTCCGCCTGGCTCCACCAAATTTCCCGGAACACATCCACAAACCTTCGCGCCGCGCTGATTGCGTGTTCTGATTTCTGCGGGATCGGCGCCGTGCAGCGTGGCATTCCCCTTCCCGGGTCGTGCAAGCGGATCATATCCTGCTTCGAAGCGTTGTTCCGTCGATGAACCGGCCTGCTCCAGATCGCTCTCGTTCCGATACGTCCGCCCGGTCTGCATCCGCGATGGCGGTTTCGTGATCGGGGCAATCATCGCGGATGGGGTTATGCTCGCCGCGAGACGGGCGATGAAACCGCAAACGTCCGCCGGCGAGCGAAGGAGATTGCGATGAGCCTGAACGACAAGCAGGAGGCGCTCTGCGCGGCCAACGAGACCGATTTCTCGGGGCTTTCCGCAATCATCCTCAACTGCACCCTGAAGCGCCCCGAAGAACAAAGCCATACCGATCTGCTTCTCTCGGTGCCGGCCGAGATCATGCGGCGTGCCGGGGCCTGCGTCGCGGTGATCCGGCCCGCGGGCATGCCGATCGCGTTCGGCGTGCAGCCTGACATGACCGAGCATGGCTGGCCCGAGGATGCCTGGCCCGGGCTCTGGGAGAAGATCGCGGCAGCCGACATCCTGATCATCGGCACGCCGATCTGGCTCGGCGAGGAGAGCTCCGTCTGCCGGCTGATGATCGAGCGGCTCTACGCGATGTCCGCCATCCTGAACGAGCGCGGTCAGAGCGGATTCTACGGCAAGGTCGGTGGCGCGGTGATCACCGGCAACGAGGACGGCATCAAGCATTGCGCCATGTCGATTCTCTACGCGCTCGGCCATCTCGGCTACACCATCCCTCCACAGGCTGATTGCGGCTGGATCGGCGAGGCGGGGCCCGGACCGTCCTATGGCGATGACGGGGCTGGCTTCGATAACGACTTCACCCAGCGCAACACCACGATCATGACCTGGAACCTGCTGCACATGGCCCGCATGCTCAAGCAGGCCGGCGGGTTGCCCAACCACGGCAATGACCGAAACGCCTGGAAGGCCGGCTGCCGTTTCGGCTACGAGAACCCGGACTACCGGGCATAGAAGAGGCGACCATGACCGGATCCGGGCCCGACACCTCCGTCGAGGAAGACCAGAGCAACGCTGCTGCGCGCCGAGCCAAGGGCGAGTTCGTGCGCGGCGTCAGCGGCTTCCGGCGCGCGATCGGCGATTCCGAGTTTCCGGCGGAGCCGGGGCGCTATCACCTGCACGTTGCGCTCAACTGCCCCTGGTGCCACCGTGTCGTCCTGGCCCGCAACATGCTCGGCCTCACTGAGAGCATCACCATGGACGTGGTCTATCCCAACCGCACCGGCGAGGATGATCCGGAAGGGCCGAACCTGTGGGCGTTCGCTCCGGAACGGATCTCGGGCCTGACCGGCACGCCGCTGCCCGAATGCACCCGCGAGACGGCGACGGGGCGCGGGGTGCGGCTGGCGAAGGAGATCTACCGGGCGGAAGGGTCGCAAGAGCAATCGCTCCCGATCCTCTACGACAAGCGCGCGGGTCGCATCGTCAACAATGAGAGCGCGGAGATCGTGCGCATGCTCGGCCATGCCGCGTCAGCGCTGGGAAGCACCGTTGCGGATGGCGCTCGGCCTGGTCTCTATCCGGATGATACGGACCTGCGCAGCGTGATCGACGCCTTGAACGCGCAGATCTACACCGCCATCAACAATGGCGCCTACAAGGCCGGTTTCTCCTCGGATCAATCCGTCTATGCGCAGGCTTATGCGGCCTATTTCGACGCGCTCGCCGATCTGGAGCACCGGCTGTCCGATGGGCGGCCTTTCCTGACGGGGGCCGATTTCACCGAAGCCGATCTGCGGCTGTTTCCCACCCTCTATCGCCACGATCCGGTCTATTATCTGCGCATGAAGCTCAACGGGGCGCGGATTCTCGATTATCCGCATCTGTGGCGATGGCTCTGCCGCGTTCACGCCCTGCCCGGTGTCGCACGAAGCGGCTCACTGATCCATTGTCGCCAGGGCTATTTCGGGCGTTCCTGGAACGGGGTCGTGCCGCTCGGTCCGTTCACCCCGATGCCCTATCCGCAAGCCTACGCGCATCCGGAGCTCGCCGGCGCGGGCGCGCCTGTGCGACCGGCATCCAGATGATTCGTGCGGGCGCGATTCCCGCCAGACGCGCATGGTTTTGCGGATTTGCCTGTTGTGCTTTGGGCTCCGGGCGCCGTTTCATCCCTGCCCCGAGCCATCATAAGGAGCGTGCGCATGAAGGCCGTATTGGCGCGGACATTGGGGCCGCCGGAAAATCTGGAAATCGCCGATATTCCGGTGCCTGAACCCGGTCCCGGTGAGGTGCGCGTCGATCTGCGCGCGGCGGCGCTGAATTTTTTCGACACGCTGATCATCGAGGGCAAGTATCAGGTCAAGCCGGAATTGCCCTTCTCGCCCGGCGCGGAATTCTGCGGCGTGATCGCGGCGCTCGGTCCCGGTGTCCAGGGCTGGCAGATCGGGGAGCGGGTGAGCGGCTATTGCGGCCATAACGGCGCCCGCGAGGCCGTGATCGCCTCCGCCGAGCGGCTGGCGCGGGTGCCCGATGCACTCTCCGACGAAAAGGCGGCGGGTTTGCAGGTGACCTACGGCACCACGATCCATGCGCTCGTCGATCGGGCGCAGATCCGCGAGGGCGAGACGCTGGTGGTGCTCGGCGCCGCCGGCGGGACCGGAATCGCGGCGGTGGAGGTCGGCAAGGCGCTCGGCGCGCGGGTGATCGCCTGCGCCTCCTCGCCTGAAAAACTCGCCTTCGCGCGCCAATGCGGCGCCGACGCGGTGATCGATTATACGCAGGAGAATCTGCGCGAGCGGCTGCGCGACCTCACCGACGGCAAGGGCGTCGATGTGCTCTATGACCCCGTCGGCGGCGATCTCGCCGAGCCTGCCGTGCGCTCCATGGGCTGGGGCGGGCGCTATCTCGTGATCGGCTTCGCCGCCGGCGAGATTCCGCGTATCCCGCTCAACCTCCTTCTGCTCAAGGGCTGCGACATACGCGGCGTGTTCTGGGGCGCTTATTGCAAGCGCGATCCGAAGGGCCAGGCGGCGCATATGGAACGCCTGCTGCAATGGGCGGCGGACGGGGTAATCTCGGCCCATGTCGACAAGGTCTTCCCCCTCGACGAGACCCCTCAGGCACTCGCCTATATCGCGGCGCGCCAGGCGCTGGGCAAGATCGTGGTCACGCCCTGAGAGGGTGCCGGGTCGTGGAGGCCCGGCTCGCTCAATGTCTCGGTGCATCATTGTATCCGTCAGCCGGTATCCACCTGACGGCATGATGCTCAATGAAGCTGCAAGACCCCGTCGACGGCCTTGAATTCCGCCGGCTTGATCAGCCCGCAATGGGCGATCGTGACGCTGTGGAGCAGTCCGTCGATCTCGCGCGTCCAGAAATCGAGGAAGCGCTTGAGCACCGGGAATTCCGGGGCGGTATCGTATTCCTGCCAGATGAAATTCTGCAACAGACCGGGATGGTCGGGCAAACGGTAGAGAATATCGGCGGTGATCAGGCCATAGCCCTGCATCTGCTTGATGAAAGCGGGGCTGACGGCACCATCGGGACGCAACGCATTTTCCGACATGGGACCTCCTTCCTGCGCAATGCGCGAAACCATCAGAAGAAAAAACGTGGCGGGATTGATTCATCCCTTGTCACAGGATGGCGAATGCGTTAGCGAGCTGCAAGAGAAAAATCATTTAAATCAATATGTTAGCAGCATTCTGCGGTGAGTGCTGCCAATTTTCCGCGCTCGGTGGCCGGCCTTCATACGGCCTCGCTTGGCACTCCGATGAAAAGAGTGCCAAATTTTTCGTCCCCGCTCTTGAACGGCGCCATGTCCCCGCCCATCTGATCGCCGGGCGAGCGGCGTTGCGTGACGCGACGGGCGCCGTCGCCTGTGAGGATCAACCGATCTCGCAAGATCATTCAGGAGATGTGAAAGATGACGTTCCGTCCTTTGCATGACCGCGTTCTGGTGCGCCGCATCGAAGCCGATCAGAAGACCGCTGGCGGTATCATCATTCCCGATACCGCGAAGGAGAAGCCGCAGCAGGGCGAAATCGTCGCCGTCGGCCCCGGCGCCCGTAACGAGAAGAGTGAGCTCGTCGCCCTCGACGTGAAGGCCGGCGACCGCGTGCTGTTCGGCAAATGGTCGGGCACGGAAGTGCGTATCGACGGTGAAGACCTTCTGATCATGAAGGAATCCGACATTCTCGGCGTGCTCGAGGAAGGCGAAGCCCAGCAGAAGGCCGCCTGACGGGGCCTGTCCGATATCGAAGATATCGTTTTCGGAGTGACGAACATGTCTGCCAAGGAAGTGAAATTCTCCACCGATGCCCGCACCAGGATGCTGCGCGGCGTCGATATTCTCGCCGATGCGGTGAAGGTCACGCTCGGCCCCAAGGGGCGCAACGTCGTGATCGAGAAGTCCTTCGGCGCACCGCGCATCACCAAGGACGGTGTGACGGTCGCCAAGGAAATCGAGCTTTCCGACAAGTTCGAGAATATGGGCGCCCAGATGGTGCGCGAGGTTGCCTCCAAGACCAACGATCTGGCCGGTGACGGCACCACCACCGCGACCGTGCTCGCCCAGGCGATCGTTCGCGAAGGCGCCAAGTCGGTCGCCGCCGGCATGAACCCGATGGATCTCAAGCGCGGCATCGACATGGCCGTCGAGGCGGTGGTGGCCGATCTGAAGAAGAGCGCCCGCAAGATCACCAGCAATGACGAGATCGCCCAGGTCGGCACCATCTCGGCCAATGGCGATGCCGAGATCGGCCGTTATCTCGCCGAGGCCATGGAGAAGGTCGGCAATGAGGGCGTGATCACCGTCGAGGAGGCCAAGAGCTTCGAGACCGAGCTCGACGTGGTCGAGGGCATGCAGTTCGATCGCGGCTATCTCTCGCCCTATTTCGTCACCAATTCGGAAAAGATGCGCGTCGAGCTGGAAGACGCCTATGTGCTGATCCACGAGAAGAAGCTCGGCAATCTGCAGGAGCTCCTGCCCGTGCTCGAATCCGTGGTGCAATCGGGCAAGCCGCTCCTGATCGTCGCCGAGGATGTGGAAGGCGAGGCGCTGGCCACGCTCGTGGTCAACAAGCTGCGTGGCGGCCTGAAGATCGCCGCCGTCAAGGCGCCGGGCTTCGGTGATCGCCGCAAGGCCATGCTGCAGGATATCGCCATCCTCACCGGCGGCACGGCGGTCTCGGAGGATCTCGGCATCAAGCTCGAGAACGTGACCCTCGACATGCTGGGCCGGGCGAAGAAGATCGTCATCGAGAAGGAAAATACGACCATCGTCGATGGCGCCGGTTCGAAGGACGACATCGAGGCCCGCGTCGCCCAGATCAAGGCGCAGATCGAGGAAACGACCTCCGATTACGACCGTGAGAAGCTCCAGGAGCGCCTGGCCAAGCTCGCGGGCGGCGTCGCGGTGATCCGCGTCGGCGGCGCAACGGAAGTCGAGGTAAAGGAGCGCAAGGATCGCGTCGACGATGCCATGCACGCCACCAAGGCGGCAGTCGAAGAAGGCATCCTGCCCGGCGGCGGCACGGCCCTCCTGCGTGCCATCGAGGCGCTCGACGGGCTCTCGCCGACCAATGACGACCAGAAGACCGGGATCGAGATCGTGCGCCGCGCGATCCAGGCCCCGGCGCGCCAGATCGTCCAGAATGCCGGCGCCGACGGCTCCGTCGTGGTCGGCAAGGTGCTGGAGAGCGCCGATTATGCCTACGGCTACAACGCCCAGACCGGCGAATACGGTGACATGTTCGCCTTCGGCGTGATCGATCCGGCCAAGGTGGTGCGCACCGCGCTTCAGGATGCGGCCTCCGTCTCCGGCCTGCTCGTGACCACAGAGGCGATGATTGCCGAGCTGCCCAAGAAGGAATCGGCCCCCGCCATGCCGGGCGGTGGCATGGATTTCTGATCGCCCTTGACGATATGGGCGCGACGGGCGCGTCCCATACATGCAGCAGGGCCTCTCTCCCGCAAGGGGGAGAGGCCTTTTCATGTCGCGAGACCAGCCATTCCGTCATCAAACTGTGATTTAACGACCGTATTACCGCACTCATTGAGTGAATACAGTCCGACCTTCATGAATCTTGCGATGGAAGTTCGGCATGGTGAAGTATTCGCTCGACATGGCGGAGAAAAATCACATGCGCTTGCTCATCGCCACGGATGCCTGGCATCCCCAGATCAACGGGGTCGTGCGTTCCCTCGAAAAGATGGCGCTCCATGCCGCTGAGAACGGGGCCGAGACCTGTTTCATCACGCCGCAGGATTTTGCCTCGTTCCCGATGCCGACCTATCCCGAGATCAGGCTGTCGCTGACGCTTCCGCGCATGGTCGGGAAGATCATGGAGCGCATGGCGCCCACCCATGTGCATATCGCGACCGAGGGCCCGATCGGCTTCGCGGCGCGCCGGCATTGCCGCGCTCGCAACATCCCCTTCACCACCAGCTACCATACCCGCTTTCCCGAATACGTGGCCGCGCGCGCGCCCATCCCGGAGGAATGGACCTACCGGCTGATTCGCCGCTTCCACGGATCCGGGCTCGGCATGATGGTCTCGACATCCTCGCTCGCACGCGAACTCGCCGGGCGCGGTTTTCAGCGCATCATGCCGTGGTCACGCGGGGTCGACACCCATCTCTTCCGTCCCCGTGACACCCGGCTGACGCTCGGCACCGGACCGGTCTTCCTCACCGTGTCCCGGCTTGCGGTGGAGAAAAACATCGCCGCCTTCCTCGCGCTCGATCTTCCCGGCACC
The DNA here is from genome assembly GCF_900094735.1 of Saliniramus fredricksonii. NCBI lineage: Bacteria > Pseudomonadati > Pseudomonadota > Alphaproteobacteria > Hyphomicrobiales > Salinarimonadaceae > Saliniramus > Saliniramus fredricksonii. Next base: position 371,224 of record NZ_FMBM01000002.1, read on the forward strand.
AAGGTCGTCGTCGGCGACGGGCCGGCGCGGCGCGATCTCGAAGCGCGCTTTCCCGATACGGTCTTCCTCGGGGCGCTGAGCGGTGAGGCGCTCGCGCAGGTCTATGCGAGCGCCGATGTCTTCGTCTTCCCCAGCCTCACCGACACGTTCGGCATCGTCATGCTGGAGGCCTTAGCCTCGGGCCTGCCGATCGCGGCCTATCCGGTCACAGGCCCGAGCGACATCGTCGGCGATACCGGTTGCGGTGTGCTCGACTGGGATCTGCGCCTGGCTGCCCTCGCCGCCCTCTCGATCTCCCGCGACGCCTGCAGGACGGCGGCGGAGGGCTATACCTGGGAAGCGAGCGCGCGGCAGTTCTTCGGCAATATCAGGGAAGCTCATGCTGCTGCGAGTGCGGCTGTGGCGGCGTAAATATTCTCTCCGGCATCGCCGCGGACGAATCGACGTCGCGACCTGAACGCAGAGTTGCCGTCAGATATGATGGGCCGAGATCGAAATTTGGCGCGACTTTTTGTGTTCTTGTCGCTGTGCCTATGCCCGACATTCAGAGGTCGATGTGCGTGCCGGTGCATGACGTGCATGCGTGACCCATCAAAGCCGGTGAATCATCGATTCCGGAACTTTAGTGCTCCTAAAACTACTTTAGCAAAATTCGCTATGCAGGCCGAAAACGATTGCTAGGATTTTACTGTCGAATTCATTCCTGATTTCGGCAAATCAGCATAAATCTAGCACTGAGGCAAAGGAGTTTGTCATGGCTATTGATATCTTCATCAAAGAGCGGACGACAGAGGTCAAGAGCGGCTTCAAGGGCTCTGCGGCCTGGTAACGGACGGGCGGGGGCGCGACCACGCGCCTCCGCCTTTCGTATTTCGGTGGAAACAGGAGGAAGCGCATGCGGATCGGGCGACACTGGATCGGCGATATCTCAGGCTGCGACGCCAACATCTTGCGCGATGAAGCGGCACTGAACCTCCTCTTCGAAACCGCTTTGATCCGCGCTGGCGCGCAGATCCTTGAGCGACAATCTCATGTATTCGAAGGGGAAGGAGGCGTGACGGGAATGTTCCTCTTGGCGGAATCTCACGCCAGTTATCACAGCTATCCCGAGCACCGTTATCTCGCAGCAGATTTTTTTACTTGCGGAAGCTGTGACCCTGCTGTCGCAGCAGATGTCGTTATCAGGGCTCTCCGACCGGAGGCCGTTTCCACCCATATCCTTGAAAGATCAGCACTGGAAAGTGGCGACCCAATCCCTGCTCTAGATCGATCGGTCGCACAAAGGAGACAGGAGGCGATCCGATGAAATTGACATTGCAACCAAGTCATTTACCTGGCCGCGCCTTTGATCGGCAAGTGCCGATCTTTAATATATACTACCCCTTCCAATGGGATGCGAAGTCAGGCGACGTGTTTGTCGATGGTGTTACAGCGCTCTCTCAAATCGATTTTTCTTCAGTGAGTTCAGTAGCACTTTATTTTCATTTTCCTTTTTGTGAAACGATTTGCAATTTTTGCCCTTTTACACGAGGAAAATACCAAGGACACCAAATTATCAGCGATTATCTTGAAGCTATTATCAAAGAAATAAATCTCAAATCAGAGCAAAAAAATCTGCGCGAGCTTGCAGTTCGCTCGATTTTCGTCGGCGGTGGAACGCCATCACTTCTCACGGCCGACGAAATCCGTCAATTCGGTACGGCACTTCATGAGCATTTCGATCTTTCACTTCTCAGGGAGTTCGCATTCGAGTGCGAGGTCAAGAGCGTCACTGCGGACAAGGTTGCAGCGCTGCGCGAAATCGGTGTGACAAATGCGCGCTATGGCCTCCAGACCTTCGATCCGTTCTGGCGGGACATGTTTGACCTCACTGCTTCGCTAGATCAGATCCAAGCCGCCAACGAACTGTTCAACAAGATGCTACCTTACTCGTCTTTCGATATCCTCTACGGGATGAATGGACAGACGACAGATGCTTTTCTCGCCGATCTTGAGAAGGCCGCCGCGATGGGGAACGCGCTCGTGGATGTCTACCCGATCGATAACGTCGTGACTCAGATCAAGCTACACAGGAAGCTGGAAGCCGCCGGCTTCACCTCAAAGACTGCGGATGAGCGCTTCGACATGAATCGGCTTTTGCGAGCGGTGATGCGCGAGCACGGTTTCTTGCCGCATAACGGACATGGCTATGTGCGCGTGGATGCAGACGAGCTTGCGCGCAACCCGGCTGTAACTGATACTTACACCTTCGATTATCACGACCATATTTACGGCCATGCAGATACTGCAGTTGTTGGTTTTGGGGTCAATGCAATATCTATTTTGCCACAGACAGTGCTGACAAATACTGGCAATCGCCGAAAATATATTGATGATATGCATGAGAATGGATCTGTGAAGACACAAATCAGCCGCCATGACCGTTCAATTGATGCCTCCCGTCCGGTTGTCACGCGGCTCGCCTATCATGGTGTTCTCGAAAAGAATCGTGTATTTTGGAATGAGGTCCCAAGAGAGTGCATTCAAGCATTGCATGAGTTTGCTGATGCGGGGCTCATTCGGGATGCCGGCGACACCTGGCGGATCACGCAGGATGGTTGGGAGTGGTACGTTAACATGATGTATTATGCAATGCCCGAATCGCAAAAGTCCGTCCTGGATGCTTTCATTATTCACTGTTTGCGACAGCCAGGGCGCGTATTGACGGCCGACCAGATTGAATTTGTTAATTCGGGCCATCTGGCAATTGCGTAATGACGATGGGATGGCGCGACAGCTTGTCCCCTGGTTTCGGACTGGGCCGGGATCTGAACTTTCTGCTAGGCGGACAACTCGTCGCGACAACCGGCAGCCGCATCTTTGATATCGTCCTCATCTGGTACGCACTTGATCAGGCGGATGACTATGCAACCGTTGGATTTTTGGTTTTCTTGCGTTTCGTGCCTTATGCACTCTTCGGGATGTTCTGCGGCTGGCTTAGTGATCGGTTGAATCGGCGGATATTGGTCGTACTTGCTGATTTGCTACGAACCCTGTTATTTGCCGTAGCGGGTTTGGTGCTGATGACTGACGCTGACCCGCTGGTCGTTCTCGCTATCACCGCCTTTCTGATGACGACAACCCGGACCTTGTCGCAGCCAGCAGTGCAGGGGATGCTGCCACAACTGGCGGGCGGTGGCACGTTGTTGCGTGCGAATGCAGCTCTCCATGGTGGCATGGAAATGGTGGGGGTAGCAGCGCCCGTAATCGGAGGCGCCCTGTTGGCTGTCCTGCCCGCATCAAGCGTCCTGTTTCTTGTTGGAATATGCCAGTTTGTCGCAGCAGCATTGGCGGCTGCGATCCGCCTGCCCCGTGAGACACGATCTGCCGAACTTCGGCTCGCGGGGTTTCTGGCGGAATATTCCGAGCTTTTTCATTTCTTGACACGATCACGAAGTGAAGTCTTGTCGGCCGTTATTGTGAATGTTGTAGCGATATTTGGTGTTGCGGGGATTCTGAGTCTTCTGATACCGATACTTGTGAAGGATCACCTCAATGCCGGCCCTTCTGCACTCGGTGTATTGTGGGGCGTTGTGGCGATGGGTACGATTCTTGGCGCTGCGGTGAGCATTCGCCTCACGACCGAGCGGCGGGAACGGGACATGTTGCTGGCGTGGCTGGGTTACGGGATCCTGATCGGCGCACTCTTCTTGCCCAGCCATTTTATTGCAGTTCTCGCAATCGGGTTTGTCCTTGGCGCCGTTGGCGCTGTGGCGGACGTGCTCTTTGCCACGCTGATTCAGGAGCGCATGCCCAAGGAGCACGTCTCGAAAACGTTTGCTGCGTTTTCGACCTTTGCCAATGTCGGCGAGGCGCTGTCGGCGCCGGCTCTCGCCCTGATGACGACCTGGTTCGGGATCGGTGCCGCCTTCGCGCTCGGGGCATCGTTCCCTATCATTGCTGCGCTGGGAGGATTCGTCGTTCTGAGGCGAAGAGTTTCCGGTACCTCGTTGAAATCGTAGGGGTCGCTGCGACCCTGTGAAGCCGCCGTGCCCATCCGAAGTCCTGGATAAGCACTGCGGGATCTCGCAGGCATTGCATGCGATCTCATTTCAGGCCCGCGGGCTGACGGAATGCCGCTCTAAATTGAGGTTGTGCGCGTCAGGGTATCTGACGCCACCCGTCTGACAACTTTTGTGAGATTGGCCAATGCTCCACCTGCATTTGCCGGGTAATGCCAGTATACGGGCGCTGTAATGCTCACATTATCGCAAAACCTGACCAGCCGCCCGCTTTCCAGATAGGGGGCAGACTGTAGAATCGGGACCACAGACCATCCGACATTGCCGTTGAGTGCCCGAAATATGTCATGTGAGGATGGAACAGTAACGTATTTGAGCAAAATATCCCTACCGAAGACTTTTTTGGCCCATTGAAGTGGGATCATTCCTCTTCCACAAGAACGAAAGCAGATTATTTTAGAAATTGTATCTTCAGAAAAATTCTTGTGCAGGAAATATTTTTCATAGACATCAATTGAACAAACAGCATGGTATTCAATTTCTCCGATTAGCAAAGATTTATATCCACATATGTCAAATTTATTTTCAGTTATTGCGGCAATTGTGAGGCAATTTTTTAGTAGCTCATCTGCATATTCCCCACTTGCAGGAATTATTTCAATGTTTAGAGAAATATGTTTTCGCAAATAATTGCATATTGCGTCGATAAACCATAGCGATAAATGATCGGCACTGACAACGATTTTAAGATTTCCATCCGTATCCGAGTTGTGAATTTTGAGGCGTCCAAATAATTCCTTCTCTAATACTTTTACTTGGGTCGTATGTTTGACCAGCAGCGCCCCGAGCGGTGTCAATTGTCCTTTCGCACCGCGCACCAGCACTTTGCCACACACTTTCGCTTCCAGTGCCTTGATTCGTTGCGAGATCGCCGATGGCGTCATATTCAGATGCGCTGCCGCACGCTCGTAAGAACCTTCTCTATTGACTGCGGCAAGTGCTAATAGTGATCGATAGTCAAGCATTCGTCATGTTCCCACAATCAATCGCCTGTACATGCCCGCAAGAGGGCGGGCGAATTTTGCGGATCCGTTGCAATTTCGATTACTTAAAGTAGTAAACTTCGCTCGAAAAGACAACCTAAAATTTTATTAAGGTCGGCTAAGCGTGCTTGATGTCTTACGATGTAGAATAATCTGGCAAGATTCTGGCATTTATGCTCGGCTAGGAATGTACTAGACAGACTCTGAATTAAATTTAGCCGACTTCAATTAATTACTTTGTCTTTGTCATATTTCTGAAATCAAACGCAGTCATCACGCTGCATGACGCAGGCTCCCCTGCGTAAATTATGTATTTCGGAGCGAAACATGACCTTCACCCGCACGCTTCTGGCCGCCTCGACGGCCATGATCCTCGTCGCCGGCGCCACGAGCGCACAGGCCCAACCGGTCGAGATCGATTTCTGGCACGCCATGGGCGGCGAGCTGGGTGACCGCACCCAGGAAGTCGTCGATGGCTTCAACGCCAGCCAGAACGAATTCCGCGTCAACGCCGTCTATCGCGGCAACTACACCGAGACGCTGACCTCCGCCATCGCCGCCTTCCGCGCCGGGGAACAGCCGAATCTGGTCCAGGTCTTCGAAGTCGGCACGGCCTCGATGATGGCCGCCGAAGGGGCGATCTATCCGGTTTATCAGCTCATGCAGGAGCACGGCCGCGACTGGGATCCCTCTGTCTATCTGCCCTCCGTGGTGGGCTATTACGCCGATCCCGACGGCAACATGCTGTCGATGCCCTTCAACTCCTCGACGCCGGTGATGTACTACAACCGCGACGCGATGGAAGCCGCCGGTCTCGATCCGGACGCGCCGCCCGCGACCTGGGGCGAACTCGCCGAGATGTCGCGCACCATCATCGAGGCCGGCGCTGCCGAATGCGGCTTCACCACGGGCTGGCAGTCCTGGGTGCAGCTCGAGAACTTCTCCGCACTCCATAATGTGCCGTTTGCCACCAATGCCAACGGTTTCGAGGGTCTCGACACGGAATTCGCCTTCAACAGCGATCTCCACAAGCGCCATATCGCCAACATGCAGGAATGGCAGGGTGAAGATGTGTTTCGCTATGCCGGGCGCCGCTCCGATTCCGCGCCCGCCTTCTACAATGGCGAATGCGCCTTCTACATGAACTCCTCCGCCGCACAGGCCGGTGTCGAGGCCAATACCGAATTCGATTTCGGTGTGGCCATGCTGCCCTATTACGACGATGTCGCGGGTGCGCCGCAGAATTCCATCATCGGCGGTGCCACGCTCTGGGTGCTCAACGGGCATAGCGACGAGGAAAATGCGGCGACGGCGGCATTCTTCGATTATCTCAGCCAGGCCGAAGTCCAGGCCGACTGGCACCAGGTCACCGGCTACCTGCCGATCACCATGGCTGCCTTCGAGCTCTCGCAGGAGCAGGGCTTCTACGAGGCCAATCCGGGCACGGATACCTCGATCCTGCAGATGACCCTGAACGAGCCGACCGAGCATTCGCGCGGCCTGCGTCTGGGCAATTTCGTGCAGATCCGCGACATCATCAACGAAGAGCTCGAGGAAGTCTGGTCGGGCAACAAGTCCGCGCAGGAAGCGCTCGACGATGCCGCTCGTCGTGGCGACGACCTGCTGCGTCAGTTCGAAGCCGACAATTCCTGACACCTTCCGACAGTGTCACGCGTCTGATGGACGCCGGTCCCTGAGGCCGGCGTCCTCGTCCGTCCCGGCCGGCGCCGTATACGATCTTTCTCTGAAACGGATCCCCCATGCACAAGCGGGTGACTTTCGCAGGTTTCGGCTTTCCGCTGGCCCTGCTCGCGCCTCAGCTCCTGATTACGCTGATCTTCTTCATCTGGCCGGCTGCGCAGGCACTCTACCAGTCGGTTCTGCGCCAGGATGCGTTCGGCCTGCGCACGACCTTCGTCGGTCTGCAGAATTTCCAGCGGCTGTTTGCCGATCCGCTCTATCTCTCGTCCTTCCAGGTGACGACCGTCTTCAGCGTCGCCGTCACCTTTTCCGGGCTCGCCATCGCGCTCCTGCTCGCGAGCATGGCCGATCGGGCGATCAAGGGGGCGAGCGGCTATAAAACCCTGCTGATCCTGCCCTATGCGGTGGCGCCGGCGATCGCGGGGGTGTTGTGGTGGTTCATGTTCAACCCGTCCATCGGCATTTTCGCCTATATGGCGCGGGGGCTGGGCTATGACTGGAACCACCAGATCAATGGCAATGACGCGCTGGTTCTGGTGACCATCGCGGCGGTCTGGAAGCAGATCAGCTACAATTTCCTGTTCTTCCTCGCCGGGCTGCAGGCGATCCCGAAATCGCTCATGGAGGCTGCCGCGATCGACGGCGCAAGCCCCTGGAAGAGGTTCTGGTCGATCACCTTTCCGCTGCTCTCGCCCACCACCTTCTTCCTGCTCGTGGTGAATGTCGTCTACGCCTTCTTCGACACCTTCGGCGTGATCCATGCGACCACCGGCGGCGGGCCGGGCCAGGCGACGAACATCCTCGTCTACAAGGTCTACACGGACGGTTTCGTCGGGCTGAACCTCGGGTCCTCCGCTGCACAGAGCGTCATCCTGATGGGCATCGTCATCGCACTTACCACCATCCAGTTCCGCTATGTCGAGCGGCGGGTCCAGTATTGAGAGGGCCGTCATGGTCGAAAATCGTCCCTGGCTGACGTTCACCCGTCACGCCGTGCTCAGTTTCGGCGTCCTGCTGGTTCTCTTCCCGGTCTGGATCGCCTTCGTGGCCTCGACGCATGAAGGCAGCGCGCTGATGCGGGGCGTGATGCCGCTCTGGCCGGGTGACCGGCTGATCGAGAATTACCGCGCCATCCTGACCGACGGCATGCGCCAGGCCGGTGGTGTGCCGGTGGCGCTGATGATGCTGAATTCGCTGATCATGGCGCTCGCCATCGCCATCGGCAAGATTGCGATCTCGCTGATCTCGGCCTTCGCGGTGGTCTATTTCCGCTTTCCCTTCCGGATGCTGTGCTTCTGGATCATCTTCATCACCCTGATGCTGCCGGTCGAGGTCCGCATCCTGCCGACTTTCGAGGTGGTGGCCAATCTCGGCATGCTCAATTCCTATGCCGGGCTCTCGATCCCGCTGATCGCCTCGGCGACGGCAACCTTTCTCTTCCGGCAGTTCTTTCTCACCGTGCCGGACGAGCTCACCGAGGCCGCGCGGATGGACGGGGCGAGCCCGTTCCGGTTCTTCAAGGATATTCTCCTGCCGCTGTCGCGCACCAATATCGCGGCGATCTTCGTGATCATGTTCATCTACGGCTGGAACCAGTATCTCTGGCCGCTGCTCGTTACCACGGATGCTTCATACACGACCATCGTGATGGGCATCCAGCGCATGATCAACGTCGCCGATACGCAGCCGCAATGGCATCTTGCCATGGCGACGGCAACGCTCGCGCTCGCGCCCCCCGTCATCATCGTCGTCGTCATGCAGAGGCTGTTCGTCAAGGGCCTCGTCGAAACCGAGAAGTAAGGAAAGCCACGCCCATGTCCGAGATCATGATCCGGAATGTCGAGAAAAGCTACGGCGATACCAAGGTCATTCACGGTGTCTCCATCGACATCAATGACGGCGAGCTGATCGTCATCGTCGGCCCGTCCGGCTGCGGGAAATCGACGCTGCTGCGCATGGTGGCAGGGCTGGAGGAAATCAGCGCCGGGGAGATCGCCATCGGCGGGCGGGTGGTCAACCGCCTGGAGCCGAAGGATCGCAACATCGCCATGGTGTTTCAGAACTACGCGCTTTATCCGCATATGAGCGTGTTCGACAACATGGCCTACGGGCTCAGGATCGCCGGCAAGCCGCGTGCCGAGATCGAGGAGCGGGTGGCCGGAGCCGCGAAGCTGCTGGAGCTCTCGGATCTGCTCACACGCAAGCCGCGCCAGCTCTCCGGCGGCCAGCGCCAGCGCGTCGCCATGGGCCGCGCCATCGTGCGTGATCCGGCGGCGTTTCTGTTCGACGAGCCGCTTTCCAATCTCGACGCCAAGCTGCGCGTCCAGATGCGCCTCGAGATCAAGCAATTGCAGCGCCGCCTGCGCACCACGGCGCTCTATGTCACGCATGACCAGGTCGAGGCGATGACGCTCGCCGACAAGCTGGTGGTGATGAATGCCGGCGTGGCGGACCAGGTGGATACGCCGATGAACGTCTATCTTCATCCGCGCACCATGTTCGTGGCGGGCTTCATCGGCTCGCCGGCAATGAATTTCATGCCGGGGCGCATCGCGTCGGACGGCGCCACGCTGGCGCTGGAAAGCGGACAGGGCCTGCGGGTGGCGCCGGATCGGCTCGCCGCCCATGCCGACAAGCCGGTAATGATCGGCATTCGCCCCGAGCATCTGTTACCCTGTGGCGACGGAGAGGCGGATTTCAGTCTCGCTGCGGAGCTGGTCGAGACACTCGGCGCCGATATTCTTGTCCACGGCACGCTCGCCGATTCGCACAAACAGGCGGTCTATGGGGAGGGCGGGGCGCGCATGGCCGTGCGGCTTCCCGGGCATACGCCGGTGCGCGAGGGCGAGATTCTGCCCCTGCGCGCCGCCGATGAAAGCCTGCATCTGTTCGACCGCGAGAGCCGCATCAGACTCGCGGACCTGTAGGCGGGCAGGTCTGTGGGGAGTGGCTTCCTGTAGCACCAGGGCCCGGCGGCTGCATCCGGGATCGGTTCCGGATGTCGCATGGTCGCCGTGGACATCCCCTTCCGATCGCAGCAACGATCGGCATTCAGGCAATGAAGGCACGGATTGTCATGGCGACGATGGTGAGTGCGACGAAGCCACCGATCCAGAGGATCGCGAACCAGCCGAGCCGCTTCCACAGCGGCCCGGGTGTCTCGTCACGTTGACGGGTATTGTCATCTTGCATCAGTGATATCCGTGCTCCGGATCGACCTTGCCCCGGAAGACCCAGTAGGCATAAGCCGTATAGGCGAGGATCAGCGGCACCAGCACGAGCGCGCCGACGAGCAGGAAGATCAGACTCTCATCCGGAGCCGCTGCCTCCCAGATCGTGAGATCCGGCGGCACCATGTTCGGGTAGAAGCTGATGCCCAGCCCGACGAAGGACAGGGTGAAGGCGATCAGCGCTGCGATGAAGGGCCAGGCATCACGCTCCTCGCGCAGACCCCGCACGAAGAACCACGCCGTCACGATCAGCAGCGCCGGCACCCACAGGGTGAAGAAGACATTCGGCATGCCGAACCAGCTTTCGAGATATTCCGGATTGAGGAAGGGCGTGATCAGGCTCACGAGACCGATCGCCACGAAGGTGCCGGCACCGGTGACCCAGGCGAAACGCACGCCGCGCTCGCGGACATAGCCTTCGGTCTTCATCACCAGCCATGTCGCGCCGAGCAGGGCGTAACCGACGACGAGCGCAAGGCCGGTGAGGATCGAGAAGGGCGTGAGCCAGTCCCAGTTGCCGCCGCCATAGGCGCGCCCTTCGATGGCGATGCCCTGCACCAGCGCGCCGAGCGCCACGCCTTGCGCAAATGCCGCCATCGTCGATCCGATAAAGAATGACCAGTCCCAGAGGAACTTGCCGCGCACGGTCCGCCAGCGAAATTCGAAGGCGACGCCCCGGAAGACCAGGGCGAGCAACATGGCGATGATCGGCGCATAGAGCGCCGGCATCACCACCGCATAGGCCAGCGGGAAGACTGCGAACAGCCCGCCGCCGCCCAGCACCAGCCAGGTTTCGTTGCCGTCCCAGACCGGGGCGACGGTGTTCATGGCGAGGTCCTTGTTCTTCTCGCCCTTGATCAGCGGAAACAGGATGCCGACGCCAAGATCGAACCCGTCGAGGATGACATAGGCGAGGATCGCGAAGGCGATGATCGCGGCCCAGATGAGGGGAAGATCGATTTCCATTTTGCGCTCCTCACTCGGCGGGGATGAATTTTTTGTCGCTGGCCGGGGCCGGTGTCACGCCGGCGGTGCGCGTCGGACCCAGTTCCTCGATCCGCGGCCCGGCCTCCGGTGGCTTCTTCATGAGCCGAAGCAGATAGAAGGTGCCGGCGCCGAAGATGAGGAAATAGACCACGATGAAGGCAACGAGCGAACTCGATACCGCCTCAACCTGCAGAGGCGCGACGCTGTCCGTCGTCTTGAGCAGACCATAGACGGTGAAGGGTTGGCGCCCGACCTCGGTCACGATCCAGCCGGAAATCACGGCGATGAAACCGGCAGGTCCCATGGCGACCGCCGACCAGAGCAGCGGTCTGCTGTGGTAGAGATTGCCCCGCCAGCGCCGCCATGCGCCCCAGAGCGCAAGGCCAAGCATCAGAAAGCCGAGACCGACCATGACCCGGAAAGCAAAGAAGACGAGGAAGGCATCGGGGCGCTCGTCACGCGGAAAATCCTTCAGCCCGGGCACTTCGCCATCCAGAGAATGTGTCAGGATGAGCGAGCCCAGCTTGGGAATCTCGATGGCATAACGCGTCTCTTCCGCTTCATCATCGGGGATGCCGAACAGGATCAGCGGCGCGCCGGCATGGCTCTCGTAATGCCCTTCCATCGCCGCGACCTTGGCCGGCTGGTGCTCGAGCGTGTTGAGCCCGTGCATGTCACCTGCGAAGATCTGCAAGGGCGCGACCAGCAGGATCATGCCCATCGCCATGGCGAACATCTTGCGCGCACCCGCATCTCCGGTATCGCGCAAAAGGTGCCAGGCGCCGACCGCGCCGACGACGAGCGCCGTGGTGAGATAGGCCGCAAGCACCATATGCACGAGGCGATAGGGGAAGGACGGGTTGAAGATCGCCGCCCACCAGTCCGCAGGAACGAACTGGCCGACATCGTTGATGGCGTAGCCCGCCGGGGTCTGCATCCAGGAATTCACGCTCAGGATCCAGAAGGCGGAGCCGAGCGTGCCGATGGCCACCATCAGCGTGGCGAAGAAATGCAGCTTCGGCCCGACTTTCTCGCGCCCGAACAGCATCACGCCGAGAAAACCCGCTTCGAGGAAGAAGGCCGAGAGGACTTCGTAGCCCATCAGCGGCCCGATGATCGGCCCGGCCTTGTCGGAAAAGACCGACCAGTTGGTGCCGAACTGATACGACATGGTGATGCCGGAGACGACCCCCATGCCGAAGCTGACGGCGAAGATCGTCTTCCAGTAGTTGAACAGTTTCAGATAGACGTCCTGCTTTGTCCACATATGCAGGCCGTTCAGCACGGCCAGATAGCTCGCCAGCCCGATGGTGAAGGCGGGAAAGATGATGTGGAAAGCCACAGTGAATGCGAACTGGAATCGCGCCAGTTCGATCGCATCGTAACCGAACATGCCGGCTCCTTGCAAAAGATATATCCTGTGTCTATGTTTAACGCCGACATGCTGATTTTACAAGGTGGCCATGGTGAATGAATTGACGCAGGGATTGTTCCCTAGGCGCAAACGCGTATCGGGGATGTGATGTGAGGCTCACGGCTTTCTCGAATTACGCTTTGCGCACCCTGCAATTCGCTGCTATGCGCGCGCCCGCCCTCGCTCGCATCGATGAAATCGCGGATGCGCACCGGATCAACCGCGCGCATATCGTCAAGATCGTGCATCTGCTGGGCCGCGAAGGCTATCTCGAAACCCGACGGGGCCGGGGAGGGGGATTTACCCTCGCGCGTGCGCCCGAGGCGATCAGCGTCGGCGAAATCCTGCGCCTCACCGAGGGGCCGATCGAACTGGTGGAGTGCCACCATGCACCGACGAATACCTGCCCGCTGATCGGCGTCTGCCGCCTGTCGAAGGCGCTCGCAAAGGCGCTCGACGCCTTCCTCGCCAGCCTCGACGCGGTCACGATCGCCGATATCGCGGGTAATCGCGGGGCGCTGCTGGCGCGGCTGGAGCGCGACGTGGCGCAGGCCTCATGAGCGATCGGGGGCAAGGCTGCGCGCGCCGGTGATCTGATCCAGCAGGCCCTGCGCGCCGGCAGAGACCTCGGCCCAGGTGGCTGCGAACCCTTCCGGGCCACCGAAATACGGATCTGCCACCGCCTCGCCCGCACGTCCGGGCACGTGATCAAGCAACAGCGAAAGCCGTGCCGCAGCCGTCATCGGGCGCAATCTGCGCAGCGCTTCGAGGTTGCTGTGGTCGAGTGCGACGACATGGCTGAAAGCATCGAAATCCGCCATCGCGACCTGCCGCGCGCGCAAATGCGCGATCTCGACGCCGTGAGCGCGGGCGATGGCCTGTGCCCGGGGGTCGGGCGGGGCGCCGACATGCCAGTCCCCGGTGCCGGCGGAATCGACCGTGAGCGAAATCTCGCGCTGCCGCGCCGCTTCGCGCAGAGCGGCCTCGGCGAGGGGTGAGCGACAGATATTACCCAGGCATACGAAGAGAATGGCCGGCTGCTGCATCGTGTCTGTCTCCCGCGTGATGGGCGTATGGGGCCTGTGACGTATAGGGCCTGCGAGACACGGTAAGGGCTCGGCGCGCATGCCGCAAATACGGTGGAGGTGCGGCCTCGTTTACAATTCCCTATGCAATTCTGGATTAGTGGGTTTATCCGTATCATGGCCACATGCAATGCGTGCCGGTTTTGAAGACGAGGTTTCGATGATCAATGGTCAACCGGAGGGGGCAGCGCGCAACGCTTCGCTTTGGGCGCGGTTCCGGGCGTGGTGGAAGGCGTGGCGGCGGCCGCGCAAGCATTTTTTTGTGAACACGCGGGTGACGATCTTCTTCGGGTTGGTCTTCATGCTGGATATCCGGCTGATCGTGGCCCTGACGATCATTGCCGCGACACTCGACAGCTACACCTTCCTCGCCGGGCAGGATCGCGCCAAGGGCGAGGCGGAGATCCCGTTCTGGCTGTCGCTGAAGCCGGCCATGTATGTCTGGGCAGCACTTGCGATTCTGATTCCCCTGGCCGCGCCGTTTTTCCGGAACGCTTGTCTTCCTTCCGATTCGGTCTGGACCGAACTGTTCGGCTTTGCGCTGTGGACGGTGGAGCGTTCAGGTGGCTTATGTGCCTACAGATACTCGACTTATATGTTTTTTGTTGAAGCGTTATTCTCAATGGCAATAATAATATACTTTTATTTTTCAAATTTCATTGCACAAAGAAATATTCGATCAATTTACTTCAAAATATATGAGGAACAAGAAATTAAAGGGACAATTGAAGGGGAGGCAAAGCCAAAAATTATCAATCCATTTATCATTGTGTTGCTATTAATGTTGCCCTTGTACTTACCATATGGCAACCCTCTGAACCCTGGGCGATTATCGACTCCACATAACTCTGCAATTGGAATTGTTTTTTATCAAATTACCGTTTTTTTTGCATTATTTTTCGGAGTTACTATGTATTTTAGAACATATGGATGGTGGCGGCTCCCTTAAGGGAATTGTCTATTACGAGTATAAATTGATGCATGCCATTCAGGGAGTGGGGAGTTTCGAGTTATATAGCGGCAATACTAAGACCCGGTTGTTTCGCAATGGATTGCGTAGATTGAATGATTGACAATCAGAAATTGTTTTTATAATTAGCGACCAAATCTGGAGGCCGCCAAGCTGTGCGCCTAAGGCGGGTCGCTTGTAGGGCACTTCGGGTTTCTTGGCCGGTCTTCGGTGACTGCGGCCGTAGTCGCGAATGTCTAGCTGAATAATGGAGTGTGGTATGGGTAACTCGCCTTGTGATCCAAATAAAGATGATTCCAAATTGAATGATTGGCTGGGTGTTGGCCTAACTGTCTACGGGGCGTTCATGTCAGCCGTTCAGAGCTTCTCATTGACAAAAGTTGCGGGGGCATCATCTAGTATTGCCAAAATAATGATTAACACAAATGGTTTATTGAGAGATATATCATTAGGGGCGGCAAGTGGTGCAGCAGGGCAAGATAATGCTGCGAACGGAATTGCTTCAGCGCTGATTGGGGGTATGATAACAGCGTCAATCGTATTTAGTATTACTTCATTGGGCTTTTTCGCAACGCCTGTTGCAGCTGCTGTCCTTGTTGGCATTGTTAGTACATTTGCAACATCAATAATTGATAACTTCCTAAAAAGGCATGAAATTAATTTTTTCGAACCTCTGCAGGCTATATTGGATATGGGGGATGGGCTAAGAGATGATTTTAATTTCGTGAGAGATTTGATAAGTGAGCTGACCAGCAGGGACAATGGATTTGCGAGAGAGCTGGAGGGCATTAACGACCCTGCAGCTATCCAGAACGATTTCGATCTGCTGAGAAATTGGGTGGAGAAGCTGCCGGAAGATCTGCGACAACAGGCACTCGACAAGATTGATGAAGTCGAGGCGGATGAGAACTTCGATCCACAACGATTCCAGGATCTCGCCGAAGAGTTGCTGAATGGCGGTCCCGATGATCCGGATTGCGACGAACGCCGCACCCCTCCGTGGAGATTTCCCGACCTGTTCGAGAATCCGCCGGCTTCCCCGCTCGCGCTCGATCTGACGGGGCAGGGCCTCGAAATCATCGATCTCGATGCTTCCAACGCCTATTTCGATCTCGACAATAACGGCTTTGCCAGCCACACGGCCTGGCTCGGCGGCGGCAACGGCTTCCTTGCGCTTGATGTCAACGGCAATGGCCGGATCGATGATCAGAGCGAATTGTTCGGCGCCGTCAGCTTCGACAGCGCAGATGATCACGGCTTCACCAAGCTGGCGCTCCATGACGAGAATGGTGACGGCGTCATCGACGCGCAGGATTCCGTCTTCGGCGACCTCTTGATCTGGCGTGATTTCAACGGGAACGGCCTGACCAACGAGGGTGAATTGTTCACGCTCGACGAACTCGGCATCGTCTCGATCTCACTCGATGCGCAATTCGTCGACACCTGGGAGGGGGCCAACTGGATCAGCCACACGGCCACCTTCACCATGGCCGACGGCACCGTGCGCGAGATCCACGACATCTGGTTCGACCATTCCCAGATGCTGACGCGTTACGCCTGGGGCCAGGATTTCAACTTCCACCCTGATATCGACTTCCTGCCCGATCTCGCCGGCTACGGCACGCTGAAGGATCTGCGCTTCGCCATCTCCGAGGACGACGACCTGCGCCTCGATCTGCGCGCGCTGGTGCTCGATGCGCCGGAACTCACGGCGCTGGAGATCCGCGACCGGTTCGAGACCTTCCTGCATGACTGGGCCGACGTCTCCGATGTCGATCCCGCCTCACGCGGCTCGCATGTCGATGCCCGCAAGCTCGCCGTCCTCGAGGCGCTGCATGGGCGTCCGTTCCTGAACTGGGTGGGTGGAGAGAGCATCGGCGCGAATGCCGGACGGCAATTGATGCAGCAATACGATCTGATGCTGTCAGCCTATCTCATCTCCTTCATGACCCAGCAGCCTTTTGCACAGATGATGATCGGTGGCGACGTCGAGGCGGCACGCGACAATCCCTGGATCGGCTTCTCCTATCTCGAATATGACGTGCTGCGGGATCGTGTCAGTGCTGATGCCGGTGACTTCGTGCAGACGATGGTCGACGATTACTTTGCGCCACGCATTGCGGAATCCACCAAGGCTGTCGCGGATATGGCGGTTTTCGTCAAAGCCTTCGGCGCCGGTCTCAGCCTTTGGTTGTATGACGACGCCGATGGCGAAGCGTTTTCCGTGGCGCTGCAATCGGCGCTCCAGGATGCCGGGATCAATGCGAACGGGAGCCTGATTTTCGATGCGGTAATGTCCGGCATGCGCGTCGCGACCCCGGAAGGTGAAAGCTTCACGGCGATCAGCGATTCCGGGCAGGACCTGATCTTCAGCAACGCGCTCGACACGACCCTGGCTGGTGGCCGCGGCAGTGATTTATATGTCTACGCGCGCGGCAACGGCCACGACACGATCATCGAGGACCGTTTCGAAGGCAGCAACGACCAGCTGACCTTCGTGGACATCGCCTCGGGCGAGGTGACGCTGGTGCGCGAGGGCATGGATCTGCGCGTGCTGATCCCCGAGAGCGCGGAAGGCACGGGCGGCGCGGGTTCGGTCCTCCTCAAGCATCAGTTCGCATCCCGCTGGGGTTACGGCGTCGAGACAATCCACTTCGCGGATGGCGTGTCCTGGACGCAGGCCGATCTGCGCGCGCTGATCATCGAGCAGGATCGCGCGAACGGCGAGACGGAGCTTGTCGGCTTCCGTTCTGCGGATGTGATCCGCTCGACCGAGGGCGACAACATCCTGCGCGGGATGGATGGCAACGACACCTACATCTATGCGCGCGGCAACGGCCACGACACGATCATCGAGGACCGTTTCGAAGGCAGCAACGACCAGCTGACCTTCGAGGACATCGCCTCGGGCGAAGTGACGCTGGTGCGCGAGGGGATGGATCTGCGCGTGCTGATCCCGGAAAGCGCAGAGGGCGCGGGTGATGAAGGGTCGGTGCTGCTCCAGGATCATTTCGAGATGCGCTGGGGTTACGGCGTCGAGACGCTGCACTTCGCGGATGGCGTGTCCTGGACGCAGGCCGATCTGCGCGCGCTGATCATCGAGCAGGATCGCGCGAACGGCGAGACGGAGCTTGTCGGCTTCCGTTCTGCGGATGTGATCCGCTCGACCGAGGGCGACAACATCCTGCGCGGGATGGATGGCAACGACACCTACATCTATGCGCGCGGCAACGGCCACGACACGATCATCGAGGACCGTTTCGAAGGCAGCAACGACCAGCTGACCTTCGAGGACATCGCCTCGGGCGAAGTGACGCTGGTGCGCGAGGGGATGGATCTGCGCGTGCTGATCCCGGAAAGCGCAGAGGGCGCGGGTGATGAAGGCTCGGTGCTGCTCCAGGATCATTTCGAGATGCGCTGGGGTTACGGCGTCGAGACGCTGCACTTCGCGGATGGCGTGTCCTGGATGCAGGCCGATCTGCGCGCGCTGATCATCGAGCAGGATCGCGCGAACGGCGAGACGGAGCTTGTCGGCTTCCGCTCTGCGGATGTGATCCGCTCGACCGAGGGCGATAACATCCTGCGCGGGATGGATGGCAACGACACCTATATCTACGCGCGCGGCAACGGCCACGACACGATCATCGAGGACCGTTTCCAAGGCAGCAACGACCAGCTGACCTTCGAGGACATCGCCTCGGGCGAAGTGACGCTGGTGCGCGAGGGGATGGATCTGCGCGTGCTGATCCTGGAAAGCGCGGAGGGCGCGGGTGATGAAGGCTCGGTGCTGCTCCAGGATCATTTCGAGATGCGCTGGGGTTACGGCGTCGAGACGCTGCACTTCGCGGATGGCGTGTCCTGGATGCAGTCGCAGGTCGCGGCATTGCTCGATCATCCGGATGCCGGGCCGGTCACCCATCGTGGTTTCGCCGCTGACGATACCTTCGCCTCCACCGGGGCGAACGAGGTGTTCTTCGGTGACGGCGGTGACGACACCTTCGTCTTCGCACCGGGTTTCGGTCAGGACGCCATCGTCGATTTCTCGGCGGGTGCCGGCTCTGACGGCACCATCGTCTTCGACGAGGCGGTCTTCGCCGATCTTGATGCCGTGATCGCCGCAGCAGAACAGCAGGGCGACGACGTTCTCATCACGGCAAATGACGATGACGCCCTGCTCCTGAAGGGCGTGAACCTGTCGCAACTGCACGAGGACGATTTCCGTTTCGTCGCTTGACGCAGACCGTGCGATCGCGCAATTGAGGGTAGAATCTTTACGCGCAGGCATCCATGACCAAATCTGCCAAAGGACAGCAGCAGCCCCTCGTGGCTGCTGCCCTTTCACGAACACGCGGCGCCTTCACGGGCGTCGCTTTCGTCAGTGCCGTGACCAATCTCCTGATGCTCACCGGCCCGCTCTTCATGCTCCAGATATACGACCGCGTGTTGTCGAGCCGCAGCGTGCCGACGCTGGTCGCGCTGACGGCGCTGGTGGCGGGGCTCTATCTGTTTCTGGGCGTTCTCGAAATCATCCGCGCCCGGGTGCTCACCCGGATCGGGCAGCGGGTCGACCGGGAATTGTCAGGCCCGGCTTTCGATGCGGGCCTCAACCTGCCGCTCAAGACCCGCAACAGCGAGGCTGCGGCGCATCCCATGCGCGATCTCGATCGCATCCGCCAGTTCATGGCCGGGCAGGGGCCCGTCGCGATCTGTGATCTGCCCTGGCTGCCGATCTACCTCGCCATCATCTTTCTCTTCCACCCCTGGCTCGGCTGGCTGGGCACTGCCGGCGCAGCCATCCTGATCGTGATCACGCTGATCAACGAATACAGCCTGCGCAAACCCGTCGAGCGGCTCGCGGCGATGACGCGCACGCGCAATGCCTTCGCGGAGGCCGGGCGGCGCAACGCCGAAGTGTTGCGTGCGATGGGTATGGGGTCGCGCTATCGGCAGCGTTTCGAGACGACGGATGCGCCGTACCAGGCGATTCAGGCGCGGGTCGGCGACATGACCGGCAGTTTTTCCGCCGGGACGAAGGTCTTCCGCCTCGGCCTGCAATCGGCCGTGCTCGCGCTCGGCGCCTGGCTCGCCATCATGCAGGCGATCACGCCCGGCGTGATGATTGCGGCTTCCATACTGACGGCACGCGCTCTCGCGCCGATCGAGGCCGCGATCGGCCAGTGGCGGCATTTCGTCGCCTGCCGCCAGGCCTATCGGCGCCTCGGCGAGATGCTCGGCCACGGGCTCGCTGCGGATCCCGACATGGTTCTGCCGCGCCCGGGCGAGCGCCTCGATGTGGAGAATATCGCCGTCGCCGCGCCTGGCGACAAACACGCGCTGATTCAGGATCTGCGCTTCTCGCTGAAGGCAGGCGATGCGCTCGGCGTGATAGGGCCGAGCGGCTCCGGCAAATCCACGCTGGCGCGGGCGCTCGTCGGGATCTGGCCCGCGATGCGCGGCAGCATCCGCCTCGACGGCGCGACGCTGGATCAATGGGCGCCCGAGGCGCTCGGCCCGGCCATCGGCTATCTGCCGCAGGGTGTCGAACTGTTCGACGGAACAGTGGCGGAAAACATCGCCCGCTTCGATCCGGATGCCGACCCGCAGGCCATCGTCGCAGCGGCCGAGCGCGCGGGGGTGCATGAGCTGATCCTGCAATTTCCCGACGGCTACGATACCCGTATCGGCGAATACGGCGCCATTCTCTCCGCCGGCCAGCGCCAGCGCATCGGGCTTGCGCGCGCGCTGTTCGGCCAGCCCTTCCTGATCGTGCTCGACGAGCCCAATGCCAATCTTGATGCGGAGGGCGAAAAGGCGCTCAGCGAGGCAATCGCGGCGGCGCGGGCCGATCGGGCCATCCTCGTCGTCATCGCGCACAGGCCGAGCGCGCTGGCCAATGTCGATCAGGTGCTGGTGATGCAGGGCGGGCGCCAGGCGGCGATCGGGCCGCGCGACGAGGTCCTGCGCCGTACCACCATCCGCCCCGTCCCTGCCACCGCCTGATCCGGAGATTGCAGCGATGTCAGAAGCCTCCGACGATCCGACCCGCTCGAAAGCCGTCGACCCCGTGCGTGGTATCCGGCGCCATATCATCATCGCTACCCTCGTGATCGGGATGCTGGTTGCCGGTATCGGCGGCTGGGGCGCCTTCGCGAGTATTTCCGGCGCGATCATGGCGCCGGGTGTCGTGGTGGTGGAAGGCAATATCCGCCGCGTCCAGCATCGCACCGGCGGTATCGTCGGCGCGATCCATGTGCGCGACGGTGACAGGGTCCGCGCGGGCGAGATCGTCCTGACCCTCGATGCCACCGTGACGCGCGCCAATCTCGCCATCATCGAGAACCAGATCGACCAGCTCGTCGCACGGCGGACGCGGCTGGTCGCCGAGCGTGATGCAGCGCGCGAAGTCGCCGTCCCCGACAGCCTCGCGGCGCGCCTCGGCGAGGCGGAGATCGCGGAATTGATCACGGGCGAACGTGCCTTGTTCGAGGCGCGGCGCGACATGCATGAGCGCCGCAAGGAGCAGCTCGACGAGCGCATCATCCAGATCGGCCAGGAGGTTGACGGATTGGCCGCGCGCCGTCTCGCCCTTGATGAGGAGCGCCAGCTCATCGGGCAGGAACTCGACGGCATCGAAACGCTTTTTGCCAAGGGGCTGATCCCCTTTCCCCGCATTGCCGAACTGCGCCGTGCCCGCGCCCAGCTCGCCGGCGAGGATGGCCAGATCGAGGCGGCGATCGCGCAGGCGCGCACGCGTATCGTCGAGACCCGGCTCGAATGGCTGCAATACGAGCAGCAGGTGCTGTCGGAAGTGCTCACCGGCCTGCACGAGAGCGAGGCGCAATTGAGCGAGCTGCGCGAGCGGCGCATCGCGGCCCATGATGAACTCGCCCGCATCGATATTCGCGCCCCCCAGAACGGCATCGTGCACGAGCTTTCCGTGCATACGGTCGGCGGGGTGGTGAGCGCCGAGGAGACGATCATGGCGATCGTGCCGGATGACGAGCAGCGCGTTGTCGAGGCGCGGATCGTGCCGGAGGATATCGACCAGGCGCTCGCAGCCTCCCAGGCCGTGCTGCGGCTGAGCGCCTTCAACCAGCGCACCACGCCCGAGATCATGGGGGATATCCTGACGATCTCCGCCGATCTGACACGGGATCCGCAAACCGGTGAGGGCTGGTATCGCGCCCGCATCGCCATTCCGGCAAGCGAATGGGAGCGTGTGGGCGAGCGCTATCTCGTCCCCGGCATGCCCGTCGAGGCCTTCATCCAGACGGGCGAGCGCACGCCGCTTTCCTATCTCGTCAAGCCGCTGACCGACCACCTCGCCCGCGCCTTCCGGGAGGAATAGGCGC
This sequence comes from Saliniramus fredricksonii, assembly GCF_900094735.1. NCBI lineage: Bacteria > Pseudomonadati > Pseudomonadota > Alphaproteobacteria > Hyphomicrobiales > Salinarimonadaceae > Saliniramus > Saliniramus fredricksonii. The sequence continues at coordinate 393,007 of NZ_FMBM01000002.1, forward strand.
CATTCAAAACGCCTTCCGGGAGGAATAGGCGCCATTCAAAACGCCTTCCGGGAGGAATAGGCGGGTTCGCGACCTACCCCTCCCGCGCTTCACGCATCCGCGCCGAGCGGCGCATCACCAGCGTGGCGATCACCACCGCCGTGGCGACGAGGCCGATCAGGATGGCTGACAGCGCGTTGATCTCCGGGGTCACCCCGAGCCGCACCTGGCTGTAGATGCGCATCGGCAGCGTTGTCGCGCCGGGGCCGGAGGTGAAGCTCGCGATCACGAGATCATCCATCGAGAGCGTGAAGGCCAGGAGGAAACCGGCGAGGATTGCCGGCGCGATGATCGGCAGGGTGATCGTGAAGAACACCTTCCAGGGCGGCGCGCCGAGATCGAGGGCGGCTTCCTCAAGCGTTCTGTCGAAGGCCATCAGCCGCGATTGCACGATCACGGTGACGAAGCACATGGCGAAGGTGGTATGCGCCACCGCGATGGTCCAGATGCCGCGATCGAGATTGATGGCCACGAAGAGCAGAAGCAATGACAGCCCGGTGATCACCTCCGGCATCACCATCGGCGCGTAGATCAGCCCGGTAAACAGCGCCCGCCCGCGAAAGCGCCCGTGGCGCGTCAGCGCGAGCGCCGCGAGCGTGCCCAGCACCGTGGCGAACACGGCGGTGACGAAGGCCACACGGATCGTCACCCAGGCCCAAGTTGAACAGTTGAATTGGACGAAGCGGGAACATTTTTCCGTAAGCCATTGATGTTATTGAGGTGGGGTCGGTGGGCGTCAGTTTGTGTGGTGCTAAATAATGTAAGAATAGGCGTTTCATTGCTTGACGAATGGAGGTTTCTGAGATGCTAATTCGGCATGTTCGTGCGCGAGAAGACCATCAATGGCTACACCTACATCTACCTTGTGGAGAATGTCCGCGAGGGTGGCCGCACGAAGCAGCGCATCATCCGCAATCTCGGACGCAAGGAAACGGTTCTCGCCAGCAAGGATCTCGATCGCCTGGCCGCCTCGGTCGGACGGTTCACGGAACGGGCCATGGTCCTGGATGCCATCAACAACGGTGATGTGGCGCGATACGAAGCTCGTCGCATCGGCGGGCCGCTGCTCTTCGGGCGCCTGTGGCAGCAACTCGGCATCGATCAGGTGATCGCTGATCAGCTTGGGGAACGCGGCTTCGAATTCCCGGTGGAGCGGGCCGTGTTCACCGCGACGCTGCACCGTCTGTTCGTCTCCGGCTCGGATCGCGACTGCGCGTCCTGGATGCAGGATTACGACATTCCCGGTGCCGACGATCTGTCGCTGCACCATTTCTATCGGGCCATGGCCTGGCTCGGAGAAGATCTGCCAAAGGACGAGCAGAAGGATGCGACGCCCTTTTCGCCGCGTACCGTCAAGGACGTGATCGAGGAGGCGCTGTTTGCGCGCCGGCGCGACCTGTTTACCGATCTCTCCATCGTCTTCATGGACACGACCTCCCTGTCCTTCCACGGCGAAGGCGGCGAGACGCTGGGGGCACGGGGCTATTCCAAGGACCATCGCCCTGATCTCAACCAGATGATCCTCGCCGTCATCGTCGATGCCGATGGCCGCCCGGTCTGCACCGAGATGATGCCAGGTAACACCGCCGATGTCGCCATCCTGCTGCCGATCGTGCAGCGGCTGCGCAGCCGTTTCGGTATCACCCGAGCCTGCATCGTGGCGGATCGGGGCATGATCTCGCAGGCCACGATCACGGCGCTAGAGGAACAGGGTCTGGAATATGTGTTGGGTGTGCGCGAGCGCACCGACGCACGCATGCGCCGGGTTCTCGACGATCCGCAACCCCTCACGCCGCTCCTCGTCGAGCGCAGCCAGGGCGAGACGCAGCTCTTCGCCAAGGAGGTCGTCGTCGACGGGGTCCGCTACATCGTCTGCCGCAACGAGGCGCAGGCCGAGAAGGACCGCAAGGACCGCCAGGCCATCATCGCTGCCCTCGATACGCAGTTGAAGAAGGGCGACAAGGCGCTCGTCGGCAACTCCGCCTACAGGCGTTATCTCAACACCACGACGCGTGATGCCTTCGAGATCGATGCCGGCAAGATCGCCGAGGAAGCCCGCTATGACGGGATCTTCGTCCTGCGCACCAACGCGAGGATTTCTCCGCTTCAGGCGATGCTGCGCTACCGGGACCTGCTCACCGTCGAGACGCTGTTTCGTGTCGCCAAGGCGACGCTCTCGACACGTCCGATCTTCCATTCATCCGATGCCGCCATCCGCGGCCACGTCTTCTGCTCCTTCCTAGCCCTGATGCTGCACAAGGAGCTGTTCGACCGCTGCACCGAAGCCGGGATCAAACCCGAGTGGCGCCCGCTCCTGCGTGATCTCGACCGCCTGCAGAGCGGCAAAATCGAAAAGGACGGACGCAGCATTGCCATCCGTACCCCGGTAAGCGGTCAGGTCGGGCCGGTATTCCGCGCCGTCGGCGTGGCGCTGCCGCCGAACATCGCCGAAACCGAAGCTGCTTGACCGCACGACCCTCCGACCGTGGTGCTAAAAGCGCGAAGGCGCCCCCTATCCCATTGAAAATTCATAATTATCGGAAATCAGGTGTTTAAGTTGGGCCAGGCGGCGCGCATCAGCGGTTCGTTGCGAAACAATTCCCCGTACCACTGCGTCGAGAACCCGCCCCAGACGGTGACGAGCCGCGATTCGTTGAACGAATAGATCACGAGCAGCAGGATCGGGATGTAGAGAAAGGCGAGCCCCAGCGTCAGCGCCGCCATGTTGAAGAAGGAAAAGCCCCTCATCGGCGCCCCTCCCTCTCGCCTGCGGCTTGCGCCTCCATGCGCCGCGCCTCCGCCTCGCGGAAGATCACGATCGGCACCACCAGCACCACGAGCAGCACCATCGCCACGGCGGCGGCGACGGGCCAGTCGCGGTTGGAGAAGAATTCGACCCAGAGCGTGCGCCCGATCATCAGCGTCTGCGAGCCGCCGAGCAGATCCGGCACGACGAATTCACCGGTGATCGGAATGAAGCAGAGCAGCGATCCCGCGATGATGCCGGGTTTGGCGAGCGGCACCGTCACGCTCCAGAACGCCTTGACGCGCGACGCGCCGAGATCACGCGCGGCCTCGATCAGCGTCTGATCCATCCGCTCCAGCGTGGCATAGAGCGGCAGCACCATGAAGGGCAGGTAGGTATAGACCAGCGCGATGAACACCGCATATTCGGTATTCAGGATGGTCAGCGGCTGCGAGATCAGCCCGGCGCCCTGCAGATAATGGTTGAGGAAACCCTCCGGGCGCAGGATCCCGATCCAGGCATAGACGCGGATCAGGAAGCTCGTCCAGAACGGCAGGATCATCGCCGCGACGAGGATCGGCCGCCAGGAGCGCGGCGCGCGCGCCATGGCATGGGCGATGGGGAAGCCGATGGCGAGCAGCATCGCCGTCGAGATCAGCGAGATCCGCAGCGAGGAGATCAGCGAGGCGATGTAGAGATCATCCTGCGCGAGGAAGACGAAATTCTCGAAGCTGAGATCGCGCAGGAACGCGACCAGCCCCTCCCATCCCGCCGCGAGATCGAGCAGCGGCCAGTATGGCGGCTGCGCCAGGCGCGGCTCGGAGAGCGCGATCTTGAGCACGATCGCCATCGGCCAGAGGAAGAACGCCGCGAGCCACAGATAGGGGATGATGATGACGAGCCGACGAGCGAGGTTGCGCATGGCCACTCGCCTCAATCGCTCAGGATCACGGCCGTATCGGGCGCGAAGGCGACATGCACCCGCTCTTCCATGGCGAGCGGATTTTCGGTGTAGCGCGTGGCATTGGCGCGGGTGACGCGGATGATCTGGCCGGTATCGAGCTTGATGCGATACACCGTCCAGTCGCCGAGATAGCCGATATCCCAGATCTCGCCGGCAAGGCTGTTGAACGCTTCGCCCGGCGCCTCGCGGGTGACGCGCATCTTCTCCGGGCGCACGGCCACCGCGACGTGATCGCCGGCGCCGAGCCGCGCGTCGGGATCCGCGACGCGAAACCGCGTCTCGCCGGAAAGCGCGGCGAGCTCCCAGCTGGAATCGTCACCGCCACCGCTGACGCGCGCCTCGAACAGGTTGATCTCGCCCACGAAATCCGCAACGAAGCGCGAAGCCGGCTGCTCGTAGATCTCGCCCGGCGTCGCCACCTGCACGACGCGCCCGGCATCCATCACGGCGATCCGGTCGGCCATGGTCATGGCCTCTTCCTGGTCGTGGGTGACGACGATGAAGGTGGTGCCGAGCGCGATCTGGATATCCATCAATTCGAACTGCGTCTCCTCGCGCAGCTTGCGGTCGAGCGCGCCGAGCGGCTCGTCGAGGAGGAGCACGCGCGGGCGTTTGGCCAGCGCCCGGGCGAGCGCGACGCGCTGCTTCTGGCCGCCGGAGAGCTGATCGGGCGCGCGCCCGGCGAAGCGCTCCATCTGCACCAGCTTGAGCATGTCCGCGACCCGCGCCGCAATCGCATCCCGCGCCATCCCCTCCTGCCGCAGGCCGTAGGCGATGTTCTTCTCGACGCTCATATGCGGAAACAGCGCATAGCTTTGAAACATCATGTTGACCGGGCGGCGGTTGGGCGCCACGCCCGCGAGATCCGCCCCGTCGAGCAGAACCCGCCCCCGTGTCGGCGCCTCGAACCCGGCGAGCATGCGCATCAGGGTGGACTTGCCGCAGCCCGAGGGCCCGAGCAGGCAGAAGAACTCGCCCTGATAGATATCGAGCGACAGATCCGCGACTGCGGCCTGATCCCCGAATCGTTTGGTCACGTCATCGAAGCGAATGAACGGCACCGCGTCAGGATCCGCCCAAGGCGCAAAATCCTGCCGCACCGCCCCGATAGCCCGAACCCCGCCACGCTTCATCCGACCACCCCGGAGAGGATTGCCCCGTCAGGGGTTTAGGGGATTTTGGAGGGTGGGGGAAGGGGAGGATTGGGGGCGCGGGCTCTGCGCCATCGCGAGGCGATAACGAAAACCGCCAGAACGCCACGCCTCGCTCGCTCGCAACGGCTTCGGCATCAGGGCTGGCGGCCCCGATCCAGCGCTTGTCCCCCGCCCGCCCGGCAGAAGCCGGCTTTCTTGGCGTTTCATGATGGATCATGATAGGCATCCTTGCAGCGAGGAGATCGGTCATGGCATCGCCCCGAGAGAAATTTGCCACCCAGGTCAGTTCCGAAATCCTGTCGGAGCTGCGCAAGCTCGCGCAGAGCGAGGGGCGGCAGCTTCAGGCGCTTGTCGATGAGGCCTTGGCGGACCTGATCGAGAAGCGCAGGCAGGGGAAGCCGCGCGCGCATGTGATGGCGGCCTATCAGGCAAGCCATGAGACATTCGCCCCCCTCTACAAGAAGCTCGCCGAATGACGGACGACCTGACCGGCATCGAGGTTCTTGCAATCCATGTCGACCAGATCGAGCGCTATGGCGGGACGCAAGGGCTGCGGGATGCCGGATTGCTGGAAGCGGCCTTGTTTCGACCGCAGACCGGCTATTACGCCGACCTGATCGGGCAAGCGGCCGCGCTTTGGGAAAGCCTGACCAGGAACCATGCCTTCGTCGATGGCAACAAGCGCATTGGTTTCGCCGCGACCTATACGTTTCTCGCGATCAACGGGCGGCGCATCACGGCGGACGCCGACACCGCCTTCGCATTCATCAGCGACAATCTCGACGCCGGGACCTTCACGTTCGACCGGCTCGAAGCCTGGTTGCGCGCCCATACGTGGGAAACGTAGGCGGCGCTCGCTGCATAGCCGCATGACCGTCGCGCACGATGAACGGTGGTGCGGGCAGGCAGGAGAGCGCGCGCTGATGGATATCGGGTGAGAGATCGGCCAGCGCGACCTGATCCGCGAATCGCTTGGGCACGTTATCGAAGCGGATGAATGGCTCGGCCAGCGGATCCGCCCAAGCCGCAAAAATCCTGCCGCACCTGAGAGGATTGCCCGAACCCCACCACGCTTCATCCGATCGCCCCGGAGAGGATTGACCCGTAAGGGGTTAGGGGGATTCGGCCGTGGGGGGAAGGGGAGAGTGCTTGGCGCATTTTCGGCGTCATTCGTTTGATCGCTCCAACCGGTATCAATATATGGCGCGCCTACTTGCCGATTCGAAAAAAGACTTTTGTCCACAACTTTACAAGTAACATTATTTACAACTCCAGCCTGCTGTTGTTAACTTGTCAAAATGTGCTGAGGGAAGAATATGGTGCCTAATACAGGCCTATCTAGGTGAGGTTCAAATGAAGCTTTCCCCAAATGAGGTAGCTAGCGAACTTGAGCGGGTTCATGCAAATCAATATCGACAGTTTATTAAAAAAGTTCGCTTGAAAAATGTTCGTGGTTTTGCCGATGAGAGCATCGAATTCAAAAATCCTGTTACTGCTTTAGTTGGAACAAATGGTGGTGGGAAATCAACTATTTTAGGTGCCGCGGCATTGTCGTACAAAAATATTCGACCTGGACAGTTTTTTCCTAAAGCATTTATCGGCGATGAAAGTATGTCTGACTGGAGTGTGGAAATCGAACTTGTTGACAAAAATATTGCGAAAGATAGAATTATAACTAGAACGGCACGTTTTTCGCAATCAAAATGGCGGCGTGACGGATTTCAAGATCGCCCAGTTGAATATATAGAAATCCAACGAACCGTTCCTGCTGGGGAGTTGACTAGATTTAGAAAATTTCTTTCTGGTGATCCAGAGAAATTTGAGATTCGTAATTTAGGAATTGATACAATAAAATATGCAAGTGCGGTTCTTGATAAAAGTATAGAACATTATCGTGTCGTTGTTTCAAGAGAGAATAAATTGATAAAGATGTATGTCGGAGCTACGTCGGGTGAGATTGGGTATTCACAATTTCATTTTGGCGCGGGCGAGGCGTCAGTGATTGAAACAATTGATAGGATTGAAAGCGCACCAGATAACTCATTGATATTAATTGAAGAGGTTGAAAATGGCCTTCATCCTGTAGCTGTTCGCCTTTTTGTTCAATATTTACAAAATGCCGCAAAAAGGAAAAAACTACAAATCATTTTTACAACCCATTCTCAAGAGGCTGTAGACCAACTACCTTCAGAAGCTGTTTGGGCGTCGATTAATAAACGTGCATGGAATGGAAAACTGAGCATAGAGAGCTTACGGGCGATTACTGGAAACATTCCGAATACGCGCACGATTTATGTAGAGGATGATTTTGTAAAAGAATGGGTTGAGAATGCCATTGGGCGCTATGGCAACGGATTGGCTGAATCCACAAAGGTTTTTTCTGCTGGCGGATACCCTAATGTTGTAAAAGTTAGTCAGTTCCATAATGAAAATCCAACAATACGAGTGCCTTCTATCGCGTTAGTTGACGGAGATGTCAGTAAGGATGAAGATATCTCTCTGCCTGACAGTGCAAGATTTATCGGATATGATGTTCCCGAGCGAACTGTTTTTGATTATATATACAGCAATATGGATGATCTAATATCATTAATCCGACAAAGATGTTTTTTGTCGAGATTTGATGAATATAGGATAAAAAGAGAAATCGAAAGTGTTAGAAATTCTGCTTGCGACCCGCACATAATTTTTTCGTCTCTGAGTGAGAAACTTGATTTCGTGTCGTCTATTTATATTCGGGCCGGAATGATTGATCTATTTAATGAGAAAAATCACGAATTTTGGAGGGAAATAATAGAGTTTATTTCGGAGATCTCAGAGTGACATTTTGTGAGAACGTCCTACACTTCGAGACTTCGGCTCTTCATTGTCAGGCGGTAGCCGCAGCCTGACGCTTCGATGACGCAGAGGGTGTCGCCTTTGCTGGCTCCGAAGCGGGCCATGACGTCATCGGGGAGAATCATGCCGGTGGCTTCGCCCATGCTGATGATGTAGAGCCTGTGCATCGCGTTCACCTCACCCCCCAACATCCTCCCTTGACCCCTCACGCATTCCCGCTAGAATCACAATCGAGCCGAGCAGGAGGATGCCCCCTCCCACCCGGCTCTGACCATCAGAAAAAGGACCTTTTCCAATGGCTGCAATCAGCGATACCAAAACCGCCCGCGTGGCGGAAGTGATCTCGGTATGTCCGGGTGTGATTCATGCAAGCGTCACGGTCCCGGCAGGCGAAAGGGGGCTGGCATGAACCCCTTTTCCGGCAACAACCCTTCTTCGAACCCTGAAGAAAACCACGGCCTGACCCCGGCAGACGCCGCCTGGCTCGCGCGCGTCTTCACCAAAGACGGCGTTCGCCGCTCCCCCGCCGAGATCGCGCAGATGAAGGCGTTGCTCGAAGCGTATTGCGCCGCATCGCTCGCCACCTCGCTCGCCGCATCCGCGCCCGCATCCCGGCCCGCGCTCCCGGACGAATTGCAGATCGCGCTTCTCGACGTCACCGACGACCTCGACCATCTGCGCGCGCTCATCACCGCCCTCGACATGGCCTTCGCCGATCTCCACGATCGCGAACTCAACCATGCCCTGAGCACCCTGGCCGACACCATCCTCACCCGCCTGCACGGGATCCGAGACGCCGTCGAGCGCATCCGCCAGCCAGCCCCCCTCGCCGCCTGACGCCGCGCTCCCTCCCCTCTCCCTCGCGGAGAGGGGCCGGGGGTGAGGGGCGTGGGGGATTATTCTCCAGCGTCGATGGCGGCTGCGGCCTTCATCGCGGGCGCGCTCTATCCTGATGCGCCCCTCACCCCCAACCCCTCTCCACCGGGGAGAGGGGAGTCCGGTTGCGGCCTGCATGGAGAGTATCTCCCCTCTCCCTCGCGGAGAGGGGCCGGGGGTGAGGGGCGTGGGGGATTATTCTCCAGCGTCGATGGCGGCTGCGGCCTTCATTGCGGGCGGGATTTCGTCTGATGCGCCCCTCACCCCCAACCCCTCTCCACCGGGGAGAGGGGAGTCCGGTTGCAGCCTGCATGGAGGGGCTCTCGGCGCGGGGTTCAGTTCTTCTTGCGGAACGCGTCGAGGCTGACGACCTCGGCGCCGGGGGTCTTGTCCTCGGGGGCTTCCTCCGCCGACTCATCCGGATCGGCCTTCCCGGCATCGGCCTTCCCGGCATCGGCCTTCTCGGCATCCGCCTTGTCGGCGGATTTGCCGGCGGTCTTTTTGGCGGGCCTGGATTTCGAGGTGGATTTCGTCGCCTTTTTCGGCGCGTCCGGCGTCTCGCCCGCGCTCCCGGATTCCGCCGTCTCGCCGGATTCGCCGGCCGCTGCCGGTTCGGCGGTGTCGGGCTCGGAGCCGGCACCGCGCAGGGTGCGGGCGGGGGGCGGGCCGGATGCGGGGCCGGATGCGGGGCGAAGCGTGGCGACGCCGTTGTCGGACTTGTCGCCCGCATCGCCGGACAGGGCAGGGGGATCCTGCAACTCGAATTTGAGGCCGAACTGCACGGAGGGGTCGAAGAAGCCGGTCAGCGCGTCGAACGGGATCAAAAGCCGCTCGGGCACGCCGGAGAAGGAAAGCCCGACCTCCAGCGCATGCTCGGTTACCGAAAGATCCCAGAACTGGTGCTGCAGCACGATCGTCATGTCCTGCGGGTATTTCTCGCGCATGCGCGTCGACAGGCGCACGCCGGGGAAATCGGTGCGGAAGGAGACGTAGAAATGATGCTCGCCGGGCAGCCCCTCGCGGGCGGCATCCCCCAGAACCTTGCGCACCACGCCCTTGAGGGCGTCCTGTACGAGGAGATCGTAGCGGATCAGGTCTTGCGTCATGGTTGTGTCCGGCGCTCGGCTGTTCTTAACTGGGCTGGTATCGTGATCGCGCCCATTGATGCAATATGTGGCACGAAAGCGCCATAGGAAAGTGGGAATGAAGTGGAGGCTTCTGTTGCCAGGCGCCTCCGGGCCCCGCCTGACGACGCTAACCGCCAGGACTTGGATCGGAATCCTTAAGCCGCATTACGCGGCCGCACGGACTTCCATAGCAGAGTTGTCATTCGCAACTACTGTTTTGGCCCGATAACGGCGGAACCATGCCGAGCGAAAAATTGCCTTTTACGCCCCCGTCGATCCTGTTTCGCCCCCACCGAAACCCAGCTTCGCGCGCGCTGGGCTTCGGTGGAGGCGCCGGGTACCGCCCCCGGGTCCGAAGGGTTTATTCTGACAATCATTTATCGCCATAGTCGCCTTGCGACGACAATCCGAATATAGGCGCTCTCCCCGTCCCGCGAAAGGGGGCAGGGCGGGTTTTCGTGGATCATCGCCGCAGCCGGTGCGCGAGCGCTTGCGGGGCGCGGGATTCGCGGCTAAGGCGTTGTTTCACGATGACAGACGCACAGCCCCGTTTCCCGCACCGCCACCTCCTCGGTATCGAGGGCCTCTCGCCGCTGGATATCAAGGCGCTGCTCGATCTCGCCGATGCGGCGGTCGATGTCTCGCGGCAGGTCGAGAAGAAGAAGGCGACCCTGCGCGGGCGCACGCAGATCAACCTGTTCTTCGAGCCCTCCACCCGCACCCAGGCCTCTTTCGAGCTCGCCGGCAAAAGGCTCGGCGCCGATGTGATGAACATGTCAGTCGCCTCCTCCTCGGTGAAGAAGGGCGAGACCCTGATCGACACCGCCGCCACGCTCAACGCCATGCGGCCCGATCTGATCGTCGTGCGCCATGATGCGGCGGGCGCCGTCAACCTGCTGGCGCGCAAGGTCGATTGCTCGGTGATCAATGCCGGCGACGGCTCCCACGAACATCCCACCCAGGCGTTGCTCGACGCGCTCACCATCCGCCGCAACAAGGGCACCATTGCCGGGCTCACCGTGGCGATCTGCGGCGATATCCTGCATTCGCGGGTGGCGCGCTCCAACATGATCCTGCTTGCGGCCATGGGCGCGCGGGTGCGCCTCGTCGCACCCTCGACGTTGCTGCCGGCGGGGATCGCGCAACTCGGATTCGAGACCTTCTCCGACATGGCGCGGGGGCTCGCCGGGGCCGATATCGTGATGATGCTGCGCCTCCAGCGCGAGCGCATGAACGGCTCCTTCGTGCCCTCGGTGAAGGAGTATTTCCGCTATTACGGGCTCGACCGCGAAAAGCTCGCCCTCGCCGCGCCGGACGCGCTGGTGATGCATCCCGGCCCGATGAATCGCGGCGTCGAGATCGCATCCGATGTCGCCGACGGGCCGCAATCGCTGATCCGAGAGCAGGTCGAGATGGGCGTGGCCGTGCGCATGGCGGTGCTCGAGGCGCTCGCCATGCATCTGCCCGGCAAGGCTTGATCCTCCCTCACGAATGAACAGCCCAGCGAGGCGACCATGTCCAACGCCCCCGTCATCCTCACCAATGCCCGCCTGATCGACCCGGCCACGGGCCGCGACGGTTTCGGCGCGCTGCGGATCGAGAACGCGGTGATCGCCGATATCGCCTGGGGCAGCTTCCCGCAAGCTCCGGACGGTGCCGAGGTGGTCGATTGCGGCGGGGCGGTTCTGGCGCCGGGGCTGATCGACATGCGCGCCTTCGTCGGCGAGCCGGGAGCCGAACACCGCGAGACTTTCGCTTCGCTCAGCGCGGCGGCAGCGGCGGGTGGTGTCACCACCATCCTGACCATGCCCGATACCAGTCCGGTGGTCGATGATCCCGCCCTGGTCGATTACGTCCTGCGCCGGGCGCGCGACACGGCGCAGGTGCGCATCCACCCCGCAGCCGCGCTGACCAAGGGGCTCGCGGGCCATGAGATGACGGAGTTCGGCCTCCTCGGCGAGGCCGGCGCCATCGCCTTCACGGATGGGGCAAAGAGCGTCTCCAACCCCCGTGTCCTGCGCCGGGCGCTGCTTTATGCCCGTGATGCGGGGGCGCTCCTGATCAACCATTGCGAGGATGCCGATCTCGTCGGTGACGGGGTGATGAACGAGGGCGAATTCGCCACGCGGCTCGGCCTGCTCGGCATTCCGTGCGAGGCGGAGACGATCCCGCTCGAGCGCGACATGCGGCTCGTGCGCCTGACCGGCGGGCGCTATCACGCGGCGCTGATCTCCTGCGCGGATTCGGTGGAGATCATGAGCCGGGCGAAACAGGCCGGCCTCGCCGTGACCTGCGGCGTCTCGATCAACCATCTCACGCTCAATGAAAACGATATCGGCGATTATCGCACTTTCTGCAAACTCTCCCCGCCCCTGCGCCACGAGGACGAACGGCTGGCCGTGATCGCCGCGCTCGCTGCCGGCACGATCGACGTCATCGTCTCCGATCACGACCCCCAGGATGTCGAGACCAAGCGGCTGCCCTTCGCCGAGGCGGCGAACGGGGCGGTCGGCGTCGAGACGATGCTCTCGGCGGCTTTGCGCCTGCATCATGCCGATGCAGTGCCGCTCGTGCGCCTGCTCCATGCCATGTCGACGCGCCCGGCGGAGATCCTCGGCATTGCGGGTGGGCGGCTGGAGACCGGCGCGCCGGCGGATCTGGTGTTGTTCGATCCCGACATGCCCTATGTGCTCGACAAGGATGATCTGCGCTCGCGCTCCAAGAATACGCCTTTCGACGAGGCCCGGCTCGAGGGGCGGGTGCTGCGCACCCATGTCGGCGGGGCTTGCGTGCATCGGCTCGAAGACTGATCATGCCAGATGAGACGGCGCACCCGTTTCCGGGGGAGGAGACATGCCTGAAACCATGAGCTGGGCGCTGGCCTGGCCCTTTTTCCTGGCGGCGGGCCTGTTCGGCTATCTGCTCGGATCGATCCCCTTCGGTCTCGTCCTGACCCGCCTCGCGGGTCTCGGTGATGTCCGCAAGATCGGCTCGGGCAATATCGGCACCACCAATGTGCTGCGCACGGGCCGCAAGGATCTCGCCGCCGCGACGCTCCTTCTGGATGCGTTCAAGGGCACGGTTGCCGTATGGATCGCCTGGCAATGGGGGCCGAATACGGCAATCCTGGCCGGTTTCGGGGCGTTTCTCGGGCATTGTTATCCGGTCTGGCTCGGCTTTCGTGGCGGCAAGGGTGTCGCGACCTATATCGGCGTGCTGATCGGGCTCAACCTCTGGACGGCGCTGATCTTCTGCGGGCTCTGGCTCATCGTCGCCGCGACCACGCGCTACTCCTCCCTCTCCGCGCTGATCGCCTCGCTCTCGGCTCCCGCCGCCCTGTGGTGGCTGGGAGAAGGACAGATGGCGGAACTTGCCATCTTGCTTACAATCCTGCTTTGGTGGAAACATCGGGAAAACATTTCCAGATTGGTATCAGGAACCGAAAGCAGGATCGGCAAGAAGCGGGATGAGCACGGCAAATCTGAGTGACGAACAGAGGGTCGACTGGCTGCGTCTGATTCGCAGCGAGAATGTGGGGCCGCGCACCTTCCGTGCGCTGATCAACCGCTATGGCGGCGCGGCGAATGCGCTCGAGGCCTTGCCCGATCTGGCGCGCAAGGGCGGGCGTAACGCCATCCGCATCGCCTCGCATTCCCAGGTTCTGCGCGAGATGGAAGCCGCCGAACGGCTGGGTGGGCGTTTCATCGCCATGGGCGAGCCGGATTATCCCAAACCGCTGCATGCGGCGGATACCGCGCCGCCGGTCATCTGCGTGCGCGGGGATGCCGCCATCCTGCATCGCCCCGCTGTGGGCATTGTCGGCTCACGCAACGCCTCCGCTGCCGGGCTCACCTTCACGGGAAGGCTCGCGGGCGAATTGGGGGAGGCGGGCTTCAGTGTCGTCTCGGGGCTCGCACGCGGCATCGATACCGCTGCGCACAAGGCGGTGCCGGCGCATACGATCGCGATCCTCGCCGGCGGGCATGATCGCATCTATCCCGCCCAGAACAAGGCGCTCCTGGAGCGCATCATCGCAGAAGGCGGGGCGGCGATCTCGGAGATGCCGCTCGGCTGGGAGCCGCGTGCCCGCGATTTCCCGCGCCGCAACCGCATCGTCTCGGCCCTGTCGCTTGGGGTGGTGGTGATCGAGGCGGCGCGGCGCTCGGGCTCACTGATCACCGCGCGTTTCGCCATGGAGCAGGGCCGCGAGGTCTTCGCGGTTCCGGGCTCACCGCTCGATCCCCGCGCGGAGGGCACCAATGATCTGATCCGGCAGGGTGCCAATCTCTGCGCGAGCGCCGAGCACGTCGTCGAAACCCTGATGCCGCTGATCGATACCGATTGGGAAAGCCGAATAGAGGCGCGCGAGGAATTCGCCGGTGAGGATGTCGAGGACCTGTGGGACGAGCTCGACTTCCTCGATTTCGCCGAGCCGCTGATCACCCCGGTACGCGCGCCGGTTCCAGCACAGGAACCCGATCGCGCGCCGGCCTTCGCCGATGCGCCGGATGACGAGGAAGCGCTTGCGCGCGCGCCGGAGGCCGATCCGCAGCAGGTGATGCTCAATCTGCTCGGTCCGAGCCCGGTTTCCGTCGATGATCTGTCGCGGCAATCGGGGCTGCCCGTGCGGATCGTGCACAGCGTGCTGATGGAGCTCGAAATCGGCGGCCGGCTGGAGCGCCATGGCGGCAATGCGGTTTCCCTGCTGGCCGGGTGAGCGGTCGGGCGGGTTTCGGGAAGCCGGATCCGATCAGCCCTGATCGGAGGGTGGCTGGCGCTCGCGCGTGGCTTTCCCGGCACGGCGCAGGGGCTGCGCCGCATTCGCGGCTTCGGTGCGGGCCATTTCCAGAAAATAGCTGAGCAAGGGCAGATCGGCCCGGCGCGCCATCATGCTCAGTTCCGCAGTGAGCGCCGCGATATAGCGTGCGGTTTCGAGTTGATCCGGCCCCTCGGACGGCGCTTGCCGCGCCGTCTTGTCCGAATCCTGATTCTTGCGCTTTGGCAAAGGCATGCATGACCCCGAGGCTCGAACCACCGGCAGCGCGGCATGCGCGTGACCGGTCGTTTTGCAACCTATATTAGATGCAAATCAATTTACATCAAAAAGTTGCATCGTGTCGACGGTTTTTCGCGCGGTTGTGCAAAATTCTGAATTGTGCGTGTACGGCTGTCAGGCGATCAGAAGTGTTATCATAATCGGCATCGTCAAGATCGCCAGAAGTGTTTGCAGCGTGATGATCTCCGCCATCAAGGGCGCGTCGCCCCCCATCTGCTTTGCGAGAATATAGCCGCCGCTGGCCGTGGGCACGGTGGTGGCGATGGCGACGATGGCGAGATCGTCGCCGCTTACGCCGGCCAGCCGCGCGATGGTGATCGCGATCACGGGCAGGAGGAACAGCTTCAGCCCGATCGAGAGCCAGTGCGGCGCCCGCGGGCGGGCCAGGCGACGCATGTCGAGCCCGGCCCCGACCACCAGCAGGCCGGCTGCGAGCGCTGCATCACCGAGTATGCCGATGGTGCTTCCAA
This sequence comes from Saliniramus fredricksonii, assembly GCF_900094735.1. Lineage (NCBI taxonomy): Bacteria > Pseudomonadati > Pseudomonadota > Alphaproteobacteria > Hyphomicrobiales > Salinarimonadaceae > Saliniramus > Saliniramus fredricksonii. Next base: position 408,277 of record NZ_FMBM01000002.1, read on the forward strand.
TGAAGTCGGGAATCGGCAGGCCGGTCACATTGAGCACGATCCCCGTGACCGACGACCAGATGAACGGGTTGGTCACGATCGTGCGTGCGATCATGGCCGGGCTCTGTGGCGTGCCGGAGGCGTAGCGTACGAGCACGCCGATGGCGAGCAGGTTGAGCAACGGAATCATCGCCGCTACCGCGACCGCCATCAGCGCGAGCCCGATCTCGCCATACATCGCCCCAGCCACGGCAAGCCCCACGAAGGTGTTCCAGCGCGTGCAGCCTTGAAACAGCGAGGTGAAGGCCGGCCCGTCGATGCGCAGACGCGCGAGCAGGGCGCTGCGCAGGGCGAGCAGCAGCGAGGCGATCAGCAGGATCGCGGCGATCATCGCTCCGCCCATGCCGAGCACCGGCACTTCCGACAGGTCCGCCCGCGCGAGTGTGTTGATGATGATGGCGGGAAAGAAGATGACATAGGTGATCCGTTCGATCCCCGGCCAGTGGCGCTCCTCCACGAAACCGCTCACGCGCGCGGCCCAGCCGGCAATGATCACCAGGAATACCGGGACAAGCGAAGCGAGAACGGAACCCATGAAGCTGTCGGCCTTTTGAAATCGCACGATGCAGATATGCAGCGGCACAGTTCGCCGCAGGCGCAGGCGCTGTCAATGCGCGTTTCGCGATGTGCGATTCGGGGTTCGCGCGTGTCTTTGGGCGGGTAAGGTATCGCCAGGGAGATCATCCGATGGAGCAAGCCACCTCTCTCGCACGCTTTCTCGAGGCGCAGAAGAATGTCTTCGAAACCGCCTGTGCCGAGCTGGAAGCCGGATGCAAGCGCACGCACTGGATGTGGTTCGTGTTTCCGCAATTGCGGGGTCTCGGGCGCAGCCAAACGGCGCATTTCTACGGTATAGCAAATCCGGACGAGGCGCGTGCCTATCTCGCCGACCCGGTGCTCGGGGCGCGCCTGCGCCACTGCGTGAGGCTTCTGCTGCGGCATCGCGACAAGCCGATCCGCGCCATACTCGGCTCCCCCGATGATCAAAAGTCACGCTCCCGCCTGACCCTGTTCGAGGCCATCGCCGATGACCCGCGTGATCGTGCGCTTTTCGCCGAGGCGCTCGATGTGTTTCATGGCGGCGCGCGCGATTCCCGCACGCTGGCGATGCTGGAGGGTGAGCGGGCTTGACGCCTCCTCTACCCGCCCATCAACAGCGCCGGCGGATCCTGTGGGCGGAAATCGCGGGGGCGGTTGAGGCGCACGATCGGCAGCATCTGCCACAGGCCGGCAGCGCCGATGAACAGGCCGATGGCGATCGCCGCCACTTCGCCTTCCCGCAGCGCGAAGATCACGAAATAGGCGATGGCCAGGAAGATCGCGATCGTCGTCACGATCAGCGCCCCCCAGACGAAGGGCGTGCGCCCGGCTGTGAAGCGCGCCTGCGGATTGGCTTCGGCGATGGCGGGCAACAGTGCCTTCACGAAGGCGGCATAGGCTTCTTCCTGGCGATCGGCGAAGACCATCGAGCGGAAATTTACCGAATGCAGCGACAGGTTTCCCCCGCTCGCGAGCCGCAGGCGGATGCGATAGAGCCTCTGCGCGAAGGAGCGCGGCTCGTAGGTCAGACGCGCCTCGGTGATCTGCGCAAGCGGTATCGCCTGCTCGCTGCCCAGCCGCTCGACGATCAGTCGGTTCCCGCGCAGCCGGAAAGAAACCGGCATGCTCGCCGGTCGCGGCGCGTGCAGATAATGGGGTTCGTCTGCTGAAATCTCGTCCTTGCGGGCCATGCTGCCTGTTCCGATGCGCGTCGCCGGTGATCGCAACCCCTGCTTTAGGCGCCCGGGTGCCGCTCTGGCAAGGATTTGCGCACCCGGCATGCCCGCCATCACAAGGCCTGCGGGGTGTATGTTCCGGTCAGACTTGCCAATGTTTGATTAATGTTCTATTTTGTTCTCATCAATGAAGGAGATTCGCGATGAAGCCGAATCATCTGCAACACCGTGACTGGCGCGAACGTCTCGATCAGCGCATTGCTCCGCGCCCGGCTCCCCTGGATGCGGGGATGCGGCGCGGGCGCGGCGCGCTGACGAACGAGACCGGGCGTTTCGAGCGTGTCACGCGTGAGACTTTCGACGATTCCTGGGACATTCCCGAGGAGGTCGCGCCGCTGCGCACGGAAGTGACGCATGAGCGCCCCAGGACGATCATCACGCGCAATGCCTCCCCCGATCTCGGTTTCGACCGATCGGTCAATCCGTATCGGGGTTGCGAGCATGGTTGTTTCTACTGCTTTGCGCGGCCCAGCCATGCTTATCAGGGACTGTCGGCCGGGCTCGATTTCGAGACGCGACTCTTCGCCAAGCCTGATGCACCCGCCTTGCTGGAGCGGGAACTGGCGGCGCGCGGCTACAGCCCGCGCACCATCGCCATCGGCACCAATACCGACCCGTACCAGCCGATCGAGAAGCGCATGAAGATCACGCGCGGCATTCTGGAAGTGCTCGCGCGCACGCGGCATCCGGTCGGGATCGTCACCAAATCCGGGCTCGTGACCCGCGATCTCGACATTCTCGGGCCGATGGCCGAGCAGGGCCTCGTCAAGGTGGCGATCTCGCTGACGACGCTCGATCCGCGCCTCTCGCGCAAGATGGAGCCAAGGGCGGCGGCGCCGGGCGTGCGGCTCGAGACCATCCGGCGGCTGCGTGCTGAGGGGATTCCGGTCAGCGTCCTGGTGGCGCCGGTCGTGCCGGCCATCAACGATCACGAGATCGAGCGCCTGCTCGACGCCGCCTATGAAGCCGGCGCCCGCGAGGCGGGTTACGTCATGCTGCGCCTGCCGCATGAGGTGAAGGCGCTGGCGCGCGACTGGCTCGCCGAGCATTTCCCCCAGCGCGCACAGCACGTGATGTCGCTGGTGCAGGACATGCAGGGCGGCAAGGATTACGATTCCCGCTGGGGCGTGCGCCAGAGCGGTACCGGGCCGATCGCCTGGGCGATCGGGCGGCGCTTCGAGATCGCGGCCAACCGGCTTGGTTTCAATGCGGAACGCGTGAGACTGCGCACCGATCTGTTCTGCAAGCCGGCCCGCTCGGCACCTGGCCAGCTGGCGCTGTTCTGAGCGCCATGATCCCGGCTTCCCGCAACCCGCGCCCGTCTCACTGTCCGAACACGGTGTTGAGCTGGGCGCCGACCATGACGAAGGTGGTGCGCTTGGGCACCTCCTTGAGCCGGGTGGCGCCAATATAGGTCATCATCGAACGCACGCCGCCCGTGATTTCCTGCATCGTATCATCGACCGGGCCGCGATAGGCCACCTCGACCGTCTTGCCTTCCGAGGCACGGTAATGCGCGACGCCGCCGGAATATTTCTTCATCGCGGTATCGGAGGACATGCCGTAGAAGACCATGGATTTCGCGCCGCGCTCACCGTCGATCTCATCGTAGACGATTTCGCCCTCGCATTCGTCGTGGCCCGCGAGCATGCCGCCGAGCATGACGAAATCCGCGCCGCCGCCATAGGCCTTGGCGATGTCGCCCGGTACGGTGCAGCCGCCATCGGCGCAGACCAGCCCCTTGAGTCCGTGAGCCGCATCGGCGCATTCGATCACGGCGGAGAGTTGCGGATAGCCCACCCCGGTCATCTTGCGTGTGGTACAGACCGAACCGGGGCCGATTCCCACCTTGACAATATCGGCGCCGGCGAGGACCAGCGCCTCGGTCATGTCGCCGGTCACCACATTGCCCGCCATGATCACCGCATCCGGATTCTCATCCCGCGCCTGCGCGACCATCTCGACGAATTTCTCGGTATAGCCGTTGGCGACGTCCAGGCAGATCATGCCGATCGGCGCGCGGCGCTTGACGGCGCGAAACTTCTCCCAGTCGGCCTCCGCCGTGCCGAGGGAATAAAAGGCGTGCTGCGGCTCGCCGCTTGCAAAAAAATCGACGAGCAGGTCTTCCGGATAATGCTTGTGCAAAGCCACGAGCGCGCCGTGACGTGCGAGCGCGCGGGCCATCGGTATCGTGCCCACGACATCCATATTCGCCGCGATCATCGGGAAGCCACGCCATTCCCGACCCGTATGGGCGAAACGGAAGGCGCGCTCGATCTCGACCTCGGCGCGTGAGCCGAGCGTCGAGCGCTTGGGGCGGATCAGCACGTCCTTGAAGTCGAGTTTCGGTTCGTTTTCGATGCGCATGGCGTTACTCGTCCGGTCGTTGCAGGTCGGCCCGCCGTCTTCCCCGGCGTCACAGGAATGATCCTAGCATGCCTGCGGCGGCTTATCGCAAGGGGTAACCGGGGAGGGTCATGATGCGCGCAAATGCCAGCGGCGATGCGTCATCTTCCCCTGCATGTGCGTTGCCTTATGCTGAAATCGTTCGGAGAAAGGTATCGCCATGCGCGAACTGTACCGCAAGCCACTGATCAGGCTTTTCATTCTCAACGGCGCCTTCGGTGCATTGCTCGGCGTGGCATTCGTGGTGCTGGCCCTTGCTTTCGATCTGCGCGGATTGTGGACGCTGGTCTCCAATTCCGATGTCGCGCTTCTGGCCGTGGCGATTCTGACGCTCAGCGTCTCGGCGACATTTGCCGGTGCGGCGATCGGCACTGCGGTGATGCTCCTGCCGGAGCGGGAGGAAGACGACAAGGCTTACGGCGGTGTCGATGCCGATGGGAATCCGCGACGGCCTCGCCGATGAACAGGTCGATACTTCACATTGATTGGTGGCTTCCCTAGAGGAATTTGCGATGAATCGCAATTCGGGCAGCGTGGCCGTAAGCTCCGGTAAAGCATTGATTGATAACTCGGTGGTCGGCCAATTCTCCTGCCGGGGGTTACCATGCTTGCCAGACTATCCGTTTCGCTGAAAGCGGTCGCAATCGTCTTCCTGATGGCGATCGCGACGCTCGCCATCGCCTTCACAGCCTATCAGGGTCTCGACACGCTCGCGCAGGGTGCGCAGGAAATCCATGGCAAGACCGGTGAGGTGCGCCGCGCCGGGGCGCTGAGCGAGAACGCGATCGAACTTTCGCGCGCGGAGATGGAAATCGCCTCCAACCCCTCGCGCGTGGCGATGATCATCCCTGCGATCGAGGAGGCCGACGCCGCCTTCCGCGCCGAACTCGATGCACTGACGGCGAGCGCCGATGCCGCCCAGGCCGCGCTGCTGGAAGAGGTCGCGCGGCTTTACGGTCAATACCATGAGGGTGTGCGCGAAACCATCGACATGGCCGAGACCTTCGCGACATCGGATATCGTCGAGAGCCAGCTCTACGTGCTGGGGACGATCGATCGCAATCGCAATTTCATGGCAGAGCTGCGCGAAGGTCTGGCCGCATTCACGGATCACACCGATCGCGAGAGCGCCGCAGTGGCCGACCGTGCCGGTGCTGTTGCGACGAACACGGTGTCCATGCTCGTGGCGATTGCACTTGCGGGCATCCTCGGCGGTGCGTTGGCCGGGCTCGCCATCGCCCATTTCGGCATTGCCCGTCCCCTGCATCGCAGCGTCGCGGATATCCGCCGGCTCGCTTCCGGCGAATTCGACATCGCGATTTCCGGCATGAAGCGCCGCGACGAAGTCGGTGCGATTGCCCGTGGCATCGGTGATTTCCGCGCATCCCTCGCCGCGAAGGCCGAGGCTGATCGCCGGATGGAGCAGGAGCGCGAGGCTGTGCTGGCCGTCGAGCGCCGCAAGGCGACGGAGGATCTTGCTGCGCGGTTCGAGGAAGCGGTGGGCTCCATCGTCAATGGTGTCGCGGAAGCCGCCGCCGAGCTCGAACAGGCCGCGCAGGCCCTTACCGGCGCCTCGCAGACATCGCGCGAGCGCGCCACCAGTGTCGCGGCAGCGTCTGAGCAGGCCTCGGCCAATGTCGGCATGGTCGCGGCCGCTGCCGAGGAACTGGCCTCCTCGGTGGACGAAATTGGCCGCCAGGTCAGCCAGTCCACGGAGATTTCCCGCGTGGCGCAGGATCGTGCGAGCGGCACCGTGACGCAGGTGCGCACCATGGCCGATACCGCCCAGCGCATCGGCGACATCGTCGCCCTGATCGAGCAGATCGCCGACCAGACCAACCTGCTCGCGCTCAACGCCACCATCGAGGCGGCACGGGCCGGCGAGGCCGGCAAGGGCTTCGCGGTCGTGGCGGCGGAGGTGAAGAACCTCGCCGATCAGACCGCGAAAGCGACGACGGAGATCAGCGGCCAGATCGCCGATATCCAGGCTGCCACCTCGGGCTCCGCCGAATCGATCACCGGCGTCGCCGAGACCATCTCCAGCCTCGCCGGCATTGCCGGGGCGATCGCGGCGGCGGTGGAAGAGCAGGGTTCGGCCACGCAGGAGATCGCACGTAACGTGCAGCAGGCATCGGCTGGTACGCACGAGGTCTCGCAGAGCATCGACGGGGTGCGCGCTTCCGCCGAGCACTCGAGCGATGCGGCGAATCGCGTGCAGAACTCTGCCGAGCGGCTGGCGCGCGAATCCGATTCCCTCAAGGGGGCGGTCGATGATTTTCTTCGCGCGATCGTCGGCAAGGGCGAGGCGCAGGGCGATGCCCGGGAAGGCGAATCCAGGCCGGGAACCACGGCAAAAGCCGTCTGAGCAGCTGCTGCATCCCGTCTGGCTGCCGGGTTTCCGCAAATCTGCCCCGAATTTGACACAGTCTCCCGGGGCGCTATCCTCTTGTCATGGGTGGTGACGCGTCGGACCTGATTTTGGCGCATCACCACCTTCGACGTCTCACGTAGTCGAGCGACCGTGTCCGTCGCGGTGATGATTTGCCGCGTCACCAAGACGCTTATCCAGCCGGGATTTCCGGATTCGGCTGTTGCGACGTTTGCGCGCCATCCGGCGTTCGCTCTGTCCGGCTCACGAGACACAGGATCAGACCGCCCGGCATGGATCGATGACGATCTGACGGGCAGAAGCTGACGGTAAAGAGGACGACGATGACCAGGAAGACCCCCGATACCGAGCGTCTCGATGCGAATGAGCGCGCACAACTCGCCGAACACCATCCTCAACTGCCGAAACTCGCGGATGCGCTCGGTCAGGGCAAGGCCAGCCGCCGTGAATTCCTGCGTACGGCGACGCTGCTCGGCCTCTCTGCCGGAATCGCCTACGGCATGGCTGGCAAGATCACCGGTGACGGTTTCGTGCCGCGTGCGCAGGCCCAGGACGGCACGCCGCAACGCGGCGGCGTGCTGCGCGTCTCGATGAACATCAAGGAAATCTCCGATCCCGCCACGATCGACTGGTCGGAGAAGGGCAATACCCTGCGTCACGTGCTCGAGCCGCTGGTGCGCATTTCCAGTGACAATCTTGCTGTGCCGCATCTGGCAGAGAGCTGGAGCGCGTCGGAGGATCTGCGCAGCTGGACCTTCAATCTGCGCCGCGGCGTGAAATGGTCCAATGGTGACGATTTCACCGCTGATGACGTCATCGCCAATTTCGAGCGCTGGATGGATCCGGGCGTGGGCTCGTCCAATTACGGACGCTTCTCGGCCCTGCGCGAGAGCAACGACGACGGTTCGCGCATGGCGGAAGGCGCCATCCGCAAGATCGATGACCATACGGTCGAGTTCAATCTGCGCGTGCCCTTCCTTGCCTTCCCCGAGAGCATGGGTGATTATCCCGCCCTGATCGCCCACCGCTCTTTCCAGGGCGGCAACTGGGCTGATGAGCCGATCGGTACCGGTCCGTTCGAACTCACCCGCTTCGCCGTCGGTGAACGCGCCACATTCGCGCGCCGCGAGGATGACTGGTGGGGTGGCGAGGTCTATCTCGACGGGATCGACTATATCGACCACGGCGACGACCCGGCAGCGCCCTTCGCGGCTCTGGCTTCGGATCAGGTCGATCTGCTCTACCGTTTGAATGTGGAGCAGATGCCGGCAGCCGAGAACATGCCGTCCATGGTGATCTACGAAGCGCAGACCGCGCAAACCGGTGTAGCACGCATGAAGGTCGATGAGGCGCCCTTCGACGATCCGCGTGTGCGCCGCGCGATCCAGGCCTGTGTGGATCACGACCGGCTCTTGCAGATCGCCTATCAGGGGCTCGGCGTTCCTGGTGAGGATCATCACGTCGCGCAAATCCATCCCGAATACGCCGATATCGGCGCACCGCAGCAGGATTATGATCGCGCCCGCGAATTGCTCGCCGAGGCCGGCTACGAGGACGGGCTCGAGATCACCATCGACTGCGTCGCCCAGCCGACCTGGGAGCCCAATACCTGTGAGGCGCTGGTCGAGATGTTGCGTCCTGCCGGCATCAATCTCGGCGTCAACATCATGCCGGGCGGCACCTATTGGGACCGCTGGACGACCACGCCTTTCGGCTTCACCAGCTGGACGCACCGCCCCCTCGGCACGCAGGTGCTCAGCCTCGGCTATCGCTCCGGCGTGCCGTGGAACGAATCCGGTTACGCGAATCCGGATTTTGATGCGCTGCTCGACGAGGCCGAGGCCACTCTCGATGTGGATGCCCGCCGCGAGATCATGGCGCAGCTGCAAACCATGTTGCAGGAGGATGCGGTCTTCGTGCAGCCCTACTGGCGCTCGATCCACACAGCCGGCAGCCCCCGCGTGAAGGGCTATTCCCACCATCCGGCGGAGGAACACCATTTCGAAACGGTGTGGCTCGAAGCCTGATGCGCATCTTGCAAGAAGCGCGCGATTTCCCTCCCCTCAGGGGAGGGATCAAGGGTGGGGTGGCCCCGGTGCAAAATCTTCGACGGGGGAGTGCGACGCGCGCGTTTCTCCCCACCCTCAATCCCTCCCCGCCGGGGAGGGAGGTCTGGTGCGTGCTTCATGAAGGCGGCGCTCGGGCAGCAATATCCATCAGGAAATCCCGCTCATGCTGATCTTTCTCGCAAGGCGTGCGGGATACATGATCCTGACCATGCTCGCCGTTTCCATCCTGCTGTTTCTGCTCCTCGAGGTAAACGGCGAGGCGGTCGCGGTGAAGGTGCTGGGGCCGTACACGACCGACGAGCAGCGCAATCTCTGGCTCGAGGCAAACGGCTATTTCCGACCCGTCTTCGTGCGTTACCTCGAATGGCTGGGCAACATGCTCACCGGCGATTTCGGCGAGTCGATCCGCTTTCGCGTGCCTGTCGCCGAGGTGTTGGTGCCGCGGCTGATCAACACTGCGATCCTGGGCGGCGTCACCTTCGCCGTGATGATTCCGCTGGCGCTGATCATGGGCATTCTGGCCGGCATGAGGGAGGGTTCGAAGCTCGATCGCTCGCTCTCCGTCACGGCGATCATCACCACCTCGATCCCGGAATTCGCCAGCGCGGTTCTGCTGACATTCCTCTTCGTCTTCTGGTTGTCCTGGCTGCCGGGCACGAGCGGCATGACGGACGGTTTCCGACCGATCGAACTGGTCTTGCCGGTGACGGTGCTGGTGCTCTACGGGTTCGGCTATATCGCGCGCATGACCCGCGCCTCCATGGCCGAGGTGATGCAGACGCCGTATATCCGCACCGCCATCCTCAAGGGCATGCCCTATCGGCAGGTGATCATGCGCCACGCCCTGCGCAACGCGCTGATCGCCCCGTTCACGGTGATCATGCTGCAGATCAACTGGCTGCTCTCGGGCGTGATCGTGGTGGAATTCTTCTTCGCCTACAAAGGTTTCGGCGCGCTGCTGCTGGAGGCCTCGCTCAATCAGGACATCTTCCTGATCCAGGCCTGCGCCATGGTTGCCGTCTTCGTCGCCGTGACGACGCAGACCGTCGCCGATATCGGCTATACCTGGCTCAACCCGCGCATCCGGTTCGCGTGAGGAGGATGGCATGAACGAACATCGTCCTCCGGATATCGATTCCGCCGAACCACTAAAGCCGGCGCCGCCACTCTTGGCTGCTGCGCGCAGCATCGTCCCGGGATTGTGGGGGGCGCTGAAGCTGCTGCGCGAGAGCACCGTCGCGATGATCGGAGCCGGCCTCGTCGGTTTCTGGGTGCTGGTGGCGATCTTCGCGCCCTGGCTCGCCCCCTACGATCCCAATGCCCAGGTGCTGCCCTTTGCCACGCCGTTCACCGAACACCCGGAGGGCGGGACCTTCTGGCTCGGCGCGGATCATCTGGGTCGCGATATCCTCAGCCGCGTGATCTGGGGATCGCGCACGGTCCTGTTCTACGCCCCCTCGCCACCGCCTGCGCCTTCGCGGTCGGGATCGTGATGGGGCTGGTTGCGGGTTACAAACGCGGCTGGATCGATGACGTTCTCAGCCGTATCTCGGATATCATTCTCTCCTTTCCCATTCTCGTGCTCTATGTGGTGATCATCACCACATTCGGCGCCTCGGGATTCAACATCGTCGTGGCGGTGATCTTTGCCAGCGCGCCGGGGATCATGCGCATCGTGCGCGGCCTCGTGCTCGACCTGCGCAACCGCGATTACGTCGCCGCCGCCCAGACGCGCGGGGAATCGACCCTGCGGATCATGTTCGTGGAGATCCTGCCCAATGCGCGCGGGCCGCTGATCGTCGATGCCTGCCTGCGGCTCGGCTACACCATCATCACCATCGGCGTGCTCGGATTCCTCGGGCTTGGCCTGCCACCGCCCGATCCCGACTGGGGCGGCATGGTCAACCAGACGCGCTCGATGGCGACATTCGCGCCGCATATGACGATCTTCCCCGTCATCGCCATTTCCTCGCTGGTGCTCGGCTTCAACCTGCTCGCCGACGGTATCCGGGAGATCTCGCTCAATGACTGATGCCGGAACCGACAAGATCGAGCCCGTTCTCGCCATCGAGGGCCTGTCGATCTCGTATCGTACCCGCGCGGGAGAGATTCCCGCCGTGGCGGATTTCGATCTCACCATCGCCGCCGGCGAGAGTGTTGCGCTGGTGGGGGAGAGCGGTTGCGGCAAATCGACCGTGGCGAATGCGATCATGCGCTATATGGGGCGCAACGGGGCGATCACCGGGGGTACGATGCGCTTCAAGGGGCGCGACCTGCTCGGCATGGATGAAGCGGAACTGCGCAGCCTGCGCGGGGCCGAGATCGCGATGGTCTATCAGGAGCCCTTCGCCGCACTCAACCCGTCCATGACCATCGGCCGCCAACTCATGGAAGTGCCGATGATCCACGAGGGCGTGGGTGAGCGGGAGGCGCATGAGCGCGCCGCGCGCATGCTCAAGGACGTGCGTCTGGCCGATACCGGGCGGCTGATGGCATCCTATCCTCACCAGCTTTCGGGCGGCCAGCAGCAGCGTGTCGTCATCGCCATGGCGCTGCTCGCCAACCCCTCGCTGCTGCTCCTCGATGAGCCGACGACTGCGCTCGACGTCACGGTCGAGGCGGGGATCGTCGAACTGATCGGCGAGATCAAGCGCAAGTTCGGCACCGCGATCCTCTTCATCAGCCACAATCTCGGCCTGGTGCACGAGGTCTGTGACCGTGTCAGCGTGATGTATTCCGGCGATGTGGTGGAGGAGGGCACTGTCGGGGATGTCTTCACCCACATGCGCCATCCCTATACGCGGGGCCTGTTCGGCTGCATCCCGCTCCCCGTGGCAGGACGCGACGAGCGGCCCCTGACGGCCATATCCGGGCAGTTGCCGCAGCCCCATGAGCGCCCGCAGGGCTGCAATTTCGGTCCGCGCTGCCCCTGGTTCGAGCCGGGGACCTGCGATGTCGGCAATGTGCCGATGATCGATACGGGGATCGCCGGGGAAGCGGCCCATCGCGCCCGCTGCCTGCGCCTCGATGCCGTCGATGAAGCACCCCCGCTCATCCCCGACGCGGCGCCGGGCGCGGAGGCCGCAGCTGTGCCTGAGGGCGATGTTGTGCTCGCCGTCGAGGGGATGCAGAAATACTATCCCGTCTACGACCGTTCCATGGCCGCGCTGATTGCGGGACGCTCGGTACGCTGGGTGAAGGCCAATGAGGCGCTTGATTTCGAGGCACGCCGCGGGCAGACGGTCGCGATCGTGGGCGAGAGCGGCTGTGGCAAATCCACCTTCGCCAAAGTGCTGATGGGGCTCGAGACGGCGACCGACGGGGCCATCATCTTCGAGGGCGACGATATTGCCGAGAGCGCCGTGACGGCGCGCTCGCAAAGGCAGATCGCCGCCTTGCAGATGATCTTTCAAAATCCCAATGACACGCTCAATCCGAGCCAGAGCGTCGGTGCGCAGATCGCCCGGGTGATCCGCAAATTCGGGGTCGAGACCGACCGTGCGAAGATCCGGCAGCGCGTTTACGATCTGCTCGATCTGGTGAAGCTGCCCCGTGATTTCGCCCGCCGGATGCCGCGCCAGCTTTCCGGCGGGCAGAAGCAGCGCATCGGCATTGCCCGCGCCTTCGCCGGCAATCCGTCCATGGTGATCGCCGACGAGCCTGTCTCCGCCCTCGACGTTTCGGTCCAGGCGGCGGTGACGCGGCTGCTCACAGATATCCAGCGCGATCACGACACCACGCTGATCTTCATCAGCCACGATCTGTCGCTGGTGCGCTATCTCGCCGACCGGGTGGTGGTGATGTATCTCGGGCAGATCATGGAGCAGGGCCGCGTCGAGGACGTGTTTTCACCGCCCTATCACCCCTATACCGAGGCGCTGCTCTCCGCCGTGCCGGTGGCCGATCCGCAGATCGAGAAGACGAGGATCGTGCTCGAAGGCGCCTTGCCGAGCCCGCTGGATCCGCCGAAGGGCTGTCCCTTCGCCACGCGCTGTCAGCACAAGCTGGGCAGGATCTGTGACGACGAGCGTCCGCCGGTCCACGCGCGCGCCAACGGCCACCGCATCGCCTGCCATATTCCGCTGGACGCGCTGGAGCGGATGGAGCCGGTATTTCGAAAGGCGCAGGCCCGATCCGGGTCGCTGCGCCATGACGGAAATGATTTTGCACCGCAATAAGTGACTCTAGGGAAGTCTCTTTCTATTTTTGATTGTGTCTATATCTTTCCGTACGTAACGAATAACTTTTTTTAAGGTTTATTTGCTCTCCTGTGTGCAACCGACAAACGCCATGGGAACCGAGACTGTGCGATTCACTTCCTTTTTGCCCCGCCTGCCAAACGTCACGCGCCTCGGGTTGCGCGGGCGTATCGCTATCGGATTCGCAGCCATTCTGATACTGGCCGTGGGCATGGCCGGGTTCGCGATCTTCAATGCATTGCGGCTCGACCAGGACTTCGCCGATTACCGGACGATCGCGAATGAGACGCAGCGCGCGGAAACCCTCTCGGCGGATTTCACCCGCATGCTCGTCCTCGCGCGCGACGAACTTTCGGCGCCGGACGAGGAGCGCCGTGAGATGATCGCCGACGTGAGCCATCGCGTCCGAAGTCAGATCATGGACGCCGTGGAAGCCACATCATCTGACGAGCGCCGCGCCATGCTCACGCAGATCGTCATGACCTATGACGAGTTCGAGCGCGGGATCGATTCGCTCTTCGCCATGGATTCACAATTGCGCAGCATCGTGGCCGATGAGGTGGAGCCGGCCATGGCCGCCGTGACCGAGGCGGTCTGGCAGCTCGTCTATTCCGCTTCACTCGAGGGCGATCTCGACACCTCGAACGAAGGCTCGCGGGCGCTTCAGTTCGGCCTCGTCTCCCAGGCCGCCTTCGCGCGTTATCTGACGGGCGATGATCAGGCCCGCAACCAGGCCGAGATGACGGCCGGTCGCGCGCTCGACCTGGCGACGGAACTGCACGAAAACACGACACATGCATCGCGCAAGAACTGGCTCGCCACCATTGCCGAGAATCTCGAAATCTATCAGGCATCGATGTTGCGCGGCATGGAGGTGTCCGACGAACTCGCCGTCATGCGCGCGGATGTGCTGGGTGAAAGCGAGAAGATCATTGCCGGGCTGACCTCGGATATCGTGACGAGTGCCTCGCAGGATGCGCATGCAATCGGTGAGGGCACAGCGGCGGCTGCAATGCAGGTGGTGACGATGACCATCGCCGCCACGGCGCTGCTCGCCGTGCTCGGTATCGCCATTGCTTTCGTGATCGGGCGTTCGGTTTCCCATCCGGTCGTGGCCATGACGACTGCCATGCGCGAACTGGCCGATGGCAATACGACGATCACCGTACCCGGTCGCCAGCGTTCCGACGAGATCGGCGCCATGGCGGGCGCTGTCGAGATTTTCCGCCAGAACGCCATCGAGCGCGAGCGCCTCACCTCGGAGAGCGAGAAGGAGCAATTGGAGCGGGCGGAGCGCCAGCGCGCGGTGGAGACGCTGATCGCGGAGTTCCGCGACTCCGTCGGCGCCATGCTGGAAGGCGTCACCGGCAACATGCAGCAGATGCGTGACACCGCCCATAACCTCACCATGATCGCCTCGCAGACGGCGGATCTGACCGAGCAGACGGCATCCGCATCAGAGGATTCGAGCAGCAACGCCGCCACCGCAGCCGAAGCCGCCGAGAGCCTTAACGGCGCCATCAACGAGATTGCCCGCGCCGTCGGCATGACCACCGAGGTGGTCGGTCGCGCCACGCAGGCCGCTGATCACACCAATACGAAGGTGGCGAGCCTGTCCGACGCCGCGCAGCGCATCGGTGACGTGATCGGGCTGATCCAGGAGATCGCGGAGCAGACCAACCTGCTCGCGCTCAACGCCACCATCGAGGCGGCGCGCGCCGGTGAGGCCGGCAAGGGCTTCGCCGTCGTTGCGGCGGAGGTGAAGAACCTGGCCGATCAGACGGCGAAAGCGACGCAGGAAATCTCCGGGCAGATCGGCGCGATCCAGGGTTCGACCAAGGATGCCGTGTCCAATATCGAGCAGATTGCCGGGATCATGAAGGAGGTCTCGGAACACACCACCTCGATCGCCGCGGCTGTTGAGGAGCAGGGCGCCTCCACCGACGAGATCACCCGCAACGTCCAGCGCTCGGCCCAGTCGAGCCGCCAGGTCGCCGGGCATATCGAGAGCGTCAAGGCGTCGACCGGCGAGACCAACCGCTCTGCCGATTATGTTCTGCATTCCGCCGATGCCGCCACTGACGAAACGCAGAAGCTGCGCCGCGCCATCGACACATTCCTCGAACGCGTCGCAGCCGCATGACGCGTCGACCAATCACTTGGCGCGCCCGGCCTGACTCTGTCAGATCGGAACACGCTCCAGTCCTCCGTCAGCAGGAAAAGCCCCCGCTTCGTGAAGAGGCGGGGGCTTCGTCTTTCAGGTTATTGCGAAGACAGGGCCGGAGACGGACCCGTCAGCCCTGATGGGCCTTCACGTCCTGGCGCTGTTCGCCGAGACCGTCGATCCCCATGGTGACGACATCGCCGGCCTTGAGATAGCGCGGTGGCTTCATGGCGGTGCCGACGCCGGGGGGCGTGCCCGTGGTGATCACGTCGCCGGGCTCCAGGATCATGAAATGCGAGATATAGGAGACGAGCTGGGCGCAGTCGAAGATCATGGTCTTCGTCGAACCCGTCTGCATGCGCTCGCCATTGACGTCGAGCCACATGCCGAGATCCTGCACGTCGGCGATCTCGTCCGGCGTCACCAGCCAGGGGCCGAGCGGGCCGAAGGTCGGGCAGCCCTTGCCCTTCGACCAGGTACCGCCGCGCTCCATCTGGAATTCACGCTCCGACACGTCGTGGCAGATGCAGAAACCCGCGACATAAGCCAGCGCGTCATTCGCCGCCACATAGGAGGCGCGCTTGCCGATGACCATGGCAAGCTCGATCTCCCAATCCGTCTTCTGTGAGCCCTTGGGAATGACCACGTCGTCATTGGGGCCAACGATGCAGGAGGGCGCCTTGTTGAACAGGATCGGCTCGGCCGGAATCGGTGCACCCGTTTCCGCAGCGTGATCGGCGAAGTTCAGCCCGACCGCCACGAAATTGCGCGCATCCGCCACGCAGGGGCCGATTCGCGCCCCCGCCGGCACCATCGGCAACGAGGCCGGGTCGAGCGCGGCGAGTCTGGTGAGCGTCGCCGGATCGAGCGTCTTGCGCCCGATATCGTCGATATGCGCCGAAAGATCGCGCATCGCGCCCTCGGCATCGATCAGTCCCGGTTTTTCTGCGCCGGGTTCGCCGTAACGTACGAGTTTCATCTGGACCCTCTTGGTTTCCTCGCGGCGATCATGCGTGCGCGAGGCCGCGAAGACAAGGTGCGCAACAGATTGCTCCGCCGTGAGGAAATCCCATCACGCGGGGATTTCAGGCGCGCATCAGCACATAGGTGCCCGGTGCATCGCAGATCGGTTCGACCTTGCCGCCGCCCGGTTCGCGCGCGGGAACCTCGCGCGGGTCCTTTTCGCGCACCCATTCGAACCAGTGTGGCCACCAGGTGCCCGGATGCTCGGTGGCGCCGGCGATCCAGTCTTCGAGCGTTCCCACCGGCGGACCGTTGGTCCAGTGCTGGTATTTCGGTTTCGCCGGCGGGTTGACCACGCCCGCAATATGGCCGGAACCCGCGAGCACGTATTCGACCGGGCCGCCGAAACAGGCCGAGCCGACGAAGACCGATCTGGCCGGGGCGATATGATCCTCGCGCGTGGCCAGATTGTAGATCGGGATGGTCACTTTCGAGAGATCGAGCCGCACGCCTTCGAGCTCCGCGCGTCCCTGCGAGAGATTGTTCTCGAGATAGCAGTTGCGCAGATAATACGAGTGGTTTGCCGCCGGCATCCGGGTGGAATCGGAATTCCAGTAAAGCAGGTCGAAGGCAAAGGGATCCTTGCCCTTGAGATAGTTATTGACGATGTAGGGCCAGATCAGATCGTTGGGACGCAGCATGTTGAACGCAGCCGCCATGCGTCCGCCATCGAGATAGCCGCGCGCTTCCATATTCTCCTCGACAGCCCGGATCTGCTCCTCGTTGGCAAAGATCTTGAGATCACCCGCATGGGTGAAATCCACCTGCGTGGTGAACAGGGTCGCCGAGGCGATCCGGTCGTCACCCTTGGCGGCCATATAGGCCAGCGCCACCGAGAGCAGCGTGCCGCCGACGCAATAGCCGATGGCCGAGACCTGTCGCTCGCCGGTAATCGTCTCCACCTGTTCGAGCGCGGCGAAGATGCCCTCGCGCATGTAATCGGCAAAGCCCTTGTCGCGGTGGCGCTCGTCCGGATTGACCCAGGAGATGCAGAACACCGTCAGCCCCTGCGCGACCGCCCAGCGGATAAAGCTCTTGTCCGGGTTGAGATCGAGGATGTAGTACTTGTTGATCCAGGGCGGCACGATCAGGAGCGGGCGCGCGAGCACCTTCTCCGTGGTCGGCGTGTACTGGATCAGCTCGATCAGATCGTTGCGAAACACCACCTTTCCAGGGGTGTTGGCCATGTTCTCACCGACCTTGAACTTGCTGGCATCGGTCTGGCGAATCTTCAACTCGCCGTGGCCGGCCTCGATATCTTCCGCGAGCATCTTCATGCCACGCGCCAGATTGGCGCCGCTTTCGTTGAAGGTCTCGCGGATGACTTCCGGGTTGGTGGTGAGGAAATTCGAGGGCGAGAGCGCTCCGGCGAGTTGTTTCACGTAGAAACGTGCTTTCTGGCGGGTCTCGTCGTCGATATCGTCCGCCTCGTCGACCATGTCCTCGGCCCAGCGCGAGGTGGCGAGATAGGCTTGTTTGAGCATGTCGAAATAGGCGTTGGTCGACCAGTCCTCATCCTTGAAGCGCCCGTCCTTCGGATCGGCGGTGATTGCAGGCGCGACCTCCTCGCCCTGCATGCGGCGCAGCGAATTCGCCCAGATATCCATGAAGGAGAGCCCGAGGCGGCTTTGTGCCTCGACCGCCTTCTGCGGGTCGACGAGCCATTTCTCTGTGACCTGGACGAGCGTCTTGACCATGTCGCTCATCTCGTCTGCGGCGCCGACATGGCCGCGCCGTTCCTCCAGCGGCTTGAGATAGGCCGCCGTTGCCTTGCCGGCTTCCTCGTAGAACCGGGCCATGTTGCGTGTCAGCGCTTCGAGGTCGGGGGAGGCAACTGCTTGCTCGTGTGCGGCTTGCGAGCCATCTGCGGACGTCGTCTTGCGCCCGGAATCGGATTTCGCCGCTGATGCGGCCTGATCGGTACGCCTGGAGGTCGGCGCCGGGGGCGGCGTCGGATCGTTCACGGGACGTGGTGCCTTTGCGGCGACTTGTGCCGTGTCGCCGTTTGCCGTGTCGCTGAGAGATTTGTCGGCGGCCTTGCCGGGAGATTGCGCTTCTGCGCCCGGTTTGCGCGTAGCAGGGGCAGCGGGCGCCGTTCTGGCCGGTGTCCGTGTCGATGGCCGTGCGGATGACGTTTCTGCAGATGCCGTCTTTGCCGATTTCGCTGCGGGCTTCGTTCTGGGCTTCGTTGTGGGCTTGGCCGCCTTGTTCTGCGCTGCCGTCTTGCTTGCCGTTTTTGCCGATCCCGTCCCGGTTTTTGCGGTGGAAGCAGGCGGAGCGGATTTTGCCGCTTTTGCAGGCGGTGCGGCGCCATTGGCGGGTTCGTGACCCGCCGCGCCCGATATGGGCTTGCTCCGGCTCGATCGGGATTTTCCGACGTCACGGGCAGGTGCCGGGCTGTCGCTTCTGGTCGTCCGGTTGTCGGCCACGGTGCTCACTCCCCTTCCCCAGGCAGCTTTATCCTCAAAAAGGATCCGCCATTCTTTCGACATCGTAACCTGTGCGCTATGCTGTCGGCTAGACCCGGTAAAGGCGTAGTTCAGGATTACGTGTCATTCCGCTTTCGGTTCCCGGCTCGACGGAGGGTAGTGCTATGCCGGGAGGGCGCTGCCTGATCCCGTCCCGACCGGGCATCATGCATCATGTTGAGGATTACGCGACGATGACATCCGGCCCGAGCCGTCACACCCGGCCTGACAGGCCCAGGCAATCCGGGCGGATATGCCATGCCGCTGCAGCGCTCGCATGCGCCCTGGTTCTCGGCGGCTGTGCGGGGGATCTGAATCCCGTGCGTGATGTCTTCGTGGCAACCGGGGTCGGCGAGGCGGAGCGCGAGGCGCCCGAATTCATCGCCGGAACCCGTCCGGGTGAATTCGCCTATGCCCCGATCCGGTCGATCGACCGGGTGACGAATGAGCCGCGGACCGAGGAAGAGCTCGTCGAGATGGAAGACGATCTTCGCCGCCTGCAGGAGAGCCAGGCCGCGCGCGCCGCACAGACCCGCCGCATGACCCTGCTGCCTGATCCCGAGCCCGTCATCGTCGAGCCGCTGCCCGATTTCGATCCGGCGATCGAACCCGCACGTCCCTGATAACCCGCCAGAAAGCCGTGCTCTCGCCGTAATCGGCGGGCAGGCGGAAATCGCCGATGCAAGCGGGTCGGCGAGATGCTATGCAGACGGTGCCGATCTGCCCATGCGCGAATCGGATTTCGCCCGGATGCGCCCCGAACGGATACGCGATCATGAACGATTTCTACCGCACGCAACGCCTGCCGCCCTACGTCTTCGAGCCGGTCAACAAGATCAAGGCCAAGGCGCGGGCCGAGGGTGTCGACATCATCGATCTGGGCATGGGCAATCCGGATCTCGCCGCACCGGCGCATGTCGTGGCCAAGCTGGCCGAGACTGCCGGCAAGCCGCGTACCGATCGCTATTCCGCCTCCAAGGGCATTCCCGGTCTGCGCAAGGCCCAGGCCGCCTATTACGCCCGGCGCTTCGGCGTGAAGCTCGATCCGGAGACGCAGGTCGTCACCACGCTCGGCTCCAAGGAGGGCTTTGCCAACATGGCGCAGGCCATCACCGCGCCCGGTGACGTGGTGCTGGTGCCCAATCCGAGCTATCCCTTGCACAATTTCGGCTTCCTGATGGCCGGTGGCGTCGTGCGCAACGTGCCGGCGGAGCCGTCGCCCGAATTCTTCCACGCAGTCGAGCGCGCCATGCGGCTGAGCGTGCCCAAGCCGATTGCGCTCGTGGTATGCTACCCGGCCAATCCCACGGCCTGTACCGCTTCGCTCGATTTCTACCGTGATCTCGTCGCCTTCGCCAAGAAGCATGAACTGATCCTGCTCTCCGATCTCGCCTATGCCGAGGTCTATTTCGACGACAACCCCCCGCCATCGGTGCTGCAGGTGCCCGGCGCCATGGATATCGCCGCGGAATTCACCTCGCTGTCGAAGACCTATTCCATGGCCGGCTGGCGGATGGGCTTCGCTGTGGGCAACGAGCGCCTGCTCGCGGCCCTGGCGCGGGTGAAATCCTATCTCGATTACGGCGCCTTCACCCCCGTGCAGGTGGCGGCGGCGGCGGCCTTGAACGGACCCGACGACTATATCGAGGACATGCGCGCCATCTACCGCAAGCGCCGCGACGCGCTCGTCGAATCCTTCGCCAAGGCGGGCTGGCCGGTGACGCGCCCGAGCGCGTCGATGTTCTGCTGGACGCCGATCCCGGAGCGGTTCCGGCATCTGGGAAGCCTGGAATTCGCCAAGCTGCTGGTCGAGAAGGCCGGCGTCGCGGTGGCGCCGGGGATCGGCTTCGGCGAACATGGCGACGAATATGTGCGCATCGCGCTGGTCGAGAACGAGCAGCGCATCCGCCAGGCCGCCCGCAATATCCGCCGCTTCTTCGAGGATCGTGACAAGGCGCTCGACAACATTGCCCCGCAATCTGCGCCAACAGGGGCTGCTTCAGCCTGACCCGGGCAGCGCGCGCCGACAGGCCTCACCCGCGAGGCGTGCCCAGGCGAAGCCGAGCGCCCAGCCGGCCAGGACGTCGCTGGGCCAATGCACGCCGAGATGGATCCGGCTCAGGCCGATCAGCACGACGAGAAGCGCGGCGCTTCCCGCGATGAAACGCGCCGGCGCGACCTTGTCCTGCGCCGCCATCAGATCCCGCGCGATGATCGTGACCAGCGTTGCGGAGATCATCGCATGGGCGCTCGGGAAGCTGTTGGTGAAAACCTGCGTCGCGGGTTCGAACAGATCCGGTCGCGGGCGCGCGATCAGGGCCTTCAACGCCGTGTTCAGCGCTATGGCACCAAAAAGGGCGATGCCGACGCGCAAGGCCTGCGTCCCGGCACCCCGCAGCCAATGGGCCGTGATGACGAGCAGGCCGGTGCCGATCAGCACCGTCATGCTGCCCAGAGCCGAGACGTCCCTCGCCATCTCGTTGAACCAGTCGGGGCCGCGCGGCAAACCCTGCGCGTCGCGCAGCAATACCGGCAGGAACTGGTCGAATGCCAGCAGCCACGGTCGAAGTCCCGGCAGGATGAGCGCGGCAACCAGCAGCAGGAACAGGGCGAGGGCAGGAAGACTGGACCGCATCCGGTTTCACCACGATGTCGCGAGGCATGGCCTCACACTATGTTACGGTTTGTTGCAGGTGCCCTGGAACCGCCGAAACAGAAAGCCGTTATTGAGTCGGGGGATGGTTAACGCAGGTTGATCGAGGACGACATGCCGATATTGGTTCAAACGCCCGAAATCACCGAAACGGATCAGGCCGTGTTGCGCGCCGCACTCGGTCCGGCCCGCCATGTCCCGCGCGCAGCGCATGACATGCGCGCTGCGGCGCGTCGGCTCGCGCAGGAGGGGCGGCAAGGTTCCGCACAGGGTTGCGCCTTGAAGCCTGATCAAGGCGCCTTCAGTGCCGGGGCGCGCGCTCATCAGGATCGCTTCTGCCGCTTTCCCGGCTGAACTGTTTCCGGCTCATTCAAGCGTTTCGATATAGGCGATCAGCGCACGGATCTCGTTATGGGTGAGTTGAAGATCCGGCATTGGCGGGTGCGGTGAACGCAGGAAAGCGCCCAGATTTTCCGCTGTGAGATCGTCGCGCTGCGCGATCTGCATGAAGCTCGCCATCTGGTCGCTCGCGACATCCTGCCCCGGCCCGACCAGATGACAGGAGGCGCACCAGCGTTCGGCGATGACTTCGCCCTGCAGGGCATCGGCCATGGCCGGCATGCTGGCGGTGACGAGCAGGGCGGACGCGGCGAGCGTGCCGTAGAGCGCCTGCATCATCCGGGCTTTCCGGCCTTCGTCATGAACCTGCATGGAGCACTCCTTTTGCGATCGCGACGTGAGCCGGCACCCGACCGGCGAATCATCCGCCAGCCTAGTACTACAGTTGCTTTTTATTCTTCCTGCGTCGTTTCCTGTGGCTGATGGCCGCCTGTTTTTGATGCTGCCTTCGCCAGAGGGACCATGCCCATATGAATGCGGTGGCGATAGGTTCGGTCAGGATGAGGCGTGCGATCAGGCGGCGGATTTCCGAGGTGGACATCAGCCCGGCAATGGCGCCGGTCATGCGGCTGTTCGGTCCGGACTCGTTTTGTCCCGTTTGCTCTCAGCATCGGTGGCGTAGGCGGTCTTTCGTTGTTCTGCGGCGATCTGTGCGAGGACCAGGGCTGCGGCCATGACGAGGGCCATGTGTCGGTGCCAACCATGCCAGGAGCGGGCCTCGCAATGATCGAGGCCAAGATCGTCCTTGGCACGCAGGAAGCATTCCTCGATGGTCCATCGCAACCCGGCAGCGCCTGCCATGTCGGCAAGGCTCGTTCCCTCTCGGACGAAAGCGAAGTAGTAGGCGATTTCATCGCGATTGCGCAGATTACGGCGCATGAGAAGCCACCTCTCGAACCCCTCCGGCGTGGCCCAGCCCAATGAGACCCGTGCCCAATGATACAAACGGGGGCCCTTGGCACCTTCGCCCGCACTGAGCGCCGTCCAGGCTTTCTTGGGAAGTTCCGCCGCAATCGTTGCCGGATCTGTCTGGATCAGGCCCCAGTCGGCCTGCAGGAAGCGCAGGTGTTGGTTGGATCGGACCGCGAGAACATACGGCTGCCCGCGATCCTCCAGCATTCGGCGAAGCGTGTAATCGCTTCCATAGACTGAATCGGCGAGTACGAACGCACATTGCAGGCCGCTATCGAGAGCGCTTGCGATCATCTCGCGGGCGATGGCCGGCTTCGTGGAGAAGGCAATGTCGTCGGGAATCCCGACACGCCGACGACGCTCGATATCCTCCGCCCAAGCCTTCGGCAGATACAGCCGCCGGTCGATCAATGTCTGGCCGTAGCGGCTGGCATAGGCGCAGAAAACGCCGATCTGGCAGTTCTCGATCCGGCCGGCAGTTCCGGAATACTGACGCGCCACCCCGACCGAGCGATCGCCCTTCTTCACGAAACCGGTCTCATCGATGACCAGAACGCCGTTGTCCCCCAACGCATCGACTGCCTGATCGCGGATGAGGGTGCAAAGCTGATCACTGTCCCAACTGCTTCGACCGAGAAGGGACTGGATCCGGTAGGGACGCTGAAGACCCGCCTGCTCCGCCAGCATCCAGCCCGTCTTGCGTTCGACACCGGACAGCACACCATCAATGAAGGCCCCTGCCGATCGCCATGTTTCCACACGCGGAAAAATCGGCGCCAGCGCTTGCTTGAAAGCCACCAACGCCGCCGCCCAGTTCACCGATGTTCCAGACCAGTCCGAAATACCCATGCCCGAACCTCCTTGATTCGGACACAGAATCAGAATGCAAAGGAATACGCAACTGTAGTACTAGCGGCGACCTAACGGCCTGCAAACCGCGAACCGGGTTCATGCCGGGTGACGGGCGAAGTTTATGCGTTCTTCTTTACCATCTGGCAAAGTCGAAGCCGTATCGTGCAATGTGTTTTGCGTAGACAAGGGTGTGTGACCCGGCATGATCGCCACACCGACTTTCCCCGATCTCGCCGCGCTCGTCGTCGATGAGAGCCTCTATATCCGCCGCATCCTGCGCGACATGCTGACGCGTGTCGGGATCAAGCGCGTGCTCGAGGCGCCGGACGGGGCCGAGGCGCTCGGCGTGCTCTCGGAAAGCAAGCCCGATCTCGTCATCCTCGACTGGGATCTCGCCATTCTCTCGGGCGAGGAATTCATCCGCCTGACGCGCACGCCCACCACCTCGCCGGCACCGAGCATCCCGATCATCGTGATGATGGGCAAGCCGCGGCGCTATGTCGTCGATCGCGCCGTGTCGCTGGGCGTCAACGAGATCATCGCCAAACCGTTCTCGCCCAAGGTCCTGTGGTCGCGCCTCGACGAGGTGATCAACCGCCCGCGCCCCTATATCCAGGTCAAGGGACTGCTGCGCCCGGTGGCACGCGCGACCGATGCCCTGCCCCAGAAGGTGGCGGCCTGATCGCGGTCGCGTGCGGAACCGGGAGGGCCGTTCGCGATTTATTGTTCTTGGCATTTCGCCGGCTGCACTGTTACCATGTGGGCCAAGTTGAAGAACTCCCCCGTGACGGATGTGGAGTTCGCGAGGATGAAACCTTGGCGGTGGACACTGGTGCATTCGGCGCAGGTGCAAAGGCGGAAGGGACTCTGAACTTCGACAGTGCGGCTGTGCAGTCGACGGGGCAGAACACGCAGGAGCATCGGGCGCATCGCCGGAACAGGCGATCGGGCGCGGCCTATGCGGCGCTTGATCTCGGCACGAACAATTGCCGCCTGCTCATTGCCGAACCCGCCCGCGCCGGCTTTCGTGTCATCGACGCCTTCTCGCGCATCGTGCGCCTCGGCGAGGGGCTCGCCAGCGCCATCACGCTCAATGACAACGCCATCGACCGGACCATCGAAGCGCTGCTGATCTGCCGCGACAAGATGCATGCGCGCGGCGTCCACCGCGCCCGGCTGATCGCGACGGAAGCCTGTCGCATGGCGCGCAATGCCGACCACTTCATCGAGCGGGTGCATGACGAGACCGGCATGGAGCTCGAGATCGTCGATCGGCGCACCGAGGCCTTCCTCGCCGTGACGGGATGCGCCTCGCTGGCCGATCCCGAGGCGCATTCGGTGATCGTCTTCGATATCGGCGGCGGCTCCACCGAAATCGCCTGGCTCGACGGCCAGGCCCGCTCGCCGCTCGCCGATCCCTGCAAGCGCATTCGCGCCTGGGATTCACTCCCGGTCGGCGTCATCACCCTGGCCGAACGCCATGGCGGTGTGGAGGTCGGGCCGGAGAAATTCGAGCGCATGGTCGAGGAAGTCTCGCAGATGCTGACCCCCTTCGCACTGGCTGCGGGGGCGGCTACGGCGGCGCCGGACTTTCATCTGCTCGGCACTTCCGGCACCGTCACCACGGTCGGCGGCATCTATCTGCGCCTGCCGCGCTATGATCGCCGCCAGGTCGACGGGCTCTGGATGGCGGCGACGGAGGTCGATACAGTGCTCGACGAACTCGTCGGGCTCGATTACGAGGCGCGGGCGGCGAGCCCCTGTGTCGGGCGCGAGCGGGCCGATCTGGTGCTCGCGGGCTGCGCCATTCTGGAAGGTATCCGCCGCGCCTTTCCCGCACCGCGTCTGCGCATCGCCGATCGCGGTCTGCGTGAGGGGATATTGATGAATCTGATGCGTGAGGACGGGGTCTGGAAGCGCCGCCGCGGGCGCCGCAGGGGCCGTTCGCGCAACGGTTCACCGGCGCCGGTTCCGGCCATGCCGGATCCCGCGCGCGCCTGAGGCAAGAACAACCGTGTCGCAAAACAGCAGTCATCCCCCGCGTGCGCTCAAGGTGAAGCTGAAGAAGGCGCGCGGTCGCACGCCTTCGCAGCAGCGCTGGCTGCAGCGCCAGCTCAACGATCCCTATGTCCTGCGCGCCAGGCGCGAAGGCTGGCGCTCGCGCGCGGCCTTCAAGCTGCTGGAGCTCGACGACAAGTTCAGGTTCCTCGAACCCGGCCAGCGCATCGTCGATCTGGGTGCGGCGCCCGGTGGCTGGTCGCAGGTGGCGGCGCGCAAGATCGGGATCGTGGATGAGAGCGGCGCGGAGCGTGAAAAGGCGCGCGGCAAGATCGTCGGCATCGATCTCCTGCCGATCGAACCAATGCCCGGCGCCGAATTCATCGAGATGGATTTCCTCGATGATGATGCTCCCGCGCGCCTCGTCGCGTTGCTGGGCGGCCCGGCGGATGTGGTGATGTCCGACATGGCAGCCAACGCCACCGGTCACAAGAAGACCGACCATCTGCGCATCATGGGACTTGCCGAAACCGGCGCGGAATTTGCCCGCTCGGTCCTGGCGCAGGGCGGCACCTATATCGCGAAGGTGCTGCGCGGCGGCACGGAGGGAGCGCTTCTCGCCGATCTCAAACGCGATTTCGCCAATGTGCGCCATTTCAAGCCGCCGTCCAGCCGCTCCGATTCCGCCGAACTTTTCGTCATCGCGATGGGCTATCGCGGTGAGGACCGGGTCGCGGCGGAACAGGGCGATGCCGGCTGAGCGCCATGCGTCGCGAGTGCGCCCGGATCAGGTGATATGCCAGTCTGCGGCAGGGCTGTGAGGCGCCGTCAGCGTCTCGCGCAGTTTCTCCCGCGCGCGAGAGAGACGGGAGCGGAAGGTGCCGACCGGCATGCCTGCAGCCTGCGCATTGTCCTCATAGCTGCTCTCGGGCCGCATCGCCAGACTGAGGGCAAGCCGCTGCTCCCGGGGCAGAGCATCGATTGCATCGGCGATGTCGCGGCAGGCGAGACGCTCTTCCTGGCGCGGGGGTGATGCGGTTTCCAGCACGCCGTCGATCTCGATATCGGCCTCCTCGCGCTGCGGGCGCGCGCGACGATTGACGAAGACCGTGAAGGTGATCCGCCGGAGCCAGGCCGCGAGGCTGCCGCCGCGCCAGCCATGGGATTTGCGCAAGGCACGTTCGAGCGCATCCTGCAAAAGATCCTCGGCTTCCTCGGGATTGCGTTCCAGCCGGCGGGCATAACGCCGCAATCCGGGCATTTCGGCGGCGATGCGGTGCGCCAGGCGGCGCTTCTGCTCCGCGTCCATGGTGGCTGGGGCATCGCTCTTCGCATTGCGTGCAAGGTTCTGCTCTTGCCCGTCTGCGATGTCTCGGCTGCGTGTGTCCTGCATGAATACGGCTATCGCCTCCTGTGGCGCCCTTGCTTCATCCGTCTCAGAGGAATGTGCAGAAGCGACGAAAAAGTGACGCTTGCGAATTTTTTTTGCGCTGCCTGGAACGATTCCCCCCACGAGACTGTCTGAAAGAGTAACGCGTCATCCTGCGCAGGCAAGCGTAACAGTTTGTGCGGGCATGGCGCGCCGATCGATCGGAAACTGAAAAAGGGTATTACGACATGAACTTCGCTCGTACCACGCTTGCCGCCTTTGCCGCCCTGGGTATGGCTTTCGGTGCCGCCTCCCTGACCGGGACCAGCGTCTCCACGCCCGCCGCCGCCCAGACCGCCCAGACCGCTCCCGAACCGGGTCAGGCGCCGAACGTGGATGAAGAAACCCTGCGCTCCTTCGCCGTGGCGACACTGGAAATCCAGGAGATCAGCCAGACCTACCAGCCGCAGATGGAAGCGGCCGAGTCGCAGGAGCAGCAGCAGGAAATCGCTCAGGCCGCGAATGACGAGATGGTCGCTGCCGTGGAAGCGGTGCCCGGCATCGACGTCGACAGCTACAATGCCATCGCCGAAGCTGCGCAGGCCGATCCGGAGATGATGCAGCAGATCAACACCTTCATCGCTGAAGCGTCCGAACAGTAAGCAGCAGCGATCGCTGATGGACTGATAGGCCGGCGGATCATCCCGCCGGCCTTTTTCATTCCCCGCTCAGAACGCCTCTGCGTGGATCTGGGCGAGCGCCGCACGCACGACCTGCGGATCGTCGCCCACAGCCAGAATCAGCCGCAGATCGGCCCCCTCGCGACGACCGATCGCGGCGCCGTGGAGGGCCCGGCCATCCGCCTGCGGAGCGCGCATGCTGATCGTGAAGCCGGACAGATCGTCCAGGCTGTGCGCGGCAATATCGATTTCGATCGCCGGCGCCGCCGGATCGCCGTCGTCCTGCGCAGCGAGACCGCGCGCGAGCACCTGCGGATTGCGCAGATCGCGCTCGGCACGTTTGGCCGTATCGCCTTCAAGGCGAAAGATTCCGACGGCCAGACGGTTGGGGCAGCCGGGTGCAATGCAGGCGATCACGGCTTCCGGGTAGCCGACATGCTTGCGCGTGCCCAGCCATTTGCGCATCGGAAGGGCGAGCCAGGCCTCACCGCCATCGGGCTCGGCGAGGCGCCGCAGATCGAGCGAATCGAAGGCGGCGACCCGCGTCCCGCCTGGCGTGCATCCACCGAGCAGCAATGCGAGGATCAGCGCGCCGGCGAAGGCGAGCCGATACAGCCCGCTGGCGCGCCGGAGCGGAGGGTCAAACAGGAGGCGGCGAATCGGGTGAGCCGGCATGCGGCAATTATGCGCGCGCACTGTTCGTTGCAAAGCGATTTCTCGTTCGCGGGAACGGCCCGGAAGAGCCTTAACGGCAATGCATTCCCCAGCGATATGTTCGTTAATCCGAACGAATTCGTTGCATCACGCGCGAAATCCGGTCAAAAGAAGCGCCATGACAGACACGGTAAGCCAACCGACGCCCGAAAGCACATCCGGCGGGCCTGACGGTGATTTCGAGACCCTTGCTGCGCTGGCACGCGTGCAGGTTGATACACCGTCGAGCCACGTGATGCATTTCGGTGAAGACGAACCCATCGAGATGGATTGCGGCGCAAGCCTCTCGCCGTGGCAGATCGCCTACCAGACCTATGGCACGCTCGCGCCCGATCGCAAGAACGCCATCCTGATCTGCCATGCCCTGACCGGTGACCAGCATGCCTGCAATGTCCACCCGGTGACGGAAAAGCCCGGCTGGTGGCGGCTCTTCGTCGGTCCGGGCAAGGCGATCGATACCGACCGTTATTTCGTGATCTGCGCCAATGTGCTCGGTGGCTGCATGGGCACGACCGGCCCCGCCTCCGTCAATCCGGCGACCGGCAAGCCTTACGGCGTCGATTTTCCGCTGGTGACCATCCGCGACATGGTGCGCTCTCAGGCCATGCTGCTCGACAAGCTCGGCATCGACGATCTGCTCTGCGTGGTCGGCGGCTCGATGGGTGGCATGCAGGTGCTGGAATGGGCCGCTCTCTATCCCGAGCGGGTGTTCTCCGCCATGCCGATCGCCGCGGCGACGCGCCATTCGGCCCAGAACATCGCCTTCCACGAAGTCGGGCGTCAGGCCGTGATGGCCGATCCCGGCTGGGCCTCGGGGCGCTATCTCGAACGCGGCACCCGACCGCGCAAGGGGCTCGCCGTGGCGCGTATGGCGGCGCATGTGACCTATCTCTCCGAAGGGGCATTGCATCAGAAATTCGGTCGCAAGCTGCAAAGCCGGGCCGCGCCGACCTTCTCCTTCGATGCCGATTTCCAGATCGAGAGCTATCTGCGCTATCAGGGCTCGACCTTCGTCGAGCGTTTTGATGCGAATTCGTATCTCTACGTCACCCGTGCAATGGATTATTTCGACCTCGCAGCCGAGTATGACGGCAAACTCGCGCGCGCCTTCCGGGGTACGCCGACACGGTTCTGCGTGATGAGCTTCACCTCGGACTGGCTGTTTCCGACGAAGGATTCGCGCGCCATCGTGCGGGCGCTGAACGCCGCCGCCGCCTCGGTCTCCTTCGTCGAGATCGAGAGCGACAAGGGGCATGACGCCTTCCTGCTCGACGAGCCCGACATGTTTTCCGCCGCCAAGGGATTCATCGACGCCGCCGCGCGCGATCGGGGGGTAGCATGAACGCGCTGCCACCGGACGATTTCGATACGCGCAAGGCCTCCCTCGCTGCCGCCGGTGCGCGTCCCGATCATCTTATGCTCGCAGAAATGGTGGAGCCGGGCGCGCGGGTGCTCGATGTCGGCTGCGGGGACGGTTCGCTGATGGCGCTCTTGCGCGATCTGCGCGATTGCGATGCGCGCGGGGTCGAACTCGACCGCGAGAATGTGAACAAATGCCTGGCCAAGGGGCTCGCCGTGGTCCAGGGCGATGCCGATACGGATCTGTTCGATTATCCCGATGACGGGTTCGACTACGTGATCCTGTCGCAGACGATCCAGGCGACCTTGCGCCCGCGCGCAGTGCTCGAGCAGATGCTGCGTATCGGCAAATGCGGCATCGTCTCGTTCCATAATTTCGGCTATTGGCGCGTGCGTTTCGAATTGCTCCTGCGCGGGCGGATGCCGATCACCGAGCAGCTGCCTTTCAGCTGGTACGACACGCCCAATATCCACCATTGCACCATGCGCGATTTCGTCGCCTTGTGTCATGAAGTCGGCGCCGTGATGGAGCGCGCGGTGGCGCTCGATGCCGGCGACCGCCCGGTGCGGCTGCCCTTGCCCTGGTGGGTCTGGAACATGATCGGGCGCCAGGGCGTGTTCCTGCTGCGGCGCGGCGAAGGGCAGGGCGGTGAAGGCTAGCCGTGTTTTACGCATCCGGATGGGTGCGGAGGCGGTAGCCAAGTGCGGCGAAACCGGGCAAAAAGAGCCTGCCGATGCGTCACTTTTAGTGGAAGCCGATGACCGATCAGCAAACGCCTCCGGGCGAAGCCTTTCCCGCCACCACCCGTGAAGACTGGATGCGTCTTGTCGAGGGGGTCCTCAAGGGTCGCGATTTCGAGGAAACCCTCGTCTCGCAGACTGCTGACGGCATTCGCGTCGATCCGCTCTATGCCGCCGCTCTGGCGCAGGCGCAGCCGGTACGTGCCGAACACGCGCCCTGGCATGTGGCCCAGCGTGTCGATCATCCCGATACCGGTGAAGCCGCACGTCAGGCGCTGACGGATCTGGAAGGTGGCGCCGACGCGCTCAGCCTCGTCTTCGACGGCGCAAGGGCCGCACGCGGTTTCGGCCTGCGCATCGCCACGCTCGATGATCTCGATGCCGCCCTCGACGGGGTGCTGCTTGATCTCGTGCAGATCCGCCTCGATGCGGGCCGCTCCGGGCGCCACGCTGCAGCGGCGCTGATCGCCCTGGCCACCCGGCGCGGGCTGTCGCTCGACCGGCTTGATGCCGATCTCGCCCTCGACCCGATCGGCGCCGCCGCCTGTGACGGCGGTTTCTCGGCCAGCTGGGAGATGATCGCCGATCGCTGCGGCGAAACCGCTGTGGCTCTGGCGGATAAAGGATTTGCCGGCACGATCTTCCTCGCGGATGGGCGGCCCTGTCACGAAGCCGGCGGCAGCGAAGCCCAGGAGCTCGCCGCCGTTCTCGCCACGGCGCTCGCCTATTGGCGGGCGCAGGAAGCGGCGGGTCTCGATCCGGAGCAGGGTCGGCGCAATATCGCCTTCCTGCTGGCGGCAGATGCCGATCAATTCGCCACCATCGCCAAGTTCCGGGCCCTGCGCCGCCTCTGGGCGCGCGTCGAGGCGGCGGCGGGGTTCGAGCCGGCCCCGATCCGCCTGCATGCCGAAACCGCCTGGCGGATGACGACGCAGCGCGACCCCTGGGTCAACCTTCTGCGTACCACGATGGCAACATTCGCCGCCGGTATTGGCGGCGCCGACACGGTGACAGTCCTGCCCTTCACTGCTGCCCTCGGTCTGCCGGATGCTTTTGCGCGCCGCGTGGCGCGCAACACGCAGCATATCCTCCTGCAGGAGAGCAATCTGTGGCGTGTGGTCGATCCCGCTGCCGGCGCCGGTGGCTACGAGGCGCTCACCGAAGCGCTTTGCGAAACGGCCTGGGAGGCCTTCCAGCAGATCGAAATGGAAGGCGGAATCGTCGGCAGCCTCGCTTCCAGCGCCTTGCAGGTACGCATCGGTGAGGTGCGCGCGGCCCGCGCCGCCGTCATCGCGGATCGCCGCGCGCCGATTACCGGAGTGAGCGCCTTTCCCGATCTCGACGAGAAGCCCGTCGATCTCGCCCTGCGCGAACCGCCCCCGGAGATGCCGGAGCCGGATACGGCGACCATACCCGCCACCATGCCCGCCGGCTTTGCCGATCTCGCCGCCGCGATCACGGAGGGGGGGAGCACACGGGCGCCGGCGAATCCCCCGCCGGGTATCGAGCCGACCCTGCTCTCGGCCCTGCCGCACCGGCGTGAAGCCGAGCCCTACGAGCATCTGCGCGATCGCTCGGACCAGTATCTCGCCGATAACGGTGAGCGTCCGAAGGTGTTTCTGGCCAATCTCGGGAAGCTCGCCCAGTTCAATACGCGCGCCGGCTTTGCCCGCAACGCTTTCGCGGCGGGTGGGGTCGCGGCGATCGGCGAGGACGGTTTTGCCGATCCGCAGGCGCTGGCCAAAGCCTTCACCGAGAGCGGCGCCAGCGCGGCCTGCCTGTGTTCGACGGAAGCGCTCTATGCCGAGCATGGCGTCGAGGCGGCCCGTGCGCTCAAGGAGGCGGGCTGCGCCATCCTCTTCCTCGCCGGCCATCCCGACGATCTCGAAGCGCCGATGCGCGAAGCCGGCGTCGACGCCTTCCTGCATGAAGGCTGCGACCTGCTCGCGCTGCTCGGCGAAGCCTGGGCGGTGATCGCGGGAGAGCGCAGCGAGGCCTTCTGAGGCAGCGCGGCCCGTATCCCGGCGTCTGCATCCGGAACACGCCGAAGCAGGTCTTGGGGGCAGGAGGATCGCGTTATCCCCGGCCGTGGCGTGACGTGCCATGCCGTGAGGGGGCGAGGCCGGTTCCTCGCATCGGGTGGTCGTCTTTCACTGGCTCGCGATTTCCTGTGGGTGATCAGGAATTTGTGCTTTAAATTGCTATTTATTGATGATTTAACTTTCAATTGAAATCAGGCATCCTGCCTTGTAGCTTGTTTCGTTTCGATTGTGTTTCAATTGTCAAAGCCTGCGATATCGGGAAGGCGATATCTGCGCGACCGGCACCCTTGTCGCGCTCTTTGCGCTCATCGCGTGCTGACGCGCAGCCGAGACGCCACCTGAAATGGATCCTCTCGTTCTCACCGCCATCCTGTTCGCGGCCTTTCTGCATGCAGCCTGGAACGCACTCGTCAAGGCGAATGTCGATCGCTTCACGACGATGCTGATGATCGCTGTCGTCCAGACGGCGATCGCATGCGTGATCCTCCCTTTCGTTCCGCTGCCTGGCGCGGCAGTCTGGCCCTGGCTGCTTCTGACCGCGATTCCGCACACGACCTACAAGGTTTTCCTTGCGCGCGCCTACGATACGGGTGAACTTGCGCGCGTCTATCCGATCATGCGCGGGCTGACGCTCGCTCTCGTGACCGGCGCTTCGGTCGGCCTTCTGGGAGAAAGCGTCCCGCCGCTCGGGCTCGTTGGCATCGGTGTCATCGGGGTGGGGGTGATGGCGCTGTCCGGTCCCGGCGCCGGGGCGCTCGCGGGTGCGCGTGTGACCACCCTCGTCCTGACGCTCGGCGCTGCAGCGAGCGCTGCGGCTTATACCGTCATCGACGGTATCGGGGTCCGGCTGGCCGCAGAAGTCGCATCCTTCGCGGCCTGGATGTTCGTCCTGGACGGCCTCGGCATGATCCTCCATGCCGCCATCACCCGGGGACGAACGGGTTTTGCCGCCATGGCACCGCATTGGCGGGTCGGACTCCTTGCCGGATCGATCGCCTTCACCTGCTACTGGATCGCGCTGTGGGCACTCGCTCATGCGCCGATCGCGCTCGTCGCCGCGCTTCGCGAGACGAGCATCCTCTTCGCATTGGCGCTCGCGCGCCTGCGGCTGGCCGAGCGGCTCGACCGGACGAAGCTCTCGGGGGCAGGGGCGGTCCTGGTGGGCATCATCCTGATCAGGATTGCCTGATCTGCTGCCGGCGGGAAACCGGATCTGCAAACCGGATCGGCAAACCCGCGCGCGGGGCGGCTGTCGCACCTACATCCGGAACACGCCGAAGCGCGTTTCGGGAACGGGGGCGTTCAGCGTCGCCGCGAGCGCGAGCCCGAGGACGCGGCGCGTTTCCGAGGGCAGGATGATGCCGTCATCCCACAGCCGGGCCGTGGCATGATAGGGCGAGCCCTCTTCCTCGTATTTGGCGCGGATCGGGTCCTTGAAGGCCTCTTCCTCCTCCGCCGGCCAGGACTTGCCCTCGGCTTCGAGATTGTCGCGCCGGACCGTGGCGAGCACGCTTGCCGCCTGTTCGCCGCCCATCACCGAGATGCGCGAATTCGGCCAGGTGAAGAGGAAGCGGGGCGAATAGGCGCGCCCGCACATGCCGTAATTCCCCGCTCCGAAGGAACCGCCGACGAGCAGGGTCAGCTTGGGCACCTGCGCGCAGGCCACCGCCGTGACGAGCTTGGCGCCGTCCTTGGCGATGCCGCCGGCCTCGTATTCGCGCCCGACCATGAAGCCGGTGATGTTCTGCAGGAAGAGCAGCGGAATCCGGCGCTGGCAGCACAATTCGATGAAATGCGCACCCTTCTGGGCGCTCTCCGAGAAAAGAATGCCGTTATTGGCGATGATGCCCACCGGCATCCCCATCAGTCGCGCGAAGCCGGTCACCAGCGTGGTGCCGAAAAGACGCTTGAACTCGTCGAATTCGGAACCGTCGACCAGCCGCGCGATCAGCTCGCGAATATCGTATTGCTTCTTGAGATCGGTGGGGATGATCGCGTCGAGCTCGGCGGTGTCGTAATAGGGCTCCACCGGCTCGGCGATGGCAAGATCGGTCTGTTTGCGGGTGTTGAGCGTGCCCACGATGCGGCGCACGATGGAGAGCGCATGCACGTCGTCGGTGGCGTAGTGATCAGCGACGCCCGATTGCCGCGCATGCACGTCGGCCCCGCCGAGATCCTCCGCCGTGACCACCTCGCCCGTTGCGGCCTTCACCAGAGGCGGGCCGCCGAGGAAGATGGTGCCCTGGCGGCGCACGATCACGGTCTCGTCCGACATGGCCGGCACATAGGCGCCGCCGGCGGTGCAGGAACCCATCACGCAGGCGATCTGGGGAATGCCCATTGATGAGAGCTGTGCCTGATTGTAGAAAATCCGCCCGAAATGCTCGCGATCGGGAAAGACCTCGGTCTGATGCGGCAGGTTGGCGCCGCCGGAATCGACGAGATAGATGCAGGGCAGGCGGTTTTCGCGGGCGACTTCCTGGGCGCGCAGATGCTTCTTCACCGTCATGGGATAATAGGTGCCGCCCTTGATGGTGGAATCGTTGCACACGATCATCACCTCGCGGCCCGCCACGCGCCCGATCCCGGTGATCAGCCCGGCCCCGTGAATGGCATCGTCATACATCCCGAATGCGGCCAGCGCCCCGATCTCGAGGAAGGGCGCGCCGGGATCGAGCAGGCGCATGACGCGCTCGCGCGGCAGCAGCTTGCCCCGGGCGAGATGGCGCTCGCGGGCACGCTGCGAGCCGCCGGTGGCGACTGCCTCGCGGCGATGGCGCAACTCTTCGGCAAGGCGCGCCCATTGCGCCGCATTCTCGCGGGCGCTCTCGGAATTGATGTCGATCTGGCTCTGGATGACTGACACGGTCCCCGGCCTCCCCGGCTTTTCTTGATTGCTGCGTGCCCCAAGCTATGGGTCAGCTTGTGATGCGGTTCAAGCGCGAAGCGCTTCCGCTCAGGTTGTCCAGCGTGCCATGGCCGCATCATCGGCATCGCGCGCCTCGACCCAGCCGCCGGTCTCGCCGGTGACGAGATGCTCGCGCTTCCAGAAGGGCGCACGCGTCTTGAGGAAATCCATCATGAATTCCGCGCCGGAAAATGCGGCATGGCGGTGCGACGAGGCCGCGATGACGAGCACGATGTTCTCGCCGGGTCGGATCAGCCCGTAGCGATGGATCGCGACGAGGCCCGTGAGCGGCCAGCGTTGCGCGGCTTCGCGCGCCACGCGCCCCAGCTCGGCCTCGGCCATGCCGGGGTAATGTTCGAGTTCGAGCGCCGAAAGCCGTCCGCCTTCGTCGCGGCACAGGCCGGTAAAGCTCGCGAGCGCACCGATATCGGCGCGGCCCTCGCTCAGAGCCGCAATCTCGGCGGCCATGTCGAAATCCTCGCGCTGGATGCGGATGACGGGGGAGGGGGGGGCAGAGGAGAGATCGCTCGTCGTCATCGCGACCCCTCAGCCGCCGGTCATGGGCGGAAAGAAGGCGATCTCGCGCGCCCCGGCAATCACGGTATCCGGCTTGACATGCTCGTGATCGATCGCGGCCCGCACGATCTGCGGGTTCTCGAAAGCATAGGCGTATTCCTCACCGCGCCCCGCGAGCCAGCCGGCAAGATCGGCCACGGTGATGACATCCGCCGGCGGATCGACGGTTTCCTCGGTCTTGCCGATGCGCTCGCGGACCCAGGCGAAATACACGATCTTGACGCTCACGCGCTGTCCTCCCTGCCCTTGCTGCCGGGCTCGACGGCTTCCTGCACAGCCGGGATGTCCTCGACGATATGGTCAAGGCTCGCGCGCAGGTAGTCCCACCCGGTATAGATGGTGAGAATCGCGGAAATCCACAACAGCACGGTGCCGATCAGGATGGTGCCGGGCAAGATCGCCTCGCCCGCAGGCCCGGCGACCAGGAAGCCGACCGCGACGAGTTGCATCGTCGTCTTCCATTTGGCGACGGCGCTGACCGGGACGCTGACCTTCAGATCAGCGAGATATTCGCGCAGCCCCGAGACCAGGATCTCGCGCAGCAGAATCACGATCGCCGCCCAGAGCGACAGCCCGGCAATCGTTCCATCGGTGACGAGCATCATCAGGACCGCCGCAACGAGCAGCTTGTCGGCGATCGGATCGAGCATCTTGCCCAGTGCCGATTGCTGGTTCCAGGCGCGGGCGAGATAGCCGTCGAAGTAATCCGTAATGGCGGCAGCGACGAAGAGGCCGAGTGCCCACCAGCGTGCCCAGTGTTCCTGTGGCCAGAAGAGGAATGCGACAACCACGGGCACTGCGAGGCAGCGCCCGTAAGTCAGAAGGTTGGGCAGGGCGTAGAGATTGGACTGGCGCATATCGATCAGACGGTACTCGCAATGAGGATCCTCTGCGCAGGGAACACCCTGCATCGCACGCGGTCAATGCGGTATTCGCCCGACGCGATCGCCCGCCGCAGCGTCAGCGATCATTCTCGCCATCTTCGCCCTCTTCTCCTTCGCGCTTCAAGCCCTTGAGCTTGGCGAAGACCGAATCGGCGTCGAAGCTCTCCTCTTCGTCGCGCGCCCGCTCGGCGTTGCTTTCGCCGAAGGCGCTCTCGGCGAGGCGCTTCTCGTCGACTTCCGGCTGATCGGCGAGGCTGAGATCGGTCGGCAGCAGCGTGTCGTCGGCGGGTGCCGGCGCGACGGCGGGGCGATCCTTGGCCGAGCGCTTGACTTCGAGATCGAGGTCGATCTGCGAGCACAGGCCCAGCGTCACCGGATCAAGCGGCTGCAGCTGTGCCGAGTTCCAGTGGGTGCGGTCGCGGATCTGCTGGATCGTGGTCTTGGTGGTGCCCACCAGGCGCATGATCTGCGCATCCTTCAGTTCCGGATGATTGCGCAAAAGCCAGAGGATCGCGTTCGGGCGGTCCTGGCGGCGCGAGACCGGCGTGTAGCGCGGGCCGCGTTTGGAGCGTTTCATCTCAGGGATCTTCACCTTCGGCGGCGCGAGGCGCAGCTTGTGGGCGGGATCCTTCTGGGCGCGCTCAATCTCCTCGCGGGTGAGCTGCCCCATATTCACGGGGTCCGCGCCCTTGATGCCGGCAGCGACCTCGCCATCGGCGATGCCTTTCACCTCGAGCGGGTGCAGGTTACAGAAATCGGCGATCTGATCGAAGGTCAGCGACGTGTTCTCGACCAGCCAGACGGCGGTCGCCTTGGGCATGAGCAAACCGGTTGACACGGGTCTTCTCCTTAAAATCCCGCCGGCGCGGGGCCGATACGGCCATGCGCGCGGGCCAAAAATCTCCTGTGCTCCGTCCCGGCCCGGGCCGGAGCGCACCATGACGACATGTCAGGGAATCGTGCGGAATATAGGGCGCAACCGGCCCGGATGCAATCGCGTTTACCATGTGATTGCAGGACTTTTCAGGTGGGACGGGGGACGGGCCGACCGGGAAGGTCACTCCGGAAGGAGCGGGATCAGATCCGTAACCTCGGCCTTGAGCACGTCTCCCTCGCGCCAGAGCCTGCCCTTGACCTCTGCGGCAACGGTTCCGGCCGGATTTCCAGTCCCTTTGAATGCGAGATAGATCACCCCGGAAGCCTCGAAGAGCACGGGTTTCCCACTTTTGTCGTCGCGCAGATAAATTCCTTCCGGCACGACATCGAAGCCATCATAGCGCGCCTCCGGATCGTGCAGGTCCAGTTTGTTCCAGAATTCGGGCAGATCATTCGGAGGAGTGAAATCACGGACAGCCGAGGTTACGGCCTTGTACTCTGCGGCGGAACGAACGCGCCGCAGCGCAGACCCTCCGGCGATCGGGCCGGTCGTGCTGCGCCGATCGCGAGGCAGACCGGTCATCAAGAATTGCGATAGCATGCCACTCACCTCACCACGTCCAAACCGACAGCGCGATCATACTGCCAATGCAAACGCGTGCCAATGCCGTCGAGATCACCCATGATGCGCTGGGCATCAAACCCGAAATAGAACAAGCGTTCCTGAAAATAGTTGCGCTGACTGACCGGGATGATGAAGCGCATATCAGCTCGTGCCGGCTCACGGTGATCGAGAATCGGTTCAGTTGGATCGGAGTGGACACTGAACAGCCCGCTTTGGCTGGATATCCGGTATGTGAAGAAGCGGGGCAGAACAAATCCGGTTGCGCAGGAAAATGGATCTATATCGACATCCGTTTGAATGATTTCATCAGATCCGAGGGATTTTGCGATCAGGACCGGGTTTCCACCGCGTCCCTTCGCATTAACGGCAAAAAAGGCCGCAACCAATGGATTGCTTGTCCAGTCCATGAGCCGCGTCGGCGCTCCGTGATGCTGGGCCAGCCCGAGCGCATCCCAGTCATTGAGTGGCTCGGTTGAACTCAGGAATTCAGTTAGGCGTCGGCGGAAAATGTCGAGAACCGCCAGTTCACTGGTTGAGCTATACGACTTGCTGCGCCCTACAGTCGGCAACAGGTCGTAAGCATCATCCCCGAGGCCGCGGAAAACCCAGCGACCGCTGGTAAACCTTTCTGTCCAGGCCAGAAAGTCACGCCAAGCCGTTTCTCGTTGGGATCCACGTTCCAACAAGGCCTCCCTCGATCTTGTCGATGATTAGCAGCTGAATTGGCGTGGTGCACGTAAAAGTCATCTGAAGCAATTTGAAATTTTGTTCGTCTTGCGCATTCTTCCGCCACCTCCACCCGATCGATACCCCCGCATCCATCCTTCCCCACCGCGCCGCGCCGCGCTAAACAAGCGCAGCCGCCGCGCGGCAGGTCGCAACGGGGACAATCGATCCATGGCAAGCCGCTCCAACACCGCCGATATCGCCGTCACGGAACTCACCGAGCGCCAGGCGCGCAACGAATACAAGCGTCTCTCGCAGGAGATTGCGCGCCACGACGAGCTCTATCACGGCGAGGATGCGCCGCAGATCACGGATGCGGAATACGATGCGCTGCGCAAGCGGCTGGTCGATCTGGAGAATGCGCATCCCGCGCTGATCGGTGGCGATTCGCCAGGCGTGGGCGCCAAACCGTCCGAGAAATTCGCCAAGGTGCGCCACGCGGTCCCGATGCTCTCCCTCGACAACGCCTTCGACGACGCGGAGGTGCAGGATTTCGTTGCAAAGGTGCGCCGCTTCCTCAATCTCGGCGACAGCCCGCTGAGCTTCACCGCCGAGCCGAAGATCGACGGGCTCTCGCTCGCGCTTCGCTACGAGGACGGCAAGCTCGTCACCGCCGCGACGCGCGGCGATGGCAGCGAGGGCGAGGATGTCACCGCCAATGCGCGCACGGTGGAAGATATCCCGCAGGAGATCCCGCAGAAGGGTGTGGTCGAGATCCGGGGCGAGATCTATCTCTCGCATGCCGATTTCGCGGCGATCAACGCGCGCCAGGAAGAGGCCGGCAAGTCGGTCTTTGCCAATCCGCGCAACGCGGCGGCGGGCTCGCTGCGACAGCTCGATTCGCGCATCACGGCGCAGCGCCCGCTCAAATTCTTCGCCTATGCCTGGGGCGCGATGGACGCGCTGCCGGCGAAAACCCAGTTCGAGGTGGTCAAGGCTTTCGAATCATGGGGCTTTGCCACCAACCCGCACATGAAACGCTGCGAGAGCGCGCAGGAGATGCTGGCGCATTATCATTTCATCGAAGAAGAGCGCGCCTCGCTCGGCTACGATATCGACGGCGTCGTCTACAAGGTCGACGATCTCGCCCTGCAGGAGCGCCTCGGCTACGTCTCGCGCGCCCCGCGCTGGGCCCTGGCCCACAAGTTCCCCGCCCAGCAGGCCTTCACCGTGCTGGAGGATATCGAGATCAATGTCGGCCGCACCGGCACCCTCAACCCCATCGCCCGCCTGCGCCCGGTGACCGTGGGCGGCGTGGTGGTGTCGAACGCGACTTTGCATAACGAGGGCTACATTGAAGGCACCGGCGGCAATGGCGAGAAAATCCGCGAGGGCCGCGATATCCGCATCGGCGACACGGTGATCGTCCTGCGCGCCGGTGATGTCATCCCCAAGGTTCGTGACGTGGTGATCGACAAGCGGCCCGACGATGCGAAGCCTTATGAATTCCCCACGAGTTGCCCGGCCTGCGGCAGTCCGGCAATTCGCGAAATCAGTGCTCGGACGGGAAAAAGAGCCGCTGCACGGCGTTGTACAGGTGGTCTTACTTGTCCTGCTCAACGCATGGAGCGTTTAAAGCACTTTGTCTCCAAGAAATCTATGGACATCGAAGGCCTTGGCGAAACTAATATTGAGACGTTGTTTGAATCAAGGGTTATAAAAGGGCCCTCTGATCTATTTAAAATGAAATTTAATGATGTGAAAGATGCAATTGAAAACCGTAGGCGAATTATCGCGCTAAAGCGCTTAGAGCGTAATGAGACAAAAACTAGTAAGTATTTATTTCAAGAAATTAACAACTTAAATGAAGATGAATCAAAATCTGTGCAAAAAATTTTCGACTCTATAGATGAGCGTAGAACTGTGCCGTTGGAACGATTCATTTTTGCACTTGGAATACGACATGTAGGCGAAGTTACTGCAAAATCCTTGGCTAAGCTTCGCCCGTCAATAATCGATCTTCTATCATTGCTGGATAAAGCGCAGCGTGAGAGGCCAAGTTTGGAATATGATGAATTGTTAATGATGTATGGAATTGGCGAGGTTGGTCGGAAGAATCTTGTCAATATGAGCCCGGAGAATATGAACTCACTTTTCATAAAGAGTGCGGTTCAAAATATAGTTAATAAAAATGCAGTTGATTCGCTTTTGAAAAGTTGTAGCTCGTGGGAAGGCGTTTTGAATTTTATTCGGAAGGCTTCTTCAGGAAAGCCGGGCGAAAATTATAACATGCTTGCACAAACAAAAAACATTGGTGAAGTGGCTGCGCGTTCAATTCTTGATTTTATATCGGACTCTCATAACAGGAAAGAGGTCGATTCCCTGATCGAGCAAATTGAATTTACCGCTCCAGCTGCGCCTGATGGGTCGGGTGTTATGTCGAATTTGACTATCGTTTTTACGGGTAAATTCGAGGAGATGACTCGTGACGAAGCAAAGGCTACTGCCGAGCGTTTGGGTGCGCGAGTGTCCAGTTCTGTTTCGAAAAACACGGATATCGTGGTGGCTGGTCCCGGTGCGGGCTCAAAGCTGAAGGATGCACAAAGGCACAATGTAAAAATAATTGACGAAAATGAATGGTTGGCAATGCTATCGGATAGTTGATCTTCCACCTGCGTTGCGTTATCTCTTCTCTCACACGTTTTGGCTGTTGTAGATAAAGAATGCGCGCGTTAGCTATCGATTTCGAGACGGCGAACGAGATGCGGAGCAGCCCTTGCGCCGTCGGGCTGGCATGGGTCGAGGCCGGCAGGATTGTGCGGCGCGAGTATCGGCTTATTCGACCAGCAGAGATGCGATTTTCATGGCATAATCAAAGGGTTCATGGGATAACATCCGAAGACGTTGCAGATTCATACTCTTTTCCGGATTTTTTGGACGAGTTTAAGGGCGACCTGGAAAGTCGTCCTTTGCTGGCACACAATGCAGCTTTTGATATCAGTGTTTTGTGCGAGACTTGTGCCCTGTATGAGCTCCCGATTCCCCGAGTTTCATATCTTTGTAGTTTGAAGATGGCTCGCTCGGTATGGCCGCATCAGCGCGATTTTTCGCTTGGAAAATTGGCTCGAACATTTGGAATTGAGTTCAAGCATCATCATGCTAGTGAAGATGCTTTTGCCTGTGCTCATCTTGTATTGAAAGCGATTAAAGATCTGTGTTTGGAAGATGTTGATGATTTCAATAGTGTTTTGGGTTTGAAATTAGATCATTTGATTTTAGATAAAACTTATTCGAAAATGAACATAAAGAGCAAAAAATTATTCTCAGAAGAAATTGTGCCGAGTAAAATTTCTAATTTTCCTTCGTTCTTGGTGTTGGGCAGGAGGGGCAATCACTACCGTATTTCGGTGCAAGGCCGAAACGAATATTTTTTGTCAAAATGCACTTGTCGCGCCGGATCGAGTCAAATTTTATGTTGGCATGTAAAGGCACTTTTGGAGGGGGATATTACGTATCTCATTTCCGACAATGCGCATGAAGTACAACGGTTTTGTGAAATTGTCTCTGCCGGCGAAATCGCGCGTCAGGAAGGGCGAATCCGGGCAGATTCCAAAAAACGAAAGATTAAAGCCCCGGATCAGGTCTCAAACCGAATCGGCAAGGGGCTGGGTCCTGTCGAGCCCATCGCCGGCAAGACCATCGTCTTCACCGGGTCGCTGGAACAGCTCACGCGGGACGAGGCCAAGGCGCTGGGCGAGCGGCTCGGGGCGAAGGTTGCGGGGTCGGTGTCGAAGAAGACGGATCTCGTGGTGGCGGGGCCGGGCGCCGGGTCGAAGCTCGCCAAGGCGGCGGAACTCGGCATCGAGACACTGACGGAAGAGGAATTCCTGCAACGGGTCGGGCGCGGCTGACGCAGACGGGCTGAATGCACAATCCTGTGAAAAAGTTCCGCATTCCTGCGTTGTGCTTACAGATGTTAACCGAAAAATAAACAAATGAAGAATGCGCACTCATTATCTGCTAATACTCATCCAGTAAACCAGTCCACACACAATCATTAATGGTGGCCTCATGACGTTGACGTCCCTTCCGCTCACGCCCGGCCCTGACGCGCATTCCGGCGCTGCGCCTGACCGCGTCACCTTCATGGGGCTGTCCCTGCGCGCTGACGGCGCCGTTTTGCGCCCGCGTGCGGAGACGGAATTGCTTGGGCGGCAGGCGCAGGCCATTCTGGCACGACGGCCCGGCGCCCAGATCGTCGTCGACATGTGCTGCGGCAGCGGCAATCTCGCCGTGGCGCTCGCGCATGGCCATCCCCAGGCGCTCGTCTATGCCTGCGACCTGACCCAGGAATGCGTTGATGTCGCGCAGGCGAATGCCGTTGATCACGGGCTGAACGGGCGGGTGCTCGTGCGGCGTGGCGACATGTTCGCGGCCCTGTACGGTGTGGGGCTGGAGCATCGGGTCGATCTCGTGGTGTGCAACCCGCCCTATATCTCCAGCGGAAGGCTGGAGCGCGACCGCTCGCATCTTCTGCGCGAAGAGCCGCGCGAGGCCTTTGACGGCGGCCCCTACGGCATCTCCATCCTGCAACGCATGGCGCGTGAATCGATCCGCTTCATCAAGCCCGGCGGCTGGATCGCCTTCGAATTCGGGCATGGCCAGGAATTGCAGGCGAAACTACTGATCGACCGCACCAGGCGCTTCGAACCGGTCACCTTCGCTCATGATGAAACCGGCGCGCCGCGCGTCGCCATGGCCCGCAGGCGCGGCGATGGCTGAGCCGGCACTCTCGACAGCAATGCCTGCCGCAACGGCAGAAGCTGCCGCCGGCGTCGTGCCGTGCACGGCGGCGCATCTGCCCGCCGTCGCGGCCATGTTCGCGCGCACCTTTCGCGGGCGCGGCGCGGTTGCAACGCCGTCCCTGCAACAGACGATCGCGCGGCTGTTTCTCGAGCGTGATGCGGCTGATGCGGATATCCCTTCCCTGGTCCATGTCGATGCGAGCGGCGCCGTCGACGGCTTTCTCGGCGTGCGGGTGTCGCCCTTCGAACTCGCGGGCAGGCCGGTGAGGGTAGCGTTCTGCGGATCGCTGATGGCATCCGCGCCAGATACTGATCCCTTTGTCGGCGCGAAACTGCTGCGCCGCTTTCTCGCCGGCCCGCAGGATATCTCGGCGAGCGAGACCGCCAATGCCGTCTCGCAGGCCCTGTGGACCCGTCTGCGCGGAGCGGTTCTGCCCGATTACAGCCTTGAATGGATGCGGGTGCTGCGCCCCGTCGCTTTCGGTCTGGCGCTGGCCGGCCACGCGAAGCCCGCCCTGAACCGGCTCCAGCCGCTGACGCGTCCCTTCGATGCGCTTGCGCGGCGTATCGGTCCCTTCGCTCCGCCGCAAGCCGGGCCCTGCACCGATTCCGCGGCGGACGACGCCATGATCGGGGCGCTCCTTGAGCGCTTCAGCGCCGGCGCCGTTCTGCGTCCGGACTGGGCCGCCCTCGATCTCGGCGCGCGTCTTGCCGATGCGCGACACAAGGCCCGCTATGGTGCGATGCAGGCAAGGGTCGTCTGGCGGGGTGAAACGGCGATCGGGCTGTTCATCTATCACGCCCGGCCCGGCGGGATGGCGCATGTGCTCGAACTCGCCGCCGCGCCGGGTCAACTGCCCGCCGTTGTCGATCATCTCTTCGCCCATGCCCATGCATGCGGCCTGGCCGGCCTGCGCGGGCGCACGCGACCGGATCTGCTCGAAGTTCTGCTGACGCGCCGCTGCCAGTTCACCCATCGCGCGGCGACCGTGCTGACGAGCCGCGATCCCGCCATGATGGCGCGAATCCGCAGCGGGCGCATCGTGGTCAACGGGCTCGCG
Source organism: Saliniramus fredricksonii (assembly GCF_900094735.1). Taxonomy (NCBI): domain Bacteria; kingdom Pseudomonadati; phylum Pseudomonadota; class Alphaproteobacteria; order Hyphomicrobiales; family Salinarimonadaceae; genus Saliniramus; species Saliniramus fredricksonii. Next base: position 452,929 of record NZ_FMBM01000002.1, read on the forward strand.
GGCGAGAACTGGATGCCGCTGATCGGGCACGATTTCCGGTAAGCCGGTCCTGTCAGTCTGTTAACTTTAATGCCAAGTAATTCTTTATAAATTTAAATAAATGCGGACAAATCCGTGCGCTTTGTTATCATCTCATGCGTGTACAGGAGCAGGCGTGTCAGATGTGGACGCCGTTTCCGAAGGGTTGAACGGAGGGGTCTATGTGCGGGATTGCCGGCTATGTCGCAAGATACGCACCGCTTGCGAAAGCGGCGGATATCCTCGCCGGCATGGCCCGGGCGCTGCATCATCGCGGTCCCGATGCGTCGGGCGCCAGCCTGATTCCCGGTCGTGACATCGCGCAGATCGGTCTCGCCCATACCCGTCTTTCCATTGTCGGTCTCGCCGACGGCACCCAGCCGATGGGCTTCGGCGAGGATGGCGCGCTCACCATCAGCTTCAATGGCGAGATCTTCAATTTCGTCGAACTGCGCGCCGAAATGGAAGCGCGCGGGCGTCGCTTCCGCACCGGCTCGGATACGGAAGTCCTGCTGCAACTCTATGACGAGATGGGGCTCGACTGTCTCGAAAAGCTCAACGGCGATTTCGCCTTCGCCCTCTGGGATGCGCGCGCGCAGCGCCTCGTTCTGGCGCGCGACAGGATGGGCGTGCGCCCGCTCTATCACACGCTTCATGAAGGCATCTTCGCCTTCGCTTCCGAGGTCAAGGCGCTGTTCGCGCTGCCCGGTTTCGCGCCGCAGCCCGATCCGATCGCGCTCGATCAGATCTTCACGCTCTGGGCCCCGATCGCCCCGCGCACACCGTTTGCAGGGGTGAGCGAGCTGCAGCCCGGCCATTGCCTCGTCGTCGATGCCCATGGCATGCGCGAGCACGCCTATTGGCAATTGAGCTTCCCCGATCACGCGGATGCCGCGCGCGATGCCGATCCGGCCCGCGTGGCGCAAGACGTCGCCGCGATGCTCACCGATGCCACGCGCATCCGCCTGCGTGCCGATGTGCCCGTGGGCGCCTATCTCTCGGGCGGTTTCGATTCGGCGCTGACCAGCGCGCTGGCCGCACGCGAAGTGCCGGATCTGCATACGTTCTCGGTGACCTTCGATTCGCCCGAGCATGACGAGAGCGCCGAGCAGCAGGCCATGGTCGCAGCGCTGGGCACGCGTCATGCTTGCGTGAATTGCGGTGATCGCGAGATCGCCCAGGCTTTCGCGGAGATGCTTGCGCATGCCGAGCGCCCGGTGATCCGCACCGCCCCCGCGCCACTCTTCCTGCTGTCGAAGCTCGTGCGCGACGAGGGTTTCAAGGTGGTGCTGACCGGGGAGGGGGCTGACGAGGTCTTTGCCGGTTACGACATTTTCAAGGAGGCGGGGCTGCGCCGCTTCTGCGCCCGCCAGCCGGGCTCGAAGCTGCGTCCGCAGCTGTTCCGGCGGCTCTATCCCTATCTGCCGGGGCTGCAGAAGCAATCTGCGGAATATCTCGCGGCCTTCTTCGGCGCAGGTGCCGACGATCCGGCGGATCCGCTGTTCTCGCACGGTCCGCGCCTGCGCGGGACGGCGGCGGCGAAGCTGTTCTTCTCGCCCGATCTGCGCGCGCAGATCGGCGATTACGACGCCCGCGAAGAGATGGCAGCCTCCCTGCCGTCGGATTTCGCGCGCTGGCATCCCCTGCACCAGGCGCAGTACCTGGAAACGCGCTTTCTCCTGCCTGGCTACATTCTCTCCAGCCAGGGTGATCGCATGGCCATGGCGCATGGGGTCGAGGGGCGCTTCCCCTTTCTCGACCATCGCGTGGTCGAGCAGGCGGCGGCCATCCCGCCGGGCCTCAAGCTCAAGGGCCTGCGCGAGAAGCACATTCTGCGCGAGGCGTTCGGCGATCTCCTGCCGCACGACATCGCACAGCGCACCAAGCAGCCCTATCGCGCCCCCGACAGCGCCGCCTTCGCCGGCGCGCATGCGCAAGGCCTGCGTGACGAGGCACTCTCGCCGGAAGCGCTTGCCGCGACCGGCCTGTTCAATCCCGCTCCCGTCGCCAAACTCGCCGCGAAAGTGGCGCGTGGCGGCGTGAGCGGTTTTCGCGACAATGCCGCCTTCATCGGCATTCTCTCCACCCAGACCTGGCATGCCCGCTTCATCGGCGGGGCGGGCATGCGTAACCGGGCAGCCGCCTGAACGACATTCACCGAGGAGAACCGGCATGGCCGACATCATTGAAACCGCTCTGCGCAGCTTCATCACCGAGAATTTCCTGTTCGGCGACGACAGCCGCGCCATCGCGGGTTCGGATTCGCTGATCCAGAACGACCTGATGGACTCGACCGGCATTCTCGAGCTGGTCGCCTTCCTCGAGGACCATTTCGGCATCAGCGTCGCCGACGAGGACATCATGCCGGAAAATCTCGATTCCATCGACCGCATCACCGCCTATGTGACGCGCCGGCAGGAAGAGCAGGTCTCGCGCGTCGCGTGAGCCGCGATCCTTCTGCGGTGATCTGACGGAGAGGTTTTCAGCATGCGTCTCGACGCGTTCCTGCGCGCTTCTGCTGCGCGCCATCCCGACAAGACCGCGCTCGTCAACGGCGAGACGCGTCTGAGCTACGCCGCCTTCGACGCAGCCTGTGACAGGCTCGCGGCGAGCCTCGTCGCCGCCGGCCTGAAGCCCGGCGAGCGGGTGCTGGTCTTCATGGACAATTGCTGGGAAGCGGCGGTCGCGATCTATGCGGTGTCGCGCGCCGGCGGCGTGTTCTCGCCGATCAACCCCTCCACCAAGGCCGACAAGCTCGCCTACATCATCGCCAATTGCCGCGCACGCGCGCTGATCACCCTCGACCGTCTGGCGAAGGTGGCCGGCACGGCTCTGGCGCAGGCGCCCGGTCCCGATATCGCCATCATTGCCGGCCCGCGCGCCGATGCGGCGATTGGCGAGACGATGCCCGAGGACGTGGCGGCGATGAGCTTCGCGCAGGCGCTCAACGCGGGGGCGGAAGGCGATCTTTCCTGCACTGATGCTCTTCCCCGCGCCGATCGCGCCGATTCCGATCTGGCCATGCTGATCTACACCTCCGGCTCCACCGGACAGCCCAAGGGCGTGATGATGGCGCATGAAAATATTGATGCGGCATCCGCCTCGATCACCACATATCTGCGCAACACGCCCGACGACATCATCCTCAATGTCCTGCCGATCGCCTTCGATTACGGGCTGTATCAGCTGATCATGGCGGTACGCATGGGCGCGACGCTGGTGCTGGAGAAGTCCTTCGCCTTCCCGCAGGCGATCTTTGATCTGATGCGCCGCGAGCGCGTCACCGGCCTGCCGCTGGTGCCGACCATGGCGGCGATGATCCTGCAGATGAAAAATCTCGAACCGGGCTTCCTGCCCGATCTGCGCTACGTGACCAACACCGCCGCCGCGCTGCCGCCGGCGCATATCGCGCGGCTGCGCGCATTGTTGCCGGGTGTGGCGCTCTATTCAATGTATGGCCTGACCGAGTGCAAGCGCTGCACCTGGCTGCCGCCCGAGGATCTCGACGCGAAGCCGGGCTCCGTCGGCATCGCCATTCCGGGCACCCGCGCCTTCGTCGTCGATGATGACGGTCATGAACTGCCCGCCGGCGCCATCGGCGAGCTCGCCATTGCCGGCCCGCATGTGATGCTGGGTTACTGGGAGAATCCGCAGGCGAGCGCCGCCTGTCTGCGCCCGGCCACATCACCCGGTGAGCGCATCCTGATGACCGGCGATCTCTTCCGCGCGGATGCAGACGGGTATCTCTATTTCGTCGGGCGCAAGGACGACATCATCAAGAGCCGCAGCGAGAAGGTCGCGCCCAAGGAAGTCGAGACGGTGCTGCATGCCTGCCCGGGCGTGGCCGAGGCGGTCGTCGTCGGCACTCCCGATCCGGTGCTCGGCCAGGCCGTGACCGCCCTCGTCGTGCGCAGTGATGCGACGGTGAAGGAGCGCGACGTGATCCGCCACTGCGCGGCCAACCTGGAAGATTTCATGGTGCCCAGACGAATCGTCTTCCGTGACACCCTGCCACGTACGGATACCGGCAAGATCAGTCGCCGTCTGGCCTCACAAACCCTCGACGCAAAAACTCCGGAGGCCGCAGAATGAATGCCGCGACAGCCCTTGCCGTAAAGCCGGATGCGTTCGGCCCGCATGTGCTCGACATCGATGCGCCGGCGGAGGTCGCGCGCATCACCGAGGCGCTTCGCCGGCAATTGCGCGCAGATTTGCGCAAGCGCGGCCTCGTGCTCGGGCTTTCCGGCGGAATCGATTCCAGCGTCTGCGCCGCGCTCGCCGCGCAGGCGGTGGGGGGAAAGAACGTCTTCTGCCTGTTCATGCCCGAAAACGATTCCGATCCCGAGAGCCTCGCCCTCGGCCGGCTCGTGGCCCGGACCTACGGGCTCGAAGCCGAGATCGAGGATATCGGCCCCACCCTCGACGCGATGGGCTGCTACCGCCGTCGCGACGCCTTCATCCGCGAGATCGTTCCGGAATACGGGCCGGGCTGGGCCTGCAAGGTGGTGATCGCCAACTCGCTCGAACGTGCCGGCTACAACATCTCCTCGCTGGTCGTGCAATCGCCCGAGGGTGAGACGACGCGTCACCGCCTGACGCCGCAGGTCTATCTCGGCATCGTGGCCGCCACCAACATGAAACAGCGCACCCGCAAGCAGATCGAATACTACCATGCCGACCGGCTGAACTTCGCCGTGATCGGCACGCCGAACCGGCTGGAATACGATCAGGGCTTCTTCGTCAAGAACGGCGACGGCGCCGCCGACGTCAAGCCGATCGCGCATCTCTACAAGTCGCAGGTCTACCAGCTCGCCGATCATCTCGGCGTGCCGGCGGAGATCAGCGCCCGCCCGCCCACCACCGATACCTGGTCGCTGGCACAGACGCAGGAGGAGTTCTACTTCGCCCTGCCCACCGACAAGATGGATCTGTGTCTCTACGGGCTCAATCACGGCGTACCCGCCGACGATGTCGCGCAAGCTGTAGGAATTACGGCGGAGCAGGTCGGGCGTGTGTGGGACGACATCACCGCCAAACGCAAGGCCACGCGTTATCTGCATGCCGCGCCACGCCTCGTGGAGGGCGTTGCCGAGATCGGCTGAGGCCGCGCGCAAACGCGCGACCCATCCGGCAAAGCTGCCTCTCGTCAGCGCTTCCCGCGCCGTTATCATCGCATCGCGATGAACCAATGCGTGTCGGGAGGAGAGCATGATGGACAAGATCAATGTGGCAGGCCGCAATTTCCGGGTCGCCATCGACGGGCCGGATGATGCGCCGCCGCTGATGCTGTCGAACTCGCTGGCAACCAATCTGGCCATGTGGGATGCGCAGATGCCGGCTCTTGCCGCGCATTTCCGCGTCATCCGCTACGATCATCGCGGCCATGGCGCAAGCGACGCACCGCAGGGGCCCTACAGCTTCGCCGGACTGGCAGAGGATGCGGTGGGCATTCTCGATGCGCTGGGTATCGAAAAGGCGCATTGGTGCGGGCTCTCCATGGGTGGCATGACGGGCATGCGGATGCTGACCCATCATCGCGAGCGCATCGGACGGGCCGTGCTTGCCAACACGGCGGCGCAGATGGGGACGGCCGATGTCTGGAACAGCCGGGCCGAGACCGCGCGCGCGCAGGGCATGTCCGTTATTGCCGGCCCGACCCTGGAGCGCTGGTTCACGCCGGAATTCCGTGAATCCGACCCGCAGGCGGTCGGGCGCGTGCGGGAAATGATCCACGCGACCCCGGCCCAGGGCTATGCCGCCTGCTGCGAGGCGATCCGCGACATGGACCAGCGCGAGAGCATCCGCGCCGTCGAGGCGCCCGTCCTCGTCGTGATCGGCGCGCGTGACCCCTCGACCACACCCGAACACGGCGAACTCATCCGTGATGCGATTACCGGCGCGCAGGCCGTGACGCTTGATGCGGCGCATCTGTCCAATGTCGAACGACCCGAGGAATTCACCAGGGCCGTCATGGATTTCCTGCTGGAGCGGTGAGGGGGAAGGCGGGCCGGAACCTCCCGGCCCGCGCATGCGTTTCCCGCGAGGATGCGGGAGGCGTGCATGACTTATTACCAGAGCCTCTCGGCTGCCGGGTTTGCGGCGACAGCGATCAGTTACGGACCCGGACGGATGGGGTTTGGCCTGTTCGTCCCGGAATTCAGGTCTGAATTCGCCCTGTCGAGCGCGGTTGTGGGATTCGTTTCGGGTCTGGGTTTCTTCGGCTTCTTCCTGGGTCTGATCATTGCGCAGGTTCTGCTGATCAAGCGGGGGCCGGAAGCGCCGGTCCTGTCCGGGCTGGTCGCGGCCACGTCGGGTATGGTGCTCGTCGCGCTCGCGCCAAACCTTCTCGTCCTTGCCATCGGCGTGTTCCTCGTCGCCTCGAGCGCCGGCTTCGCATGGACACCTTTCAATGATGCGGTTCACCGCAAGGTGTTCGATGTCGACAGGCCGACGGCGCTGTCACGGATCAGCACCGGCACCAGTATCGGCATTGCCGGTGCCGGCATCGCGGCGCTCTTGATGGCGTTGACAGGCGTTTCATGGCGTGTGTGCTGGGCTTTCTTCGCGCTCGCGAGCGCTGTCGCGCTGATCGTCAACTGGCTGGTTCTGCGCGAGATCGAAAGGGATCCCGAGGGGCTGCCCGAACGTGGATGGCGCCATCTCTTGCGGATCGAGGCGCTGCCGCTCTTTGTCATCGCCTTCGTCTACGGCACGATTTCCGCGATCTATATCGCCTTTGCCGGGGATCACATGCTGGAGAGCGGGGGCGTGGCCGGGTTGCCGGTTGCCGCGACACCCGCCATGGTTTTTCTGATCTACGGCCTCTTCGGCCTCACCGGTCTCCTCACCGGGCGCATCGAGGCGGTGATCGGGCTGCCCTGGCTGCTGCGTGGCCTCATGCTGGCGGGCGCGTTGTCCCTCGCGTTCGCGGCGCTCCTGCCTGGCAGCTGGGTGGGGCTCGTGCCCTCTGCCGGGTTGCAGGGCCTGCATGTGATGATGACGAGCGCCGTGCTCGCCTTCTGGTCGGAACGCCTGTTTCCGGCGCTTCCGTCGCTCGGCTTCACGGCTGCGCTCGTGGCGAGTGCGGCGGGGAGTGTTCTGGGGCCATCTGTCGCAGGTATGGCGGCAGACGCTTACGGTCCCGCAACGATGTTCCTCGCTGCCGCCACACTTCCCGCCGCGACGGCGCTTGTTCTGCGCGAAAGCCAGCTTCGCAGCCGTGCGGTAAACGCTGCCATGGCCTATCGTGCGCAGTTGCGCTGAGTTGCCTGGAAGCCGGTGGCGCGGGTCACGCGTCGCGAATCGACAGGAATGCGGCGTTGCAGCAACAGCGCCATCGACATGATTGTGCAACATTTCAAATCCGGGCTGAAGCCGGAATCGGACGGGGCGTTTCATGCTGCATGTGTTTTCGGGAGTCTGGGCGCTCCTGCTCGGTATCGTGCTGATCATGCTGGGCAACGGCATGCATTTCACGCTGATCGGCCTGCGCGGCGGAATCGAGAATTTCTCGTCCGCCGAGCTCGCCATCGTCACATCGGGTTACTTCATCGGTTTTCTCTCCGGCGCGCGTTTCTCCCCGATCCTGATCCGGCGGGTCGGGCATGTGCGGGTCTTCGCGGCTCTGGGCAGTTTCATGTCGGCGGGGCTGATCGCCTTTCCGCTGCTGGCGGATCCCATTGCCTGGACGCTGCTGCGGGTGCTGATCGGTTTCTGCATGTCGGGCATTTACGTCGTTGCCGAGAGCTGGCTCAACAACGCCTCCACCAACGAAACCCGCGGCTCGGTGCTGTCGGCCTACATGATCGCGCAGACACTCGGCATCATCGGCGCGCAGGGCTTGCTGACGACCGGTGATGCCGGCACTTCTGTGCTTTTCATCGGTGCATCCATTCTCGTCTCCATTTCATTCGCGCCGATTCTGCTTTCCGTGACCCCGGCTCCGATGGTCGAGGTGGCGCGCCCGATGTCCCTGCGTGCGCTGTTCGGTGGCTCGCCGCTGGGGACTGCGGGGATATTCCTGCTGGGCAGCATCTATGCGACGCAATCGGGCATGGGCGCGGTTTTCGGCAGCCAGATCGGGATGACGGCTTCGCAGATCGCGCTGTTCGTGGCGATGCTGTTCGCCGGTGCGTTGCTTCTGCAATACCCGATCGGCTGGCTCTCGGACCAGATGGACCGGCGCAAGCTGATCTTCGGCGCGGCCGCTCTGGGAATGGTTTCGTGTACGATCGGCTGGTTCACCGGCGGCGGTTTGTGGCCGCTGATGGCGGCCGCCTTCTTCGCCGGCGGGGTGACGACGCCGCTCTATGCGCTGCTTCTGGCCCATACCAACGATTATCTCGATGCCGACGACATGCCGGCTGCATCCGGCGGGCTCGTTTTCACCTTCGGGCTCGGGGCGATCGGCGGCCCGCTGGTGACGGGCTGGGCGATGCAGGAGGTCGGCCCGTTCGCCTTCTGGCTGGTTCTGGGGGGCACTTTCGCCGCCATCGCGCTCTACGCGCTGTACCGCATGACACAACGGGCCGTTACTCCGACGGACGAGACGCAGAGCTACCTCTCCGTGCTGCCCACCTCCTCGCCCGTCGCGGTCGAAGCGGCCGGCGTCTGGGCGGTCGAGCAGGCCGAGGCAGAGGCCGAGCAGGCTGCACAGGAAGAGGCTGCGCAAGAGGAGGCTGTGCAAGAGGAGGCCGCACAGGAGGAATCTGCGCGAGAGGCGGCGGGAGAACAGGAGCCGGGTGATCACGATGGGAGCGACCGGGCGCCTGCGGAACGCAAGGTCGGCGGGGACGTCTGATCCCGCGCGGCCTGTCTGCCGGCGTACCCGATCGCCGTTACCGCGTCGCGATGGTGATGGCGGCGCCGGCCATCACCGTGCCCGATCCGCGATTGACCAGCCGCAGGGCGCGTGGCGAGGTGAACAGGCGGCGCGCGCGTGCTGCGAGGCCGATATAGATGCCGAAGACCACGGCCAGCACGGCGAGCGCCACCAGGGAGGCGAGCACGAATCCGGTGAGGCCGAGCCGGGTCGGATCGAAGATCAGCGGGACGAGCGCGACGTAGAAGACCATTACCTTGGGATTGCCCATGGTCACGGCCAGGCCGGCGAGGAACAGCTTCACCGGCGATTCGCGGCGCGTATCGGCATGGATGTCCCGCCCGCTGACCGGTGCGGTCCAAAGCCGCCAGGCGAGATAGGCGAGATAGGCTGCGCCCGCATATTTCACCACGAGGAAGAGGCCGGCGAAGCTCTGCGCCAGCGCGATCAGCCCGGCCATGGCGAAGGCGAGCCAGATGACGTCACCGAAGGCCAGACCGAAAGTGAAGGCGAAGGCACCGCGCGGCCCGCGTCCGAGCACGCGCGCGAGCAGGGCGGCGACGCCCGGCCCTGGCGAGGCGGCGGCGATGAACAGGGCGGCTGCAAAGGCGCCGATCCCGGCAAAGTCGATCTCCGACGGCATGATGATGAGACTCCGCGCATTCTCTACGCGTCTCCTCGCATGGTTGCCGGTATCTGTCGATCAAATGGCGCATGGGGGCAGGCGCGCTTTCCCGTTGCGCGTGAGCCAACGCTTCTCTAGCCATAGAGGAAAGCGAAAAGGCCCCCGCTGCGGGGCACGGAGACGAGGAGGCTGCGATGACCTACGAGACCATTCTCGCTGATACCCGCGACGGCGGCGTCGGCCTGATCACCATCAATCGCCCGCAGGCGCTCAACGCGCTCAATTCCACGGTCGTTGCCGAGATCAACACGGCGCTCGACGGATTCGAGAAGGATGCCGCGATCGGCTGCATCGTGATCACCGGATCCGAGAAGGCCTTCGCTGCCGGGGCCGATATCAAGGAAATGCAGGATCTGACCTTCCCGCAGACCTATCTCGACGATTTCATCACCGCCTGGGACCGGGTCGCAGGCCGGCGCAAGCCGATCATCGCGGCGGTGTCGGGCTTCGCGCTGGGCGGTGGCTGCGAACTCGCCATGATGTGTGATTTCATCATCGCCTCGGAGACCGCGAAATTCGGTCAGCCCGAGATCAAGCTCGGCGTTCTGCCCGGTGCCGGCGGCACGCAGCGTCTGACGCGCTTCGTCGGCAAGGCCAAGGCGATGGAAATGTGCCTCACCGGGCGCATGATGGATGCCGAGGAGGCCGAGCGCTCCGGGCTCGTGTCGCGCATCGTGCCGGCGGCGGATCTTCTCGAGGATGCGCTGAAGACCGCGCGCGGCATTGCCGGCATGTCGATACCGGTGGCGATGATGGTCAAGGAGAGCGTCAACCGCGCCTACGAGACGACGCTTGCCGAGGGCGTGCGTTTCGAGCGCCGTGTCTTCCACGCCGTCTTCGCCACGGCTGATCAGAAGGAGGGCATGTCCGCCTTCGTCGACAAGCGCAAGCCCGATTTCAAGGACGCATGAAGCATGAGCGATAAACCCGTCTCCGCCGGCCCGGCCGGTTACGCCACCATCGCCGATGTCGAGCGTGCCGCCGCCCGTCTGAAAGGCGTGGCGCATCGCACGCCGGTTCTGACTTCGCGCACGGCGAATGCGCTGGCGGGGGCCTCGTTCTATTTCAAGGCCGAGAATCTGCAGCGTACCGGCGCCTTCAAGTTTCGCGGCGCCTATAACGCCATTGCGGCGCTCGACGCGGCGCAGCGCAAGGGCGGCGTGGTGACCTATTCCTCGGGCAACCACGCCCAGGCCATCGCCTGCGCCGGCGGGCTGCTCGGCGTACCGGTGACGGTGGTGATGCCGCATGACGCCCCTGCCATCAAGGTTGCGGCGACGCGCGGCTATGGCGGCGAGGTGGTGAGCTACGACCGCTTCAGCGAATCGCGCGAGGCGATCGGCGAGACGCTCGCACGCGAGCGCGGTCTCACCCTGATCCCGCCCTATGATCATGACGACGTTCTGGCCGGGCAGGGTACCGCCACGCTGGAACTCCTGGAGGAGGTCGGCCCGCTCGATCGTCTTTATGTCTGTCTGGGCGGTGGCGGCCTGCTCGCGGGCGGCCTGCTGGCGGCGGGCCGGCTCGCGCCGGATTGCGCGGTGATCGGCGTCGAGCCGGAAGCCGGCAATGACGGCCAGCAGAGCCTGCGCAAGGGCGAGGTCGTGACGATCCCGGTGCCGCATACCATCGCCGATGGCGCGATGACGCCTTATCTCGGGGCGCGCACCTTCCCCATCATTCGCGAGCGGGTGCATGACATCGTCACCGTCAGCGACGCGGCGCTGGTCGCGGCGATGCGGTTCTTCGCCCAGCGGATGAAGCTGATCGTGGAGCCGACGGGCTGCCTTGCGGCGGCGGCGGCCTTCGCTGCGGGTGACGAAATCACCGGCAAGCGCGTCGGTGTGATTCTCTCCGGCGGCAATGTCGATCTCACCCGTTTCGCGGCGCTGATCGGGGCCGATTGAGGGATGCGTTGTGCGGGCGCTGTTTTTGCGGGAAACGCGTTGACGCGCGATGGTGCAAACGATATAAGCCCGGGCTCACGGGACGTGTTGCGCAGGGTGCACACGCCGACGGGTTAGCCAGAAATTCGCCGACCCTCCGCAGGCCCAGACGGGCACCTGCCGGGGTAGGGCTTTGAACAAACGGGGTCGACAGACATGGCCAATACCACTTCGGCCAAGAAGATGACGCGCAAGATCGTCAAGCGCACGGCAGTCAACAAGGCGCGCCGTTCGCGCATGCGTACCTTCATTCGCAAGGTCGAAGAGGCGATTGCCTCCGGTGATGCCAGTGCCGCCCAGGCTGCGCTGAAGGCGGCCGAGCCGGTCATCGTGCGCGCGGCGCAGAAGGGCATCGTTCACAAGAACGCCGCCTCACGCAAGGTTTCGCGCCTGGCCCATCGCGTCAAGGCGGTGGCCGCTCCGGCGAGCTGAGGCGCGGTCATGCGCGGGCGCATCATGCGTCTGTTGTGAATACTTCGCTTTTCTTGATGACTACGATCTGAAATTGCCCGGCCCCTGGCCGGGCGTTTTGCGTTTGCGAACAGCTTTCGCGCCGGATGAGGCGCTGGAAATCGGTATGGTCGGGGCCGGGCGCTGCGGATCTTGCGGCAGCGAAATGTCGCAATGCCGACTTGTCCGGTCATATTTCCGGTTTCGTTCCACTTGACTCCCGGGCAAACACAAGGTCGCGCTCATTCAAGCCGATGCTGGCGGGTGCGCAAAAATTATCTATATATTTTAATTACTTAGATGGTAAGCCTCGTGATCGGCAGCGGAGTGCGGCGTTTGTGGCGCGAATCGCTGAGCCGGCTGAGCGGCGGGTATCTGACGCTCGCGACATGATTTGTACACAAAACGGTAAGGGTGACAGAGGCTTATTGCGGCATGTGCAGCCAGCGTTGCGCGCGGCGAATCGAATGCGCGAAATTTTCGAATCATTTTGTTGCACCCCCCCGAGGGGCTGTGTAGAGTTCAGGGACTTCGCCGGTGGCGCGGTGAGTAATCGGGAAAAAATAAGCACTATCAACTTTTATTCATGGGGGCTGCATTGTTGTGCGATGGCAAAAACCTTGTAAAGGCACAGTCTTCGACAGCGATGCGCATGAATAGAGGCTGATTGCAACACGCTCTCCCGCGTATCCCCTGACAGGTTGAGTATCGCGTCAACCCTGTGACCATGTGGTCACGAGGATCGGGCTGCGTGGCCTGTTGCAAACGGCCCGTGGCAGAAAAAGAAATCTTCCGACGCTTGCGCACCGTTTGCGGCGGGGCGGCGCTCGTTTTTTCGTCGGTGTGAGGAGGCACGAAAGACATGCTCATGAGCGGAGAGGATCGAAATCGGGGCGCGGCCTCCGCTTTGAAAACGACGAGACAGGGGAGCGGAGCGCAGCCGGTGGCGCGTCCCGGCGGCGATCCCGACAATGGCCTTTGTGGCACGAAGGCGCCGCTCGAAACACATCAGGGTGTTCACAACGACATGCAGGGTCAGGATACCGGGACGTCGGGCGGTGATGCCGGTGAAGTCTGGGCGCGCGTCAAGCGCCGCCTGCGCGCCGAACTCGGCGAGGATGTCTATACCAGCTGGTTTGCGCGCCTTGAACTCACTGCCTGCGAGGCCGGATGCGCCCGTCTCAGCGTGCCGACGCGCTTCCTGAAGAGCTGGATCGAGGCGCATTATCATGATCGCGTACTCGCGATCTACCGTGCCGAGGATTCGCGCATCGAGCGTCTCGCTCTGAGCGTGCGCGGGGCGATGATGCGCGAGCCGGCCAGCCAGCGCCGCGCGCATGCTGATGCACAATCTCCCGCCGCGACGCAGCCCGCCTCCGGTCATGCCGATACGGTGCGCATGCCGCTCACCGAGGGCCGGGATGCGCGGACGCCCGCGGCAGCGGGCCGGGTCGGCTTCCTCGACGGTGATGACGCCCGTTCGGGCAGGCACGCCGCGAGCGCGGAACGCGGTGCCTCTCCGGCGCGTGGCAGCGAGACGGATGCTGCGGTCGACATTGCCGGCGCACCGCTCGACCAGCGTCTGACCTTCGAGAATTTCGCCATCGGGCGTTCCAATGCGCTCGCCCATGCTGCCGGCGACCGCGTGGCCCGGCACGAGGGCTCGGCGCTCTATAATCCGCTCTTCGTCCATGCGGGCGTTGGTCTTGGCAAGACGCATCTGCTGCATGCGGTAGGGCACGAGGCGCGGGGTCTCGGCAAGCGGGTGATCTATCTCACTGCCGATCGCTTCATGTACGGCTTCGTCGCCTCCCTGAAGGCGCAGACGTCGCACGCCTTCAAGGAAAAGCTGCGCGGCATCGATCTCCTGATCCTCGATGATGTGCAGTTCATCCAGGGCCGCACCATCCAGCAGGAATTCGGCCATACGCTCAACGCGCTGATCGATGCCGGGCGTCAGGTGGTGATCGCCGCCGACCGGCCACCCTCCGATCTCGAGAGCCTCGACGAGCGGGCGCGCTCGCGGCTTGCCGGCGGGCTCGTGGTCGAGGTGGGTTCCCTCGACGAGGAATTGCGCATCAAGATCCTCACGACGCGCATCGCCGCCGTGCGGGCCGAGCATGCCGGCTTCGATGTCAGCGATGACGTGATCGCCTATGTGGCACGGCACGTGACCACCAATGGGCGCGATCTGGAGGGTGCGGTGAACCGGCTGCTCGCCCATGCCACGCTGACCGGTGCCGCCGTGACCCTCGACACGGCGGAAAACGCCATTCGCGATCTGGTGCGCAACCGTGAGCCCAAGCGCGTCAAGATCGAGGATATCCAGAAACTGGTCGCCTCGCGCTACAATGTCTCGCGCTCCGACATCCTCTCCGAGCGACGTACCGCCGCCGTGGTGCGCCCGCGCCAGATCGCGATGTATCTCTCCAAGTCGCTGACCCTGCGCTCGCTGCCGGAAATCGGGCGCCGCTTCGGCGGGCGCGATCACACCACCGTGCTGCACGCCGTGCGCAAGATCGAGAAGGCGCTGGGTGAGGATGCGGCGATGAGCGAAGAAGTCGAATTGCTCAAGCGCATGCTGCAGGATTGAAAAACCTGTTCGCAATCGCGAAATCGGCAGTGAGGAAACGCGAAACTCCTTGCGTTTCCCTGCCAGCTTGGCCAATCTGCCGCCCCGCCGCATGGCGTAACGCGTTGCGATGCGGCACGTTGCGTTGATGAGCGTTCCTTGATTTCCAGCCTTACGGGTCGGCCATGAAAGTGACAGTCGAGCGCGCCGCATTGTTGAAGGCGCTGGGCCATGTGCACCGCGTCGTCGAGCGGCGCAACACCATTCCGATCCTGTCGAACGTGCTGCTGCGCGCCGATGACGGCGGTCTTCGCCTGAAGGCGACCGATCTCGACATGGAGGTGACGGAGACGATCGTCGCCGAGATCACGCAGCCCGGCGCCACAACGGTGCCCGCGCATGTCATCTACGACATCGTGCGCAAGCTGCCCGACGGGGCGCAGATCTCCCTGGAAGTGAGCGGTGATTCCACCCAGATGGTGCTGCGCTCGTCGCGCTCGCGCTTCACGCTGCAGGCGCTCCCGGAAACGGATTTCCCCGATATCGCCGCCGGCGAGATGGGCCATGCCTTCGCGGTGCCGCCGGGTGATTTCAAGCGCCTGATCGAGAAGACGCAATTCGCCATCTCGACGGAGGAGACGCGCTACTATCTCAACGGCATCTATCTCCATGCCATCGATGGCGACGAGGGCCCCGTTCTGCGTGCGGTCGCGACGGACGGGCATCGCCTCGCCCGTGTCGAGGTGCCGGCGCCGGAAGGCACAACCGGCATGCCCGGCGTGATCGTGCCGCGCAAGGCCGTGGCGGAAATCCTCAAGCTGCTCGAGGATTCCGGTGACGCCATCCAGGTGGAGCTCTCCGCGGCCAAGATCCGCTTGAATTTCGGCGGCGTGGTCCTCACCTCGAAGCTGATCGATGGGACCTTCCCCGATTATCAGCGGGTCATTCCTGCGGGCAACGACAAGACGCTGATCGTCGATCGCGACGAGTTCGCCCGCTCCGTCGACCGCGTCTCCACGATTTCTTCCGAGCGTGGGCGTGCCGTGAAGCTCTCTCTGGCCGATGGCCGGCTGACGCTCACTGTCAACAACCCGGATTCCGGTTCGGCGACAGAGGAGATCGAGGTCGAATACGAGGCGGCGGCGCTGGATATCGGGTTCAATGCGCGCTACCTCCTCGACATCATGGGCCAGCTCGGTGGCGATACGGCGATCCTGAAACTGGCCGATCCGGGTTCACCGACGCTGATTCAGGACCGCGAGGGTGCGGTCGCGCTCTACGTGCTGATGCCGATGCGGGTGTGACGGCGCCGTCGCGGGCGCGCCTCCGGCAGGCGACGTTTGCGCAGCCCGCGCCGGGAGATGGATGATTGGCGCGCGACGCGATGGTTGAACATGGTCCGGTCGGAAATGCCGCTGCAGCAGGAGGCTCTGCGCGCACGCGCATCACCCGTCTTGTACTCACTGATTTTCGCTCCTATGCCGCGCTGTCGCTTGCGACAGATGCGCCCCTCGTGGCGCTGTCGGGGGAAAACGGCGCCGGCAAGACCAATATCCTCGAAGCGATTTCGCTGTTCACGCCGGGGCGCGGCCTGCGCCGGGCCGATCTCGGGCAGATGCTGCGCCATGGTACGCGCGGCTTCACGGTCTTCGCTGCGCTCGATCGCGGGCCCGATGAGCCGGTGCTCAATTGCGGCGTCGGTCTCCAGCCCGATCCCGAGGGCGGGCGCCCGGCGCGGATCTGCCGGATCGACGGCGACAGCGTGTCATCGCCGGCGGCCTTTGCCGAATATCTGCGCCTCGTCTGGCTGACACCCGATCTCGATGCCCTGTTTCGCGGGCCCGCCGGCGATCGGCGGCGCTTTCTCGACCGGCTGGTGCTCGCCGTCGATTCCGGCCATGGCAGCCGGGTCGCGGCGCTGGAGCGCGCGACGCGCTCGCGCAACCGGCTGCTGGATGAGGGGGCACGCGATCCGCGCTGGCTCGATGCGGTCGAGCGCGAGATGGCTGAACTCGGCATTGCCGTCGCCGTCGCCCGCGCCGAGACGGTGACGCGGCTCGCCGCTCTGATCGCCCGCGAACACGATCCCGCCTCGCCCTTCCCCGATGCCGCCCTCGCTTTGTCCGGCGAGACCGACGATCTCGTCGCCGCGCATTCCGCGCTGGAGGCCGAGGACGCCTACCGCGAACGGCTGCGCAGCGAACGCGGGCGCGACCGGGCGGCGGGGCGCACCCTGTTCGGGCCGCAGGCGAGCGATCTGCTGGTGCGCCATGCCCCAAAGGACATTCCGGCCGCGCTCGCCTCGACGGGTGAGCAGAAGGCGCTGCTCATCGGCCTTGTCCTCGCCCATGCCGCGCTGGTGCGCAGCATGACGGGCCATGCGCCGATCGTGCTTCTCGACGAGGTCGCCGCCCATCTCGACACGATGCGCCGCGCCGCGCTCTATCGGCTGCTCGCCGCCATTGGTGGCCAGGTCTGGATGACCGGGGCGGATCCGGCCTTGTTTGCCGATCTGCCGGATGGGAGCCAGCATCTCGCGATTGCCGATGGCGCGGCGCGCCCCTTGAATTGAGCCACGCGCTCAGCCGGTTTCATCGCGCCGCTCGCGGAAGAAATCGCGCAGCAGTTCCGCCGCCTCGCGCTCGCGGAAGCCGCCATAGACCTCCGGTGCGTGGTGGCAGGTCGGCTGGTCGAAGAAGCGCCCGCCATGCTCGACACCGCCGCTCTTGGGATCATGCGCGCCGAAATAGAGTCGCCTGATCCGCGCGAAGGAGATGGCGGCTGCGCACATGGCGCATGGCTCGAGCGTCACATGGAGATCGCAGCCGATCAGCCGCTCGGAGCCGAGGATGCGGGCCGCCTCGCGAATGGCGAGGATTTCGGCATGGGCGGTGGGATCGCTGTCCTCGCGGGTACGGTTTCCCGCCCTTGCGAGCAGCTTTTCGCCGCAAACCACCACGGCGCCGACAGGCACTTCCCCGCGTGCGCCGGCTGCGCGTGCCTCGTCGAAGGCGATCTGCATCGGATCGGGCTGGCCTCTGGCGTTCACGGCTTCGATATCCCTCGGCTCGCAGCGTGTTTTGCCGCTCGCATCGTACCTCACACTCTGCTATCAGGCGCGCATGATGAAAACCAGAGACGACCGTCCCGGGAGCCGCGCGCGAGGCGCCGCACCGGGCGACAAGGGGCGCAAACCCCACGGCGGCAAGCCCGGCGGCAAACCCCACGGCAGCAAGAAAAGCGCCGGCGCCACCGCGCCCGCCGCCCCGCGCGACCCCGCAGCACCCGATCGCATCGCCAAGGTCATCGCCCGTGCCGGCGTCGCTTCGCGCCGCGATGCCGAGGCGCTGATCGTGGCGGGCTGCGTCAGCCTCAACGGCGAGGTGCTGGATTCACCGGCGCGCAACGTCACGCCTGTGGATGTGATCCTGATCGACGGCGAGCCGCTGCCAGTCAAGGAGCGCACGCGGCTGTGGCTCTATCACAAGCCGCGCGGCCTCGTGACCACCGCCCGCGACCCGGAAGGGCGCGCCACGGTGTTCGACGAATTGCCCGAGGAATTGCCGCGCGTCGTCGCGGTGGGGCGTCTCGACATCAATACCGAGGGATTGCTGCTGCTCACCAATGATGGCGGCCTCGCCAAGGTGATCGCGCATCCCGATACCGGCTGGCTGCGCCGCTACCGCGTGCGCGCTCATGGGGTGATCGATCAGGCCCGGCTCGATACGATCGCCGATGGTCTCGTCGTGGACGGGATGGAATACGGGCCGATCGAGGCCAAGCTCGACCGGGTGCAGGGTGACAATGCCTGGATGACGCTGGGCCTGCGTGAGGGCAAGAACCGTGAGGTGAAGCGCATCCTCGAACATCTGGGCCTGCGCGTGAACCGCCTCCTGCGCCTGTCCTTCGGGCCGTTCCAGCTCGGTGATCTGCCCATCGGGCAGGTCGAGGAGGTGCGCACCCGGGTGCTGAAGGATCAACTCGGCGACAAGCTCGCGAGCGAGGCGGGCGTTGATTTCGCCAGCCCCGTGCGCGAACCGCTGCCTCCCGAGCCGGAAGCGCCGGCATGGGCGCATAAGGGTGACAGGAAGCCGGCGCCGAGCCGTGCTCCCGAGCCCGGAGGCGGCGACAAGCGCTTCGGCGGCACGGCCGGCGGCGACAGGAAGTTCGGCGAGAAGAAATTTGGTGACAAGAAATTCGGGGACAAGCCGGGCGGTAAGTTCGGTGAGAAGAAGTTCGGTGAGAAGGCATTTGGCAAGCCCGGCGAGGCTCCGGCAGGTCCGCCGCGCCGTCCGGCCTGGGATCGCACGGTCAAGGCCAGCGTCTGGCGGGCGGACGAGGCACCAGAGGGGCCGATCTTCCGAAAGCGCCGCGATGCCGATCCGAAGGCCGCCCGCGAGGCTTCGGCGACGCGCAAGCACGAGCGCGTCGGCGCCATCTCGCAAAAGAGCGGCAACCGCGTGCTGGTCGAGCGGGTGAAGGCCGATCCCGCCGATGCGCCACGCACGGTTCCGGAGACGGGCAGGGGGCAGAGAAGCGAGGGACAGACGGGCAGAGGGCGCGGTGGCGCTTCGTCCGCACCGGGCGGCGCACGTCCGGCTTTCGGCAAGCAAGCCGCGAGCCGCCCCGCCGGCGGGCGCGGTTTCGACAAGCGCGCAGGCGAGGGCACGGAACGTGCGGCGTATCGTGATGATCGCACCGGCGGAAAACCGCCCGCCCGTGGTTCGGGGCGCCCTGCCGGCAAGTTCGGGGACCGGCCCGGTGATCGCGCGAACGATACGCGTGGTGAATCTCGTGGTGGCCGTCCGTTCGAAAAGAAACCCTATCAGGGCCGCTCATCCGAGGGTGGGCCTTCCGGCGGCCGTCGCGCCGGCGCGTCCGGGGGCAAGCCGTTCGGCAAACCCGGTGACAAGCCCTTTGGCAGAGGCGGTGGCAAACCTTTCGGCAAACCCGGTGGCAAACCGCAGGGGCGGCCGTCCGGCCCGTCCGGGCGCGGTCCCGCCAAGGGGCCTAACAAGGGGCCGAACAAGGCGCCGCGGAGTTGATCCGTCATGCGTATCGTGGGCGGGCGTCTCAGCGGGCGTGCGATCGTCGGGCCGAAGGGCGGGCCGGGCAAGGGGGCGGGAAAGCCCGGTCCGATCCGCCCGACATCCGATCGCCTGCGCGAGGCGATCTTCAACATCCTCGCGCATGGCCATGACGATGCCTGCGCGGGTGCACGTGTGATCGATCTCTTCGCCGGGACCGGAGCGCTTGGTCTCGAAGCGCTTTCGCGCGGCGCGGCGTTCGCACTCTTCGTCGATGACGGCGCCCAGGCACGCGGGCTGATTCGCGAGAATGTCGAGGCGCTCGGGCTCGGTGGCGTCACCCGCCTGTTCCGGCGCGATGCGACGCGGCTCGGTGCCGCCGACAAGTTCACCCCCGCCGATCTCGTCTTCTGCGATCCCCCCTATGGCCGCGATCTCGCGCCGCGCGCGCTCAAAGCCTGCGCCCAGGGCGGCTGGATGCGACCGGGCGCGCTCGTCGTGGTGGAGGAGAGCAGCGAGGCCACCGATCTGCTGCCGGAGGGTTTCACCCTGCTCGAAGCCCGCGATTACGGCGAGACACGGGTCAGTTTCGCACGGTTCGGCGCCTGATCGCGCGGTGTCTTCACCGTGTCGCGGCGTGATCGCCATTAAGCGGGTTGGCCGGATCCCGGCGGTAGCGCATCATGTCGAAACGCATGGAACGCGCATCCAGCATCAGCAGCCGCCCGACCATATCCTCGCCGAAGCCGGTGATCTCGCGCAGAACCTGCATCGCCATCAGCGATCCCATCACGCCGGCGAGCGCGCCCAGTATCCCCGCCTGCGCGCAGGTGGGAACCGCGCCGGGCGGAGGCGGGTCGGGGAAGAGGCAGCGATAGGTCGGATTCAGCTGCCCTTCGGCATCTCGCTCATAGGGGCGCAGCACTGTCAGCGAGCCATCGAACTGGCCGAGCGCCGCCGTGACCAGCGGTTTGCGGGTGTGAAAGCAGGCATCCGAGACAGCGTAACGCGTCTCGAAATTATCCGAGCCCTCCGCCACGATATCGTAATCCGCGATCAGATCGCGCGCATTCTCCGGCGTGATGCGCAAGCGGAGCGCTTGGACCATCACATGGGGATTCAGCCGGGCGATGGCATCTGCGGCGGAATCCACCTTCGCGCGACCAATATCCGGGGTGCCGTGGATGATCTGGCGCTGGAGATTGGAGAGATCGACCGTATCGTCATCGGCGATGCCGAGATGCCCCACCCCCGCCGCTGCGAGATATTGCAGGAGCGGCGCGCCGAGCCCGCCGGCGCCGATCACGAGTACCCGTGCGGCCTTGATCTTCGCCTGACCAGGTCCCCCGATATCGGAGAGCACGAGATGGCGGGCATAGCGGGCGATTTCGTCGGATGAAAGCGTCATGATTTCACAATATCCGCGACGCGCTCGCGGGCAAGGCGTGCGATCCGGTTTTTCCACGCGGGACATGCGCCATACGCTCATATGGTGATGCATGGGCGGGCCGGTGAATCGCCGCG
This sequence comes from Saliniramus fredricksonii, assembly GCF_900094735.1. Lineage (NCBI taxonomy): Bacteria > Pseudomonadati > Pseudomonadota > Alphaproteobacteria > Hyphomicrobiales > Salinarimonadaceae > Saliniramus > Saliniramus fredricksonii. Next base: position 473,972 of record NZ_FMBM01000002.1, read on the forward strand.
TGCCGGCTTGGCCTCGTGCCGCCGCCTGCGTAACCATGGGCATGCATGTCATTCAAGGGAGGAAAATCATGATTTTGCGCACGTCGCCGCCGTCACCTTTCGGTCGCAAGGTTAAGATCGCCGCATCGGTCCTCGGTCTGTCGGACCGGCTCAAAGTGGAAGGCGCCGACACCGCCGATCCGGGCGACAGCCTGCGCAAGCAGAACCCGCTCGGCAAGATCCCGGTCCTGATCGAGGATGACGGCACCACCTGGTACGATTCGCGTGTCATCGTCGAATATCTCGACCATCTCGCCGGTGGCGGGAAGCTGCTCCCGCAGGGCGCTGCGCGTTTGCCGGTGCTGCGCCTGCAGGCGCTGGCTGACGGGCTCGTGGATGCCAATATCCTCATCCTTTATGAGGGGCGCTGGCGCGATCCTGCTCACCACGAGGCCAAATGGCTGGAATACCAGCAGGGCAAGGTTGCGCGCGCACTCGATGCGCTGGCAGAGCAGGCCTCCGAATTTACCGGCAAGGTCGATGCCGGCACCATCTCGGTGGCCTGTGCGCTTGGCCACATGGATCTGCGTTTCGAGGGTGCCTATCGCAAGAGTCATCCCGCGCTCGACGGCTTCATGAATCGCTTCGCCGCCGATGTGCCCGCTTTTGAAGCGACCAAAGTCACCGCCTGAACGAAAAGGGCCGCCCCGAGAGGGCGGCCCGATCGTTTCCGGAAGGGTTCGCGGCAATCAGCGCGAATAGAACTCGATCACGAGATTGGGTTCCATCTGAACGGCGTAGGGCACCTCCGACAGGGTCGGGATGCGGGTATAGGACGCCTTCATCTTGGAATGATCCGCATCGATGTAATCAGGTACGTCGCGCTCGGCGAGCTGCACCGATTCCAGCACGATCACGAGCTGCTTGGAGCTGTCCTTCACCTCGACGACGTCACCGGGTTTCACCAGGAAGCTCGGGATGTTGGTGCGCCGTCCGTTCACGGTGATGTGGCCGTGATTGACGAACTGGCGCGCGGCGAAGGGGGTCGGCGCGAATTTCGCGCGGTAAACCACCGCATCAAGACGGCGCTCGAGCAGACCAATCAGGTTCTCACCGGAATCGCCCCGCATGCGGATCGCTTCGGCGTAATAGCGGCGGAACTGCTTCTCGGTGATGTTGCCGTAATAGCCCTTGAGCTTCTGCTTGGCGCGCAGCTGCGTGCCGAAGTCGGAGAGCTTGCCCTTGCGGCGCTGGCCGTGCTGGCCGGGGCCGTATTCGCGGCGGTTGACGGGGCTCTTGGGGCGGCCCCAGATATTCTCGCCCATGCGGCGATCGATTTTATACTTCGCCTGAATGCGCTTCGACATAGTCGCGTATCCTCAGATCTGCGTTTTTCGTTTGCGAGGAACGCGCCCTCCTCTTTCATCGCGCGAGGAGACCTCGTACGGTGAACGACAGGCCGGATCACGGCAGGAGCCGGAACCGATCCACGGGTGCGTCAAGAAATACGCGTGCCGTCGCCGACCCGCGCATTGCGGTGTGATTGCCGGTTCCGATGCGAAAAGTCAATCTTTGCCGCAAATTTCTTTTCTCCTACCGCGTTTCAGAGTAACCGTGCGCAACATGCGGATCGCCTGGCGGCAGGCATGACGTTGCGTTATTTCTGGTAGCAGAGTGACAAGTTTTCATTGATAATTTGACCCGCAACGGAAAGGAGACGGGCATCGTGACGACCGGCAGTGAATCAGCCAGTGACGCAGGTGCAGGCGCAGGCGCAGGCGCGCCGCTGCATGTCATGGTCGCCGAGCCCGACGCGCAGCAGCGCGCTGATGTTGCCGATGCGGTGCGCGCTGCCGTCGGTCCGGTGCGGATTTCCGAGGTCGGTGACGGGGAAGCGGCCGTCAAGGCGATGACGGGCGCGCGCCCGGATATACTCTTCATCAACGTCAAGATGCCTGGTATCAGCGGCGCCGAGGCCGTCGTCATCGCGCGGCAGGAGAGTGTCCAGCCGCTGACAGTGCTGATGTCGGACAGGGTGCTCAGCCGCTGGGTCGCACTTTCCAACGAACTGGGCGCCTATGAATTTCTGAAGAAACCCTACGATGAAACCCATATTGCGGGCTTGATGCAGGCCGTGATGCGTATGCGCAAGCCGACCCGGGCATTGCTCGTCGAGGGTTCCGAGACGACGCGGGCCCTGATGCGCAAGCTGATGCGTCAGTCGCGTTTCGATCTGGATATCGAGGAAACCGATTCCGGCGTGCATGCCGTCAAGCTGATGCGCGCAACGGCCTACGACGTCGCCCTGATTGATCTGAACCTGGGTGGGATGGACGGGCTGGAGACGGCCTGTCAGGTCAAGGATGTCGCGCCCCGGACCGCTCTGGTCCTGATTTCCGCGCCGGGTTCGGAGAAGATCGAAACGGCCTCGCGGCATTTCGGTTTCACGACATTTCTGCAGAAGCCTTTCTACGCACATCATATCGAAGACATGCTGCATGAGGTTTTCAACCTGCGCCGGCCCTATCTCCTGAATGCGACCGGGCGGGTGCATGCGCGCAGCCTGCGCCTGGAGGAGGAGCGGCGCGCCCGCAGGCGCTGATCAGATTGCACACGGCATCATGCGGCCCCCGCTTGCGCGGAAACCGCATGATGGTTCAGGCCCTGTCACGGCTGTGTTTCGCCGCGCCACCGGATCAGCTGGCGCGGCACCTGAATTCAGGATTTGGGGAAATCGACGGGGCCGAATTCCTCATGCACGATCCGGCGCATCTCCACCGCTTCATGCGGGTTCAGCCTGCCGTCAGCATCGCCGTCGGCCAGTTGGAATACCGCCTTGAACTGCTGGACATTGAACTTGCCCATCTGGTCCAGGAACAGGTTGCGGTCTTCCGGGCTGAAGCCGAGAACAGGTGCGAAGCGGTTCCATTCCTCCTGGCTGAAGCCGTCCTTCTGCGCGTCATGCGACTCGGCGGTGGAGATGAATTCCTCGAAATCGAGCTGCCAGTCGAAGCCTGCCGCCTCGCGGAAGCTCTGGATCCGGTTCGGATCGTTACCGTTGAGATGGCGGCTCAGATCCAGTACTTCGGGTGCGTCGATCGTGCCGCTCCCGTTCCTGTCACCCGCGCGCAGCATGTCGACGAGGCCCACGATGTCGCCCCGTCCCTTCGGGCCGAAAAGATGCTTGTGGTCCTCGGGGGTCAGGTTGAGCATGGGTGCGAATTCGGCCCATTCCTGTTGATTCAGGCGCCCGTCACCGTCACGATCAAAGCTGTGGGCGGCCGCCATGGCTTCGTCGGCGGTGAGTTGCCAGTCGGCGCCCGCCATGTCACGGAAGCTGCCCGGGCGGTCCGAGATCAGCGGTTCGCTCAGCGCGCGGGCATTGTTCTGGCCGATATCCAGTTGGAAGATCAGGCTTTCCCGACCGGGGTTCTCCGGTGCATAGCGGTCGTCCATGCCGATGAACATTCTGCCGCCGTCAGGGTCGACGACCTGATCGGCATGATCGTGCCCGTCCACATTGGTCTGGATGCCCTGATCCATGTTTCCGGTGGTGTGGAACAGCTTGTTGCCGTATTCGCCATTGATCGGGTTCATGTTGCCGAACGGGTCGATATGAACGAGATTCATGCCGCCGGGATGTTCGTTGAAGAGATTGGAGGGCTTCCCGCTTTCATTCACAAGCGCGAACTGGCCGTCCTGGCGGGCGAGCAGCTCACGCGATTGCGGATTGCGGAAGGCATTGGGGACCATGGCAAAACCGACCTGGTCACCCGCGTTGAAATCGAGCTCGACCTTTGAATTGCCGGGCTGGAGCTGGCCGCCATCGCCGATCATCGAGGCATTCGGGAAGACGACGTTCGTCTCCTTGACGGTGCCGTCACCTGCGAGCTTGTACATCACCAGCGAATTCTTGAAATCGGTGTTTTCAGTCCGGAAATTCAGCTCAGCGCGGGTGGGCTCGGTGAAGCTGATGACGCGGGCCCGGTTGAAGACTTCCGAAGCGCTGCCGGAAAGCGGCGACTGCATGGAGTTCACCAGCGGCGCCTGCATCTGCGTCTGCTGCATCTGCGTCGCATGATGATTGAGCGTTGTGGGCTGCTGCGTGGCAGCCTGATTGCCCGGTGCGTGTTGCGTGATCTGGAAGTCGGCAGCATCAGCCGGCTGCTGCGTGTTGCGCTTGGGATCGAACTGGGACGGGATTGGACCGAAACTGGACTGGAACTGCATAACTGGCCTCCTTGACCTCAGGTTGTGGAGACCTTAGCGAAACAATGAAACCAGCGCGAGTGTAAAACTTTGTTAAGTTTAATATTTGCAGTTGTTAATTGTGTTTGGCAAGGTTTCGATGACTGAATACTATCATCAAAACCTTGCCTATGCGCGCGCATCACATATGCAATGCGCGTTTGTCAGCTGCGAGAGCCGCCTCCCTAACCGCTTCGGATAGAGTCGGGTGGGCATGGCAGGTGCGCGCGATATCCTCGGAGGAGGCGCCGAACTCCATGCCGACGGCGATTTCATGGATCAGATCGCCTGCTTCCGGCCCCACGATATGGGCGCCGAGCACGCGGTCGGTCTCCTTGTCAGCGAGGATCTTGACGAACCCGTCCGTCTGCAGATTGGCCTTGGCGCGGCCATTGGCCGTGAAGGGGAACTTGCCGACGTTATAGGCCGTGCCCGCTTCCTTGAGCTCTTCCTCGGTCTTGCCGATCGAAGCGACCTCCGGATAGGTGTAGACCACGTTCGGGATGATGCCGTAATTCACATGTCCCGCCTTGCCGGCGATGAGCTCGGCCAGGGCCACGCCCTCATCCTCCGCCTTGTGCGCCAGCATCGGACCGGTGACGACGTCGCCGATGGCGTAGATGCCGGCGACGTTGGTGGCGTAATGCGCGTCGATGGCGACACGCCCGCGCTCATCCAGCGTCACGCCCGCCTCTTCGAGGCCGAGTCCTTCCGTATAGGGCTTGCGGCCCACGGCAACGAGGACGATATCCGCCTCGATCGTCTCCGCATCGCCACCCTTGGCGGGCTCGACGGTGAGCTTGACGCCCTTGTCGGAGGCCTCGGCGCTGGTGACCTTGGAGCCGAGCTTGAAGGCCATGCCCTGCTTCTGCAGCATGCGCTGGAACTGCTTGGCGACATCGCCGTCCATGCCGGCGAGGATGCGGTCGAGGAATTCCACCACCGTGACCTCGGCGCCCAGCCGGCGCCAGACCGAACCCATTTCGAGACCGATCACACCGCCGCCGATCACCACCATCTTTTTGGGCACTTCCGCCAGATCGAGCGCTCCGGTGGAGGAGACGATACGCTTCTCGTCGATCTCGATCCCGGGCAGGCTGACGACGTCGGAACCGGTGGCGATGACGATGTTCTTCGTCTCGATCTCCTGGACCTTGCCATCCTCGCCCGTCACCGAGACCTTGCCGGCGGCGAGGATCTTGCCGGTGCCGTGGAAGGCGTCGATCTTGTTCTTCTTGAGCAGGAACTCGATGCCCTTGGTGTTGCCCTCGATCGCATCGTCCTTGTGGGCGAGCATCGCCTTGAGATCGAGCTTCGGCTTGCCGACATCGATACCGAGTGTCTTGAAATGCGTCCCCGCCTCCTCGAACAGGTGCGAGGCGTGCAGGAGCGCCTTGGAGGGGATGCAGCCGACATTCAGGCAGGTGCCGCCATGGGCCGCCCGCTTTTCGATGACGGCGGTCTTCATGCCCAGCTGTGCCGCGCGGATGGCGCAGACATAGCCGCCGGGGCCGGTACCGATGATGACGAGATCGTAGGTCATGCAATTTGCCTTTTCATGATGCGGTCACTTCTCCCTCCCCTCAGGGGAGGGCCGGGGTGGGGTGGAGCCGTCCTACTGCTTTGCACCCCTCGGCTCGCGCCGCCCCTTTTCTGACCAGCCGGCCGTGTTGTTTCAAATTCGCGCTTCGCGCGAAGACCCCACCCTCTTCCCTCCCCACAGGGGAGGGAAGAGGAGGCCTTGATCATCACAGATCCAGAACGAGACGCGCGGGATCTTCCAGCGCTTCCTTGATGCGCACGAGGAAGGTCACGGCTTCCTTGCCGTCGACGATACGGTGATCGTAGGAGAGCGCCAGATACATCATCGGGCGCGCCACGATCTGCCCGTCCTTGACCACCGGACGCTGCTCGATGCGGTGCATGCCCAGAATGCCCGATTGCGGGGCGTTCAGGATCGGCGTCGACATCAGCGAGCCGTAGATGCCGCCATTGGTGATGGTGAAGGTGCCGCCCTGCATCTCGTCGATGGTCAGCTTGCCGTCACGGGCGCGCTTGCCGAAATCGTTGATCTGCTTCTCGACCCCGGCAATGGAGAGCTGGTCGGCATCGCGCACCACCGGCACGACGAGGCCCTTCTCCGTGCCGACGGCGATGCCGACATGGTAATAGTTCTTGTAGACGAGATCGGTGCCGTCAATCTCGGCATTGACGGCGGGGACTTCCTTCAGGGCCTGGACCACGGCCTTGGTGAAGAAGCCCATGAAGCCGAGCTTCACGCCGTGCTTCTTCTCGAAGATGTCCTTGTATTGCTTGCGCAGATCCATTACCGCGCCCATGTCGACATCGTTGAACGTCGTCAGCATGGCGGCGGTGTTCTGCGCGTCCTTGAGGCGACGCGCGATGGTCTGGCGCAGCTTGGTCATGCGCACACGCTCTTCGCGATCGGCATCGACAGGTGCGGAAGCGGGACGGGCCTGCTGCGGGGGCGCGGAGGAGGGCGCAGAGGCGCCGCCCGTGGCGATCGCCGCGAGCATGTCGCCCTTGGTCACGCGGCCATCCTTGCCGGAACCCGGGACATTCGCGGGATCGACGCCGCTTTCCGCGGAAAGCCGCGAAACGGCGGGGCCGTGATCGGACGCCTTCGCGGCTGGGGCCGGCTTGGCCGCTTCCGGCTTGCTCTCGGCCTTGGGGGCGTCCTTCTTCTCTTCCTTCTTCTCTTCCTTCTTGGCCGGCGCCGCAGCCGCGCTGCCGCCCTCATCAATCGAGCCGAGCAGCGCATCGGGCTCCACCGTATCGCCCTCCTGGGCGACGATGTCGCCGAGCACGCCGGAAGCCGGGGCGTTCACTTCGAGGGTGACCTTGTCGGTCTCGAGCTCGACCAGCGGCTCGTCAGCCTTCACGGCCTCGCCGGGCTGCTTGAACCAGCGGGCGATGGTCGCTTCGCTGACGGATTCGCCGAGGGTGGGTACGCGGATTTCTGTGGCCATGGTGATCTTCGTCTTTGTTTGGGCATAAACCCGGTCATATCAGGTGTTCCCGGCGCCTGGGCCGGGAACGCGAAACGCTTGGCGCTCAGGCGCCGTAGACCTCGTCCATGAAGGCCTTGAGCTGCTGCTGGTGCTTCGACATCAGGCCCGTCGCGGTGGCCGCGGAGGCGGCACGACCGGCATAGCGGGCGCGCGGCACCTTGGAGCCGGCCTGCTTGAGCACCCATTCGAGATAGGGCTCGACAAAGCTCCACGAGCCCATGTTCTTCGGCTCTTCCTGGCACCAGACGACATCGGCGTTCTTGAAGCGCGACAATTCCGCCTGCAGCGACTTCAGCGGGAACGGATAGAGCTGCTCGACGCGCATCAGGTAGACATCGTTGATGCCGCGCTTCTCTCGCTCCTCGAACAGGTCGTAATAGACCTTGCCCGTGCACAGCACGACGCGACGGATCTTGTCGTCCCTGGCGAGTTGCACATCGCCGATACCAGCCGCCGCGTCGTCCCACAGGATGCGATGGAAGCAGGAATCGGGGCCCATTTCCGACATCTTCGAGACGCAGCGCTTGTGGCGCAGCAGGCTCTTGGGCGTCATCAGGATCAGCGGCTTGCGGAAGTCACGCTTCAGCTGACGGCGCAGGATGTGGAAATAATTCGCCGGCGTGGAGCAATAGGCGACCTGCATGTTGTCTTCCGCGCACATCTGCAGGAAACGCTCCAGGCGGGCGGAGGAATGCTCCGGACCCTGGCCCTCATAGCCGTGCGGAAGCAGGCAGACGAGACCCGACATGCGCAGCCACTTGCGCTCGCCCGAGGAGATGAACTGGTCGAACACGACCTGCGCGCCGTTGGCGAAATCGCCGAACTGCGCTTCCCAGAGCACCAGCGCATTGGGCTCGGAGAGCGAGTAGCCGTATTCGAAGCCGAGCACGGCCTCTTCCGAGAGCATCGAATTGATGACCTCGTAATGCGCCTGGCCCTCGCTGACATGGTTGAGCGGGGTGTGGCGCTGTTCCGTTTCCTGGTCGAGCAGGACGGAATGACGCTGCGAGAAGGTGCCGCGCTCGACATCCTGGCCCGACAGGCGCACCCGGTGGCCTTCCCTGACCAGCGATCCGAAGGCGAGCGCCTCGGCCGTGGCCCAGTCGACACCCTCGCCGGTATCGATCATCTTGCGGCGATTGTCGACGAAACGGCGGATGGTGCGGTGGATGTTGAAGCCCTCGGGCACCGTGGTGATCTTGCGACCGATATCCTCCAGCGTCTCCATCTCGATGCCGGTGGCGCCACGACGCGGATCGTCGCTGTCCTCCTTCACCGCCTTCAGCCCGGACCAGCGCCCGTCCAGCCAGTCGGCCTTGTTGGGCTTGAAGCCCTGGACGCTGTCGAATTCCTCATCGAGCCTGGCACGCCATTCGGCCTTCGCCGCGTCGATCTCCTCCTCGGTGATGACGCCTTCCCCGATCAGTTTCTTGCTGTAGATCGCCAGCGTGGTCGGATGCTCGCGTATGATCTTGTACATGCGCGGTTGGGTGAAGGACGGCTCGTCGCCTTCGTTGTGACCGAAGCGGCGGTAGCACAGCATGTCGATCACGACCGGCTTGTGGAAGCGCTGGCGGTATTCCGTCGCCACCTTCGCCGCATAGACCACCGCTTCCGGGTCGTCGCCGTTGCAGTGGAAGATCGGCGCCTCGACCATCTTGGCCACGTCTGACGGGTAGGGCGAGGAGCGCGAATAGCGCGGATTGGTGGTGAATCCGATCTGGTTGTTGATGATGAAATGGATCGAGCCGCCGGTACGGTGACCCTTCAGTCCCGACAAGCCGAAGCATTCCGCCACCACGCCCTGGCCGGCGAAGGCCGCATCGCCGTGCAGCAGCAGCGGCAGCACCGAATTGCGGTTCTCGCCGGTCTCGCCATGCTGGTCCTGCTTGGCCCGGACCTTGCCGAGCACCACCGGATCAACGATCTCGAGATGCGAGGGATTGGCGGTGAGCGAGAGGTGGACGTTGTTGCCGTCGAAGCTGCGGTCCGACGAAGCGCCGAGATGGTATTTCACATCGCCCGAGCCCTCGACATCGTCGGGGGCGAAGGAGCCGCCCTTGAATTCGTGAAACAGGGCGCGATGCGTCTTGCCCATCACCTGGGTAAGCACGTTGAGGCGACCGCGATGGGCCATGCCCAGCACGATCTCCTTCACACCGAGATTGCCGCCGCGCTTGATGATCTGCTCGAGTGCCGGGATCAGCGATTCCGCGCCGTCGAGACCGAAGCGCTTGGTGCCGGTATATTTGAGATCGAGAAATTTCTCGAAACCCTCGCCCTCGATCAGCTTGTTGAGGATCGCCTTCTTGCCGCGCGCGGTGAATTCGATCTCCTTGTCGGGCCCCTCGATGCGTTCCTGCAACCACGCCTTCTCGACCGGGTCGGAGATATGCATGAACTCGACGCCGAGCGTCTGGCAATAGGTGCGCTGAAGGATGGCGAGGATTTCGCCGATCGTCGCGAATTCGAGCCCCAGCACGTTGTCGAGGAAGATCTTGCGGTCGTAATCGGCTTCGGTGAAACCGTAATGCGCCGGGGAGAGCTCCTCGTCATTGACGCGCTTCTCGAAACCCAGCGGATCCAGATTGGCATGCAGGTGGCCGCGCATGCGGTAGGCGCGGATCATCATCAGCGCATGCAGCGAATCGCGCGTGGCCTGCTGCACATGCTCCTCGGTCAGCGCGACGCCCTTGGCCTCGGCCTTGCCCTTGAGCTTTTCGGCAACGGTCTTCTCGATCTGTCCCCAATTGCCGTCGAGGGCCGAGACGAGTTCGCCATTGGCCGCGATCGGCCAGTTCTCGCGCTTCCAGGAGGCGCCCTGCGCGTTCTTGGCGACGATGGCGCTGTCATCCTTCAGCGCACCGAAGAAGGCCTGCCATTCGGCATCGACCGATTTCGGATCCTTGGCGTAGCGGGCGTAGAGATCCTCGATATAGGCGGCATTGGCGCCGTCGAGGAAGGAGGTCTGGAGGAGCGCTTCGTTGACGTCTTGGCGTGCCATGGCTTGTCCGTCCGAGGGGCCGCCGGGGTGTTCGTTGCCGGAGGCCGTGGCGGGGCCGGGTCGCGGCCCCTTCGAGGGTTTGATCGAGCCGTCGTCTTGCGGGCCGATTCAGGCGATATTCGGTCCGGTCGCGCCCGAATCCTGTTCGGATCAGGCGCGACCGGAGATTTGGGCGCATCAGCCCTTCAGAAGCTCAGAGAGCGTGGTGCCGAGCCGCGCCGGGGAGGGCGAGACCTTGATGCCGGCTGCTTCCATCGCCGCGATCTTGTCTTCCGCGCCGCCCTTGCCGCCGGAAATGATCGCGCCCGCATGACCCATGCGACGGCCCGGAGGCGCCGTGCGACCGGCGATGAAGCCGACCATCGGCTTCTTGCGACCGCGCCGGGCTTCGTCCGCAATGAACTGCGCGGCTTCCTCTTCCGCCGAGCCGCCGATCTCGCCGATCATCACGATCGACCTGGTGGCGTCGTCGGCGAGCAGCATTTCGAGCATGTCGATGAACTCGGTGCCCTTGACCGGATCACCGCCGATGCCGACCGCCGTGGTCTGGCCGAGGCCTTCATTGGTGGTCTGGAACACGGCTTCATAGGTGAGCGTGCCCGAGCGCGAGACGATGCCGACCGAGCCCGGCGAGAAGATGTTGCCCGGCATGATGCCGATCTTCGATTCGCCGGCGGTGACGACACCGGGGCAGTTCGGGCCGATCAGGCGCGACCTGGAGCCGGCCAGGGCGCGCTTGACGCGCACCATGTCCTGCACCGGGATCCCCTCGGTGATGCAGACGATCAGCGGGATTTCCGCGTCGATCGCCTCGCAGATCGCGTCAGCCGCGCCGGGCGGCGGGACGTAGACGACGGAGGCCTCGGCGCCCGTCGTCTCGCGGGCCTCGGCCACCGTGTCGAAGACCGGCAGGCCGATATGCTTCGAGCCGCCTTTGCCGGGCGAAACGCCGCCGACCATCTTGGTGCCGTAGGCGATGGCCTGTTCGGAGTGGAAGGTCCCGTTCTTGCCGGTAAAGCCCTGGCAGATGACCTTGGTGTTGGAATTGATCAGAATGGACATGGGATCGTCGATCTCTTCTTTCGTTCAATGCGATGCGAAGGGGTTGACCACCTTCACGTCGCCATAGCTCTGCGCGTGATTGAGGTCTTCGGAATAGAGGGTCGCGCAGCCCAGACGCTGCGCGGCGGCGATGATGGCTGCATCCCAGTAGGATACGAGATAGCGACGGCTGAGACGGAGGGCTGACCGCACCAGCTCCGTATCGACCGGAACGACGGGAAAGACGCTCAGCCTTTCGATCCAGGTCTCGGCTTCCTCGCGCGCCAGCGGGACAGCCGGTTTCTTGATCACGTTCACGTAAAACTCGGCGAGGACCTGAGCCGAGAGCCCGAAATCCGCTTTCTCCAGAAGATCCCAAGCCCGCGCCGCCTTTTCAGGAGCATCCTTGCGACCGGCAGCCGCATAGATCAGGACATTCGTATCGAGGAAGGTTTCAACGCGCATGGCTGTCCTCCCTGTCGAAGCGGAAATCGGGTCCGAGCCGTGCCTCGCTGCTTTCGCTGAGACGCTTGAGGTCGGCGATCGCGGATTGCGCGCGCTCCTGACCGCGAACGAGCGTTTCCAGATGCGCGCGCACCAATGCGTTGACACTGGTTTGCTGGCGGGCCGCATAGATGCGGACCTCCTCCAGAAGCTTCTCGTCTATGGCCAGGGTGATGTTCTTCATCGCCGGTCTCCGCATGCACACATAGTTACACATATTATGTGTGCATGCATCGTCCTCCTCAACCGCCGCGAACGGCGCTCACGATCTTCTGGGCGGCATCGTCGAGATCGTCTGCGGGGATCACGTTGAGACCCGATTCGCGGATGATCTGCTTGCCTTCCTCGACATTGGTGCCCTCGAGGCGCACGACGAGCGGCACCTGCAGGCCGACCGCCTTCACCGCAGCGATGACGCCGCGTGCGATCACGTCGCACTTCATGATGCCGCCGAAGATGTTGACGAGGATGCCCTTCACATTCGGATCGGCGGTGATGATCTTGAACGCTGCCGTCACCTTCTCCTCCGAGGCGCCGCCGCCGACATCGAGGAAGTTCGCCGGCTCTTCGCCGTAGAGCTTGATGATGTCGAGCGTCGCCATGGCGAGGCCGGCGCCGTTGACCATGCAGCCGATCGTGCCGTCGAGCGCGATATAGGCGAGGTCGTATTTGGAGGCCTCGATCTCCTTGGCGTCCTCTTCCGTCAGATCGCGCAGTTCCTGCACGTCCGGATGGCGGTAGAGGGCGTTGGAATCGAAGGAGACCTTCGCATCGAGGCAGCGCAGCTTGCCGTCGGTGGTGACGATCAGCGGGTTGATCTCGAGCATCTCCATGTCCTTCGAGACGAAGGCATTGTAGAGCTTGATGGTAAGATCATTGGCCTGCTTGGCCAGATCACCGCTCAGGCCGAGCGCCTTGGCGACCGCACGCCCGTGATGGGGCATGGCGCCGGTGGCGGGGTCGACGGTGATGGTGTGGATCTTCTCCGGCGTGTCATGGGCGACCTGCTCGATATCCATGCCGCCTTCCGTCGAGACGACAAAGGCGACGCGGCCCGTGGCGCGATCGACCAGCGCGGAGAGGTAGAATTCCTTCTCGATATCGGAGCCGTCCTCGATATAGAGGCGGTTGACCTGCTTGCCGTCCTCGCCGGTCTGCACGGTGACGAGGGTCTTGCCGAGCATCTGGGAGGCGAATTCCTTCACCTCGTCGATGGACTTGGCCAGGCGCACGCCGCCCTTCTCGCCCGCATCCGCTTCCTTGAACTTGCCCTTGCCGCGACCGCCGGCATGGATCTGGCTCTTGACCACCCAGAGCGGGCCGCCGAGCTCCTTCGCCGCAGCCTCGGCCTCCTCGGCGGAGAAGATCGCGACGCCGCGCGAGACGGGCGCGCCAAACTCCTTCAGGAGTGCCTTGCCCTGGTATTCATGGATATTCATGGAAATCCTCTTTCATCAGCTGAAACGAGAGCGGCGCCACCGGGGCGCCGCGCTGCATTCCGCAAAGATCACTTCGCAAGTTCGGGATTGATCTTCTTGCAGGCATCGACGAGGCCGGTGACGGAGGCCACCGACTTCTCGAACATGGCTTTCTCGTCGGCGGCGAATTCCACCTCGACGATGCGCTCCACACCATTCTCGCCGATCACGATCGGCACGCCGACGAACAGGCCGTCGACACCGTATTGACCGGTGAGATGCGCCGCGCAGGGCAGGACGCGCTTTTTATCCTTGAGATAGCTCTCCGCCATGGCGATGGCGGAAGCAGCCGGCGCGTAGAAGGCCGAGCCGGTCTTGAGCAGGTTGACGATCTCGCCGCCGCCCTTGCGGGTGCGCTCGACCATGGCGTCGAGCTTCTCCTGCGTGGTCCAGCCCATCTTGACCAGATCGGGGAGCGGGATGCCCGCCACCGTCGAATAGCGCACCAGCGGCACCATGTCGTCGCCATGGCCGCCGAGCACGAAGGCCGTGACATCCTGCACCGAGACGCCGAATTCATCGGCGAGGAAGTGGCGGAAGCGCGCCGAATCGAGCACGCCGGCCATGCCGACGATCTTGTTGGCGGGAAGCCCGGAGAACTTCTGCAGCGCCCAGACCATGGCGTCGAGCGGGTTGGTGATGCAGATCACGAAGGCGTCGGGGGCGTAGGTCCTGATGCCCTCGCCGACGGCCTGCATGACCTTGAGATTGATCTCGATGAGATCGTCACGGCTCATGCCCGGCTTGCGTGGCACGCCGGCGGTGACGATGACCACGTCTGCGCCCGCGATGTCGGCATATTCCTGCGCGCCCTTGTATCTGGCGTCGAAACCGTCGACCGGCGCGGATTCCGCGATGTCGAGGCCCTTGCCCTGCGGGATACCTTCGGCGATGTCGAACAGGACGACGTCGCCCAGTTCCTTCAAGCCGACCAGATGAGCCAGGGTGCCGCCGATCTGGCCGGAACCGATGAGCGCGATTTTCTTGCGTGCCATGAGGACATGAACCTCGTTGTGTTGACCTGTTCGGGGAGCCGGACGCACATCATCGCCGCCTGCTCCGGTGCGGGCCTCTTTGACTCATTCATTGCCGGGGTTCAAGGCGTTGAAACCCCTAACAGTTCCGGTATCGGCGCGGCATCCGCCGCCGGAGTCTGGGGTAATTGCCAATCGACCATGCGCAAAAACGCCTTTTTCAAAGCGACTTACCGCACATGCGCGGTGCGGTTACAGGGGGCTTGCAGGGCGCGTCCGAGGTTTTACGGAAAAATGAGACAAATGACGATTTTTGTCATTCTTATAGTCCGGTTCACACCTGACCCACCGCGAGGCTGCGCAGAACCACCCGCAGCATGACGTTGAGGCGCTCGTCGAGCACCGCGCGCGGCACGCGCACATCGATGCGCACCATGGCCGGATTGACGAATCGCTGCACGGCATCAATCACGAAGGCGATCGCCCGGTCGCGGTCACGCGGGTTGAACACTTCCGTGGTGACGCCCTCGTCGATCACCCGCTCGAGCAATCGCAGCTGCCGGGTGCGGTGCTTGCGGGCAATGTCGCGCGAATGCTCCACCGCCGCCACATAGACGTCGAAGACATGGGCGTTGCGCTCGGCGCATTCGCGGTATTGCCGGGCAATGGCGAGGACGAAGCGCTCCAGCTTGTCGTCGGCGGGATCGGGACTGTCGGCAATGTCGCTGAGCGAGGCCTCGACCTCCTTGAGCCATTGACCGGCGACGGCATCGATCAATTCGGCCTTGGACGGAAAGTAGCGGTAGACGTTGGCATGCGTCATCCCCGCTTCTTCCGCGACGCCGACCACGGTGAGCCGGCGGGCGCCGAATCGGCCCAGATGCTCTGCCGCGACCTGCAGCAGACGCGTCTCCGGCGAAACGCGCCGTGTGGCCGGGCCGGCAGGATTGGCGAGCGGTGTGGCAAGCGGGCTCATGATCTCTCCTTAGCGCGCCGGCGCCCGCAGGCCAATCCCGGGCGCGCCTTCTGCCGCGACGGGCTTTGCGCTCAAGCCTGACGCAAGCCAGCGCACCTAGTCTCCGGTCAGATCGAAACCGGGAGGCCTTTCCGTGGAAGCGATACACCTGTTTTCTCTGGCGTCGCGGCGTAGCGAATGGCTGTCGGTGCGCCAGGCCACGATCGCCGAGAACGTCGCGAATGTCGACACGCCGGACTATCGCGCCAAGGATGTGCAGCCCTTTCGCGAGGTGATGGATCATACCCGCCTGCAGATGGCGGCGACCAGCCCGTCGCATCTCGAACGCGATGGCCGCGCCCGCCAGACGCGCACCGACAAGGCGGATTCCTGGACCATCACCCATTCCGGCAACAGCGTCAGCATCGAGCAGGAACTGATGAAATCCAGCAGCGCGGCGCGGGAACATTCGCTTTCCACCAGCATCGTCAAGTCGTTCCACCGCATGCTCATGACAACCGTGAAAGGATAAGGCGATGATGGATCCGCTCGCCGCGATTTCGCGCATTGCCGGCTCCGGATTGCAGACGCAGTCCAAACGCCTGCAAATCATTTCCGAGAACCTCGCCAATGCCGAATCGACCGGCTCCACCCCCGGCGCTGACCCGTTCCGGCGCAAGACCATCAGCTTCAAGAGCGAGATGGATCGCCTCGTCGGCGCGGAACTGGTCGGTATCCGCAATGTCGGCACGGACCGCTCGCCGTTTCGCATCGAGCACGATCCCGGCCACCCCGCAGCCGACGAAAACGGCAACGTGAAGAAGCCGAACGTCAACATGCTGATGGAAATGGCCGATCTGCGCGAAGCCAACCGCTCCTATGAAGCCAATCTCCAGATCGTCAAGAAAGCCCGCTCGATGGTCAACGCCACCATCGACCTGTTGAGGAACTGATCATGATCGACGCCCTCGCCAGCCTTCCCGGCGCCGCCGGGCTCGCCGCACCGACCTCCGGGGTCGAACGCAAGGCCGCCACCGCGCTTACGGGTTTCACCCAGCAGCCCCAGCGTACCGATTTCTCGCAGGTCCTGTCTCAGGTCGCGCGCGACGGCGTGAGCCGGATTCAGGCCGCCGAAGCGACGTCGCTCCAGGGGCTGCAGGGTCAGGCCTCGGTGCAGCAGGTCGTCGAGGCGGTGATGAGTGCGGAGCAGACGCTCAACACCGCGATCGCGGTGCGCGACAAGGTCGTGCAGGCCTACCAGGAAATCAGCCGGATGCAGATCTGAGGAGGATCGGACCATGCGCGCCCTCGCCATCGCCGCCACGGGCATGAACGCCCAGCAGATGAACGTCGAAGTCATCGCCAACAACATCGCCAATATCAACACCACCGGCTTCAAGCGCGCCCGCGCCGAGTTCACCGATCTGCTCTACCAGGCGGAGAAGCTCCAGGGTGTGCCGATGCGCGGCGGCCAGGCGGCCGTCCCGGAAGGCGCCCAGATCGGGCTCGGTGTGAAGGCGGCGGCCATCCGCAACCTGCATATGCAGGGCGCATTGACCAACACCGCCAACAAGCTCGACCTCGCCATCAACGGCCAGGGCTGGTTCCAGGTTCAGGGGCCGGAAGGCGAGATTCTCTACGCCCGCGCCGGCGCCTTCAACACCAATGCCGAAGGCCAGCTCGTCACCATCGAGGGCTATCTCGTGGAACCGGCCATCGTGGTGCCGGAGAATACGGTGGACGTTGTCGTCAACGAGTCGGGCCAGGTCTTCGCCCAGATCGGCGGTCAGATGCAGCTCGAAGAGCTCGGCCAGTTGACACTCGCCAATTTCGCCAACGAGACCGGCCTCGAGCCGCTGGGCAGCAACCTCTATCGCGAGACCGTCGCCTCCGGCCAGCCCGTGATCGGCGCGCCGGGCGATCCCGGCTATGGCAGTCTTCATCAGGGCTATCTGGAGAGCTCCAACGTCGATCCGGTGAAGGAAATCACCGAACTGATCTCGGCCCAGCGCGCCTACGAGATGAATTCCAAGGTTATCCAGGCTGCCGACGACATGGCCGGCACGGTCTCCAAGGGTATCCGCTGATGCGCGCGATCGGGACCATGAATCGAGGAGCTGAGCGATGATCCGTGCGTGTCGTCAGGCCGCAACCGGGCTGCGCAGGACAGGTGCCGGTGCCGTGCTCACGACCCTCCTGCTCGCCCTGGCGGGCAGTTCCGCCGCGCTGGCCCAGAACGGCGGCAGCCGGGCCATGCCGGTGACCACCATCACCGTCTATCCCGGCGAGACCATCAAGGAGGGTGTCATCGAAATGCGCGAATTCTCCGCCCATGTGCTCGATCGCGCCCCTGCCGTTGCCGATCCTCCCGCGCTGATCGGCAAGGTCGCGCGCCGGACGCTGCTTCCCGGTCAACTCGTGCCGCGCAATGCGATCGAAGAGCCGCGTCTCGTCGAACGCGGGCGTTCGGTCCAGGTCGTCTTCGCCGAGGCGGGGATGACGATCATCGGCATCGCTTCGGCACTGGAGGCGGGTTCCGCCGGCGAGCGGGTGCGTGCGCGCAATCTCGACAGCGGCGTCACCATCGTCGGCACGGTCCAGCCCGACGGCACGTTGCGGGTCGGAGAATGAGAATGCATGAACGATTTGCCGTACTTCGCGCAGCCTGCGCAGCGCCCGCCCGTGAACGCTTGCGGCGGTGCGCGATGCTGCTCGTCGCCGGTCTGGTGCTCGCGCTCGGCGATCCGCTCGCCGTCGCCGCCGACCAGGTGCAGCGGGACGGGACACGGATCAAGGACGTGACCACGCTCAAGGGCATGCGCGACAACCAGCTTGTCGGCTACGGCCTCGTGATCGGCCTGCCCGGCACCGGCGACACAATGCGCAACTCGCCCTTTACCGAGCAATCCCTGCGCTCGATGCTCGACCGGATGGGCATCAATGTCGATAACACACTGCGCGCGCGCAATGTCGCGGCGGTCGTCGTCACGGCCAATCTGCCGCCCTTTGCCGGTCGCGGTGCGCGCATCGACGTCTCCGTCGGATCGCTGGGCGATGCTCGTGCACTCAACGGTGGTACGCTGGTGGTCACGCCGCTGATGGGCGGCGACGGGCAGGTCTATGCCGTGGCACAAGGCGCCGTCTCCGTCTCCGGATTCGAGGCGGCGGGGGATGCCGCGCTGGTTGCGCAGGGTGTGCCGACCGCCGGGCGCATCGCCAACGGCGCGCTGATCGAGCGCGAACTGCCCGACCAGTTCCGCGACATGCGCAGCCTGCTCCTCGAATTGCGCAACCCGGATTTTCGCACCGCCGTTTCCATCGCCGACGCGATCAATGACTATTCGCTGGCCCGCTGGGGTGAGCGTACTGCGGTGGAGCGTGATTTCCGCACGGTTTTCGTGCGCCAGCCCGAGCGGATCAGCCCGATGCGCTTTCTCGCCGAGATCGGTGAACTCGCGATCACGCCGGATACCCCGGCGCGGGTGGTGATCGACGAGGGGACCGGTACGGTCGTGATCGGCCAGAACGTGCAGATTTCCACCGTTGCCGTCACCCATGGCAATATCTCGGTGCGCATTACCGAGCGCCCCTTCGCCGATCAGCCCAACCCGCTGAGTCTCGGTGAGACGGTCGTGCTGCCCGATACCGAAATCGAGGCGCAGGAGGAGGGCGGTCAGCTCGCCATCATCGGCGGTGCCGATCTGCAGACGCTGGTGCGCGGGCTCAACCAGATCGGGCTCAAGCCGATGGGCATCATCGCCATCCTGCAGGCGATCAAGACGGCAGGTGCGCTTCAGGCGGATCTTGTGGTTCAGTGATGCCGTGAGGCATTACGGCGCCGCTTCAGCTCTGCTCAGGCGGCGTTTCCATCGCCGCCTGGGCCGCGACGGCGCCATCGCCGATGGTCACGCCCTTGTCGCGCACCAGAGTCGGCTTGGGGATGATCTCGGTGATCTCGACCTGGATGCGTGTGCCGGTCACGATGATGTGGCCGCGCGCGATCGGGTGATCATTGGCGAGGATCTCGACCTTGTCGTCATCGCTCTGGTCCAGCTCGATCACGGCACCGCGCCCCATGCGCAACAGCATGTGTACCGGCATCTGCCGGCGACCCAGCACGACCTTGAGATCAACATTGAGACCATCGATACTCGGCACGTCTACCCCACCCGTTTCCTGCTTCCGGCGATGGACGTCCCTTGTGGACGTTCCCTGCCGCGTGCCTTAACTAGAAGCGCTCAGGCAAGTCCAACCTGATCAGAACAGGGTGAACCATTGGTTAACACGCGCGCCGATGCCGCCGCTTCCTTCCTGCCGCAAGCAGGCTCGCCCCCGATCGACTGGGTGGTGAGCGAGGGGCTCGTCGATTACCAGCAGGCGGTTACGGCGATGGAGGCGCGTGCGGCGCGAATCGCTGCCGGTGAGGCGCGCGAATGCATCTGGCTGCTGGAGCATCCGCCACTCTACACAGCGGGCACCTCCGCCCGCGAGAGCGATCTCGTCGCGCGCGAGCGCTTTCCGGTCTACGCCTCGGGGCGGGGCGGGCAATATACCTATCACGGGCCCGGCCAGCGCGTGGCCTATGTCATGCTCGATCTGAACCGCCGCACGCCGGATCTGCGCCGATACGTCTCGGCGCTGGAAGCCTGGCTGATCGGGACGCTGGCCCGGTTCAACATTCGCGGCGAGCGCCGCGAGGATCGCGTCGGTGTCTGGGTGCGCCGCCCCGACAAGGGCCCGAGCGTCGAGGACAAGATCGCCGCGATCGGCATCCGCGTGCGCCGCTGGGTCAGTTTCCACGGCGTGAGCCTGAACGTCGAACCCGATCTCGATCATTTCACCGGCATCGTCCCCTGCGGCATCACCGAACACGGCGTCACCAGCCTCGTCGATCTCGGCTACCCGGTGACGATGCCGGAGGTCGACGCGGTCATGCGCGCGCAATGCGAAGAGATTTTCGGGGCTACTCTGTCAGTGCAGGCGAATTGAGGGGGTGGGCCGGTTTGGGTCCGACGCTCGATGTTGGGACAATGCCGGGTGTTTCGCGCAGAACCGCTTCTCCGACGAGTGCATTCTCGAAACCACGAAGCGGGAGATTAAGGCCGATCAGCATGTAGCGCTGATCTTCCTCGTTTGCGGCCGCAGGCGGTGCTTCGATTACCCCCTCGTCAACGAGCTGCCGAACGAGTGCGCCATAAATTTCATTCACGTCGATCTCTGCATTGCGAATGCGCGCTTCCGTCATCCCTTTCCACGCAAGATCCCAGGAACGTCGCCCAAAGTCATGCGCTTGGGTAAAGAAGAGACTTCCCGGGGCACCCCCCAGCGGTTCTGCGTCATCGGTCGCCGCCGCCGACTCCAGTGAAACAGGGGCGATCAGATCCAGAAGTTCGATGCGCGCGACTCGATGCGAGCGAGAAACACCGTCGATGAAACGGGTTATCTCTTTGACGGTCGCTTCGTCGGCTTGTTCGAGATCAACCAACGGCAACCGATAAAAATGAAGTGGAGCATCCGGCTTGGTGCCCAGACCGGCAGTGTAGAGCGCCGCCTCCAGGGCCAAATTCTCGGACGGTTTGCTCAACTGGACATGCTCGCGCGGCATATACCAAAGAATTCCATCATTTGAGGACTGGAAGTTGTCCGAGGCATGTGCAGGCGCGTTGCAAGCAATGGCAAGAGCGAATACCAACCCCGCGCGCGATAGCGGTGTTGTGCAATTTTGGGTGACCGGCATCAATGTCGCGATACCCATTTTCCAACGGCCTCCAAGTCAACTCAAAGCGATCTTCCCCAAGCTCAGCATCAATATGGGCAACGCGCTTCCTGCAATCAAGAGTGTCAGTGGGCCGCGTCTCGTCAGGCTTCGAGCGATGACGTAGCTATAAACAACCAAAGCCGTCAAAATGATGACGATGAACGCACAGAGAATTATCGAGCCGCTCTCCGAGCGGAACAGGCCGAAATATGATTCTGCTCCAACGAACAGTGGAACGACACCCGTCGCTGCTGCAGGCGATCCGACCGGTGCAAAACCGTGACCGTATCCGAATACGATGATCAAGGTAATGAACAACCCGCCGGCGAAGGCGAAGCCCATCCGCTCTTGGAATGTTTTCGGAATTGTATCGCGATCTTCCTTTGGCAATGCCCTGTCGACCAACCGGTTGATTACCTCTCCGAAGGCATCTGATAATCCAGCCACCACTCGCCATCCATGTCCGAATCGCATCGGCTTGAGTATAGCTATTTATAATTGAATTTTCTAGAAAATACGCCTCTCTAATCCTTCCCTGGCCGCCTCCCGAAATCCGGGGCGTCCGTCTCCTGGCCGAGATCGATGATCGAGCGGCGGATGGAGCGGGTGCGGGAGAACAGGTCGTAGAGCGCGTCGCCGTCATCCCAGCGGATGGCGCGGGCAAGCGCGGCGAGGTCTTCGTTGAAGCGCGAGATCATCTCCAGCACGGCTTCCTTGTTGTTGAGGAAGACGTCGCGCCACATGGTCGGATCGGAGGCCGCGATGCGGGTGAAGTCACGGAAACCGCCGGCGGAGAACTTGATCACCTCCGACTGCGTCACCTGCTCGAGATCCGCCGCCGTGCCGACGATGTTGTAGGCGATCAGATGCGGCACGTGGCTGGTGATGGCGAGCACCAGATCGTGATGCGGCGCGCTCATGAACTCGATGCGCGCGCCCATGCCTTCCCAGAATTCCTGCAACCGCGCGACCGCGGCCGGATCGACGCCATAGGCCGGCGTCAGGATGCACCAGCGCTCATGGAAGAGCGTCGCAAAGCCGGCATCCGGGCCGGATTGCTCGGTGCCGGCGACCGGGTGGCCGGGGATGAAATGCGCATGCGCCGGCAGATGCGGCTCCATGCTTGCCACCACCGCGCCCTTGACCGAGCCGACATCGGTGACGATCACGCCCTCGCGCAGGCTGGCCGCCATCTGTTTCGCAACCGGCCCGCAGGCGCCGACGGGCACGCAGAGGATGACGAGATCGCAGCCCTTCACGCCCTCGGCCACATCGCTGAAGATCGCATCGGCGAGGCCGAGCGCATCGACCCGCGCGGCCACTTCCGTGTCACGGTCGATCGCCACGATGCTGCCGGCGAGGTTCTTCTGGCGCACGGCATGGGCGATCGAGGAGCCGATCAGGCCGATCCCGATGATCGCCACGCGCTCGAAGAGCGGTGTTTCGAGCGGGTCGCCGAGACGTTCAGGCATGGACAGGCGCCTCCGCGTGCATGAATTCCGTCAGCGCGTTGATCACCAGCCGATTGGCTTCCTCCGTGCCGATCGACAGCCGCAGCGCATGCGGCAGGCCGTAACCTTCCATGCGGCGCAGGATCAGCCCGCGCGCGGTGAGATATTCATCGGCCTCGCGCGCGGTGCGCCCCGGCATGTCGGGGAAATGCACCAGCAGGAAATTCGCCACGCTCGGCGTCACGGTGAGGCCGAGCCGGGCGAGGTCGCGGGTGAGGATCTCCAGCCAGGTGTCGTTATGCGACACGGCCTGCGCGACATGCCCGTCATCGGCAATGGCCGCAGCGCCGGCGGCGAGAGCGGCGGCGTTGACGTTGAAGGGCGGGCGGATGCGGTTGACGATATCGACGACATGCTCCGGCGCCACCATCCAGCCCAGACGCAGGGCGGCGAGCCCGTGGATCTTGGAGAAGGTGCGCGTCATCACCACGTTCTCGCTGGTCATGACCAGTTCGAGCCCGGCAGCGTAATCGTTGCGACGCACATATTCCGCATAAGCCGCGTCGAGCACGAGCAGGACCTGCGGCGGCAGGCCCGCATGCAGGCGCTTGATCTCGTCGAAGGGCAGATAGGTACCCGTCGGATTGTTGGGATTGGCCAGGTAGACGATCTTGGTGCGCGGTGTCACCGCCGCCAGAATGGCATCGACATCGGCGGTGAAATCCTGTTCCGGCGCGATCACCGGCACGCCGCCCGCCGCCAGGATGGCGATACGGTAGACGAGGAAGCCGTGGGTGCAATAGATGCCCTCGTCGCCCGGATTCATGTAGGCATTGGTGACCATGGCCAGCAATTCGTCCGAGCCGTTGCCGCAGACGATGCGGGCGGGATCGAGGCCGAATTTGTGGGCGATGGCGTCGCGCAGGGCATTGGCGCCGCCATCGGGATAAAGCGCAAGCTTGCCCATCACCGCCTCCGCCGCCGCGAGCGCCTTCGGCGAAGGGCCGAGCGGGGTCTCGTTCGAGGAGAGCTTGTGCACGGTCACGCCGGGAGGCGCCTTGCTCTTGCCGGGCGCATAGGCCTCGATCGACATCAATCCCTGGCGTGGTAACGGACGTGCGGTCATCGTCTTCATCTTTCGGCTTCAAGGCGCGATACGCCGTGATGGGCGCGCGTCTTCCTAGCGCAGCTTGCCGCGGATTTCACGCATAAAGCTGACGAAAACCCGGGCAAATCGTCCCGGTGGTGCGGGTATCATGCCACGACGCGGCTTGCTTCGTGTCCCGGCTTGGGTCATGACGGGCGCGAGCGGTACGAGAACCATGACGAGCGCAATTCCCGACGACCATCTGCCACGCGAACGCCTCGACGCCGTCGTCGACAGGCATGCCGTGCTCACCGCGACTCTGGCCTCCGGCCCGGATGCCGAGACCTTCGTCAGGCTTTCACGAGAACTCGCCGAGCTCGAACCGGTGGTGGAGGCGGTCAGGGCCTACCGCGCCATCCGCGAGGAGCTCGACGGCGTCGAGGCGCTGCTCGATGACCCGCAGACCGATCGCGAGATGCGGGCCCTGGCCGAGGAGGAGCGCGGCGCGGCACGCGCGCGGCTCGCCGAGGCCGTGCAGAATCTGCGGCTGCTGCTGCTGCCGCGCGATGCCGCCGACGAGAAAAGCGCCATTCTCGAAATCCGCGCCGGTACCGGCGGCGATGAAGCTTCGCTGTTCGCCGGCGATCTCTACCGCATGTATGCGCGCTATGCGGAATTGCGGGGGTGGCGGATCTCCGTGATCGCGGCGAGCGAGGGCACGGTCGGCGGCTACAAGGAAATCATCGCCCAGATTTCCGGGCGCGGCGTCTTCGCGCGGCTGAAATTCGAAAGCGGCGTGCATCGGGTGCAGCGCGTTCCCGATACGGAAGCGGGCGGGCGCATCCACACTTCGGCTGCCACCGTGGCGGTCCTTCCGGAGGCGGAGGAGGTTGATTTCGCGCTGGATGAGCGTGAGTTGCGGATCGATACGATGCGCGCCGGCGGCGCGGGCGGGCAGCATGTCAACCGAACGGAATCGGCGGTGCGGATCACGCATGAGCCGACCGGAATCAGCGTCGTTGTCCAGGCCGAGCGTTCCCAGCACAAGAACAAGGCCCGCGCCATGGAGATCCTGCGCGCGCGCCTGTTCGACCGTGAGCGCAGCGCGCGCGAATCCGAGCGGGCGGCGGATCGGCGCTCCCAGGTCGGCTCCGGCGATCGTTCGGAGCGCATCCGCACCTACAATTTCCCGCAGGGGCGCGTCACCGATCACCGCATCGGCCTCACGCTCTACAAGCTGCCCGAAATCCTCTCCGGTGAGGCGCTCGGCGAAATCCTCGACGCGCTGATCGCCGAGCATCAGGCTGCGCTTCTGGCCGAGGCCGGGCTATGATGGCCATCGCACCGGGGACCGGGATGGCGCAGGCGCTGCGCGCGGCCCGGGCGGCGCTTTCGGTCCCCGGTATCGAGGATCCGGCGCTCGATGCGCGCATCCTGCTCATGGAAGCCACCGGCTGCGATGCCACGGCCCTCGCCCGCGATCCGCAGGCGCCGATCGATGCCGTTGCGGCGGCGCGACTCGGGGCCTGGATCGCGCGGCGGGCGGCGGGGGAGCCGGTCTGGCGCATTCTGGGATATCGCGAATTCCGGGGGCTGCGCTTCGCCCTCACCCCCGACACGCTGGAGCCGCGTCCCGATACGGAAGCGCTCGTCGAACTTGCCCTGCGCCAGGCGACCCCGGACGCGCGAAAGAAGCGTTTTCTCGATCTCGGCACCGGTAGCGGCTGCATCCTGCTCGCGCTCCTGTCCGAAAGCCCGGACGCCTTCGGTGTCGGCAGTGACTGCGCGCATGCGGCGCTCGTGACGGCCCGCGCCAATGCCCGCGCCCTCGGTCTGGCTGATCGCGCCGCCTTCATCCAGGCCGATTGGGCGGCGCCCTTCGCGCTGGCGACGCCGGACGGGGGAGGGGGTTTTGACCTGATCGTGTCCAACCCGCCCTACATTCCCTCCGCCGAGATTGCCGGGCTCGCCAGGGAGGTGTCGGGCTTCGATCCGCACAAGGCTCTGGATGGCGGGGATGACGGGCTCGGGCCTTACCCGTCGATATGTCGCGCCGCGATGCAGATCCTGCGCCCGGGCGCTGCCCTCGTTCTCGAACATGGTCATGATCAGGAGAGGGCTGTGCGCGGGATCGCCGAATCAGTCGGACTGGTCTTTGCGGGGAGCGAAAGGGATCTCGGCGGTGTGCTCCGTGCCCAGGCTTTCACCCGTCCCGTCTGAACCATAAATTGGTCGACACAATCAAAAGTTTACGAAATAGTGGGAAAATCATGCAAATAATGCTTGGCGTATGCGGGTCGAGCGGTTAGTTTGCAAGGCGAAACGTGATGAGCCCGGCACTGGATGGCCGATGCATCGGGCCCCGTGGGGCAGGGCTCGCGTTTTCTCGCCGCAGCAAGGTGGCTCACCCGGCGGCACAAGGAACCCGACATACCAGATGGTCGTCCGGAGCCTATCCCGGTCGAAGCCGCCGGATGACGGATGTTCGCTCGGACGATGGTGGGAATCCCGTCCGGCGTTTTTCTCTCGCACGTGATGTTGCACTGGCACGGTTCGATGGATTTGCACGAAACAGTGAACTTTCACGCGAATACGGGCGTGCACGGCATACCGGATCCGGCATGCCGGCGTCGCGAGAGTGTGGCATCGCAAGAGATGAAGGTCGAAGTGAATCGATGAGACCAGGACAGAACAGACGCATGCGCGGACGCAGCCGTAGCAAGGGCCCCAATCCGCTGACACGCAGCTACGAGTCGAACGGACCGGATGTGAAGGTGCGCGGCACCGCCCAGCACATCGCCGACAAATACGGCCAGCTCGCGCGTGATGCGCAGGCCAGCGGGGACCCGGTCGCGGCGGAAAATTATTTCCAGCATGCCGAGCACTATCTGCGCATCATCGCCGGGGCACAGGAGAACCTGCGTCAGCAATACGGCAACGGTCGCTCCGACGACGATGATGACGATGATGACGATTCGAACGGCTACACGCATGGTTACGCCCAGCCCGACCGCAGCAGTCAGCCTCAGCGGGTTCAGCCGGAAGAGGTCGATCCCGGTCAGCAGCCGCAGCCGCCGAGCTTCGATCCGCGCGCTGAACGCCAGCCTGATCGCGGTTTCCAGCCGCGCGGGCGCGGGGATCGCCGCGAGCGCTTCGGTCGCAACCAGCAGGACAACCGTGGTAGCGACGACAGAGAGGCGGATTCGCGTGATGAGGCCGGGCAGGCCCGCGCCGTGCAGGATGCTCCGGTTGCCGGCGAGGATGCGGGCGAACGGCCCGTCCGCGGTCGCCGTCGTCCCGCCCCGCGGCGTTCCGACGAAGTCGAGCAGCCCGCTCTGCCCGATTTTCTGATGAAACCCGTGAGTCGCCCTCCGGAACCGGAAGCGGATGCCGTCCATGACAACGATGCCGGCGACGAAAAGCCCAAGCGACGTCGCGCCGCGACGACGACCCGGCGCACCACCCGCAAGGCTGCGACGGAGGGCGGCGAGTCCGGCGAGGAGGCACCGGTGAAAAAGCCCGCAGCCGCAGCACGGAAATCGCCGCGCAAGGCTGCTTCGGCTGATGCGGGTGCAAATGACGGCGGTTCCGGCGATGGCGCCTCCGACAAGACCGCAGCGGAATAAGGCGTCCGCGCAGTCGCCCCCGGCGGATCCGTCCCGTGCGGGCTGATTGGACGCTGCGCGCTCTGTTCGCACGGGCGCGTAGCCGGAACATGGCCGATGCCCTGTGCGACGCTTCCCGCCGTCAGGTGCTTTCGTTCGCCATCCGCGTCAGCTAAGCTTTCCCCATGAAACGCCTGATCCTGCTCCGCCACGCCAAATCCGACTGGCCCGCCGGTCTCGACGATCTCGATCGCCCGCTCAATCCGCGCGGGCGCGAGGCAGCGCCGCGTATGGGACGTTATCTGGCCGATGAGGGGCTGCTGCCGGACCTCGCCATCGTCTCGCCGGCCAGCCGCACCCGCGAGACTTTCGATCTCGTGGTGCAGGCGCTTCGCGAACAAGCCGGTGAAGAGCCGCCGATACGGGTGGACCGGCGGATCTATGAGGCGCCGCCCGAACTGCTGTTGCAGGCCGTACGCGAGACCGACGATGCGGTGCGCACGCTTCTGATGGTCGGCCACAATCCCGGTACGCAGGAACTCGCCCGGCTGCTCACCGGCTTCGGCGACCGTTATGCCTTTTCGCGCCTGACCCAGAAATATCCCACCGCCGGCCTCACCGTGCTCGATTTCGACATCGAGAGCTGGCGCGACGTATCGCAGCGTGAGGCGCGGCTCGACCGTTTCGTCACGCCCAAAGGCCTTGACGCAGGCCTCGATACCGGCATGGGAGACGGCTGAGGCCGGTTTCGGTCAGATATTGTCCGGATCGGGACGCTGCATCCAGCGGATTACCGGCATGATCGGGATGATCCAGGCCAGGCCCAACGCGGCGTAGGAGATCACCTGGATGACCTGCGGCGCAGCCATGATGCGGCTTTCCGCGATCGCCATGGCCACGGGGCCATAGAGCATGACGAAGGTGATGATGGCGATCGTGCCGATGAATTTGCGGGTACGTTGCGTCATGAATGATCTGTCCGGCCTGTTCGGATCGAACCGCGAGCGGGTGCGGCGAAGCTGTGCCTAGCAGCTTCGCGATGAAAACTCTATGTGTACCGGGTGATCAGCTTATCAAGGGCGCCGGCGCCGGCGAACCGGGTTTGGAGAGGGCAGATGGCGGCAGGAGATTCAGCAGGCGAAAACATGCGTGACCGGGGGTTCTTCCCGGGACCGGCATTCGTCCAGGGGCCGGCATTCTTGCCGGACAGGGCCGTGCGCGCCTGGATCTGGACGCTGGTGGGTTTCGTTCTCGCCATGGTGACCGTCGGTGGCGCCACCCGGCTCACCGGATCGGGCCTGTCCATCACCGAATGGGCGCCCGTGACCGGCGCGATCCCGCCCTTGTCGGAAGCCGCATGGCTGGCCGAATTCGAGCGTTATCGCCAGATCGACCAGTATCGCCTGCTCAATCAGGGCATGTCGCTGGCGGAGTTCCAGGTGATCTATTGGTGGGAATGGGGGCATCGCCAGCTCGGGCGCGCACTTGGCTTCGTCTTCTTCCTGCCGCTGATCTGGTTCTGGCTCAGGAGCCGCATCACCACCGGCTTCGCGCTGACGCTGATCGCGATCGGCGCGCTCGGCGGCATGCAGGCCTTCGTCGGCTGGATCATGGTCGCTTCCGGGCTGGAAGAGGGGATGATCGCAGTGGCGCCGATCAAGCTGATGACGCATCTGATGCTGGCCAGCATCATCCTCGTCGCGCTGACCTGGATCGCGACCGGCCTGCGCTCCGGCAGGGTCGAGCCGACGCCGCGCGCGGTCGCGCTCGGCGCTTACGGGCTTGTGGGCGTGATTCTATTCCAGACGGCACTCGGCGCTCTGGTCGCCGGATCGCGGGCTGGCTGGACCTACAATACCTGGCCGCTGATGGACGGCGTCTTCATTCCGTCGATGGCGGTGCTTTTCCCGCTCTCGCCCTGGTACGCCAACATTTTCGATACTGTCGCGACGATCCAGTTCAACCACCGCATGGTGGCCTATCTGCTCGTCGGCTACGCGCTCTGGCACGCCTGGCGCGTGGGGCGGCTGGCACCGGGGACGGTGCATCTGCGCCATGCCCGGATCATGGCCGGGCTGGTTCTGGCGCAGGTGGTGCTCGGGATCGTCACGCTGCTGCTCGCGGTGCCGCTCTGGGCAGGGCTGGCGCATCAGGTGTTTGCGATGCTGCTTCTGGCCATGGCGGTCGTGCATGCCCGCATCGCCCGCGATGCCGCACCGGCGCGGCGCCGCGTCGATACCGGTCAGCCGCTGCCCGTGGGCGGGGCTCAGATCTCGCCGTGACGGGCGATCAGCGCCTCGGCCTCGTCGATATCCTCGGGGCTGTTGGCGTTGAAGAACGGATCCACCGGCGTGACCGGCCAGGCCGCATGGGCGACGCCGTGGCGCGCCGTCCAGCGGTCGATCTTGCGCATATCCTCCACGACGAGCGCATGGCGCAGATCGGCGCGCAGAGCCACGCTCCACAAGCCATTCACGGGATGCGTACGCCCATCGCTCTCGGCACAGGCAAGCGGCACCCCGGCTGCTTCGCGCGCCGCATGCAGCCGTGAAACGTAATCGCGCGGCAGGAATGGCGTATCGGCGGCGACCGAAGCCACGTACGCGATTTCGGGGTGCTGCGCTGCCACATGATCGAGCGCGGCGAGGATGCCGGCCAGCGGGCCGGCGAAATCGGGGATATCGTCGGCCACGACCGGGAGCCCGGTGAAGCCGAAGCGCTGTGGATCGCCATTGGCGTTGAGGATCAGCGCGCCGCATTGCGGCCTCATCCGCTCGATCACGCGGGCGAGGATGCTGCGCCCGCCGATCTCGCGCAAAGGCTTGTCCCCGCCACCCATGCGCCGCGCGAGGCCGCCTGCGAGCAGGACGCCGATGGTTTGCGGATGCGCGTTCGCGCTCATGATGTCTCCGGTTGCCTGTTGCCGCCCGGGAGCAGGATAGGCGCGGTGTCGGGCCTTGACGAGGGGGTTACGCGATTCAGCCGACGGCGGGGGCATTCTCCCGCATCAGCGGATTGCCTTCGGGCGTGTCGTTGAGGTGGCAGGCCGAGAGCCGGCCCTTGCCCACATCCTTGAGGGCGGGGCGCTCCTGACGGCAGCGGTCGAAGGCGAAGGGGCAGCGGGGATGGAAATGACAGCCGGGCGGTGGCGTCAGTGGCGAGGGAATTTCTCCCTTGAGCGCGGTGAAGTGTTTCTTCTTCGCATCGAGGCGGGGAACCTCGTCGAGCAAGGCGCGCGTATAGGGATGGTTGGGGCGTTCGAAGATCGCATCGGTCCCCGCGAGCTCGACGATGCGCCCGAGATACATCACCGCCACGCGGTCGGAAATGTGCTCGACCACGCCGAGATCATGGCTGACGAAGACATAGGTCAGGTCGAGCTCGCGCCGCAGATCCATGAACAGGTTCAGCACCTGCGCCTGGATCGAGACGTCGAGGGCGGCGGTGGATTCGTCGCAGACCAGCACTTTCGGGTTGACCGCGAGTGCCCGCGCAATACCGATACGCGCCCTCTGGCCGCCGGAAAACTGGTGCGGATAGCGCATGCGGGTCGCCGGATCGAGCCCGACCTTGCGCATCACCTCCGAGACATAGCCGTCGATCTCGTTGCGGCGGATGATGCCGTGCACGACCGGCGCCTCGCCGATGATGTCCACCACGCGCATGCGCGGATTGAGCGATGCCATCGGATCCTGAAAGATCATCTGGATGGCGAGATCCGTGGCACGGCGCTCGGTCCCGACCATCTTGCTGACTTCCTTGCCGTGATATTTCACGGTGCCTGCACTCGCCTCGAGAATGCCGGCGATGACCCGGCCGAGGGTGGATTTGCCGCAGCCCGATTCGCCCACGAGCCCGACGACCTCGCCTTTGGCGACGCTCAGATTCACGTCATCGACGGCGCGGACCACCTGATCCTCGAGGCCGGCCCCGAACAGATTGGCGATCTTCTCCGCCATGTCGAGGCTGCGCACGAAGCGTTTGTGGACCTGGCCGAGTTCGAGAATCGGCGCAGACGCGCCCGGGGCGATCCCGGGGCTGGCGGCGGTCCCGGCCTTGACCGGATTGTTGTCGGCTTGTGTAGTCATGACGAATGT
This sequence comes from Saliniramus fredricksonii, assembly GCF_900094735.1. Lineage (NCBI taxonomy): Bacteria > Pseudomonadati > Pseudomonadota > Alphaproteobacteria > Hyphomicrobiales > Salinarimonadaceae > Saliniramus > Saliniramus fredricksonii. Next base: position 505,185 of record NZ_FMBM01000002.1, read on the forward strand.
CCTCGCCGTGTGTCTCAAGCGGCCGCAGGCGTCGGCGACGACAGCGGATGATGGCAGCGCGCGGCGCGTCCGCCCTCATAGGGCGTGGCTTCCGGCATGGTCGTTTGACAGATCTCGGTGGCATGATCGCAGCGCGGCGCGAAGGGGCAGCCCTGCGGCAGATTGCCCAGTGAGGGCGTCATGCCGCGGATCTGTGCGAGCGGTTCGCCGCGCTTGTTGCGACTGGGAACGGAGCCGATCAGCCCGGCGGCATAGGGATGAATCGGCGCTTCGAGCACGGAGCCGACCGGCCCCTCCTCGACGATCCGCCCAGCATACATCACCGCAACGCGGTCGGCGAGGCCGGCCACGACGGAAAGGTCATGCGTGATCCAGACGAGCGCCGTTCCGGTCTCGGCGCACAGATCCTGCACCTCGGAAAGGATCTGCGCCTGGATGGTGACATCGAGCGCCGTGGTCGGCTCGTCGGCGACCAGCACGGTCGGGCGGTTGAGCAGCGCGGTCGCGATGGCCACACGCTGGCGCATGCCGCCGGAAAACTGACCCGGATAGGCCTTGAGACGCTCGTCGGCGGAGGGGATGCCGACTTTCTCCAGCGCCCGACGCGCCCGTTCCCGCGCGGCCTTCTCGGAGATCTTCTCATGGGCACGGATGGCTTCGATCATCTGCGTATCGATGCGCAGCACGGGGTTGAGCGTTGTCATCGGATCCTGAAAGATCATCGCGACATCCTTGCCGCGCACACGCCGCAACTGCTCTTCCGGCAGGCCGACGAGCTCGCGCCCGTTCACCGTGATGGAGGAGCGCGGACTGATCTGGCCGGGCGGATCGATCAGGCCGAGCACGGCGAGGCCGGTGACGGATTTGCCCGAGCCGGATTCGCCGACGAGCCCCAGAACCTCGCCGGCGCTCACGGTAAAGCTGATATCATTGACGGCCGTGACCAGCCCCTCGCGGGTGCGGAACGTGACCGACAGGTCTTTGACATCGAGGACGGCCTTGCTCATCGCCATACGTCCCTTTTCATCTGCAATGCTCCAGCGGGGAGCGGTCATATCTGCGAGCGCGACCGGCGCAGACTGTGCGCCGGCCCTGTGCTAGCGCGAGAGCCTGGGATTGAGCACATCGCGCAAGCGGTCACCGACGAGGTTGATCGCCACGATCAGGATCACCAGCGCCACACCGGGGAAGGTGGAGATCCAGTAGGTTCCCGAAAGCAGATAGCCGTAACCATTGGCGATCAGCATGCCGAGTGAGGGCTCGGTGACCGGCACGCCGACCCCGAGGAAGGACAGTGTCGCTTCCAGCGCGATGGCATTGGCGACCTGCACCGTCGCCACGACGATCAGCGGCGGCAGGCAGTTTGGCAGAAGGTGCTTGAAGACGAGCCGGCGCGCGGGCAGCGACAGGCAGCGCGCGGCTTCGATGTATTCGCGGCGCTTCTCCACCAGGGCCGAGCCGCGCACGGTGCGCGCATAATAGGCCCATTGCACGATGATCAGTGCGATGATCACCTTGTCGACGCCCCGCCCGAACACGGCGAGCAGCACGAGTGCCACCAGGATCGCGGGAAAGGAGAGCTGGAGATCGACGACGCGCATCAGGAAGCTCTCGGTGCGCCCGCCCATATAGGCGGCGAAGACGCCCACCGATGCGCCGATGATGGCGGCGATCAGCACCGAGGAAGCGCCGACCGTCAGCGAGATCTGCATGCCGTAGAGGACGGCGGAGAACATGTCGCGGCCCTGGTCATCCGTTCCGAGAATGGCGAGCATGCCGGTATCGAGCCGCTCGCCGGGGGGCAGCATGTTGTCCATGATCGACAGGGTCGCCAGATCATAGGGATTCTGCGGGGCCCAGAGCGGTGCGGTGAAGGCGGCGACGACGAGGATCACCAGAACCACCAGCCCGATCGTCGCCGTCATGCTCTCGAAGAAAGCAGCGACATGCCGGCGCAGCAGGCTCTCGCCCTGCTCGACGGGACGTGGCGGGTTCGTGGCAGATGGCTGCGTGACGGCCTTTTCGATCGTATCGGTCATGACGGTCAGCCCTTCGATTCGGTCAGGCGCACGCGGGGATCGATCGCTGCATAGAGCAGATCGACGACGAGATTGATGATGACGAAGACGACGACGGTCAGCATCAGATAGGCCACGATCACCGGGCGATCGAGGCGGTTGATCGAATCGATCAGCAGCTTGCCCATGCCGGGATAGGCGAAGACCGTCTCCGTCACCACGGCGAAGGCGATCATCGAGCCGAGCTCGAGGCCGAGCACCGTGACCACCGGGATCATCATGTTCTTGAGCACGTGCACGAAGACGATGCGGTTGCGCGACAGGCCCTTGGCGCGGGCGAAGCGCACGTAATCCTGCAGCATCACCTCCCGCGTGCCGGCCTGGGCGATGCGGATCACCAGCGAGGCCTTGTAGAGCGAGAGCGTCAACGCTGGAAGGAAGAGATGGCGCAGCCCGTCCCATGTGAACATCGAAAGCTGCAAGCCGAAAATCTCGACGGTCTCCCCGCGTCCGCTCGCCGGCAGCCAGCGCAGCTGCACGGCAAAGAGCAGGATCAGCATCAGGCCGAGCCAGAAATTCGGCAGTGAGAAGCCGAAGATCGAAGTCGTCATGATCGAACGACCGAGCAGCGATTCGGGCTTGAGGCCGGCAATGACGCCCAGCGGCACACCGAGCAGGATCGAGAGGATCAGCGCCACCAGCGCCAGTTCCATCGTCGCGGGGAAGCGCTGGAGGATCACGTCGACGGCGGGCTGCGCATAGACGAACGAGCTTCCGAGATCGCCCTGGAGCGCGTTCCAGATGAACACGCCGAACTGCTCCCAGAGCGGGCGATCAAGGCCCAGCCGCGCGGTGATCGCCTGGATCTCCTGCTCATCCGCATCCGGATTGGCCAGGATCGCCACCGGATCGCCGACGGCGTAGACGGCCAGGAAAACCAGTGTGGCCATGACGGCCACAACCAGTGCGGACTGGCCGATACGACGAATGAGATAAACCAGCATGGCGGCTGTCTCACGTTAGAGGGAAAGTTGCCGTGTACGACCCTGCGTAAGGATGTACTTGGCAAGAAGAGCACTGCGGCGCGCTCAAATCAATGAGCCGTGGAGAAACCGCCTTTCGCAGGGTTTTGCAAGGGAATCCGCAAGGGAATCCGCAAAAAAATCCGGCATGCCTTGAATTGTGCGCATGCAACGACTTTCCCTGGATTGTGTCTCGAGCCGTTACGAAAATCCCGGCGTGCAGAAGGGTGGCGGCGCGTGAGCTTTCGGCAGATGCGATGCGGGCGATGCCGAAGCACCGCCCGCATACCGATTCCCGTCCTCACTCGGCGGGGCGGACCATCATGGCGATGGTGTACTGGTCGACGCGGGGCGTGAGTTCCAGACCTTCTGCGAAGGCCCAGGGGGTGACCTCGAAGTGCAGCGGCACGGTGGCGTAGTCTTCCATTGCCATGATCGAGGCGCGTTGCAGGATTTCCTCGCGGGCATCGTCGTCGACGGTGCGGCGGGCTTCCATGACGAGCGCGTCGATGGCGGGGTTGGAATAACGCTGCCGGTTGGTCGAACCCATGCCGGTATCGGGATCGCGGGTCGCGACCAGCGCCGTGAGCGAGTTGGCCATCTCACCCGAAGCCGCCCCCCAGCCGGCCAGCCACATGCCGAATTCCTGGTTGTTGCGGCTGGAGAAGAAGGTCGAGGCCGTCATTGCATCGACACCCGTGCGAATGCCGATCCGCGACAGGAACTGCGCCACGGCCTGGGCCACGCGCTCGTCGTTGATGTAGCGGTCGTTGGGAGACGAGAGCGTGATCTCGAAACCGTCACCGAAGCCGGCCTCTTCCAGGAGCTCGGCCGAACGCTCGGGATCATACACGTCCGGCTCGGCGTCTTCGCGGGTACCAAACAGCGGATAAGGCAGAAGCTCGCCCGCCGGCACGGCCACGCCGCCCATCACGCGCTCGACGATGGCGTCGCGGTTGATCGCCTTGGAGATGGCCTCGCGCACGCGCACATCGGCAAACGGATTGACGCCATCGGTACCCGACACGCCCGGGGGCACGTCTTCGCCGCTATCCATGTGCAGATAGATGACACGGTTCGACAGGCCCTGGTCGATCTGGAAACCGGCCTCGCGGATGGTGTCGAAATCCTGGATCGGCGGCGTCTCGATGACGTCCACGTCACCGGCGAGCAGCGCCGCGACGCGGGCACCCGGATTGGCGATCGGGCGCAGGGTGACGTTGTCCCAGCTCGGCGTGCCGTCCCAGTAATCGGCGTTGCGGGTGAGTTCGATACGGTCGCCCGGCACGAAGTTCTCCAGCGTGTAGGGGCCGGTACCGATCGCCGTCTCGGGGCTCGAGAAATCCGTCGAAGCCGGCAGATCGCCCATATTGGCGCAGCCATCGGCGGAGAATTCCACGCCCTCGCCGCCATAGACCGAGGCGTTGAGCATCGCCACCGAGGACATGTTGGTCGGCAAAAGCGGCGACGGGCCGTCCGTGGTGAAGGTGATGGTCGAACCGTCGACCTCCACGCCGACGATGTCGCGCACGAAGCTGGTGAAGGAGGAGGGCGAGCCCTCGACCATCGGCACGCGGCAGATCGAATAGATCACATCCTCGGCCGAGAATGCATCGCCATTGGAGAAGCTCACGTCGTCACGCAGGGTGAATTCCCAGGTCGTGTCGGTCGTCGCTTCCCATGCCGTGGCCAGCGAAGGCTGGATCAGCATGTTCTCGTCGGAATAGGTCAGCGACTGGAAAATGTGCTGACGCAGCGCGTTGTTCGGCCCCAGATTGTGGAAATGCGGGTCCATCGAGGACGGCTCCGAACTCAGACCGATCCGCAGATCGGCGGCTGTCGCGGGCGCCGCGGCCAACAGGGCCAGCGGCAGGGCCAATCTTGCAATGCCGTGCTTCATGACGATTCTCCTCTGGATCGGGACGTTTCGGTGCCCCTATGATTTTTCTGCGCCAAGCCATCAGTTTTTTGCATAGCGTTATTGCGCAAGCGCAACAAATTGGTAATATCTAGATGGTGTATTGTCACCATTAAAAATGATCAGATTTTGTAATAGAGGTATGCAGAAAATGGAAAACGAAGAGGATGGCGGGCGCTCCTCCCGTCCGAGCGTGCGCGAACTGGAAGTGCTGCATGCGGTGATCACCACGCGAAAGACGACCGCTGCTGCACAACGATTGGGTGTTTCGCAGCCGGCCGTGTCACGGGCGATCGGGGCGCTGGAGGCGCGTCTGGGGCGCGATCTGTTCGTCCGCGATGGCGGGCGCCTCGTCCCGACTGCCGACGCCTTCGCCCTCGACGCCGAAGCCGCGCCAATCTTCGCGGCTCTGGCGCGGCTGTCGAACTGGCCGAACACGCCCAGCGTCGGAACCCTGCTGCGCATCTTCAGCACGCCGACCATTGCCCATACGTTTCTCGCGCCGATGGTGACGCGTTTTCTCCAGGTCGAGCCCGATACGCGGATCCAGATGGAGATCGGACGCTCCGATGACGCCGTTGGATCCGTCGCCGACGGCACCACGGATCTCGGCGTGCTCGACGTGAAGGCGGCGCATCTCGGTGTGCGGGCCGAGCCGTTCCGGCAATCCGTCGCGCACGTGCTGATGCCCTCCGATCATCCGCTCGCGGAAAAGGAGACGATTCGGCCTACCGATATCGGTGATTCGCCGATGATCGCCGTCACGCGGCGCTTCTCGGCCCGCGCGCGGCTGGAGCGCGCCTTTGCGGAAGAGGGTATCGAGCCACGTACGGTGCTTGAATCGGGAACGGTACAATTCCTGCTGGAGATGGTGCGTGCAGGTGTCGGGATTGCCGTTATCAATCCGTTCCCGATCGCCTATGTTGCGGGTTCGGGGCTGGTCTTCCGGCCGTTCGAGCCGATGATCGAATACGAGACGTCCTTCGTGTTCCCGGCGGTCGGCGGAAACCTTCCGGTGGCACGGCGGTTCGTCGATTTCGTGCGCGCCGAGCAAATGAACCTGGTGCCGGCCGCTTAGCCGACCATCAGAATATACAGGGAGCTGTTATATGTCCTATGACAGGATCGCATCGATTCTGTCGACGCTGGTGGCGTTCGACACGACGAGTCGCAATTCCAATCTCGCGATCATCGACTGGATCGAGCGCTTCCTTGCCCCGCACGGTTTCAGCTTCGAGCGGATCTACGATGAAACCGGGCTCAAAGCCAATCTGTGGGCCAGTATCGGCCCGCAGGACGAGCCCGGCTTCGTCCTCTCCGGCCATACCGATGTCGTTCCCGTAGACGGGCAGAACTGGTCGAGCGACCCGTTCACCGTGACCGAGCGGGACGGGCGGCTCTACGGGCGTGGGACCTGCGACATGAAGGGCTTTCTCGCGGTCTGTCTGGCCAATGCCGAGCGCATGGCGCAGGCGCCGCTCGCCCGCCCGATCCACTTTGCCTTCAGCTATGACGAGGAGGTGGGCTGCGTCGGTGCGCGCGGCCTCGTCTCATGGCTGCGTGACCAGCCGGTCCGGCCACAGGCCTGTTTCGTGGGGGAGCCGTCCGGCATGCAGGTGGTGCTGGGCCACAAGGCCAAGCGCAGCCTGGTCGCCACGATACGTGGCCTCACGCGCCATTCCTCGCTTGCGCCGCAGGGGGTGAACGCGGTGGAGTTCGGTGCGCTGCTGGTGGCCGAGATCCGCCGGATCGCGGAGGAGCTGCAGGAATCGGGGGCGCGCGATGCACTCTACGATGTTGCGCATACAACGGCGCATGTGGGCATCATGCAGGGCGGCACGGCGCTCAATATCGTGCCTGATCGCTGCGAAATCCGCTTCGAGTTCCGGGCTGTCGGCCAGGATGATCCCGACACGCTCGTGCAGCAGGTCAAGGATTATGCCAGCCGGGTGCTGGAGCCGCGCATGCAGGCGGTCGATCCGGCGAGCGGCATCGATATCGACGTCTTCGCCGGTTTTCCCGGTCTCGATACCGAGCCCGAGGCCGATGTCGCGACGCTCGCCAAGCGGCTTGCCGGGCGCAACGACCACGCCAAGGTCGCCTACGGCACCGAAGCCGGTTTGTTCCAGGCCATCGCAGAGGTGCCCACGGTCATCGTCGGTCCCGGCGCCATCGCCCAGGCGCATCAGGCCGATGAATGGGTGGCGATCGACGATTTGATGAAATGCGATGCCTTCATTCAGGCGCTGGTCGAGCACGCCACACGCGCTTAAGCGGCCTCAGAACGCCTTGAAGGTGATGATGGTCTTGGTGTCGTCGATCTCGGGGATCGTCTGAACCTTCTCGGCGACGAAATGGCCGATATCCACGTCGCGGTCGATGTGGAACTTGGCCAGGATGTCGTAATCACCGGCGGTGGAGTAGATTTCCGAGGCGATTTCACGATCGGCGAGTTCCATCGCCACGTCGTAGGTCTTGCCCAGCTTGCATTTGATCTCGACGAAGAAGGTCTGCACGGAATGCGCTCCTGTTGGTTGGGCGCGAGGGCGCCCGTTCATGATCGCTGTGATCTAACCCGTCCTGACGCTGGGGCAAAGCCACTTGTGCGGGGCGGCAATGATCATCATCCGCCGGCCAGCGCGACCACCCGGCGCGTCATCGCCGAATCAGGATCGGCCAGCCCGGCGATCACATCGAAATGATGGCATGCGTCGATGCGTGCGTAGCGTGTCGCGACGCCGGCTTCGCCCCAGCTCGCGGCGATGCGCTCGCTCTGGCGATGATATTCCGCACTCTCCGCGCCGCCGACGACGGCATCGAGGATGGCGCCGGGGTGCGGCGGCGGATTGTGCAACGGGCTCACCGCACGCGCGGATTCGGCATCGAGGCCGAGCGCCTTGTTGATCGAGGTGGAGATGAGGGGCTCCAGATCGAACAGACCCGATATCGCGTAAGCGGCGCGCACGCTGTCCTGCGCCAGATCCGGGTCCTGCGCGCGCCAATCCGTCGCGAGCATGCAGGCGGCGAGGTGCCCCCCGGCAGAATGGCCGGCAATGACGAGGGGGCGACCGAGCTTCAGGAGCACCCGGCAGGCCTCGCGCATCTGGTCGATGATTCCGGTAATGCTGTTGTCGGGGCACAGATCATAGCCGGGCACCGCCACCGAGATGCCATGCGCGTTCGCGCCTTTCGCCATATGGCTGAAATAGCTGCGTTCCATCGCCTGCCAGTAGCCGCCATGGATGAAGACGAGCGTCGCCGCGCCGCGCGGATCGGCGGGCGTGAACAGGTCGAGCACCGCGCGCTCGCCGGGGCCGAAGGGGATGGGCGTCGGCGGCGTATGCTCGCGATAATCCGCCGCATCGGCGATCCAGCCTGCGATATGCGCAGGATGATCGGGAACACGGGCGCGGTTGTTGTATTCGGCTTCATAATCGATCACGCTCATGCTGCTTCCTCCCCGCCGGTTCCCCGGCGATCCGTTTGCATGAAAGTGCATGAGACAGGCGGGCCGCGCAACTTCGCGCGTATTGCACCAATCGGGAAAGTGCGCATGGTCGCTTTGACAAAGATGTCTGGACCGGGCGCAAACTCGGCGCTCCGAGATGATTGGCAGATGAATGGCGGCATGATGACGGATCCGGTTCTGATCGAAGTAACCCGTAACGGCCAAGTGGAATCACGCCATTGCGGCATGGTGGCGATCAGTGACGCCAATGGCGGTCTCGTCGCCGGTATCGGCGACTTCGCGCGACCGGTCTTTCCGCGTTCCGCCGTCAAGGCGCTGCAGGCGCTGCCGCTGGTCGCGTCCGGCCTGGCCGAGAAGCTCGGCCTCGGGGCGCCGGAAATCGCACTCGCCTGTGCCTCGCATTCCGGCGAACCGGCGCATGTAACGACGGCGCAGGGCATGCTCGCGCGGGTGGGGCGCGACGAGAATTGCCTCGAATGCGGCGCGCATTGGCCGATGAACCAGGACGCGATGCGCGCGATGGCGCGGCGCGGTGAAACCCCGCATGCAGGCCATAACAACTGCTCGGGCAAGCATGCGGGCTTCGTCTGCCTCGCCTGTGCTGCAGGGCACGATCCCGCCGGCTATATCGACCCCGATCATCCGGTCCAGCAGCAGGTGCGCGCCGCGCTCGTGCGCATGACCGACACGCCGCATGAGCCGGTCAATCGCGGTATCGACGGCTGCTCGATCCCGACCTATGCCGTCCCGCTCGAATCCCTCGCCCGCGCTTTCGCACGCTTCGGCAGCGGGGAGCGGATGCCCGCCGATTACGCGCAGGCAGCGCGTGTGATCCGCAATGCGGTGGCGCAGGCGCCGTTCATGGTGGCAGGGACCGGGCGTTTCGATACGCGCGTGATGGAAAGATTCTGTGATCGCGTCTTCATGAAAACCGGCGCCGAGGGGGTCTATTGCGCGACGATACCGGAGCGCGGTCTCGGCATCGCCGTCAAATGCGCCGACGGCACGACGCGCGCTTCGGAGGCGATCATGGCGCGCATCCTTTCGGCGCTGCTGGCCCGGGACGACGATGAGCGCGCCTTCCTCGATGATCTGGCGCACGCGCCCCTGACGAACTGGAACACGATCACCGTCGGGGCGCTGCGCCCGGCGGATGCGCTGAATGACGCGCTTGCGCGTATCTCATGAGGCTGCGCGTATTCGATGACGATGCCGGCGCGCGCCTCAGGAGACCTTGCCGCGCACCTTCAGGAAGCGCATGGCGCGCTCTGAAAGCTCGGCGGTGAGGCCGTCGTAGTTTGCGAGATCCTGTTCGATCTGCTTTGCCGGAATGCCAAGCCGCGAGGCGCGTATGGCGAGAACATCCTTGAAGCCATCCTTGCTCAGCCCCATCGCCTTGCAGGCGACGGCGATGCCGCTGGCTTCCTTCTGGAGCAGGGCCCGCAATGCCTGGGTGTTTGGAATATCACTGAACGTGCTGACGACCTGGGCGAGGTCGAAGGCGCGATCATCCTTGCATAAGAGGGAGACCACATCGTCGATCTCGCGCTTGCCTTCCTTGAGATCGGCGATCAGCAGCCGCACTTCGAGGCGCCGCTCACGGGCCTTGCGGGCGAATTGCTTGTTCTTGCTGGCGTCAATGACTTCGGTCTCGACCTCGGGTGTGTGCGTCAGGCTCATCTGGGCGGCGATCTGCAGAACGCGCCGCGCCTGTGTCGCGGGCAGACCATCAGAGCGCTCGGCGAGGTTGCGCGCGACCTGCGTGTCGCCGTCGCTGCGGCTGATCAGCGTATCGAGGCCGCGATCCGAAAATGTGGCGCCCTCATTGCCCGATACGGTACGCAAAACCTTGCGATCGCCGCGCTCGACGAGGACATCGGTAACGGTTTCCGACAGGCTGGCGCGCTCGGCGATCGCGGCGAGATGGGCCTGCGAATGGCTCACCGCGATGGCGGCCAGATCGTCGTCGCTGAGGACGGGCGAGAGGCGCAGAACCAATTGCGCGACCGATGCCTCGTCGTCGGTTGCCAGACGCTTCGCGATCGGGTTGGGCAATTGCGGCTCTGCCGCGACGCGCTCGGCATAGGCCGCGCGATCGTCGGAACCCATGGCGTCGAGGGAGCGCCGGGCGATATCGCTGTAATGCTCGGTCGCCGCCGCGCTGGCGTCCTCGTCAACCAGGAAGAGATCCGTTACTGCGTTCAACAATGTACGGCGGCCCTCGGAGGAGGTATCCGCAGACATTTCCGACAACCGTTCGAGCATGATGGCCTCAATTTCGTTTGCTCGAACATAACTGCCATAAATTGCTTCACACGGGGTTAATCTCGACGCTCAAACCTCTTTGAAAGAGTAATTAGTAACTCATATATTACGTGAATACGCGATACGCATCAATAAATAAATACAATCATTTATTGCGCCCTCCAATTCCCGCTCCGAAGGACGTCTCTTGCATCGTCTCGATTTGTCGCAGGCCCTGCGGCGCTGCGTCATGTCACGCGGAAAGGGAATATGGATGAACACGACATGCGCCGCACGTGCCGCGCCGCAGGCGCTCAGGGTCGAGTAATAGGCGGCATTGCACAGATAGCGCCCGGCGTCACGCGAGATCGCGGCGCGCAGGCCGCGCCGGCGCATGGCGCGCACCATTGCCGCAATCGGCGCTTGTGTACGACGGATCAGACGGGGATCCTTCCGGTCGAGCCGAAGGCTTGCATCCCCCACACCTCCGCCCGCATCGGGAAACAGGCGCGACACCCGGTTTCGGGCCTGACGCTCCGGTGTGATCGCGTCGCGTTTCGGTGCAACACCGAGGAGCAGCACCGCATCCGGATCACTCTCGCGCAGAGCCGGCAGCAGTTGCGTCTCGAGGGCGCTGTAGCGGGTATCGAGAATGCGCAGATCGACCTGCCAGCCGAGGCGGCGCCAGCGTGGATTCGCGGCGGCTGCGCGCGCCACGCGCTCGGATGGATTGCGCGGAACCCGGGGAAAGGGGCCGAAACCGGTGATCAGCAGGCGGGGCATGGGGACGCTCACAAACCGAGAATGCCAGCGATCTCGTCGGCGGCGCTGGTCGCGGGGAGCGCGCCGCGACGCACCTCGTCTTCCAGCGCACGAATGCGCGCGCGCAGATCGGCATCACCGTGCAGCCGGCGATGAATGCGTTCCTCGATCATGGCCCACATCCATTTGATGTCCTGCCCGCGCCGGCGCGCGCTGATCTCGCCCCTGGCTTCGAGCCGCGCATGGTGATCGCAGACATGCGCCCAGAGCGTATCGAGCCCGTCGCCCGTCAGCCCCGATATGGTGATCACCGGCGGGCTCCAAAGCGGCGAGGCCGGGGCGAGGATATGCAGGGCCGCGCGGTAATCCACTGCTGCGGCGCGGGCGCGCGTTGCGCCCTCGCCATCGGCCTTGTTGACGGCGATCATGTCGGCCAGCTCGATGATGCCTTTCTTGATCCCCTGCAATTCGTCACCGGCGCCAGGCAGCATCAGCACGAGGAAGAAATCGGTGAGATCGGCCACCGCCGTCTCGGACTGGCCGACGCCGACGGTCTCGACGAGAATCACGTCGAACCCGGCTGCTTCGCAGAGCAGCATGGTTTCGCGCGTCTTCGCCGCCACGCCGCCCAATGTGCCGGAGGCGGGGGAGGGGCGGATATAGGCGTTCTCGTCAACGGCGAGCCGCGCCATGCGGGTCTTGTCACCGAGGATCGAGCCGCCGGTGCGTGTCGAACTCGGATCGACCGCGAGCACGGCCACGCGCTTGCCCTGCGCCGTGAGCATGGAGCCGAGCGTGTCGATCGTCGTGGATTTGCCCACGCCCGGAACCCCGGTAATGCCGACCCGCAGGGCATTTCCCGTCTCGGGCAGAACCTCCTCCAGAAGCTGGCGCGCCGCATCGCGCCGATCCTGCCGGCGCGATTCGACCAGCGTGATGGCGCGCGCCAAAGCCGCGCGCTCGCCGGCGATCAGGCGCGCGCGCAGATCGGCGATGTCGATGGCGGGGGGCGTGTTGCGACCGGGGGATGGATGGGGAGAGGACATGAAACCCGTATTGACTCCTGATCTGATCGGCCTGCGTCAGCGGCAGGGCTGCGCGCGCGGCAACGCCCGCGAATCCGTGGCGCGAGAGTAGCGCCGGGGTCAGGCCGGGGCCAGTGTGAATTGCCCTTGCAGGTGCCCGAGCGCGGAATAAGGCGCAGCCGGCATGCTCCAGCTTGCTTACATTTATCAACCATTCCTTCACCACGATTTGGGTAAACCGAGTCCATAAAAGGGAGAAAACGCCGCATGTTCGCCAGAAAAATCGTGTCGATGGCCCCTGCTTCCGGTCAGGAAGCGCAGGGCAATGTCGAATCCGCCATCTGTGAAGCCCTGCAGGCGCTTGCGCGCGGCGAGGCGCCCGATACGTCCGCACTGCCGGCGCAGGTGGTCACGCATCTCAACGCGCTGGCTTCGGAAATCCGCGTACGCGACGCACGGGAACTGGAGAACACAGTCGCTTTCTCCATGCAGGCGAGTGAATCCATGACGGCGATCGCCCGCGCCACCGGCGAGGTGCGCGCGGTCGATCGCGATGCACAGGCCATGTCCGCCGCCGTCGAGCAGCTCGATGCCTCGATTCGCGAGATCAACGGCTTCGCCGCGCGCTCCATCGAAGCGCTCGACAATTGCGTGAGCGAGGCGTCGGGCGGATTGGAGGCGGTGCGCACGGCGCGGCGGGAGACCCGCAGCATCGGCGAGGCCTTCGCCACCATCGACGAGCGCGTGCGCGCGCTGGAGAACGCCGCGCAGCAGATCACGCAGATCGTCGATACCATCGCAGCCATTGCCGGGCAGACCAATCTGCTCGCTCTCAACGCCACGATCGAGGCGGCGCGCGCGGGTGAAGCGGGGCGCGGTTTCGCCGTCGTCGCGGGTGAGGTCAAGAATCTCTCCGGCCAGACGGCACGCGCCACGGAGGATATCCGGGCGCGGATCGACAATCTGCAAAGCGAGGTCACCGCCATACGCGGTGCGGTGGAGCACGCCACCGAATCCGTCTCCGCCGGCGTTGGCGCCGCCGATCAGGCAGAGCATTCCGTGGAGGCGACGGCCGGGGAGGTGTCGCAGAGCCACGGGCTGGTCGGGGAGATCGCCCGCGCCATCGCCGAGCAGTCATCGGCCACGGCGGAACTCGCGCAGGGCGTGATGCGAATCGCCTCCGATGCCCGCCAGGCACGCGAGCGGACGGAGGCGGTCGTCGCCGCCGCCGCCGGTTCCGAGGCGGTGATCGGGTCCAGTCTCCAGGAACTCGGCAAGCGGGCTATCCCCGATTACGTGCTGCATTGCGCCAAATCCGATCATCTGATCTGGAAAAAACGCCTCGCCGGCATGCTGGTGGGGGTCGCGCAGCTCGAGGAATCGGAATTGTCCGATCACAAGGCCTGCCGTCTCGGCAAATGGTACGAGGCTGCGCGCGCCGATTACAGCCGTTATCCGGCTTTCGTCGCGCTCGAGGCACCGCATGCCCGCGTGCACGATGCGGGCAAGCGCGCAGCACGGGCCTTCAATGCCGGTGATCTCGCCGCCGCCGAATTGGCGTTTCGCGAACTGGAAGAGGCCTCCGGCGCCGTCATCTCGGCTCTGGATGATCTCATCGCTCAGACAAGCGCGGCGCCGGGGCGCGGACATGCGGCAATGATTGCCTGACCGACGGATCTCTGCCGGGCGCCAAGATCTCTTGCGAGCGCCAAGATCTCTTGCGAGCGCCAGAATGTCTTGCGGGGATCATGCATGCACGCGCGGCATCATGCGGCGCGCGCTCCCCCCTGCGGGCCGATGACTCGCAGCCATGTCACGGAACACGAATCACGGAAAACGAAAAAACCTCCTGCCCGTTCTCGGGAGGAGGTTGTTCTCGGTATTGCGCAGACGCTCCCGGGTATCCGGGGCCTGCTTCAATCACAGCGCTCAAGCGACACGCCCCGTCTAAGGTCGCGCTGTCAGGCGCAGTCCATGCTCAGCGAATGCCGGATCGGTTGCCGATATTCAGCGCGCCTTGCCCTTGCTCGGCAAAAGGCCCTCGCGCTGCATGCGCTTGCGGATCAGCTTGCGGGCGCGGCGGACGGCTTCCGCCTTCTCGCGGGCGCGCTTCTCGGAGGGCTTTTCGTAATGACCGCGCAGCTTCATCTCGCGAAAGATGCCTTCGCGCTGCATCTTCTTCTTAAGAGCGCGGAGAGCCTGGTCGACATTGTTGTCACGAACGAGAACCTGCACGCGAAAACCTTCCTTGCTGTGATCGACTGCGCCTGTCAGCGCAGGATGGAATCGGAATACGGAAAGACACGGCGTCCGATCACTCGGACACCTGTCGGTTGGCGAAGCACATAGCAGACGCGCCGATGCTTGTCCACACATCGACGCGTTTCCTCAACTACGGATGATCGCGTCGCGCCCGCGCGCGAGGGAGCATGGCGCAGAACCCCGTGCAATGCCGGCTTTGCAAGGCTTTTGCCCGCGCCGCGACCCCGCCAAAACGGCGGCTCATGGATTTCCGGATGCGTCGCGTGCGCCTTCATCCTATACAGGCCGGACATTCCCGTTCGCGAATCGGCGATTCGGGCAGAAAGCTGCCACAGGGCGATAGCGGGGCGAGGAGCATCAGCGCGGTGACGATTCCGGAGGGGAGCAAGGGAATTCTGGCGCCCGAGAGCCGCGAGGATGATATCGATGCCTCGCTGCGCCCGCTCGCCCTGTCCGATTTCACCGGCCAGAAGGCCGCGCGCGCCAATCTCCAGGTGTTCATCGGCGCGGCGAAGGCGCGCGGCGAGGCGCTTGATCATGTGCTCTTCGTCGGGCCCCCTGGGCTGGGCAAGACCACGCTGGCGCAGATCGTGGCGCGCGAACTCGGTGCGAATTTCCGCTCGACCTCCGGCCCCGTCATCGCGAAGGCCGGCGATCTCGCTGCGCAGCTGACCAATCTGGAAGAGCGCGACGTGCTCTTCATCGACGAGATCCACCGCCTCAATCCCGCCGTGGAGGAAATCCTTTATCCTGCCATGGAGGATTTTCAGCTCGATCTCGTCATCGGCGAGGGGCCGGCGGCGCGTTCGGTGAAGATCGAATTGCCGAAATTCACCCTCGTCGGCGCCACCACCCGCGCCGGCCTGCTGACGACGCCTTTGCGCGACCGGTTCGGCATCCCGGTACGGCTCGAATTCTATACGACCGACGAACTCGAACTCATCGTCAAGCGTGGCGCGCGGGTCCTGAAGATCGGCATGAGCGATGACGGCGCCAACGAAATCGCCAAACGCGCCCGCGGCACGCCCCGCATCGCCGGGCGGCTTTTGCGCCGGGTGCGCGATTTCGCCATCGTCGAGGGGCTCGACACGGTGTCCCGCGCGCTGGCCGACAAGGCGCTGCGGCTGCTCGATGTCGATTCCGCAGGCCTCGACATCATGGACCGCAAGTATCTCATCATGGTCGCCGAGAGCTTTTCCGGCGGGCCGGTGGGCATCGAAACCATCGCAGCCGCCCTGTCCGAACCGCGCGACGCGATCGAGGAGATCATCGAACCCTTCCTGATCCAGAAGGGCTTCGTCCAGCGCACCCCGCGCGGACGTATCCTCACGCCGCATGCCTTCCGCCATCTTGGCCTGCCCGAGCCGCAACGCGGGCCGGAATCGGGAGTCCAGCCCGGTCTGTTCGATCCCGGTTCATCGCAGGGGCAGGGCTGAGTGCGCGACATTTTTGACACGCCTGATCCGAAAGCGCGTGAAGGCCATGCAAGGGGCGCATGACGGATCTGCCTGTCACGCCCTTGCGAAACTGTGATGCCCGCCATATTTTGTGCAGTGCAACAGACGACGTTCTCGTTGTTGCATGCCCTCCTTGGGCGTTTCCTCCCTAGACTTGGGCCGCTCTCCGGAGCGGCCCTTTTTTTGTGCCTGAGCCTGCATAGCCGATTGCGCATGAATCCTTGCTATGCCTGTGCGACGAAGGGTTATGATCAGATAAACGTCATTCAGGTCCCCGCATGTCAGCCCCGATCCCCGAACCCGGCCCCGATGCCGTCCTGCGGCGCGCCGTGATCGAGGCGCTGATCGGTGTTGCCATTCTTTCGGCCATGGATGCGCTGGTGAAGGGATTGGCCGGGCATCTCCCCGTCATCGCTGTCACCTTCCTGCGTTTCGCCTTCGGCGCCGTCGCGGCGCTGGCCGTGGCCGGGATCACGCGTCCGGGCTGGCCGAGTGCCGAAACCATGCGCGTCAACGGCTTTCGCGCGTTGCTGATCGTCTTCACCGCCCTGTGCTTCTTCTATGCGCTGAGCGTGCTGCCGCTGGCGGAAACGCTGGCGCTCGCCTTTCTCGCCCCCGTCTTCATGGCCTTGTTCGGGGCGGTCCTGCTGCGCGAGATCATCACCCGCCGGGTGGTGATCGCGCTGGCAGCCGGTTTCAGTGGGATGCTGATCATCGTCTTCGGCAAGGCGGAGACCGGGACGCTCGGACCGCAGGCCATGCTCGGCGCGATCGCGGCGCTCGCCTCGGCAGTGACCTATGCCCTCGCCATGGTGCTTCTGCGGGCCCGCGCCACGCGCGATTCGCTCGTCGTGATCGTGACGCTGCATAATCTGTTGCCGGCGATCATTCTCGTCTTCCCGGCTCTCATCGTCTGGACGGCGCCGACGGCGTTGCAATGGGGCTGGGCGGCCTTGCTGGGAAGCCTCGGCGTGGCCGGCCACCTGCTGCTCGCGAGCGCCTTCAAGCGCGCGGAGACCGGGCGGATCGCGCCGCTCGATTATACCTCGCTGATCTGGGCGGTGTTGTTCGGCTATGTCTTCTTCGACGAGATGCCGACGCTGTTCACTTTCGCCGGCGCGGGGCTGATCATTCTCGGCGCCCTCAACGCCTCGCGGCGATGAGCAGCGCGATTGCTCAAAGAAAGTATGCCAGCAGCGGCAGGGCGAGGGCCGTGATCAGCCCGTTCAGCCCCATCGCGAGCCCCGCATAGGCGCCGGCGACCGGATGCACCTGGAAGGCCCGGGCGACGCCGATCCCGTGCGCCGCCGTCCCCACGGCGAAGCCGCGCGCGCGCCAGTTGCGCACGCCGATCAGATCGAGCGCCAGCGTGGCGAAGATCGCGCCGATCGCGCCGGTGAGGATCACCAGCACCGCCGTCAGCGAGGGGAGCCCGCCGATCTGCTCGGAAACACCCATGGCGATCGGCGCCGTCACGGATTTGGGTGCGAGCGAGAGCAGCGTCTCGCGGCTCGCACCCAGCGCCCAGGCGAGGCCGAGCGCGCTCGCCACCGCCGTGGCCGAGCCGCAAAGCAGGGCCGTCATCAGCGGAACGGCGCGTCGCGCCAGCCGGGCGCCCTCGCGCCAGAGCGGCAGGGCGAGGCCGACCGTGGCGGTGCCGAGCAGGAAATGCACGAATTGCGCGCCGGCGAAATAGGTCTGGTAGGGAATGCCCGACACGGCGAGCAGCGCCACCAGCAGCACGACCGCGATCAGTACCGGATTGAGCAGGGGCGAGCCGGCGGCGCGCTTTTGCACGAAAAGCCCGAGCTGATAGGCGACGAGCGTCGCGGTGAGCCACAGGAGCGGCTCGGTGGCGAGATAGACCCAGAGTTCCTGCAGGGCCGGGCCATTCTCGGGCGGGGGCAGATCTGCGCGTGTCTCGCCGTTCATGGCTGCTTGTCCTCCTGCCCGCGCTCCTGCGGCGAAAGCGCGTCATAGACCAGCGCCGTCACGACGATACCCGCAATGGTGCTGCCGATCAGCGCCACCAGGATGGGCAGCCATTCCGCCCGCAACAGACCCAGATGCAACGATACGCCGACCCCGGCGGGCACGAAGAGCAGGCCGAGATTGGCCAGAAGCCCGTCGACGAGGCTGCCCAGCTTCTCGGCCAGGGTCGGGCGCACGCTCATGGCGGCGACGAGCAGGACCATGCCGAGCACCGGTCCGGGCAGCGGCAGGCCGAACAGGCGGGTGATGATCTCACCGGCGAGTTGAAAGATCAGGAGCCAGGTCGCGGCTTCGAGCATGGTTGAATCTCCGCAGGCGGGTTATGAGGATGGCACTGCGCCAACATAGACTCGCAAACCGTTTCAGCGAAGACCGGGAACTTTAAGGCGCCTCGCCCGTATTTTCCGGGGCTTGCGTGAGATCAAGGCATGGCGCACCTCTCGTTGCCATGACGGAACCCGCAGACAGCCCGCGCATCCGGAGATATCGCCTTGGCAGAGCCCGCCCCGGAAAAACCTGGTTCGCAAGCAGATGAGGCGCAGGCCTCCCGTGCGGCACGTCCTGATCGCTCGACCTGGATTGCGGGCGGCATCGTGCTCGCGCTGGTTCTGTGGATGGGATCGGGCTTCGTCTTTCCCGCCGAGGAGGAAGAGCAGGTCGTGCGCGATGAGCCGGTTGCGCCCGTCGCCGTCTCGGTGCGCGAATCGCAAGCGCAGCCGGTGGAGCAGGTCTTCATCGCCGAAGGCCAGGCCCTGCCGGTGCGCGATACGGTCTTGCGCGCCGAGATGTCCGGCGAGATCGTGGCGCTCGAAGCGGAGCGCGGTGACAGCGTCAGCGAAGGCGCCGTCATCGCCCGTTTCAATGATGAGGAGCGCGCTGCGGCCCGAGCCCAGGCGGAGGCCGAGCTGGAGCGCGCCGAGCGCGAGCTCGAACAGGCGGAAACCCTGCTCGATCGCGGAACCGGCACTCTCGATCGCGTCGTCAATGCACGCACTGCGCGCGCCGCTGCCGACGCGGCGCTGGTTTCGGCCCGCCGCGCCGAGCGTCATACGACGATCCGGGCGGGTTTCGACGGGCGGCTCGATGATCTCGATATCGAGACGGGTGAATTCGTCTCCGCCGGCGAGACGGTGGGACGTCTGATCGATCTCGATCCGCTGCGTGTCGAGATCCAGGTGCCGCAGCAGGTGCTGAGCGGCATCCATACCGGCATGCAGGCCGAGGTACGGTTTATCACGGGTGAGACAGCGCAGGGCGTCATCCGTTTCGTCGGCTCTGCTGCCGATCCGCGCACGCGGACCTTTCCTGCCGAGATCGCGGTGGACAATCCCGACAGCACGATACCGGCGGGCATCAGCGCACAGGTGCGCGTCCCCACTGAAGGGACCATGGCGCATTTCCTCTCGCCCGCCACCCTGGCGCTGTCCACCGACGGGCGCCTCGTCGTGAAGACGGTGGATGATGAGGATGTCGTCGTCGCTCACACGGTCTCCATCGTGCGCGCGCAGAGCGACGGCATCCATGTCGCCGGCCTGCCTGATACGGCGCGGGTGATCACCATCGGTCAGGGCTTCGTCAATGACGGCGATACCGTCGCGCCGCAACCCGATGAACGTGATGCACCAGAGCCGGGGGATGATCCGCAAGCCGTCACGCAGGCGCCGGATACGCAAGCGCCGGAAACCGGTACGCAAGGCGATGCGCAGGCGGTCAGTCCGCTCGATCCGGCTGATCCGGCTTCCGAACTGTTCGGCGATGACGCGCAGATGCCGTCACCGGGAGCGCAATGATGCTGATCGATGCCGCCTTTGCCCGCACCCGGGTCGTCCTGTTTCTTCTGGCGATGATCCTGGGGCTCGGCGCAATCGCCTATCAGATGATCCCCAAGGAGGCGACGCCGGAAGTCCCGATCCCGGTGATCTATGTCACCACCGGGCTCGACGGCATCTCGCCGGAGGATGGCGAGCGTCTGCTCCTGATGCCGCTCGAAACCGAACTGGGCACCATTGCCGGCCTGCGCGAGATGCGCTCGCAGGCAAGCGAAGGCCATGCCTCCGTGACGCTCGAATTCGAACCCGGTTTCGATGCCGAAGCCGCGCTCGACTCCGTGCGCACGGCCGTGGACCAGGCCCGTCCCGACCTGCCTGCGGATGCGCGCGAGCCCTCGGTGAACGAGGTCAATACGGCGCTCTTTCCCGTTCTCACCGTGATCGTCTCAGGCAATGCCCCCGAACGCAGTCTCAACCGTGTCGCGGGTGATCTGCGCGACACGATCGAGGGTGTCGAGGGGGTGCTCGAAGTCGATATCGGCGGGCAGCGCGACGAACTTGTCGAGGTGCTGATCGATCCCACCATCTTCGAGACCTACCAGATCACGTTCGAGGAACTGATCAGCCAGATCGAGCGCAACAACCGCCTGATCGCCGCCGGCACCATCGAGACGCAGGCCGGGCGCGTGGTGCTCAAGGTACCGGGTCTGATCGAGAACGAGGCGGATGTGCGTGACATGCCCGTGATCGTGCGCGACCGTACCGTGGTGACCTTCGCCGATGTCGCCAATGTCAGGCGCAGTTTCGAGGACCCGCAAGGCTTTGCACGCATCGACGGGCAGCCGGCGCTCGCGCTCGAAGTCAAGAAACGGGTGGCGGCCAACATCATCGAGACGGTGGATGGCGTGCGTGGTGCGGTCGATGCGACGGAGGCCGGGTGGCCCGGCAGTATCAGCGTGGATTACACGCTCGACATTTCCAAATACGTGCATGAAATGCTCGGCGACCTCGAATCCAACGTCATCGCCGCCGTGATTCTGGTGATGATCGTGATCGTGGCGGCACTCGGGCTGCGCAATGCCCTGCTCGTCGGCCTCGCCATTCCCGGCGCCTTTCTTGGCGGCGTCGCGGCCCTTTGGATGATGGGCTACACCATGAATGTGGTGGTGCTGTTTGCGCTGATTCTCGTCGTCGGCATGCTCGTGGACGGGGCCATCGTCACCACGGAACTGGCCGATCGCAAGCTGCAACAGGGGGAGCCGGCGCGCGAGGCCTATCGTGCGGCGGCCAAGCGCATGGCCTGGCCGATCATCGCCTCCACGGCGACGACGCTGAGTGTCTTCGTGCCGCTGCTGTTCTGGGGCGGTGTGGTCGGCGAGTTCATGAAATATCTGCCGATCACGGTGCTTTTGACGCTCACCGCCTCGCTCGCCATGGCGCTGATCTTCATTCCCGTCGCCGGCGGCCTGATCGGGCGCCGGCGCGTGCAGAGCGCCACTGCGCAGGCGCAATTGCGCGCGGCGGAGACCGGCGACCCGCGCGCAATGCGGGGATTCGCGGGATATTACATCCGCCTGCTCGAACGCGCCATCCGCCGCCCCGGCTTCACGCTGCTGCTGGCCATGGCCCTGTTGCTGGGTTCTTTCGCCGCTTACGGCAAGCTCGGCGCCGGCATCTCCTTCTTTCCCGAAATCGAGCCGGATTTCGCCCAGGTGCAGGTGCGCGCCCGCGACGACCTCTCGGTGCATGAACGCGATGCGCTGGTGCGACGGGTGGAGGAGCGCCTGATCGTCATGGAGGAGATCGACAGCGTCATTGCGCGCTCGTTTGCCGATTCGCGCGAGGATCCGGAACTGATCGGCACGATCCAGCTCGAACTGATCGACTGGGATGCCCGTCGCCCTGCCGCCGAGATCGCCCAGGAAATCCGCGAGATGACGAGCGATTTCCCCGGGATCGCCCTGCAGGTTCGCCTGCAATCCATGGGGCCGGGAACCGGCAAGCCGGTCCGGCTCGAAATGCGCGCCGCCGATGCGCAGCTGCGCGCCGAGGCGGTGGAGACCGTGCGGGCGCAGATGAAACGGCTCGGCGGCTTCACCGATATCACGGACACGTTGCCGCTGCCCGGGATCGAGTGGCGCATCAATGTCAACCGCTCGGAAGCTGCGCGCTTCGGCGCCGATGTCAGCCTGCTCGGCCAGGCGGTGCAATTGCTCACGCAGGGCGTGACCATCGCCGATTTCCGCCCGGAAAGCGCCGATGACACGGTCGATATCCGCGTGCGCTTCCCATCCGGCGACCGCACGCTGGAGGCGCTTCAGGGTTTGCGGGTGCCGACGCAGACGGGGCTGATTCCGATCACCAACTTCGTCAGCTTCGAGCCGGCGCCGCGCACGGGCGCGATCCAGCGGCTGGATCAGCGCCGCATGGTCGCCGTCGAATCGGATGTGGCGCCGGGATTGCTCGTGGATGAGCGCATCCGCGCCCTGCGTGCGGCTCTGGAGGAGGCGGATCTGCCGGAGGCCGTCGCGTGGTCCTTTGCCGGCGAGGCGCAGGACCAGGCGGAGGCGCAGGAGTTTCTCGTTGGCGCCTTCGCAGCGGCGATCGCGCTGATGTTCCTCATCCTCATCACCCAGTTCAACAGTTTCCGCCAGGCGGTGATCGTGATGAGCGCCATCATCTTCTCGATCGCGGGCGTGCTGATCGGACTGATCATTACCGGTCGGCCCTTCGGGATCGTCATGGGCGGGATCGGCATCATCGCGCTGGCCGGGATCGTGGTGAACAACAACATCGTGCTGATCGACACCTATAACGTCCTGCGCGGCGAGGGGGCCGGCGTGCGCGACGCGATCCTGCGCACCGGCGCCCAGCGCCTGCGTCCGGTCGTGCTCACCTCGCTGACCACGGCGCTCGGCCTGCTGCCGATGGTGCTCGGCATGAACATCGATTTCTTCCGCAGGGTGATGGTGTTCGGCGCGCCCTCCACGCAATGGTGGGTGGAACTCTCCAGCGCCATTGTCGGCGGGCTGCTCGTCGCCACCGTGCTGACGCTGCTGCTGACACCTGCCATGCTGATGCTGGCGCACGGGCGCGAGCGCGCAGGCAAGGCCGAATCGCAGGGCGTTCAGCGCGGATCGCAGGATGAGATCCCGCAAACCGCCTGAAGGGCACCTCAGGTGAAGAGGCGCTCGTCCTGCAGGTCGGCGTAGAGATGTGCGACCTCTTCGCCATAGCCGTTGTAGATCTGCGTGGGAATCTGTTCGTCGGTGCCGAGCATGCGTTCGCTCGCCTGGCTCCAGCGCGGATGGGGGACTTCCGGATTCACATTGGCCCAGAAGCCGTATTCGTCGCTGGCAAGCTCCTCCCAGAACGAGACGGGGCGTTCATCCGTAAAGCTGATGCGCACGATCGACTTGATCGATTTGAAACCGTATTTCCAGGGAACGATGAGACGCAGTGGCGCGCCGAACTGGTTGGCGATGGGCTGGCCGTATATGCCGGTGACCATCAGCGTCAGATCATGCGTCGCCTCTTCCATGGTCAACCCCTCGGTATAGGGCCACGGATACCAGGCCTGGCGCTGGCCGGATGCGATGCTCGCGTCTTCGAAGGTCTGCATCACCACATATTTCGCCGATGAGAGCGGGCGTGCCATGGCGACCAGATCGCGCATGGGAAAGCCCGTCCAGGGTACGGCCATGGCCCAGGCCTCGACGCAACGGAAGCGATAGAGCCGCTCTTCCAGATCGACGCTGCGGATCAGCCTGTCGATGTCAATGCTGCGCGGCTCCTCGACGAGCCCGTCGATCATGATGCTCCAGGGGCGTATCTCCAGCGATTGCGCCGCCGCCGCGACACGCTTGGAGGAGCCGAATTCATAGAAATTGTTGTAATTCGAGGCGACGCTTTCATCGGTGATGGCACGATCCAGGGTGAAAGCCGGATCCCGGGAAACGGGGTAGAGATCGGTGGTGGGATCATCCTCGCGGGCGACGGCATTGTCGCTGCAGGCCGCCAGACCGGGCAGTGCGGCAAGGCCGATACCGGCAGCAGCGCCCTTGAGGAAGCGGCGCCTGTTGCGAAAAACATCCTCCGGCGTCGCCTGACTCTCCGGGATTTCCCAGCTGCGTTTGTTTCTGATCAGCATTCAATCTCTCCAGGGCGATCACGACGACGACTTGCATTCCGCAAAGGAATTCGTGCTTTAGCGCCGAATTTCCCTTGCGTCATGTTTGCCGATGACCAGATGTGGCGCGCAGGCGGCGTTCTGGCAATGCCGCGAGATGCGCTTACCGGGATCCTCACAGGCTCGTGACCGATGATGATCCTCGCGGGGTGGCGGTGCGTAGACGCATTTTCTGGATGGCCGTGACTCGGAGAGCGGAATTTGGCGCGTGGCAAACTGCATGTTGTCTGGTTCAAGCGGGATCTGCGTGTGACCGACCATGCGTCGCTGGCTGGCGCGGCGCGCGCCGCATGTGAGTGTGGGGGAGCGGTTTTGCCGCTTTATACCGTCGAGCCGGAACTGTGGCGCGAGCCGGATCATGCGGCGCGCCATTACGCCTTCCTGGTCGAGACGCTGGACGCTCTGCGCGACGATCTCGCCCGGCTCGGGCAGCCGCTCGTGGTGCGGGTGGGCAATGCCTGCGCGATCCTCGCCGATATCGCGCATAGTCATGGCATTGCTGCGATCCACGCCCACGAGGAAACCGGCAATGCCTGGACCTATTGCCGCGACCAGGCAGTCGCCGCCTGGTGCCGTGACCGGGCTATCGCCTTTCACGAACAGCCTCAGAGCGGCGTCATCCGCCGCCTCGGCAACCGCAATGGCTGGGCGCGCCGCCGTGACGGCTTCATGCGGCGCCCGCTCGTGGCCGCGCCCGCAGCCTTGCCGGCGATCGCCGGGCTCGATCCGGGAGCGCTCCCCGCGCCCGCCGATCTCGGCCTCGCCCCGGATCCGTGCCCGCAGCGTCAGCCCGGGGGGCGGGCAGCGGCGCTGGAACGGTTGCAGAGCTTTCTCGAAGAGCGCGGCGCGCCCTATCGCGCGGGGATGGCGAGCCCGGTCACGGCTTTCGCGGCGTGTTCGCGCATATCGCCGCATCTCGCGCTCGGCACATTGTCGATGCGCGAGGCGGTACAGGCTGCGGCGGTGAAGCGCCCGGCGCATCAGGAGGACAAACGCTGGCACGGAGCGATCGCCTCCTTCGCGTCGCGACTGAGCTGGCGCTGTCATTTCATGCAGAAGCTCGAAACCGAGCCCGCGATCGAGACGCGTCATCTGCATCGTGCCTATGACGGCTTGCGCCCGACCATGCCCGATCACGAGCGGCTCGGCGCCTGGGAGCGTGGCGAGACGGGCCTGCCCTTCGTCGATGCCTGCATGCGCGCGCTGATCGCCACCGGCTGGATGAATTTCCGCATGCGCGCCATGCTGATGGCGGTGGCGAGTTATCATCTTTGGCTCGACTGGCGCGCCCCCGGCCTGCATCTGGCGCGGCTCTTCACCGATTACGAGCCGGGTATCCACTGGCCGCAGGTGCAGATGCAATCGGGCACGACCGGGATCAACACGATCCGCATCTACAATCCGGTCAAGCAGGGTCGTGACCAGGACCCGCAGGGGCGCTTCATCCGGCAATGGCTGCCCGAACTCACCGCAGTGCCGGATCGCTTCATTCACGAGCCGTGGCGCTGGGAGGAGGCGGGGCGGGTGCTCGAGCGTGCCTATCCCGCCCCGGTCATCGACCATGTCGATGCCGCGCGCCAGGCCCGCGACAAGGTCTGGGCGGTGCGCCGCGGGCGCGGATTCGGCGATGGTGCGACGCGGATCCAGGAGAAACACGGCAGCCGCAAGAGCGGCCTGCCGGTCATGCGCGAGGCGGCCCGCAAACGCGGTGGCAAAGCTGGTTCCGGTCAGCTCACACTTGATTTCGGCACTGTGGACGGGGCTCCTGTCAGCACCGGATCAAGATCATGAAGATGCGCCGCAAGGGTGATCTGCCGCAGAAGATCTGCGCCGCCTGCGGGCGCCCCTTCAACTGGCGTCGCAAATGGGCGCGTGACTGGGAGAATGTGCGCTATTGTTCGCAACGTTGTCGTGGGAACGGCGCGTGTGAGCGGTCGGGGCAGGATGATGCCAAAGGCACATTTCCGGCGCGTTGAATCTGTGGCGCGCGCGCCACACCTTGGATTCATCCTCAACAAGCCATCGTCATGCAATCGCTCCGCCCCGATTGCGCCATAAAGCAAATCCATCTTAATCGTCAAATAAAGACGTGGGAAATCAAATGCTTGCGCTGTCTTCGCGGCGCGGCTGCGGTTTCGAAGAGCGTTTCACGGGCGCAGATCCCCGAGCGGGCGTGCCGGCACGGATGTGGCTGGGGCGTGGTATCCCTCAAACGCTTTCTTTATGAAGGCAAAGGATAAAAAGCCACATCCAGGGAGCAGAGGAAGGCGATGAGCGAGCGCACATACGACAAGAGCAAACTGCCGAGCCGCCACGTGACGCAGGGGCCGGCGCGCGCGCCGCACCGCTCTTACTATTACGCCATGGGTCTGACCGAAGAGCAGATCAACCAGCCCTTTGTCGGCGTGGCGACCTGCTGGAACGAGGCCGCCCCGTGCAACATCGCGCTGATGCGCCAGGCCCAGGCCGTCAAGCACGGCGTTGCCCATGCCGGCGGCACGGCTCGCGAATTCTGCACCATCACCGTGACCGACGGCATCGCCATGGGCCACCAGGGCATGTATTCCTCGCTGCCCTCGCGTGACTGGATCGCCGACTCGGTCGAACTGACCATGCGCGGCCACAGCTACGACGCACTGGTCGGCCTCGCCGGCTGCGACAAGTCGCTGCCGGGCATGATGATGGCCATGGTACGTCTCAACGTCCCTTCGGTCTTCATCTATGGTGGCTCGATCCTGCCCGGAAGTTTCCGTGGTCAGCCGGTCACGGTGCAGGACGTGTTCGAGGCGGTGGGTCGCCATTCCGTGGGCAGCATGTCGGACGAGGATCTGGCCGAGCTCGAAAAGGTCGCCTGCCCCTCCGCCGGCGCCTGCGGTGCGCAGTTCACGGCGAACACGATGGCGACCGTCTCCGAGGCGATCGGCCTGGCGCTGCCGTATTCCGCCGGCGCGCCCGCGCCTTACGAGCTGCGTGACCGGTTCTGCATGACCGCCGGCGAGATGGTGATGGAGCTCATCGCCCGCAATATCCGCCCGCGCGACATCGTCACCCGCAAGGCGCTGGAGAATGCCGCGACCGTCGTCGCCGCATCCGGTGGCTCCACCAATGCGGCCCTGCACCTGCCGGCGATCGCGCATGAATGCGGCATCGATTTCGATCTCTTCGACGTGGCCGAAATCTTCTACCGCACGCCCTATGTCGCCGATCTCAAGCCCGGCGGGCGCTATGTCGCCAAGGACATGTTCGAGGCCGGGGGCATCCCGCTCCTGATGAAGACGCTGCTCGATCACGGCTATCTTCACGGCGACTGCCTCACCGTGACCGGACGCACCATCGCCGAGAACATGGAATCGGTGAAATGGAACCCGGATCAGGACGTGGTCCGCCCCGCCGACAAGCCGATCACCAAGACCGGCGGCGTCGTCGGCCTCAAGGGCAATCTCGCGACCGAAGGTGCCATCGTGAAGGTCGCCGGCATGCCGGCCGACAAGCAGAGCTTCAAGGGTCCGGCCCGCTGCTTCGACGGTGAGGAAGCCTGTTTCGAAGCGGTGAAGAACAAGCAGTATGAGGAAGGCGAGGTTCTCGTCATCCGCTACGAGGGCCCCAAGGGCGGCCCCGGCATGCGCGAGATGCTGTCGACGACAGCCGCGCTCTACGGACAGGGTATGGGGGACAAGGTCGCCCTGATCACGGATGGACGCTTCTCGGGCGCCACACGCGGCTTCTGCATCGGCCATGTCGGTCCGGAAGCCGCCGTGGGCGGGCCGATCGGGCTCCTGAAGGACGGCGACATCATCGAGATCGATGCGGTGACGGGCCGTCTCGATGTCCATCTCTCGGATGAGGAACTCGAACGCCGCCGCGCCGAATGGCAGCCGCGCGAGACGAAATTCGCCTCGGGTGTGCTGTGGAAATTCGCGCAGGTGGTCGGTTCCGCAAAGAAAGGCGCGGTGACCCATCCGGGCGGCGCCGCGGAAAAGCAGTGCTATGCGGATATCTAGGACGACGCTCGCCACGCTCTGCCTCTTCCTGATCGGGGCCGGGCCTGCTCTGGCCCTGGACGGGCGCGGTTCCGCCGCGCCCCTGCCGGAGGATTCGCCCTTCGCTTCCGTGCGTGAGGCGTTGCGCGAAGGCGTGCGCGAATACAATGCCGGCGACAAGACGGGGGCGGTTCGCGCCCTCGAATTCGCCGCCGGCCAGGGGCATACGCTGGCCCTGTGGAAGCTCGGCTCGATGTATGCGGCCGGTGACGGCGTGGAGCATGACGATCTGCGCGCCTTCGAATATTTCTCGCGTATCGTCGATTCCAACCACGATACCTTCCCCGGGTCGGGTGAAGCCTCCGTGGTCTCCGCCGCCTTCGTGGCTCTCGGGCGATATTTTCTCGAAGGCATCCCCGAGACTTATGTGCGGGCCAATAGCGCACGCGCCTATGAGATGTTTCATTACGCCGCATCCTTCTTCGGCGATGCCAATGCCCAATACGCCATCGCGCGCCTGCATCTCGATGGCAAGGGCGTGCCGGAAGATTCGCGCACGGCGGCGCGCTGGTTCAACCTCGCGGCCGGAAAAGGCCATTATCCCGCCCAGGCCGTGCTCGGTCACATGCTGGTCAACGGCATCGGCGTGCCGCAGCAGCGCTCGCAGGGTTTGATGTGGCTGACGCTCGCCCGCGACGCCGCCGATCCGGGCGGTGAAGCCTGGATCCACAATCTCTACGATGAAGCGGTGACCGAGGCGAGCGAGACCGAGCGCCGTTCGGCGCTGGCCAATCTCGAGGATTTCCTGCGCCGCCGACGTTGATCGGGCGCCATCTGCGGCTTGCGCGCAGCCTCCCGCCTCGGATATGCCGGAACGGCCAAGCCGGAGGACATGATGAGCGACCAGCCAGCAACGCAAGCCGAGACCCACTTCACCGGCGACAGTCCGGAAACCCTGACCCTCCTCAAGACCCGCCGCTCGACCGGCGCACGCCTGCTTGATGAACCGGGTCCCGATCGCGCGCAGATCGCGGAAATGCTCACCATCGCCGCACGCGTGCCCGATCACGGCAAGCTCGCGCCCTGGCGTTTCGTGGTGATCGCCGGTGAGGCCCGGGCCCGGCTCGGCGACGCAGCCGCCGCCATCGTCAAGGCCGACAATCCCGATGGCGAAGAAGCACAGATCGAGAAGGCGCGTGGCTTGCTGCAGCGCGCCCCGATCGTCATCGCGGTGATCTCGCGTGCCCGCCCGCATCCCAGGATTCCGGAATGGGAGCAGGTGCTCTCCGCCGGTGCCGCCTGCCAGAACCTGATCCTTGCGGCCACCGCGATGGGCTTTCGCGCCAACTGGATCACCGAGTGGATCGCCTTCGACCGGCGTTTCCTCGATGCGCTCGGCCTCGCCGCCGACGAGCGGATCGCCGGATACGTACATATCGGTTCGAGTGATGCGCAGCGCAGCCACCGCGCGCGACCCGATCTCGCCGATATCGTCACCTGGGCGTGACGCGTGCTGCAAACGGCCTCTGCACGCTTCCGGCGGGCCAGGGAGTTCCCCTGCGGGCTGCCCCGGTATAGGTTGCAGCTGAAACCATCTCCGCGGGAGTTCGAATCCGATGTTCTATGAAGTCGCGCAGGGCCACGGGCTGCCCTATGATCCGTTCAAGGCGCTGGTTGCGCCGCGCCCTGTCGGCTGGGTGACGACGATGAGTGCCTCGGGCGCCATCAATCTCTCGCCCTATTCCTTCTTCAACGCGGTCTCCGACAAGCCGCACATGGTGTGCTTTTCGTCCGGCGGCTACAAGGATGCGATCACCTTCGTGCAGGAGACGGGGGAGTTCGTGTGCAACATGGCGACATTCGATCTGCGCGACGCGATGAACGCCACCTCGGCCCCTTTGCCGCGCGGTGAGAGCGAATTCGACCATGCCGGCCTGACCAGGGCGCCCTCGCGACTTGTCAGGCCGCCGCGCGTGGCCGAGAGCCCCGTCGCACTCGAATGCAAGCTCATCCGCGTTCTGCCGCTGCAACCGCTGGAAGGCGAGGCGAGCTATATCATGGCGATCGGTCAGGTGATCGGCATCCATATCGACGACGCCTTCATCCATGACGGCATGGTCGATACCGCCGCGATGAAGCCGATCGCGCGGGCCGGCTACAAGGATTATTTCGTGGCGCAGGAGAGCGCGAAATTCTCCATCGCGCGCCCCGCCGGTGGTGGTGATCTCAAACGCGAGACATGAGCCGGCGCGCGCGCTTGAGATGGGGCATGTCGATCATCTCCCCGTCGATGGCGACGACGCCCGCCTGCGGGTCGTTCTCGAAGGCGGCGATGATCGCTTTTGCCCGTGCAATCTCCTCCGGCGTGGGTGCGAAGGTCTCGTTGATCACCGGCACCTGCGCCGGGTGGATCGCCATCTTGGCCGCAAACCCGTCCCGGCGCGCATCACGGCACTCGGCGGCGAGCCCGTCCATATCGCGGAAATTGGTATAGACCGTGTCGATCGCGTCGATTTCCGCCGCGCTCGCCCCGATCAGGGTGAGCGAACGGGCGAGGCGGTAGGGATCGGTATAATGCCCGTTCGCGTCGCGGTTGCTCTCCGAGCCCAGATCGGCCGAGAGATCCTCGCCGCCCCAGGCGATCCCGGTCAGGCGATGGCTGGCGCCGCGAAAGCTGCCCAGTGCGAAGATGCTGCGCGCGGTCTCGGTGGCGATCGCCATGATCTTCGTCTTGCCGTCTTCAAGCGCATATTCCGCCTCGCGCACGGCGATCATCGCGGCAAGATGTGCCACATCGGCGCCGCCACAGGCCTTGGGCTGGACGATGCCGTCAGGGCCTGATTCCATCACCGCATCGAGATCGGCTGCGGTATGGCCCGATGCGAGATCATTGACGCGCACGAACAGGCGCGGGCGGCTCTGCGTCTTGCCCGCTTCGCGCAGGAAACCCTCCGTCACCTGCCGGGCGGCCTCCTTGGCCGAGGGCGCGACGGAATCCTCCAGATCGACGATCAGGGCGTCGGCACCGCTGCCGAGCCCCTTCTCCAACTTGCGGGCGCTGTCGCCCGGTACGAACAGATAGGAGCGCATCGCCTCACACCTCCCGCTTGCGCATGAAGGCCTGGCGGCGGCACTCGGCCACGAGCGTGCCGTCCTGCTTGTAGGTGCGGTGGATGAAATCGACGATGCCGGCATTCGGCCGCGAGCGGGATTCGCGCTTGGCGGCGATCTCGGTGGTGCAATGGACGGTGTCGCCCTCGAAGAGCGGGGCGGGGAATTTCACATCGCTCATGCCGAGATTGGCGATGGTGGTGCCGTTGGTGGTGTCGTTCACCGAAATCCCGATCATCAGGCCAAGCGTGAACAGGGAATTCATCAGCGGCCGGCCCCATTCCGTCTCGGTGGCGCAGAAATGTGCATCGATATGAAGGGGTTGGGGATTCAGCGTCATATTGGAGAAGAGCATGTTGTCCATCTGCGTGACGGTGCGCGTCAGGCGATGGGCGATTGTTTCTCCGACGGTGAAATCCTCGAAATACATGCCCCCGCGCGGGCTGGGTCCCGGAGGCGGTTTGGCGGCAGCGGGATCGGTCATGGGTGTAACTCCTGATTGTTATTTTTCCCTTTCGCCCCGCTTTCCACGGGCGATCTTAGGGTTTCCTTTACCATAAATCGCCCACTCTGCCCGGTGAAGCAGCGTTCGCGACGAGGGCGTCGCGACGGGACCCGCTTCATCGAGTGTCAGCATGGCGATGTTCCTGTTTACCAGCCCTGCCGCCCCCGCGACCAGCCCCGGAGACGGGGTGGTCGAGGCGATTCGGCGTGGCGCGGCGGAATCGGGGGCGGATTTCGACTATCTGCTGCGCACGGCCGAGCGCGAATCAGCGCTGGATCCGCGTGCGCGCGCACCGACCTCCTCGGCGACGGGTCTGTTCCAGTTCATCGAGCAGACCTGGCTCGGCATGGTGCATGACGAGGGCGCGCGATTCGGGCTCGATGCCGAAGCCCAGGCGATCACGCGCCGGGCCGACGGGCGTTACGCCGTGGCTGATCCGGGTCAGCGCGACGCCATATTGTCCCTGCGCGAAGATCCTGCCATCGCGTCGAAATTCGCCGGTGCGCTGACCGATTCCAACCACGCGCATCTGGCGCGCAGTCTCGGGCGCGAGCCGCGTCCCGCCGATCTCTACATCGCGCATTTCCTCGGCGCCGACTCCGCTGCCACGCTGATCGACACGGCCCAGCGCGACCCGGGACGCGATGCGGCAGCCCTGTTCCCCGATGCGGCGCGCGCCAATCCGCGCATCTTCTACGACGGCTCGGGTGATCCGCGCGGGGCCGGCGCGGTCTATCACGCGCTCGCGGCGCAGCATGAGAATATCGCGCGCAGTGCGCGGGCCGAGCCTGCCGCCGCCTATGCTGCCGCTCCCGCCGAAGGCGATGGCGATGCGCAGCCGCGCCTGCCCTTTCAGGACATGACCGGGCCGGCCTTTCATGGCCTCTTCGGCTCCGGGACCCGTCCCGCCGGGGTATCCGAGGCCGTGAGCGGCCTCTGGGCCGGGGAGGGCAGATCGGGTACACTGGCTGGGAGTCGAGGCGATGGCACGGCCGCACGCAGCGAAACCGTGACGCCCCTCTTCTTTCCCTACGGCGACAGGGTTTCGCGCGGTGACGCGCGCGCATCTTCAGGGGCAATGACGGCGGGCGGTGAGCCGGCTCCGGGCATTCCGCTGCCCCCGCAACGTCCTGATCCGTCCCGCGTGCCCGGTCTCGAGACACCGCTCGACCTGCAGGCCTTCACGTCCCGGAGGGGAAGCTGATGATCGTACGCCGTTTCCTGCTCTGGGCCCGTACCGCACCGCCTGGCCAGCGCGCCGATGCCGTCAGCGCGCTGGCGCGAACCTTCCTCTATTCGGAGCTCTCGCAGGAAGACCACTGGGAAGCGGAGACGGCGCTCACCGCCATGCTTGATGATCCCGCGCCGCTGGTGCGCCGGGCACTCGCGGAGGCGCTTGCCAATGCGCCGGACGCGCCACGCCACATCATCGTTGCGCTCGCCAATGACCAGCCCGACATCGCCGCTCTGGTGCTGGCGCGCTCGCCGCTTCTGTCGACGGAGGATCTCGTCGATTGCGCCGCGCTCGGCGACAGCTTCGCCCAGATCGCGATCGCCCTGCGCGTGCAGGTCACACCGCCGGTCTGCGCCGCGCTGGCGGAAATCGCTTCCGCTGATGCGCTGATCGAACTCGTCGGCAATCCGGGTGCCGAGATCCCCCATTCGGCGCTGGCCCGCATGCTGGCGCGTCACCGCGATGTGGCGGATCTGCGTGAGGCCATGCTCGCGCGGCGCGATCTGCCGCTGGAAATCCGGCAATCCATCGCCGTCGCCGTGGCCGATACGCTGAAACTCTTCGTGCTCGAACGCGGCTGGATGAATCCCGCGCGTACGGAGCGGGTCGTTCGCGAAGCGCGGGAGAAGACGACGATCGCGCTTTCGGACGGTGTCGACAGTGCCGATGTGCGGGGGCTCGTGGCGCATCTGCGCGAAACCGGGCAGCTCACTCCGGCGCTGATCCTGCGGGCGGTGCTCTCGCATGGGCTCGCCTTCGCAGAGGCGGCGTTCTCCGAACTCGCCGATCTGCCGCTCGCGCGCGTGGCCGGGCTCATCCAGGACCGTCGCGGCGCCGGCTTCCCGGCACTCTATCGCAAGGCGGGCATGCCGCAGGCCCTGCAGCCGGCCTTCGAGGCGGCGCTCTCGGCGCTGCGTGAACCCGCGCGTGACGGCGCCGCCGCAGGGCCTCAGCTCTCTCGCCGGATGATCGAGCGGGTCCTCTCGGCCTGCACGCGTCTGCCCGCCGACGAGGCCGGCAAGCTGCTCGCGCTGCTGCGGCGTTACGAATCGGAAGCCGCCCGCGAGGAGGCCCGCGAAATGACGCTGCATCTGATCGACGATGCCGCGCTCGACATGGCGCTTGGCCATGTCGAGGAGGGTATCGCACGCGCGATCGCCTATCGTTCGCGTCTTGCAGCCTGACGGAACGGATGCCGTCCCGGTTCGCCGCTATCGTGCTGTGGGTGAACCTGCCACGGGGGGCTTATGGTTGAGCAAAATGGCTTCTTCCTCGCGATGGGGGCTTTCCCGATTGCCTCAAACGGCTTGTTGCGGGTTTCGATTGCCTTGCCTTGTCAAAATCGTCGCGCGCGCCACCATGGTAGGGAGGTACTCACCAGCGAGGAGGCTCGACGCATGATGCAGGATAACGATCGCAGCCGTGATCCCGCGCAATTTTCGGACAAGGCGCTCTCCATTCTGGTCTTTGCTGCCTATCATCGGCTTGCCAGCGGCGAGCGCGTGACGGAAGTCGTGCATCATGACAATGCCGGCCACAGCGCCGATCAGCAGGGTGTGGAGGAATTGCGCGCCGCCGGACTGGTCCGCTTCGACGGTCGGATGCTGTATCTCGAACCGCAGGCGCAGGATATCGTCGAAATGCTGATCGCACGCATGCGCGGCTGAGCCTCGGGCCTGTCGGTTTTACGCCTCTTGAAGGATATCGGGCCATGCACAGACAAGATGAAAGCTACGGCCAAGATGATGCCGCCGATACGCATTCATCATCGGCCGCGCTTGCGGCGGGGAGGCGCGTTCTCGTCATCGGCGCGTCCCAGGGCATCGGTCTGGCAACATGCAAGGCCGCGCTTGCAGCCGGATTTCGGGTGCGTGGCCTTGCCCGTAATATCGACCGGCGCAGCCTGCATCACCCGGAATTCGAGGCCGTGCGCGCAGATGCGTTGAACGAAGCCGATGTCGCCGCAGCACTTCAGGGGTGTGATGCCGTGGTTCAGACACTGGGGATCAAGGCAGATCCGGCGACGCTCATCAACCCGGTCACATTGTTTTCCCGTGCCACTGACGTGCTGCTTCCCGCCATGCGCGCAGCCGGTGTGGCACGGCTCGTTGCGGTGACCGGTTATGGTGTCGGCGACAGCCGGCGCGCCTTGCCTTTGCCCGAGCGCATCTTGTTCGAGACGGTGATGGGCCGGGTGGCGGCGGATAAGGAGCGTCAGGAGAGCGCGATACGCGCCAGTGATACGCAATGGACCATCCTGCGCCCGGGATTTCTGACCTTGGTCGCCTCGTGTCCTGCTGCGCGCCTGCGCGCCGATCCGCCTGATTGGCGCAATGGCTTCGTCAGCCGCAATGCGGTGGCGGACGCGATTGTCGGCCTGTTGCGTGGGGGCGGATACCTGCACAAGGCGGTGGTGTTCACCTGATCCGGTTCGGTGCGACGCGGGTATTGCTGGAAAACATGCGCAATCCACCCTCCGGTGCTTGCCTGTATCCGTGCAGGGCTTTAACTGCCCGGATTGCTGCAAGGAGTCCCATCATGGCCGAGAAACCGCCCGAGTCGCCGCCGCAAGGAATGACCTATGCCGATGCCGGCGTCGATATCGATGCGGGCAATGCCATGGTCGAAGCGATCAAGCCGTTGGTCCGCGCCACCCGGCGCCCTGGGGCGGATGGCGAGATCGGCGGTTTCGGTGGGCTTTTCGATCTCAAGGCGGCCGGCTTTGTGGATCCGATCCTCGTGGCGGCGAATGACGGGGTCGGCACCAAGGTGAAGATCGCCATCGAGACGGGGATCCACGATACGGTGGGGATCGACCTTGTCGCCATGTGCGTCAACGATCTCGTGGTACAGGGCGCCGAGCCCCTGTTCTTCCTCGATTATTACGCCACCGGCAAGCTGCATCCGGCCACGGGCGCTGCGATTGTCAAGGGCATAGCGCAGGGTTGCCGCGATGCCGGCTGCGCGCTGATCGGCGGCGAAACGGCGGAGATGCCGGGGCTATATAGCGGCAATGATTACGATCTGGCCGGCTTCGCCGTCGGTGCGGCGGAGCGTGGCGCGCTGCTGCCGCGCGACGATATCGCGCCCGGCGACGTGATCATCGGGCTGGCATCCTCGGGCTTGCATTCCAATGGTTTCTCCCTGGTGCGCCGCATCGTCGAGAGAGCCGGGCTCGGTTTCGAGGCGCCCGCACCTTTCGCGCGGCAGATGACGCTTGGCGAGGCCCTGCTGACGCCGACGCGCATCTATGTAAAGCCTCTGCTTGCCTGCCTGAAAGCCGGCCTGCCGGTCAAGGCGCTCGCGCATATCACCGGCGGCGGTTTTCCCGAGAACATCCCCCGTGTCCTGCCGGCGGGCTGCGCCGCGCGTATCGATCTCGACGCCATCGCCGTGCCGCCGATCTTCGACTGGCTCGGCGGAACCGGCGGCGTTGCGGAAGCGGAGATGCTGAGAACCTTCAATTGCGGGATCGGCATGATCGTCGTCGTCGCCGCGGATGCCGCGCAGACGGCGCTCGCAGCCCTGAGCGAAGCCGGCGAATCGCCGGTGACGCTCGGTACGATCGTGCCGCAGGGCGGCGATGCGGGCTCCGCCGCGCGGGTGGTCTTCGAGGGGCGTCTCGGTGCCGGTGATGCGGCGAGAGGCGGCGCATGAGCGCCGGCAAACGCACCGCAATCCTGATTTCCGGGCGCGGCTCCAACATGCTCTCGCTGCTGGAGGCAGCGCGCGCGCCCGGCTACCCGGCGCAGATCACCCTCGTCCTCTCGAACCGCCCCGATGCTGCCGGTCTGGCGCGGGCGCGCGAGACGGGCATTGCCACCTGCGCGCTCGATCACAAGGCTTTTCCCGATCGGGAAGCTTTCGAGCAGGCCATGGATGCGGCGCTGGTGGAGGCGGGTATCGAGCTCGTCTGCCTCGCCGGTTTCATGCGCGTACTGACGCCGTGGTTCGTGCGCCGCTGGGAAGGGCGGATGATCAACATTCACCCCTCGCTGCTGCCGCTGTTTCGCGGAACGCGCACGCATGAGCAGGCCCTCGAGGCCGGGATGCGCGTGCATGGCTGCACCGTGCATTTCGTCGTATCCGAACTCGATGCCGGCCCGATCATCGCCCAGGCCTGCGTGCCGGTGCATCCCGATGACGACCCGGCGGCGCTGGCGGCACGCGTTCTGGTTGAGGAGCATCGGGTTTATCCACAGGCTCTCGCCGAGGTCGCCTCGGGCCGGGCGGTCTTGCATGAAGGGCGCTGCGTCTTTCGTGACGCGTGATGGACCCGATCTCTTCAGGTTGGTTGCTTCCGATAAACACAAGTAAAGGTTTCTAAGGAATTTCCCCATAGCCTGCGCCCAGAGTTCGAAACGACGGGCGTCATGTCACAAAAAGCCTTCCAGCCAGCAACCGATTCCTCAGCCTTGATGGCCCGCATGTTCTGGTGGGCCGCCATTCTGATCCTGGGGACAGTGGCCTTCGGCGCCGGTGTGGTCCTCACGATCAGTCGTGCCGCGAACGAGGATGCCCGGCTTCAGGAGATGCGGCAGATTCACGAGGAGCTCGCCGCCCGGGCCGACCAACATGCCCGGCAAGTCTCCGCGATCATGCGGATGCAGGTCGATCAAGCCGGGGGCCCAGACGAGCGCGAAGAACTGTTCATGCAGCTTGCGCCGCATGTGAGTGTCGGCGGGATCGTTACCACCGAAGGCGGCGGTATTTCCTGGGTCGACCGGCGAATCTTCGCCGGCGCAGGGCGCAATGCGGGCGTGGATGCAGCCCTGGCAGTCAGTTCCATGTTCGATGCCGAAGTGGCGATGGCGGATGAGGGCAGCAATCTGCGCATGGTTGACGGGAGACTGGTTTATCTGGGTTTCGCCAGGCTCACGGACGACCGCTACCTCATCGGGCTGGATATGCGCAGCATCGAGGGGGAATTGACCGCACCGGGCATGCCGCCTCTATCCGGAATGCGCGTCGGGCACGGGTCACCTGAAAGCCTGCCCGAGCACATGGCTGCCATCTCCATGGAAGATATCGCCACCGGCGAGAGCCTGCAGATCGTCTGGGAGCCCGCGCGTCCGGGCGACATGCTCGCGAAGCGGATCGGCTATGCCGCAATACCACCGCTTGCGGTCACGGCATTGCTCTTCGTGCTGGTGGTGGCCAATACGCGGCGTGTCGCGCGGAACCTGGCCGAATCGCATGCGCGCGCCGAATCGCTTGCGGGTCAGGATCCTCTTTCCGGGCTACCAAACCGGCTGCTCTTCGGCCAGACGCTCGACCTCTCCTTGAAAGGGCTCGACAATCAGATCCGCGCCGGCGCGCAGGGGGAGGGCTTCGCGCTGATGTTCCTCGACCTCGACCGTTTCAAGGAAGTCAATGACGCCTATGGCCACCAGGCCGGCGACGCATTGATCCTCCAGGTGGCGCAGCGCTTGCAGAGATTGTTGGAACGCGGCGACACACTCGCGCGTTTCGGCGGTGACGAATTCGCGGTCTTGCAGATGGGCGTTGGTTGCGACGAGGATGCGCGTGCGCTCGCCGCGCGGATTCTGCACGCGCTTTCGGAGGCCTTCACGATTGCGGGCAACCGCGTGAATATCGGCATATCGATCGGGATCGCACTCGCGCCGCGCGATTCATGCGATCGAGAGACGCTGATGCGCATGGCGGATACGGCACTCTACGAAGCCAAGAGCGAGGGGCGCAACCGCAGCGCCTTCTTCCACCGCGAGATGGATGATGCGCTGCAGATGCGCAAGCTGGTCGCCGAAGATCTGCGGCGCGCCATCGCGGAGAACGAACTCACGATTCATTACCAGCCCATCTTCTCGGCGGATGGGCGGAACGTGGTTTCCCTGGAGGCGCTGGTGCGCTGGCCCCACCCGACCAAGGGCATGATCTCACCGGCGAAATTCGTTCCTCTCGCGGAACAGAGCGGCCTTGTGATCCCGTTGGGCGAGTGGGTCGTGCGCCGCGTCTGCGAGGATGGCAAACGCTGGCCCGGTGTGCGGATCGCCGTGAACGTCTCGCCGATCCAGTTCCGGCAGCGCAATTTCGTCGAAGGCGTGATCAGCGTGGTCGAGGAGGCAGGTTTCGATCCCGGGCGGCTCGAACTGGAACTCACCGAGGGTGTCGTCGTGGAAGATGCGGATGCAGCCGAGATCGTCATGGCGCGGCTGCGTGATTACGGTTTCCCGCTCGCCCTGGACGATTTCGGCACGGGGTATTCGTCGCTGATCTATCTGCGCCGGTTTGCCTTCGACAAGATCAAGATCGACCAGTCCTTCCTCGAGAGCCTGGATGAAATGGGCGAGTCGGCCATTCTGGTGCATTCCATCGTCCATCTCGGGCGGGCGCTGGGGTTGAAAGTGACGGCGGAAGGGGTGGAGACGCCCGAGCAGCATCGTTTCCTGATGGCGCTGGGATGCCATGAAATGCAGGGTTTCCTGTTCTCGCGCCCGATCTGTGCCGATGAGGTCGATCGCTTGCTCGGCACCACACCGCGCCGGCTGCCCGGGCGTCGCATCACGGCGGCGTGAGGCCAGAAGCGTTCGGCGAAGGCCGGTCAGAAAGGGAGGGGCAGACCGTCGTAGATCGCCATCCCGATCGTGGCGAAACCGAAGCCCAGCGCGACGATGACGGCGATGTCGATCAGTGCGATCGCAACACCCGCCCCGACCCAGATCCCGTCGCGCTCCAACATGCCGAAACCCATCAGGATAATCGCGATCGCCGGCGGCACGTTACCGATGATCGGAATTGGCAATGCCATGATCAGGGCCAGGATGATGATGAGAATACCCAGGGGACGGCGCGCATTCTGGCGGGTGAGCCTGATATAGCGGGGCTTGCTCCAGCGCTCGATCCGCCGAAGCTTCGGGACGATCCAGGCGATCACGCGGTCGAGATGCTGCCGCGAGACCGATTTGTAGCCGAGTCGCCGGGGTATCCACAGCGCCGTACGCCCGACCATGAGCTGGATTGCCACGAGCAGTATGAAGATCGCGGAGAATGTCGAGAAACCCGGCGGCATCGGCAGGGCATTGGGGGCAGCGAAGAGGATCAGCAGCACACCGAAGGCGCGCGCGCGGATCCGCGCGACGATCTCGAACAGGGTGATGCGCTCACCGGTCGTCGAGGTGGAGAGCCGGACGAGGATATCGGAAGTTCTGAGCAAACGATTCTACCCCGGACCATCGAGATCATTCTGCCTATATGAGGATTGTGGCAGATAGAAAACAGCAGAAAGCGGGGGCAGGCGCCGAAATCGGCGCTTTTGTGGCATCCGCAGGGTCGGTGTCTTTACAGAATGATGTTTTCGTCGAACCTGTCGGCCGCGAGCGGCAGGTTGAACTGCACGGCGATCCCGTCGGGAAAATGGCGCACCACGCGGGCGGGGGTGTTGCCGACCACGACACCGAGCCCGATCGCCGGGCGCACATCCAGCGCGATGCCGGCGCCGGAAAGCGATACGTCGATCAATTTGCCTTCGACGTCGAAGCCTTCGTCGAGGCGCAGCGTCACGTTCTTGTGGATCGGAACGATGCGCTCGTGGCGGCGATCCTCGGGCAGGCCAAGCTCGTGCCGGTTGGCCAGCCAGGTCAGTTGCGAGGCGAGCTTGTCGCGCTTGCGCGGTGTGGCATTGATGGTGATGGCAAAGCCCGTATCGGTATGGCGCACGATCTGGCCTTCGATACGGCCGATATGCTCGAAATAGCAGACCACCCGTTCACCGATCGCGCCGATCACCGGCGCGACGAGCGCGACGCCACCGGGCGAGAAATCAGCGCTCTGACAAGGGTATTCCTGCCGGTTCGCCAGCATGTAGCGTCCGAGCAGGGAAACCTTCACGCGCGCGAAACGACGCCGGTCGGAGCGGTATGCCGGAACCGCCTTCTCCGTGTCTGCTCTCGCTTCTGCCGCACCCATGATGCCCGCTTACCCCGCAAAGTGGATCTTCATGCCGGGGTAAGGATAGGACGCACCGGTTAACGGTGCCTTAGAACGGTCGATCACAACCGAAAAATGTTGAAAATAATGTGCGTCGCAGTTCAGCCGCGCCCGCCCTGGTGCACCACGAAGCGACGGCGGCGCTCGACCGGATCGTCGTCGCGGGCGAATTCCCGGGTTTCCGTGCGTCCGATCGGCCAGATCACGCGCATTGAATTCAGGCTCAGATGGCTGAGATTGTCGAAGCCGATCCAGTGCGGGATCAGCGCCGGGGAAAGCGCCCCCAGCACGCGAGCCTGGGTGCGTCCGCGATGGCGCAGCGGCAGGAGGATCAACTCCATGTCGAGCGTGTCGCCGCGGGCTGTATGGCCGACGAGGCCGGAGACGATACCGGCGGTTTCCCGGGTGACGATCTCGATCTGGCGATTGCCGTCATCCGGCGTCGCGGGATCCCAAAGGGCGGTGAAGGGGGAGTTTTTGAGCTCACGCCCGAACAACGCGCAGATGCGCGTTCCGGCGAGCCGGAAGCGGCAGACCTCCTCCTCGATTTCGAGAATGAAGGTGTCGGCCAGGATATGGCGGATCTCGCCGGGCTCGACCTCACCGCGTTCCGGCGCAGCGCGCTCTCCGCGCAGCGAGTCCCAGTAGGAAAAGAGCATCCGGGTCGCGGCATGTTTCATAACGGCCTCTCCGTCCCGCCGATCGGGGCGAGATTGTGTGTTTTTGAACCAGCTCCCCACCGGATCAGCGCCGGGAAGCCCGGTTTGACGCTGTGGCCGATATGGTTAGCGAAAATTATGCCTGAACGCATGGGTTGCGCTCTGGAAACCATTCGTTAAGGTTAACGGAACGTTGACATTGTCAATCCGCGCCTGTGGATTAAGGTGGTTGACGTTAGGTAATGAGCGCTTGTCACGGCGTGTCTGTCGACCTTCCGGGACGGGAGGTGGGGGCGTTTTGCCCCAAAGGGGACCTGTGTCGCGGCATACGGATTGCAAAATCACGTGCCCGGCATGATATCCTTCGGAAGCGGGGAGGGGCCGACCCTCCCCGATCTTTTTTCACAGGCCGAGAGCCGGGCCGCCGGCCTCTCGGTCATGGTCCGTCCCCCGCCTCCCGAGCAAGCATGCAGCCTCATCCGCTATCTCCGCCGCCGCCGCCGCGCGAACCACTGTTTCACCTGCCGCGCATCATCATCGTGATCTGTGTCGTCCTGCTCGGGATTCATCTCGTGCTGTCGCTGACCGGTTCGCAATTCGAGGTCGAGATGATCTTCCGCTTCGGTTTCGTGCCGGGCAGCTGGACTCTCTGGCTCAACCCTGCGGCTGAAGAGGCGATCTTCGAGCGGCTGACCGGTGGCGGCGCGCTCGATCCGCGCGCATTGAGCCTCATGCGCATGGTGCTCGTCGAGGCGCCCAACTCGGTCTTCGGGCCGCTGAGCTATGCGCTGCTGCACGGATCCTGGTCGCATGTCCTGCTCAACGTGTTCTGGCTGGCAGCGTTCGGTACGCCCGTGGCGCGACGGCTGGGTGAGGGGCGGTTTCTGCTGCTCTGCCTGCTGACGGCTTTGGGTGGAACGCTCGCACACTGGCTCACGAACATGCATGATTTCACGCCGATGGTCGGCGCTTCCGCTGTCGTGTCCGGCATGATGGGGGCAGCTGCGTGGTTCGTCTTCACGCGCACGCCCCACGGAGGTGGCCTGATCGATGCGCACGCGCATCTGCGACCGCGCGAGACCCTGCCGGAAATGCTGCGCAACCAGCGCACGATGGTTTTCTTCGGAATCTGGTTCGCTCTGAACTTTCTCTTCGGTGTCGGCGCCGGGCCGCTCGGCATCAGCGAAGGCGGTGTCGCCTGGCAGGCTCATATCGGCGGCTTCCTCGTCGGGCTCGTCTTGCTGCCGCGAATCGATCCGCGCGGGTGAGGCCCTTGCGCCAACGAAAAAGGCCGACGCTTTGGCGCCGGCCTCCTTTTGCGCATTACGGAAACACCGCAGCGCTCAGTTCTGCTTGTTGTCTTCGCCTTCACCGGCCTCGGCAGCCTCGCCGCGGGGGCGGGCTTCCTCGACGTCTTCTTCGAGCGCCGCGCCGACTTCGAGGCCGAGCTCGTCGAGATCGAAGGCCTCGCGGGCCGTGACGTCTTCACCGCGTGCCTGACGTTCGGCTTCATCGAGCGAACGGGCGACGTTCATGGTGATGGTGATCTCGACTTCCGGATGCAGCTGCACCTTGACCGCGTGCAGGCCGAGATTCTTGATCGCCTGGTTCAGCTCGATCTGGTTGCGACCGACGGAGAAGCCGTTCTCGGTGACGACTTCCGCGATATCGCGGGTCGCGACCGAACCATAGAGCACGCCCGTCTCGCCAGCCTGGCGGATGATGGCGAAAGTCTGCCCGTCGAGCTTGCCGGCAACACCTTCGGCCTCCTTGCGGCGTTCGAGATTGCGGGCCTCGAGCTGGGCGCGCTGCGCCTCGAAATGCTCGCGATTGGCCTTGCTGGCGCGCAGGGCCTTGCCCTGGGGCAGAAGGAAA
The DNA here is from genome assembly GCF_900094735.1 of Saliniramus fredricksonii. Lineage (NCBI taxonomy): Bacteria > Pseudomonadati > Pseudomonadota > Alphaproteobacteria > Hyphomicrobiales > Salinarimonadaceae > Saliniramus > Saliniramus fredricksonii. The sequence goes on from NZ_FMBM01000002.1 coordinate 548,623, forward strand.
TTGCGGGCGTAACCGTTGCGAACCTTCACCACTTCGCCCATCTGGCCGAGCTTGGGCACGCGTTCCAAGAGGATGACATCCATGTTTCGAACTCCTGTTGAATGTCGTTAAGAAAGAGGCGGACTGCCACCCTTGTTGCGGCCCGAGGCATTGGCGCGCATCCGCTCGCGGATGCCGAGCGCCGTATCGGTAAGGCCGAACATGATCAGCGGCAGAAAGACGAGGCCCTGGCTGAGCAGGACCATGAGATAGGTCAGGACGAGAATGAAACCGCGCCCGGAGCGCCCCTGGCTCATCTCGTGAACGGCCGCGAGCCCTTGCAGGGCAAAGGCCATCAGGAAGGCGCCGGCCAGGGCCGTGGCGAGCACGCCGGTGAACCCGTCCAGAAAGATCGCGGCGAGACTCACCGCAAACAGCGTGTAGAGCGCTTCGCGCGGCATCACCGTGCGCGCGATTTCCGGCCAGGGGCGCAACAGGCGCCCCGAAGCCGAGACGATCTTCGCGCCCAGCCAGATATACAGGGTCAGGATGACGGTGAAGCCCTGCGCAGCAAAGATCGGCAACGCGCCGGCCAGGCGCGCGGCGACCTGTTCTCCGGGAAGCTCCCCGAAATCGGGCAGGGCGACGTCTTCGGGTGTATCCGTCTGGATGCGCAGGACGGCTTCCGCCATCTCGCGGGTGTTGCGGCTATAGGCTTCGAAATCGAATCCGCTCAGGACGGACGAGCCGAAATAGGTCAGCGCCCCGGTGCCGGCGATCCAGGCCAGCAACCGCCCGAGCGGATACCATTCCGTCTTGCCGTCGGCGCCGGTCCGCCCGAGCAGCGCGAGATAGCCGAGCCACCAGGCCGGGAGCGCGGTGGTCAGGAAATAGCCGAAGCCACCGAACAGAGTGCCATGCACGGCGGTGATCGCAACCGCACCGATCATGCCTGCGACAAGGCCGGAGCGGTGGTCGAAGGCGAGGGTGACGATGATTACCGGGATGGGGGCGAGCAGCACCAGCGCCACGGCCAGCCCGGTGCCGACACCGATCAGGGAAATCAGTATCGCCGAAGCCAACCCGGCCAGAACGCCTGGTGCAATATAGCTCGTCATCCGCTGTCCCGCGCTCTTGCGTGGTTAGAGGCGCCAATCGCGCCCCAACTTGCCCTGCGGCTCGACGGAGCCGGTGGCCGAAAAACGGCGGGCCGTCCTGGGACGGTCCGCCCGGGTTCGTCAGATCGTGATCTTTACTTGATCACGAAGGGCAGAAGCCCCAGCAGGCGCGCGCGCTTGATCGCCTTGGACAGCTCGCGCTGCTTCTTGGCGGAGACCGCCGTGATGCGCGAGGGCACGATCTTGCCGCGTTCGGAGATGTAGCGCGAAAGCAGCTTCACGTCCTTGTAGTCGATCGCCGGAGCATTGGCGCCGGAGAACGGGCAGGTCTTGCGACGGCGGAAGAAGGGGCGACGGGCGCCAGCATTACCGAGTGCCATGGATCAACCCTCCCGGCTGGTTTCTTCGGGGCGACGACGCTCGCCGCGATCAGGGCGGTCACCACGATCAGGGCGGTCGCCGCGGTCAGGGCGGTCGCCGCGATCACGGCGGTCGTCGCGGTCACGCTTCTGCACCATGGCGGAGGGCTCGGGGTCGAGCGCTTCGACCTTGATGGTCATGAAGCGCAGGATGTCCTCGTTGATGCCCATCTGCCGCTCCATCTCCTTCACCGCCGCCGGGGGGGCGTCGAGATTGAGCAGGGTAAAATGCGCCTTGCGGTTCTTCTTGATGCGGTAGGCGAGCGTCTTCAGGCCCCAGCCCTCGACCTTCTCGACCTTGCCGCCATTGGTCTCGATGACACCCTTGAACGTGTCCACGAGAGCTTCCACCTGCTGCGACGAGATATCCTGTCGCGCAAGGAAGACGTGCTCATAAAGAGGCATATTCGGCCTTTCCAACTGCGTTTCATCGAACGTGACCCGGCGCCAAGCCCTTCGAGCCTGCCAAGGCCCGAGCGGTTGATCGAAGGCGGAGACACAGGATGCCGGACCGCGAGAGCCCTGCGCGCAGACGCGCGCCATCCGTTCAGCCCCCGGCCGGAGACGACGTTGCAGGGGCGATACAGCCTTTTCCGAGCGATTGCAAGCGCGATGAAGAGTTTGCCGTCGGGCTGGGCAGCGGTGTGGGGGTGAAATGATACAGGAACTTTTGGTTGCTGTTTCGTTCGAATGCCGATAGGAAATCCGGGTGCCTCGAATCTGTCGAACTTGCAGGAGAGGAGGGCGAAATGAATTCCGAGGATGGTGTGACGCATGTCACGCCCGCCGACGGCAACGTGTTTGCCGATCTCGGCTTTGATGAGCAGGAAGCACGGGATCTGCAAGCCCGGTCCCGGGCGATCATCGAGGAGAAGCTGGCCATCAAGATTTCGCTGATGGAAGAGCTTCACGCCTGGAAAAAGCGCGAAAAACTGAACCAGGCGGAAGCGGCTGTCATTCTGGGCATTTCGCGGCCTCGTGTGTCGGACGTCATGCGCAAGAAGACACAGAACTTTACCATTGATGCCTTGGCGGACATGATCATGCGGACTGGCCGGAAGGTGCATGTCTCGATTGGATCATGACCCGGACGCGCCGGATCGGTGAGCCCCCGTCAAACCTGCGCCCTGCAGCGCGGGCGCTGTGTTGGAGCATGGGCCTTCCGGCGCATCGTCATGCGTGCCGGATCGTGCGATCACGGGGCATCTCGCGGCGCCGCATCTTGCAACGCGGCACGGGGCACTCTATTTGCCGTTCACCAAGCCGCATCGGCGCGCGGGCCATCCTGCGCACAGGAAGATGTGGGTAACCCCGGGTGTCCGGCGCGGTTCAGGCGCTTTCATCACCCTTTCTTAGCCGAATCAGCTTAGCGTTTTCGCTTTACGGCTTCGGCTTACGGATTCGCATGGTGTTCTCGACAGACGATACCGCATACCGCATCGCTGCGCTTGCCGATCCCCTGCGCGAGGCTGCGCGGGAAGCCGGTGCGATCGCGCAGGGCTATTTCCGGCCCGGTGAGAAGACGAGCGCGCGGATCTGGTCGAAGGATGGCGGCTCGCCCGTCACCGAGGCTGACGTCTCCGTCGATGCCTTCCTCAAGATCCGGCTCTCGCAGCTTCTGCCGGAAGCCGCCTGGCTCTCGGAGGAGACGGCGGATAACGACCGGCGCATCGGTGCGCGCCTCGTCTGGATCGTCGATCCGATCGACGGAACCCGCGCCTTCCTCTCCGGCCATCGGGACTGGTCCGTCGCCATCGCGCTGCTGCTGGATGATGCGCCCGTTCTCGGCGTGGTGCACGCGCCCGCGCTCGACACGCTGTACGAGGCGCAGGCCGGCGCGGGTGCGCGTGCCAATGGCGCTGCGATCACCGTTTCATCAACAGCCGATCTGCGCCGGGCCGGCATATCCGGGCCGCAGCCCATGATCGATGCGATGATCCGGCGGGTCGGCGGCATGACGCCGCTGGCCAAGGTCCCCTCGCTCGCATTGCGGCTGGCACGTGTCGCGGCGGGTGATATTGACGTGGCACTGGTGTCGCGCAATGCCCGCGACTGGGATCTCGCCGCCGCCGATCTCATCCTGCGCGAGGCGGGCGGATGCGTCTCCGACATGAGCGGCACCGATCCGCGCTACAATGCGGAAAATCCCGTCCATGGCGCGTTGGTTGCCGCCTCATCGATCTTGCATCCGCGGCTGATTGAGGCCATGACGGGGGCCGCTGAACAGAGCCGCGCGGTCTGACCGGTCGCGGCGAACACAATCGCGGGCCGCCCGGCCCGGAAATGCGTGGATCGACCCATGAGCGAAGTCACGACGACCAAGAAACAACTGCTTCATCTCGTCTTCGGCGGTGAACTGACCGGCGTCGAGGAGGTGCAGTTCCACAATCTGGATGAGCTCGACATCGTCGGCATCTATCCCGATTACGCCAGTGCCTATGCCGTGTGGAAGGCGAAGGCGCAATCGACCGTCGACAATGCGCAGATGCGTTATTTCATCGTGCATCTGCATCGCCTGCTCGATCCGCCGCAGCCCTGAGCGGAGCAGCGGCGACGATGTCTTTATTGAAACGGATCGGACGCTCACGCCCGGTACAGGAGGCGGCGGGGTTTCTGCTTGCGGCCTATCTGGGGCTGGTGCGGCGCACGAACCGTTTCGTCGTCGAGCCGGCTGACGCCTATGATCGCATCGGCCCGCACATGCCCGTCATTGCCGCGATGTGGCACGGCCAGCATTTCATGATCCACTTTGCCAAGCGCCGGCAGGACCCCGCAGCGAGCCTCGTCTCGCGCTCCGGCGACGGTGAATTCAACGCCATTGCATTGCGGCATCTGGGCGTGCGCGCCATACGCGGCTCGGGTGATCGCGGGCGCGGCAGGCTGCGCGAGAAAGGTGGCGCGCAGGCGCTGCGGGCGATGCTCAAGGCGCTGGAAGCGGGTGAGATGGTGGTGATGACGGCGGATGTGCCGAAAGTCGCGCGCCGCGCCGGGGAGGGGATCGTCACCCTCGCGCGCCTCTCGGGCCGTCCGATCGTGCCGGTGGCGGTGGTCACCAGCAGACGGCATGATTTCGACAGCTGGGACAAGGCCTCGATCGGCCTGCCCTTCGGTCGCGGCGCAATGGTGCTGGGCGATCCGATCATGGTGCCGCGCGATCTCGATGCCGAGGCTGTCGAGGCCTTGCGCAGTCAGGTCGAGACGGGGCTCGACGCCGTTCACGAGCGTGCCTATGCGCTTGTCGGTGCGCGCGATCCGGGCGCTGGCCTGCGCGCTGCGGGCGATGCTGCGGCGTCCCGGCGCGCGACGGGGGCGTCGTGATGGCACCCCATTCCACGCCCCGTTTCCCCTTGTTGCTGCGGCTTTATCATTACGGCCTGGCCGCGCTCGAACCCGCCGCAGCCGGTGTGCTGCTCTCGCGTCGGCGCAAGGGCAAGGAAGATCCGCAGCGCATGCGTGAGCGGCGCGGTCTTGCCGGGCGGGAGCGGCCCGAGGGGCATCTGGCCTGGCTGCACGGGGCCAGTATCGGCGAGACCATGGCGATCCTGCCCGTGATCGAACGCCTCACCCGGCGCGGCGTGACCGTCCTCGTCACCTCCGGCACGCGCACCTCGGCGGAGATCATCGCCAAGCGCCTGCCGCCCGGCGCCATCCATCAATTCGTTCCCATAGACGTGCCGCGCTACATGCGTCGCTTCCTCGCCCATTGGCGGCCCGATATCGCTCTCTTCGCCGAATCGGAGATCTGGCCGAATGCCATCCTCGCCCTCGAGCAGCGGAATGTGCCGCTGATCCTGATCAACGGACGGCTCTCCGAGCGCTCGTTTCAGCGCTGGTCGCGGGTGCCGCGCCTCGCCGAGGCGCTGTTGTCGCGATTCTCGCTCTGCCTCGCCCAGGCAAAGCCCGATGCCGAGCGGCTTCAGCGGCTGGGTGCGCCGCGTGTGGGTGTCGCGGGCAATCTGAAATTCGATTCGCCGCCACCGCCGGCGGATCCGCGTATCGTCGAAGCCTTGCAGGGGATGATCGCCGGGCGCCCTGTCTGGGTCGCGGCCAGCACCCATCCGGGCGAAGAGGAAATGGTGGTCGCGATCCATCGGGCGCTGGCGCGCAAATATCCCAAACTCATCACCATCATCGCCCCGCGTCACCCGCATCGCGGCGAGACCATCGCCGAAATAGCCCGCGATTCGGCGCTCAATCCCGCCCGCCGTGCTCTGGGTGAGCAGCCCGAGCGGGAGGTCGATTTCTATATCGCCGATACGGTCGGCGAACTCGGTCTGTTCTACCGGCTGACGCCGCTGGTATTCGTGGGCGGGTCGCTGATCCCCCATGGCGGGCAGAATCCGATCGAACCGGCCAAGCTCGGCACCGCCATCCTGCATGGGCCGCATGTGCATAATTTCGACGAGGTCTATACCGCGCTCGACGGGTCCGGTGGGGCGCTGCCGGTTGCCGATGCGCGGGCGCTCGCTGCGGCGCTCGAGGATCTGATCGCGGATACGGCGCTGACGCGCGAGATGGCCCGCGCCGGTTACGAATCGGTACAATCCCTCGGCGGTGCGCTCGATCGTACGCTGCGTGCCGTCGAGCCCTTCATTCTGGATGTGAAGATGGAGCAGCGCTGATGCGCGCCCCGGCCTTCTGGCAACGGGTTCCGCCATCACCGATCGCCCGGACGCTGAAACCGCTCGCCGCGTTCTATGGATGCGTTGCCGGCTGGCGCATGGGGCGCGTTCTGGAGCGCGCGGCGCTTCCGGTGATCTGTATCGGCAATTTCACCGTGGGCGGGACAGGCAAGACGCCACTTGCTCTCGCCATCGCCTCCCTGCTCGCGCGGGAGGGGGAACGCCCGTGCTTTCTCACGCGCGGCCATGGCGGGAAGCTGCGCGGGCCGGTCGTGATCGATCCTGCGATTCATGACCATCGCGAGGCGGGAGACGAGCCGCTTTTGCTGGCACGCACGGCGCGCGTCATCGTCTCGGGAGACCGCCCCGCCGGAGCCAATCTCGCCGGTCAGACCGGGGCCACCGCCATCGTCATGGATGACGGTTTCCAGAACCCGGCTCTCGACAAGGATCTCTCGCTGCTCCTCGTCGACGGGGCTGTCGGCCTGATGAACGGGCTATGCCTTCCCGCCGGCCCCCTGCGCGCGCCGCTCGCGCGGCAATGGGAGCATGCGGATGCGCTGGTCGTGATGGGGGAGGGCGCGCCGGGGGAGGCGCTCGCCGAGGAGGCGCACGCACGCGGATTGCCGGTTTTCGACGCGACACTTTTGCCCGATCCGCAGGTGCTGGAGCAGCTGCGCGGCGGCCGTTATCTCGCCTTTGCCGGGATCGGGCGTCCTGCGAAATTCTTTGAAACGCTCACACGGGCGGGGCTGGAGGTGGCCGAGAGCCGCGCCTTTCCCGATCACCATCCCTATCGTGAGCAGGAGATCGCCGCGTTGCGTGCGCGGGCGCAGAGTGCCGGCCTCAGGCTGATCACCACCGAGAAGGATGCGGTGCGGCTGGGTCTTGCGGATGATATCACGGTGCTGCCCGTCACGGCGCAGATCAGCAACGTGAAGGCGCTGGCATCCCTGCTGCGACGGGCCCTGCGCGCGCCCTGATCGTCAGCGCACGGCTGCGGCTGCGTCCTCGCCCGGACCATCAAGGGTTCCGACCGGGGTTTTCGCCGCATTGACCTGCTCGCGAAATCCTTCAACCTGGCTGGGCATGATCGGGCCGATATGCTTGTAGCGGATGATGCCGTTGGCATCGACGATGAAGGTCTCCGGCACGCCGTAGACGCCCCATTCGATCGCCGAGCGTCCGCTTTCGTCCACGCCGACCCTGTCGAACGGATTGCCCAGCGCGCCGAGAAAGCGCCGCGCGTTCTCCGGGCGATCCTTGTAATTGATGCCGAGCACCCGGACTTCCGGATCATCGGCCAGATCCATCAGCACGGGATGCTCGTCGCGGCAGGGCGCGCACCAGGAAGCCCAGACATTGACGATGTTCACCCGCGCCTCCGCATCGGTGGGCAGCGGCAGATCCTCGCGCGCGAAGCCGGCCACGGGTTCGCCGGCGCGGCGCAGGTTCTCCAGAGGTGCGAGCGCGAAATCCGGCGCCGGACGGTTGAGCATGACGGAGGGGACGCGCGAAGGGTCTTCGCCGAACAGGCGCACAAAGAAGACGCCGGACACACCCAGCAGGATCACGACGGGCAGGATATGGATGAAGCGGATGCGCGGTTTCGCGGGGCGTGCCTTCGCCGCTTCCCCGTCACCGGATGCCTTCTTGTTGCGCTCGTCGCTCATCGGCGGGAACTCCGTTTCGGCTGACGCGTCTCGAGCTCGGCCAGAGCGCGTTTCTGCAGGCGCTGATCGATCACGAGATAGAGCCCCAGTCCGCCGATGATCGCGACGAAGGCGGCGTAGGAGGCGATGATGAAGGGGGCGTACTGATCGAACATGGTGATCTGGCCAGGGCCTCAGGCTGCGACGCGGCTGTCGAGCCGCTCGGCTTCGAGAATGTTGAGTGTGCGGATGCGCCGGCGCATCAGCTCGGTGCGCATGGCATAAGCGTGCATGGTGATGGCCAGGAGCGCGAAGGCGACGCCCATCATGAGCAGCGGATAGAGCATGGCCGGATAGATCGTCGGCCCGTCGAGGCGGAAGACGGAAGCCGGCTGGTGCAGGGTGTTCCACCAATCGACCGAGAAGCGGATGATCGGCAGGTTGAGCGCGCCGACCAGTGTGAGGATCGCCACCGCCCGCGCGGCGCGGCCCGGATCATCGATGGCGCGCCAGAGCGCCATGATTCCGGCATAGACGAGGAAGAGCACGAGCACCGAAGTCAGCCGGGCATCCCAGACCCAGTAGGTGCCCCACATCGGCTTGCCCCACAGCGCTCCGGTGATCAGGCAGACCAATGTGAAGGCGGCGCCGATCGGGGCGGCGGCCTTCTGCGAGACATCGGCCAGGGGATGGCGCCAGACGAGCGTGCCGATCGCCGAGATACTCATCATCGTATAGAGGAACAGCGCCATCCAGGCCGAGGGCACGTGGATATACATGATGCGGATGGTCTCGCCCTGCTGGTAATCGGGCGGGGCCATGAAGAAGCTCATATACATCCCGGTGGCGAAGACGAGCACGGTCGCGCCGGCGAACCATGGCAGCAGCCGGCCCGACCAGCGCATGAAGAAACCGGGATTGGCGAGTTTCGTCCACATGATGCGCTACCCTCAGAATGCGCTACCCATAGACGCGTGCGCGCCGTGCTGCAATCCAAACCGGAACGGTTACGAGGTCGCACGCGACCTGTGCATGCGATTTGCCGCCGACGATTGCGCGCGCATGCGGCTTTTTTTCGGCGCCGGGCTCTGCTAAGAGCCTGCGCAAGCCGCTGACGCGTCGCGCGTCGGCTCGTCGTCGCTCTTGTGATCGAACGGTTCCGGATATGCAAGCTTTCACGGTTCTCACCGGCGTCGCGGCGCCGCTTCGGGTGATCAATATCGACACCGACATGATCATTCCCAAGCAGTATCTGAAGACGATCAAGCGCACGGGCCTTGGCAAGGGATTGTTCGCGGAAGCCCGCTTCAACCCGGATGGCAGTGAAATTCCCGATTTCGTGCTCAACCAGCCGGCTTATCGCGATGCGCAGATCCTCGTTGCGGGCGACAATTTCGGCTGCGGCTCCTCGCGTGAGCACGCGCCCTGGGCGCTGCTCGATTTCGGCATCCGCTGCGTGATTTCCACGAGCTTCGCCGACATCTTTTACAACAATTGCTTCAAGAACGGCATCCTGCCCATCGTGGTGAAGCCTGAAGAGCTGGAAATGCTCTTCGAGGATGCTGAGCGCGGCAGCAACGCCACGCTCACGGTGGACCTCGAATCGCAGGAGATTCGCGGCCCTGACGGCGGCGTCATCCGTTTCGAAATCGACCCGTTCCGCAAGCACTGCCTGCTCAACGGACTCGACGATATCGGTCTGACGCTGGAGAAGGGTGCGGCGATCGACGCCTACGAGAACAGGCTCGCCGAACGCCCCTGGCTGTGAGCCGGAGCACAGGCGGGGCCGCTCGGGCGCATTCCGAGCTGATTAGGGGAATCGCATTTGAGAATTTTGTGTGGCGTGTTGGGATAAAATGGATTCTTGAGGGGCTTTCATGCATTGGGAGCCTTCGATGTCAGGATCGTGGTTTGAAGCGGCTTTTTCGGCTCTGCCGGACCCGCGAACCGGAAATGCCAAGCGCCATGAGCTTCTTGAGGTCTTGACGATTGCACTGACTGCGGCGGTTTGCGGGGCGGAGCATTGCTCGGACTTCGCGGATTTCGCGGTTGATCGGGAAGCGTTGTTCCGGGAGTTTCTGGAGCTGCGAAACGGTGTTCCGAGCCACGACACGTTCTCGCGGGTGTTCCGGCTTCTCGACCCGAGCGCCTTTGCGATGTGCTTCGGGCGGTTCGTAGACGAGTTGGGCGCGGCGGGCGAGGGCGTGGTGGCGATTGACGGCAAGACGCTGCGCCGGTCGTTCGACGCTGCGGCGGGGCGCTCGCCGCTGGCCGTGGTGTCCGCCTTCGCCTCGGCGACCTCAACCGTGATCGGCCAGACGGGCTTTCGCGCCGCCGACGGCGACAGCGAGATCGTCGCGGCGCGCGCATTGTTGCGCTGCCTCGATTTGACAGGCCAACTCGTGACTGCGGACGCCATCCATTGCCAGAGCGAGACCGCGCAGACGATCCTTGATCGCGGTGGAGACTATCTCCTGCGGTTGAAGGCGAACCGACCGGCGCTGCACGAGATGGTCGCGACATACTTCGCCGATGGACAGATCCGGGCCGCGCTCCCGACATGCGCCACGACGGATGCCGATCATGGCCGGGTCGAGACGCGCCGCGCCTTCGTTACCCACGACCTCGCCTGGCTGCGCGGCTCCAGATCCGCGTGCACCGAGCCGGTTCTCCTGCCGGGGCTTGCCTGCCTGGGAATGATAGAGAGCACCGTGACGCGCGGCGGCAAGACCACGACCACCCGCCACTACCACGTCGCCTCCCGCCAACTCACCCCAGAAGCCTACCTCGCTGCCGCGCGATCCCACTGGTCAATCGAAAACGGTCTCCATTGGGTCCTCGACATGACTTTCGACGAGGATCGCGCCCGCAACAGAAAGGATAACGGCCCAGAAAACCTCGCCATCCTCCGAAAACTCGCCCTCAACGTTCTCAAACGCGCCAGACCCAAAATCTCTATCCGACGAAAAAGAAAACGCTCCGGATGGTCCGACGACTTCGCACGATCCGTCATCGGCCAAATGCGATAGCCCTACCGAGCTGATCATGCCTGCTTGACAGGTCGCGCCGGCTTTGCCACTTCCCGTGCGTTTTTCCACGTTTGGCGAGGAGCCCTGATGAGCCGTGCATTCGTATTCCCCGGACAGGGCAGCCAGATCGTCGGCATGGGCAAGGCGCTCGCCGATGCCTTCGCGCCGGCGCGTGCGGTGTTCGAGGAGGTCGATGCGGCGCTCGGGCAGAAGCTCTCGCAGATCATTTTCGAAGGCCCCGCCGAGGAACTCACTCTGACGGCGAACACGCAGCCGGCGTTGATGGCGGTCTCGCTCGCCACCATCCGCGTGCTCGAGGCCGAGGCCGGGCTCGATCTGAAGCAGCATGCGCGCTTCGTCGCCGGGCATTCGCTGGGTGAGTATTCCGCGCTCGCGGCTGCCCGCGCGCTCTCGATTGCGGATACGGCGCGGCTGCTGCGCATTCGCGGCGACGCGATGCAGAAGGCCGTTCCGGTGGGCGAGGGTGCCATGGCGGCGCTGCTCGGGCTCGAATTCGAACAGGCTGCCGAGATCGCCCGTGACGCCGCGCAGGGCGAGGTCTGCGATCCCGCCAACGACAATGGCGGCGGGCAGGTCGTCGTCTCCGGCTCGAAGGCCGCCGTCGAGCGCGCCGTGGCGCTGGCGACGGAGCGCGGCGCGAAACGCGCGGTGATGCTCCCGGTTTCCGCCCCCTTCCATTGCGCCCTGATGGCGCCCGCTGCCGACGCGATGCGTGAAGCGCTCGCGGCGGCTACCATCAATGCGCCTGTGGTGCCCGTCATCGCCAATGTCGCAGCCTCGCCGGTCGGCGATCCGGAGGCGATCCGTGATGCGCTGGTGCGGCAGGTGACCGGTACGGTGCGCTGGCGCGAGAGCGTCGCCTTCATGGCCGATCAGGGTGTGACGCAGTTTTTCGAGATCGGTGCCGGCAAGGTGCTGACGGGGCTTGCAAAGCGCATCGCCGCCGGCGCGACCGGGCAGGCGGTCGGCACGCCCGACGATATCGAGAAGGTCAGGCAGGCGCTGTAAGCCGTCGACCGCGAGCGAAAGGACGTTTCAACCATGTTCGATCTGACCGGCAAGAAGGCCCTCGTCACCGGCGCGACCGGCGGGCTCGGCGGCGCCATTGCCCGCATGCTGCACGCGCGCGGTGCCGATGTGGCGATCTCGGGCACCCGCCAGGAAGCGCTCGACGCGCTGGCCGGCGCGATGGGCGAGCGGGTGCATCCGCTGATCGCCAATCTCGGTGACATGGAGGCCATCGAAGGGCTCGTCCCCGCCGCCGAGGCGGCGATGGGCGGGCTCGACATCCTCGTCAACAATGCCGGCATCACCCGCGACGGGCTGTTCATGCGCATGAAGGACGAGGATTGGGACATGGTGCTGGCGGTCAACCTGACCGCCGCCTTCCGGCTTTCCCGTGCCGCCGTCAAGGGGATGATGCGCCGCCGCTCCGGGCGGATCGTCAATATCGGTTCGGTGGTGGGCACGACCGGCAATCCCGGTCAGGGCAACTACGCCGCCTCCAAGGCCGGGCTGATCGGCATGTCGAAGGCGCTCGCGCAGGAAGTGGCGAGCCGGGGCATTACCGTGAACACGGTGGCGCCGGGCTTCATCGCCTCGCCGATGACCGATGCCCTCAACGACAAGCAGCGCGAGGCGATTCTTGCCAATGTACCCGCCGGGCGTCTTGGCGCGGGCGAGGATGTTGCATCCGCCGTACTTTATCTCGCCAGCGACGAAGCCGCCTACGTGACCGGGCAGACGCTGCATGTAAACGGCGGAATGGCAATGATCTGAAGAGGTTACAAGCCTCTGGATAACCTGCGAAGAGGCGTACGCGGCTCTCGCATCCGGGACGGGGACGTGATAATCCTGTCTCAACCTGTAGCTGGGGGGCTTGACCCGGGAGCGAAATAAGGCTTTTGCACCACACGCGAGCCGATCGTTCACGACGAGCCTCGGCCAGGCCCTTTCAACCGGAAGCCCCTCGATCCCGAGCGGGCGTTAGCGACGAGTGATACGAGGAACCAACGATGAGTGACATCGCTGAGCGCGTGAAGAAGATCGTTGTCGAGCACCTGGGTGTAGAAGCCGACAAGGTGACGGACAATGCCAACTTCATCGATGACCTCGGCGCCGACAGCCTCGACACCGTCGAGCTCGTGATGGCGTTCGAGGAAGAGTTCAACGTCGAGATCCCGGATGACGCCGCTGAGACCATCGTGACGGTCGGCGATGCCATCAAGTTTCTCGAGAAGAATTCCGGCTGAGTGCCGTAACCGGCGGGGTCGCCCGATCCCGCCGACTTCCTGCATGAACGGGTTGGTATGATGCGTCGTGTCGTCGTCACCGGTCTCGGCATGGTCTCACCCCTCGCCTGTGGCGTGGAAGAGACCTGGCAGAGACTGCTTCAGGGTCGCAGCGGCGCTGCGCGGATCGGGAATTTCGAGACATCGGATCTTCCCTGCAAGATCGCCTGTCAGATCCCGCGCGGCGATGGTTCCGATGGAACCTTCAATCCCGATCAGTGGATGGATCCCAAGGATCAGCGTCGGGTGGACGCGTTCATCGTCTATGCCATGGCGGCGGCCCGCCAGGCGCTCGACGATGCCGGCTGGCATCCGAAGAGCTATGACGACCAGGCCGAGAGTGGCGTCCTGATCGGCTCCGGTATAGGCGGAATCGAGGGTATTGCGGAGGCCTCGCTGACCCTGCGCGACCGCGGGCCGCGCAAGATCTCGCCCTTCTTCATTCCCGGGCGCCTGATCAACCTTGCCTCCGGCTACGTCTCCATCGAATTCGGCCTCAAGGGCCCCAATCATTCCGTCGTCACCGCCTGCTCGACCGGGGCGCATGCCATCGGCGACGCGGCGCGTCTGATCGCCCTCGGCGATGCCGAGGTGATGGTGGCGGGCGGGACGGAATCACCGGTCAACCGCCTTTCGGTGGCCGGCTTCGCCGCCTGCCGTGCACTCTCCACCGGTTTCAACGACGAGCCCGAGCGCGCCTCGCGGCCCTATGACAAGGACCGTGACGGTTTCGTCATGGGCGAGGGGGCCGGCATCGTGGTGCTTGAGGAATACGAGCACGCGAAGGCGCGCGGTGCGAAGATCTACGGTGAACTCGTCGGTTACGGCCTGTCGGGCGACGCCTACCATATCACCTCGCCGGCGGAAGATGGGGATGGCGCCTATCGCTGCATGCGCGCCGCTCTCAAGCGCGCCGGGCTTCAGGCCAGTGATCTTGATTATATCAACGCCCACGGCACCTCCACACCGCTCGGTGACGAGCTGGAATTGAAGGCGGTGGAACGGCTCGTCGGCAACAATGTCGAGGGTCTCGCCATGTCCTCGACGAAATCCGCCGTCGGGCATCTGCTCGGCGCCGCCGGTGCGGTCGAGGCGATCTTCTCGCTGCTCGCCATGCGCGACAACATCGTCCCGCCGACCCTCAATCTCGACAACCCGTCCGTCGAGACGGCCATCGATCTCGCGCCGAACCAGGCGAAGCCGAAGCAGATCGACGTTGCCCTGTCGAACAGCTTCGGTTTTGGCGGAACCAATGCCTCGCTGATATTCAACCGCGTTGCCTGAGCGCGGCGCGTTCGGGATCGGCTGCGGGAAAAGCTGCCGGCGCGGCGGCATCGTGCAGTCGGGCCTCGTCTTTGCCTGTCGCACCGGCGATCCGCTTGTCATGACGGCAGCGCTGACGTAACTTCGCCACAGATTTGCATTGGACTATGTCGCAATTCGGCGGCTGCGCAGGTTACCGCGAGCGGATGCTGACAAATTCGAAGAGCCATTGTTGAACCATGTTTTCAAGACGCCCCTCGAAAGACGATGCTGCGTCCGACCAGCAACATGATCCGACCGGGCGCGAGGGACGGCGTATCGCCCCGCGCAGCCCCGGTGAGGCGATCAAGCCGGCCATTGCACCGCCACCCCCGCCACGCATCCGGCGCCCGCGTGGGGGCTTGCTGTCGACCCTGAGCGGGCTGTTCAGTTTCTTCGCCCTGATCTGCATGATCGCGGTGATCGGTCTGGTGCTGGTCGCGCGTCAGGCGGCTGCGCCGGGGCCGCTCGATCAGGATCAGGTGGTCGTGATTCCGCGCAATACGGGCACGGCCGGCATCGCCGAAATCCTGGCGCGCGAAGGTGTGATCGAACAGCCCCTCTTGTTTCAGATTGCGACGGTAATCAGCGGTCAACGCGGAAATCTCAAGGCGGGCGAGTTCGCCTTTCGCGCCAATACCAGCATGAACGAGGCGATGGAGATCATCGCACAGGGCCGCTCGCTGCTGCATTCGGTCACCATTCCGGAGGGGCGGACCAGCTATCAGATCGTCAATCTGCTCAACGAGAACGAGATTCTCGATGGTGAGATCACCGAGGTGCCGGAAGAAGGCTCGCTGATGCCCGACACCTATCGCTTCGAGCGTGGTACCAACCGCATGCAGATCATCCAGGCGATGCAGCGTGCGCAGACGCGCGAACTGACGCGGATCTGGGAGCGTCGCGCGGATGATCTTCCGCTCGAAACCCCGGAAGAGCTCGTCATCCTCGCCTCGATCGTCGAAAAGGAAACGGGTCGCGCCGATGAGCGCCCGCGTGTCGCCGGTGTCTTCATCAACCGGCTCAATCAGGGTATGCGTCTGCAATCCGATCCCACCATCGTGTATGGTCTGGTCGGCGGCGAGGGCACGCTCGGACGCGGCATCCGGCGCAGTGAAATTCAGGCGGAGACGCCTTACAACACCTATGTGATCAGCGGGCTTCCCCCTGGCCCGATTGCCAATCCGGGGCGCGCGGCGATGGAGGCCGTCGCCAATCCCTCGCGCACGGATGAGCTGTTCTTCGTCGCCGATGGCACTGGCGGACACACTTTCTCACGCACCTATGATCAGCACCGACGCGCCGTCACGCGCTGGCGCGAAATCGAGAGCGAGCGGCGCGAGGAGCAGATCGATCGGGTCGATGAAGCGGAAGAGGTGCTGGACCAACAGGGCAATCTCGAACCTCGACCCCGGCCTGCAAGCCCGACCAACATGGATGATCGGGCCTTCGCCAATGTGCGCGATCCTGGACGCGTCGGCCTCTCGGTGGATGTCAGCGAGGGCACGCCGCTTGATCCGCTCGCTTTTACCGGATTCGATCTTAACGCACCGCAGACAGTTCCCGAGCTTCCGCCTCCGCCGGGCGAAGAAGGGGCGATGACGGACAGCGCATCTCCGGGTACGATACCGGTCACAATACTGCCGCCACCGCGTCCCGCAACTTTGTGATCGTGACGGCCCTCGGGCCGTCGTCACCGCACGTGCTCAGACCGCCTGCAACTGGCTTTCACTCGCCGCACGCATATGCGGCTCCGCCGTGCTGCGCAGATGGTATTGCAACTCCCCGTCCCGTTCTCCGGGAACAATTCGCACGATCTCGAAAATTCTCTCCAACTGATCGGGGTGGACGCGCACGATATTCGAGCGATCCGCGATCATGTGAACCTGCTGGCCGATACAGAATTTGCCGTCTTGCATGGCTGAATGCCTCCCGTTGGAGGGATAACGCTTGCGCTGCATGATCGGTTCCGCGCGACGGGCGTATCAGCGACGGATCAGGGTACCGGCTCCGTGATCGGTAAAGAGCTCCAGCAGCGTCGCGTGCGGCACCTTGCCGTCGAGGATGACGACGCCCTCCACACCCTGCTCGAGCGCATAGATGCAGGTCTCGATCTTGGGGATCATGCCACCGGTGATCGTGCCGTCGGCGATCAGGTGGCGGCATTGATCGATCGTGAGTTCCGGGATGAGGTTCTTGTCCTTGTCGAGCACGCCCGGAACGTCGGTCAGAAGCAGCAGGCGCTTGGCATGCATTGCGCCGGAAATGGCACCGGCGAAAGTATCGGCATTGACGTTGTAGGTCTGGCTGTCATGACCCACCGCAACGGGTGCGAGAACCGGGATCAGCTCCGATTTCAGCACGGCATCGAGGATGTTGCGATTGACCTGCTCGGGCTCGCCGACGAAGCCGAGATCGACGATTTCCTCGATCTTCGAATCGGGATCAATTACGGTTCGGGAGATTTTCTTCGCCCGCACCATGTTCCCGTCCTTGCCACACATCCCGATGGCGCGCCCGCCCTGTCCGGAGATCCAGCCGACGATCTGCTTGTTGATGGAGCCGGCGAGCACCATTTCCACGATCTCGACGGTGGCCTCGTCAGTTACCCGCAGACCGGCCCGGAATTCCGACTTGATCCCGAGCTTTTCCAGCATGCGCCCGATCTGCGGCCCGCCACCGTGCACGACGATCGGTTTGAGCCCGGACTGCTCCAGCAGCACCACATCCTCGGCGAAGTCCTTCGCGGCATCCTTGTCGCCCATGGCGTGCCCGCCATACTTGATGACCACGACTTCCTCGTCGTAGCGCTGCATGTGCGGCAGGGCCTGGACGAGGATTTCGGCGCGGGTATGGGCGCTGGGATTGTCTTCGCTCATGATCTTCTCTCGACTCATACGCCCATGCGTGCGGCGTCGCGTTGTTATGTCGCGCGCTTTTAGAGCAGTTTGGCGCCGGGCGAAAGCCGCATCCTTGCGGGATCGGGTTGTTTCGACACCCGGGTCAGGGGCGTCGAAGCGCCGCGATCGCGACCAGCACCCAGCCGGCCATCAGGGTGATGCCGCCGACCGGGGCCACGAAGGGCGCAATCCTGATCGCATAGATCGCACGAA
Organism: Saliniramus fredricksonii; assembly: GCF_900094735.1. Classification (NCBI taxonomy): domain Bacteria; kingdom Pseudomonadati; phylum Pseudomonadota; class Alphaproteobacteria; order Hyphomicrobiales; family Salinarimonadaceae; genus Saliniramus; species Saliniramus fredricksonii. Next base: position 566,169 of record NZ_FMBM01000002.1, read on the forward strand.
GGGCGAGATCCCCGCAAAACAGCACCGCACCGATGATCAGTACATAGCCCGCAATTCTGGCTGTCGTTGCATGGATCGCCACCCCGTGTGCGATCAGCGCGGCGAGGCCGATCAGCGCGATCGCATGGAAAAGCAGGAAATTGGCCGCGATCATGGCGTTGTCGCCGCCCAGGACATGCGTGCTCGCGGCGGCGAGCATGATGCCGCACAGGCCGGCAAGGCCCGCAAAGAGGGTGAAGAGGCGGGTCGTGGTCATTGCGGTATCTCCTCGTTACGCTCATGCAGCAATTGCGCGATGGCCGCGCGCAGTTCCACCACACCCGTTTTCTCGCGGCTTGATGTCACGATGATCTCGGGAAAGGCGGCAGGCCGTCTGGCGATGGCTTCCCGCGTTTTCGCGACGATGTCAGCGAGCTCGCCCTTCTTGGGTTCGTCGGATTTGGTAAGGATGATCTGGTAGGACACCGCCGCCGTGTCCAGCATGTCGAGCACCTCGGTATCCAGTTTCTTCAGGCCGTGGCGTGAATCGATCAGCACATAGACGCGCGCGAGATTGGCCCGCCCGCGCAGATAGTCGTGGATCAGTTGCGTCCAGGATTTGACCTTCTCCTTGCTGACGGCGGCATAGCCGTAGCCGGGCATGTCGACGAGGGTGCAGAACCCCCCGAGATCGAAGAAGTTCAGCTGTTGCGTACGCCCCGGTGTATGCGATGTCCGCGCCAGCGTCTTGCGACCGGTGAGTGCATTGACGAGGCTCGACTTGCCGACATTCGAGCGTCCGGCAAAGGCGATCTCCAGCTTGTGCATCGGGGGCAGGTGGTCGGTGCCGCTCGCTGCCGTGCTGAACTGGGATTCGCGGGCAAAGAGCTTGCGCCCGGCCTCGACGAAGTCCGGGCCGGGTTCGGTGTCTTCGCTCTGCTGCTCGTCGCCGTCGTGCTCGCGCATGTCGCTCTCCCGGGGCAGGGCCCCTGATATGAACGGGCGCGCCCGGCAATGCCGGACGCGCCCGAATGCTTTGCTTGAGAAGCCCGCACTCAGCTCTTCGGGCCGTCGGGCTCCGGTTTCTCGCGGGTAATCAGCTTGCGCAGATTGTCCCACAGCTCGATCTTCACACCGTGCCGGCGCATGATGAAGCCCTGCTGGAGAACCGAGAGGAAGTTGTTCCAGGCCCAGTAGATCACCAGACCCGCCGGGAAGGAGGCGAGCAGGAAGGTGAAGATCACCGGCATCCAGGTGAAGACCGCCTTCTGGATCGGGTCGGCCGGCTCGGGGTTCATCTTCATCTGCACGAACATCGTGATCCCCATCAGGATCGGCCAGACACCGACCGTGAGCAGCGCCGGGACGGCGAAGGGCAACAGGCCGAACAGGTTGAAGATCGAAGTCGGATCGGGCGCCGCCAGATCCTGGATCCAGCCGAAGAACGGCGCGTGGCGCATCTCGATCGAGACGAACAGCACCTTGTAGAGCGCGAAGAAGACCGGGATCTGGATCAGCACGGGCCAGCAACCCGCCACGGGATTGATCTTCTCACGCTTGTAGAGCTCCATCAGCTCCTGCTGCTGCTTCATGCGATCGTCCTTGTAGCGATCGCGTATGGACATCATCTCCGGCTGCACGGCCTTCATCTTGGCCATCGAGGCATAGGACTTGTTGGCGAGCGGCAGGAAGAGGATCTTCAGCAAGACCGTGACGATGAGGATCGCCACGCCGAAATTGCCCACGAGCGCATTGAAGAAATCGAGCGCGTAGAACATCGGCTTGGTGATGAAGTAGAACCAGCCCCAGTCGATCAGCAGGTCGAAACGCAAAATGCCGTAATTGTCCTGGTAACCGTCAATGACGTCGACTTCCTTGGCGCCGGCGAAGAGACGCTGCGTCACACCCCCGGTCTCGCCCGGTGCGATGGTCAGTCCCTGACCGAGCACGTCCGTCTGGAAGATCGGCCGATTGCCGCCCTCATCGACGGTGAAGCGGCCCTGGAAGGGCGTCGTCTGATCGGGAATGATCGTTGCGGCCCAGTACTTGTCGGTAATGCCGAGCCAGCCGCCGTTATTGTCGGCCCAGGTCGTGCCACGCACCGAGCCGGTAATGCGTGAGGCATCCAGCACGTTATCGTAGGAATATTCCTGCAAGCCTTCCTCGCCGAGCACGCCGATGAGGCCTTCATGCAGAATGAAGAATCCGATGGTCTCCGGCTCGCCATGGCGTGAAACCAGACCATAGGGGAAGACGGTGACCGCATCCTCCGCCTGGTTGTCCACCCGGTCCTCAATCGTGAACATGGCATTGTCGTCGATCGCCACGACGCGGCTGAAGACGATGCCGGCCTCGTTCTCCCAGGTCAGGGTGACCGGAGCATCGGGGGTGAGCTGGTCGCGATCGGCCTCCCACAAGCTCTGCGAATCAGGCAGGCCGCCGGGCACGTCACCGACCCAGCCGAACTCGGCATAGTAAGGATCGGCGGAGCCGGTCGGCGACAGCAGCACGATGTTGTCGCTGTCGTCCTCGACATTCTCCTGATAGTCCTTGAGCACGATGTCATCGATGCGCGCCCCGCGCAGGTTCAGGGAACCGCGCTTGGAGGCGGTATCGATCATGACGCGCGGATTGGCAGCGAGTGCGGCCTCGCGCGTCTGCTCGACGGCGACGCCGGGCAATGCTCCCGTCGGAGCTGCAGGCTCTGCCGATCCGTCCGGCGCCGGCATCTGCGCCTCGCCGGGAACCGGTATGTTCTGCTGCTGGCCCTGCGCCTCTTCCTGCTGGCTCTGCGCCATCTCGGCGTCCTGGCGCTGACGCTCCATCTGCGGTGCGCCATAGAAATAGGTCCAGCCGACGAAGACGAGGACCGAGAGCAGGATAGCCAGGATGAGGTTTTTGTTGTCCTCGCGATTCATCGATTCCCGTCCACGCCTAGGCTTCAAGAATGTTGTGACGGGGCAGGCCCCGTTTTCGCCGCTATACCACCGCGTCCACGACGGCGATGCGACGATGGTGACCGCGCGCCCTGACCGCGACCTCGCTTAGCAGGATCCCCCGGCTTCGTCACCCTGGGCAGTGCGCGCGCGAGATCCGCCACGAGTGCCTCGAATGGTGCGTCAATGGCGGGTCTGCGACCGATCACCACAATGTCCGCCGCGAGCGTCGGCCAGTCGGTTCGCGGGACCGTATTTGCACCTGCCGGCAGCGACACCGTCGGATCCGCCGTCGAGGCCGCGTTCGGGGCAATGTCCTGCCCTGCGCCCTCTGGCCGGAATGCTGCCGCGTCCGTCGCCGCGCTGCCCAGCAGCCTGACGGCCGCGCGCAGACGGCGCTTGATCCGGTTACGCTCGACGGCGTTGCCGACCCGCTTCGTCAGCGTGAAACCGACGCGCATGCCCCCGGTCTCGTCGTCGCGCAGGCGGCCCTGGACCGTCATGCGCTCGCTATGAAAACGGCGGCCTGAAGCCGCCGCCAGGAAATCCCTGCGCTTGATCAGGCGCCTGAAAGGATAAAGCCGCGCATCAGAGCGCGAATCGTCCCGGCGCCCGTCAGTATTCACGCGGAGAGACGCTTGCGGCCACGGGCGCGGCGCGCTGCGATGATCTTGCGGCCGCCGACAGTCGCCATACGGGCGCGAAAGCCGTGGCGGCGCTTGCGCACGATCTTGCTGGGTTGATACGTCCTTTTCACGGCCTGTCTCCGGTCACATGGCACAGGCGCGAGCGGGCCGAGTGGCTCCGATTCCGTGCCTGCGCATCAATCTGGCTGCAATGGATGCGGCAGCACTCGCAGGCGAGCACTGTCGTCGATGGCGCGGCTTATGGCGGATGGCGCCCCGAAAGTCAACGCCGAACCCGCTTCACCCGCCGTGATTCCGGGCTCGACAGGCGCGTAATCACGATTACTCTGGACCCCGCCGGAAGCAGCGTGGCAAGCGCGCGCCGGCGCGATCAGACGCGAGGGGAGGAGCGCGACCATGGCGCATGCCTATGACGAACATCTCGACCGCAATCCGGCGAACCATCAGCCGTTGACGCCGCTGACCTTTCTGGAGCGCGCAGCGGCGGTTTTCCCCGATCATACCGCCATCATCCACGGCCCCTTGCAGCGCAATTATCGCGACTTCTACGCCCGCACCCGCCGCCTCGCCTCGGCGCTCGCCAAGGCCGGGATCGCGCGCGGCGATACGGTGGCGGCGATGCTCCCCAACATTCCCGCCATGCTCGAAGCGCATTATGCCGTTCCCATGACCGGTGGCGTGCTCAACACGCTCAATACCCGCCTCGACCCCGCCGTGATCGCCTTCTCCCTCGATCACGGCGAGGCGAAGGTGCTGATCACCGATCGTGAATTCGCGCCCACCATTGCCAGGGCCCTGGAACTCGCCAAGCGCAAGCCCATCGTGATCGATGTGGACGATCCCGTCTATGATGGCCCTGGTGAGCGGCTCGGCTCCATCGATTACGAGGATTTCCTCGCCTCCGGCGATCCGGAATTCGCCTGGACCATGCCCGGTGACGAATGGGATGCGATCACGCTGAACTATACCTCGGGCACGACCGGTGATCCGAAGGGCGTCGTCTACCACCATCGCGGCGCCTATCTGCTCGCCATGGGCAATATCGTCACCTGCGGCATGGGCAAGCATCCGATCTATCTTTGGACATTGCCGATGTTCCACTGCAACGGCTGGTGCTTTCCCTGGTCGATCTCGATCGTCGCGGGCACGCATGTCTGCCTGCGGCAGGTGCGTGCGAAGGCGATGTATGATGCGCTGGCCGATCATGGCGTCACGCATCTGTGCGGCGCGCCGATCGTGATGTCGACGCTGCTGAACGCGCCGGAGGCGGAGCAGCGAGAATTCGTCCAGAGCGTCGATTTCTTCACCGCCGCCGCGCCCCCGCCCGAATCGGTGCTCGCCGCCATGAAGGAGCGCGGCTTCAACGTCACCCATATCTACGGGCTGACCGAGACCTACGGCCCCTCCGTCGTCAATGACTGGAATCGCGACTGGGATAGCCTGGACGCCTCCTCCTACGCGGCGAAGAAGGCGCGCCAGGGCGTGCGCTACGTCACGCTGGAGGGGCTCGACGTGCTCGATCCGCAGACGCTGGAGCCGGTTCCCGCCGACGGCGCGACGATGGGCGAGGTGATGATGCGCGGCAATGTGGTGATGAAGGGTTATCTGAAGAACCCGGACGCCACGCAAAAGGCCTTTGCCGGGGGCTGGTTCCATTCCGGTGATCTGGGCGTGAAATATCCTGATGGCTATATCCAGCTCAAGGACCGCTCCAAGGACATCATCATCTCCGGCGGTGAGAACATCTCCTCGATCGAGGTGGAGGAAGCGCTCTACAAGCATCCCGACATCGCCGCCTGCGCCGTGGTCGCCAAACCGGACGAGAAATGGGGCGAGACCCCTTGCGCCTTCATTGAGCTGAAGCCGGGGCGAGACCTTGCCGAAAAGGATGTGATCGCCTGGTGCCGGGAGCATCTCGCGGCCTATAAATGTCCGCGCACCGTGGTCTTCACGGAAGTGCCCAAGACCTCGACCGGCAAGATCCAGAAATTCCGCCTGCGCGAGATGGCCAAAGCGCTCTGAGGGCCCAAAGAAAACGCGCCGGGGCTCGTCGCACCGGCGCGTGCATCATGCCTGTCGCGCGTCGCTTACTGCACGAGGCGGGGCCCACCCATCGGGGTGCTCTCGTTCTCCGAGAGGATGCCGAGCCGGCGCGCCACTTCGGAATAGGCCTCGATCAGCCCGCCGAGATCGCGGCGGAAACGGTCCTTGTCCATCTTGTCGTTGGACTTGATGTCCCACAGGCGGCAGGAATCGGGGGAGATCTCGTCGGCGAGGACGATGCGCATCATGTCACCCTCCCACAGACGCCCCGTCTCCATCTTGAAATCGACGAGGCGGATGCCGACGCCGAGGAAGAGGCCGGAGAGAAAATCGTTGACGCGGATGGCCAGCGCCATGATGTCGTCGATTTCCTGCGGCGTGGCCCAGCCGAAGGCGGTGATGTGCTCTTCCGAGACCATCGGATCGTCGAGCTTGTCGCTTTTATAGTAGAACTCGATGATCGAGCGCGGCAGTTGGGTGCCTTCCTCGATGCCGAGACGCTTCGACAGTGATCCGGCGGCGACGTTGCGCACCACCACTTCGAGCGGGATGATCTCGACTTCGCGGATCAGCTGCTCGCGCATGTTCAGGCGGCGGATGAAATGCGTGGGAACGCCGATATCATTGAGATTCTGGAAGACGAACTCGCTGATACGGTTGTTCAGGACGCCTTTCCCGTCGACGATTTCGTGTTTCTTGGCATTGAAGGCGGTGGCGTCGTCCTTGAAGTGCTGGATGAGCGTTCCGGGTTCGGGCCCCTCGAAAAGGACCTTGGCCTTGCCCTCGTATATGCGACGGCGGCGATTCATGAGCGTATACCGTGTTTTGTTGAAGTCCATGGACGGAAAAGCGGCTCCTGGTCACGATCGGCTGCGCGGGGCGAAATTCCGGCGCGGTCGAACGGCTCGGGGCCGCCCGCTGGCGCGCAACCTATCTGATCGCACGGCAATGCACAACGAAGCTTTCGCACTGCGCGGCGGATTGTCGGGAATCAGCGCCCATCCGCAACGACACGGGTGGCGTGGCCGGGCAGGGGGGGCTATACCCGATTCCACACGGGTGGCGTTCGCAGCCGCCGCATCGAGCCCGAACCAACGAGCAGACAATGACCACATTCGACGACCGCAAGGATGCCTTCGAGAACAAGTTCGCGCATGACGAGGAACTGCGCTTCAAGGCGATGGCCCGCCGCAACAAGCTTCTGGGTCTCTGGGCCGCCGAGAAGCTCGGCAAGAGCGGCGCTGAGGCCGAGGAATACGCCAAGAGCGTCGTGCTCGCCGATTTCGAGGAGCCGGGTGACGAAGACGTCTTCCGCAAGGTGCGCGGCGATCTCGACGCCTCGGTGAGCGATCAGGAAATCCGCAGCCAGATGGTGGCGCTCCTCGCCCAGGCAGTGGAATCCGTGCAGAAGGGAAGCTGATTCCCCGGCAGCGGGATGCGCCGCACGGCAATCCGGGCAAAGCCGATTTCCGACAAGGCCGATCAGGCAGTCCCGCGCATTCACCGGCAGGCGGATTCGCGGGATGATGCGGCTTCGACAGGTGTTCTCCCAGTGAGGGTGCACCAGCCTGCGCCGGGCGCACGAGGCGGTGTTACGGCGTGAATTCAGGGGAGTCAGCCGATGAATCGCGATAAGCTCGAAGCCTTGCGCGCCCGCTACGCCAACGCGAAGGGCGGGGATATTTTCGATCCCGATTTTCGCCGCGTCGCCGATACCCAGTTTCGTGACGGCGAAAATCGCGCCTGGCCTTTCATGAATCCGGGCACGCTCCTGGATGCGCCCTATCGCCCGGACGCCGCGCGCGCGGGCTATGCCGATCTCGATGTGGCGCTCGTCGGCGTGCCGATGGATCTCGGCGTGACGAACCGCAACGGCTCGCGCTTCGGCCCGCGTGCCGTGCGCAATATCGAGCGGGTCGGGCCCTACGAGCATGTCTTCAAGGCGCTGCCGGTGCATGAATTGCGTGTCGCGGATATCGGCGATGTGCCGCTGCAGAGTCGCTTCTCCCTTGAGCAATGCCATGCCGATATCGAGGCCTGCTTCATGGCGATCGCCGATGCCGGCGTGCGGCATCTCGCCGTGGGTGGCGATCATTCGATCACCCTGCCGATCCTGAAGGCGCTGGGGCGCGACCGCCCGCTCGGCATGATCCATATCGACGCGCATTGCGACACCTCCGGTGAATTCGAGGGCGCCAAGTTCCACCATGGCGGCCCGTTCCGCCGGGCGGTTCTTGATGGCGTGCTCGATCCCGAGCGCACCGTCCAGATCGGCATTCGCGGCGCAGCCGAATGGCTGTGGGAATTCTCCTACGAATCCGGCATGCGCGTCATCCATGCCGAGGAGGTCGACGCGCTCGGCATTCCGGAGGTGATCCGCCAGGCGCGTGAGGTCGTCGGGGACGGGCCGGTCTATGTCAGTTTCGACATCGATTCGATCGACCCCGCCTTCGCGCCGGGGACCGGCACGCCGGAAGTTGGCGGGCTGACGCCGCGCGAGGTACTGGCCATGATGCGCGGCTTTGCGGGGCTCGACGTCATTGGCGGCGACGTGGTCGAGGTGGCGCCGCAATATGATGCGACCAGCAACACCGCGCATGTCGCGGCACAGATGGCGCTCGAAATCCTCTGCCTGATGGCCCGCGCGCCCTCGATGGGCCAGCCTTCCGGGGGCTGAGCGGCCTCTCAGAGCGGAACGCGATAATAGCCCAAAGCCTCGGCAAGCTCATTTTCCTCATAGCCGAAATGCGAGGCGACGACCGCGTGCAACGCGTCGAATACGGCGCGGACATCCTTCAGCGCCTGCGGCGAAGGCGTGCGCATGATGGCAATGGCCGCCTGTTCGAGGCGTTCGAGCAGGGTGTGGACGATTTCGTGCTCCTGCGAGAGCCGGTCGATCACGGCTCTCAACCCCGCGCTCTGCTCCCGCAGGCGGGGGAAGATCTCCTGATCCTCGATGGTGTGGTGCAGGGTGAGCATCTGGCATTCCTGCCCGCAAAGGGTGCCGACGCGGCGGAAGTTGTCCAGCATCGCCATGTCGCCGATCTCGCGCGCGAGCGCTGCGGCATCGCCGGTGCCTTGTTCGAGCGCGCTGATTGCCCGGGCGATCGTTGCCATTTGCTGCAGATGAAATCGGTGAAACAGGGAAAGCCGCCGGCCATGCGCCCGGTCCGCTTCGGTGGCATCGGGTATGGCGGGCGCGCGGGGGCGGGTTTCGTCGTCGAGAAACGGAATATCGTCGATCACGGCAGTATCATCCCGGTTGGAACACGCAGCGCTGAATTGTCGATCTGGCGCGCAGGCGCACGGCATGACGGCGCGATCATGCGGGCGCAAGCAAGTCAAAACGGCTCATCAGGCCTCATCGGACTGCGCGGGCTCAAGAGCCCATGGTTCGTGAAATAATGTGCGATAGCGCACCTGTCGATCGATGAATCGGCAACGCTTCGATTGCATGATCGCAAGCAAGTTGCATTTTGAGTGATATCTACTGCTGTTTTACGTATTTTTAAGCGGGAGATTGTAGATTTGGTTGCTGAAGTGGGAAAATTTATGAATAAAAATAAAAATAAACAAAATTTTCCCGTTTTTTTAGTGTGGCTGATCGAGGAAAGTCCATGTTGAGCAAAATGAAACTCGCGTCGCGGATCGTCGCGTTGGTCGTCGTCGCGGTCTTCGTCACCGCTGGCGGCATGTTCTTTGCGACATCCGTCGAGCTCTCGCAGCAGCTGGAGACGCGTGAATACGAAACCGGGCGCGATCATATCCGCACGCTCGGGGTCGTTTTCGAGGATCATTTCCCCGGAGCCCAGGTCGACATTCGCGATGGTGTCGTCGAACGGGCCGTCAGCCCTTCGCTGATCGATTTCGATGACCATTCGATCGTCGACATGACCTCGGTCCTGACCGGCGGCGTCGCCACCGTCTTCGCCATGGATCCGTCCGAGAACAATTTCATCCGCCGCTCCACCAACCTGCGGAAGGAGAATGGCGAGCGCGCCTTCGGCACTTATCTCGATCCCGGCCACCCGGCCCAGGAGGTCGTGCGCGCGGGCGAGACCTATGTCGGACCCGCCACCCTGTTCGGGCGTGATTACGTCACCGTCTACCATCCGACTGTCGATGCACAGAGCGGCGCGGTGAACGGCATCCTGTTCATCGGCCTGCATGTCGAGTCGCTTCTCGCGGCCCAGGCGAGCGCGACGCGTACCATGCTGATCGCCGCCTTTGTGCTCGCCCTCGTCGTGACCGGGGCTGCTGCCTATGCCGCAAAGCGTCTGTTCCGCCCGCTCAACCAGATCTCGCATCGGGTCACCGCACTGGCCGAGAACGATCTCGACACGCCGATCCCGCATCGTGAGCGTGGCGACGAGATCGGCGATGTCGCCCGCGCCCTTGAAATCCTGCGCGACAACAGCGCCACCGGCGCCGCGATCCGCAAGGAGCGCGAGGAGGCGGAGGCGCGCACGCAGGAGCTGCGGGCCCGGCGTGATGCGGCGATCGAGGATTTCCGTCGCAACGCCGCCGCGAAGCTGGGTGAGTTGACCGGCAATATGGCGAGCCTGCGCGAGCGCGCCGCGGATCTCACGGAGGTTGCCTCCGATTCCGCCGAAGCGATCAACAACGCCACCGGCGGATCGCAGGAAACGGCCTCGAATGTCGGTACCGTCGCGAGCGCGGCGGAGGAGCTTTCCGCCTCCATCTCGGAGATCTCCGGCCAGCTGGAACGGGCACGCGAGGTCGTGGAGCAGGGGCTGAGCGATACCGAAGCCACCAACACGCAGATCTCGGGCCTGGCCGAGGCGGCCCAGCGTATCGGCGATGTGGTCGATCTGATCCGCTCGATTGCCGATCAGACCAACCTGCTCGCCCTCAACGCCACCATCGAGGCGGCGCGCGCGGGGGAGGCGGGCAAGGGCTTTGCCGTGGTCGCCGCAGAAGTGAAGACGCTCGCCACCCAGACGGCGAATGCCACCGAGGAGATCGCCAAGCAGATCGCCGGCATCCAGACCTCGACGGGCAGCGCCGTCAACGCGATCCAGCAGATCACCGAGCGCATGCGCGAGATCAACAGCGCCACCGTGACCATCGCCTCGGCCATGACCCAGCAGGGCGCGGCGACTTCGGAAATTTCCCGCAATGTTCAGCATGCGGCGAAGGGGACCGAAGGCGTCACCCAGGGGCTGGGCAAGGTCGCCGCCGCCGCCGAGCGAACCAGCGGTTCCGCCGACACCGTTCGCGAGGCCTCCGAATCGGCCGACAAGCTCACCGCGAGCCTGCAGAAGGAAATCGACGTCTTCCTCGATCGCGTTGCGGCCTGAGCAGCAAGCCTTTTTCGACCCGAAGCCAAGCGCGGAGCACCATGCGGCTCCGCGCCTTTTTCTTGGGTTGCGCGTGTTCCCCAGCGGAAAGAACCACCGCCCCGTTGGCAGCAGCGATTTCCTGCCCCATCATCACCCGGAGAGGATCAGGAACGGGGAATGGTGGCGCATCATGGCGGGTCAGGAAACAGCAGTGCAGGCGAATGGTTCACGCCAGGCGATCCGCTTCACCCGCAACGGCGTGCCCTGCGAAGTTGCCGAATTCCATCCGCGCACCACGCTGCTCGATTATCTGCGCGAGCAGATGCGCGCGCTCGGCACCAAGGAGGGCTGCGGGGAGGGCGATTGCGGCGCCTGCACTGTCGCGCTCGGACGGATGCGGGACGGGCGGCTCGTCTACGAGCCGGTCAACGCCTGCATCCTGCTGCTCGGCCAGATCGACGGGGCGGATCTCGTCACGGTCGAAGATCTTGCACAGGGCGGCGCGCTGCATCCGGTCCAGGACGCGATGGTCGCCCATCACGGCTCGCAATGCGGCTTCTGTACGCCGGGCATCGTGATGAGCCTGTTCGTCCTGCATGAGGAGGGGCCGCGCCCGCTCGACAAGGCGATGATCGATGATGCGCTCGCGGGCAATCTGTGCCGCTGCACCGGCTATCGCCCGATCCGCGACGCGGCGCGGGCTGCCAGCGCGGAATCTTCCGCGACGGCTTTCTCCGCCAGCCGCGCCGATCGCGCAGCGGCGCTCTCGGCGCTCGATGACGGGGGGGACGTGTTCATCGGCGATGATGCGACGTTCTTCGCCGCGCCCGCGAATCTCGCTTCGCTCGAAGCGCTCTGCGCCGCCCATCCCGACGCGACGCTGCTCGCCGGCTCGACAGATGTCGGTCTGTGGCTGACCAAGTCGCTGCGCGAGATCGAGAAGATCATCTGGCTGGGACGCGTCAGCGAACTGGCTGCGCTGGAGGAAGGGGAGGCGGGTCTCGCCATCGGCGCCATGGTCAGCCATGCCCGCGCGCATCCGGCACTGGCGCGGCTCGATCCCGATCTCGGCGAATTGATGCGCCGTTTCGGCTCGGCCCAGGTGCGCGCTTCCGGTACGGTCGGCGGCAATATCGCCAACGGCTCGCCGATCGGCGATCTCGCCCCGGCCATGATCGCCTGGGGGGCGAAGCTGCATCTGCGCAGCGCGCAGGGCACCCGCGCCATGCCGCTTGAGGATTATTTCATCGATTACGGCAAGCAGGACCGCCGCCCCGGCGAATTCGTCTGGAAGGTCGCGCTGCCGCCCTTGCTGCGGGATCACGCCTTTCGCTGCCTGAAGGTGTCGAAGCGCTTCGACGAGGATATCTCCGCCGTGATGGGCGCCTTCCGCATCGCCTGCGACGGGCGGCGCGTCAGTGCGGCGCGCATCGCCTATGGCGGCATGGCCGCGACGCCCAGACGCGCGGGCGCGACGGAGGCGGCCCTGATCGGTGCCGATCTCGACGATCCGGCCACATGGCAGGCGGCCCGCGCGGCGCTTGCCCGCGATTACACCCCGATGGACGACCATCGCGCCAGCGCCGCTTATCGCGCGCGCGTCGCTCAAAACCTCCTGATCAAGGCGCTGCACGAGATCGCGGGGGAGGGCAGTGCGCAGACGCGGATCATCGACAATCGCGCTGCGGGGGTGCAGGCGGCGGAGTGAGGGCGGGCCTGCGTATGTGCCGGTTTGTCGGTACCGGGCCGGCTGCCTTCGCGACCATTACACTGCCGCGCCGTCAGCGCCCGTGATGCCGGGCGCATCAACCGCCGTCATCACTGCGATGGCCCTGGGCAGGATGCGAAATTCCGCCGGGGTGCGCGCAAGGATTTCGCCATCTGCGTTGATCGGGCGGCGCCGGCGGGTCCGCACCTTGAAACACGTACCGGATTCGGCGCGGATTTCCGGCACGGCCTGATGATCGCCGGTGCGCAGGGAAGGGGCGACCAGCGCCAGCTTCCAGGCGCCGCCGAGTTCGAGGCTGTAGAGGTCGAGGGTGCCGTCGTCGATCTTCGCATTCTGCTCGATCGCCATGCCGCCCCCGTAGAAAAGTCCGTTTCCGACAGCGATCTGAAACGTGCGCACATCGACCGTTCCCGCTTGCGATTCGATCGTGGCGTGAAAGCTGCGCGCCCGGAACATCGACGAAATGGCGGCGAAGACATAGCCGATCTTGCCGAAGCGCTTCTTGATGCCCGACGACAATTGCATCGCAAGATCCGTCGAGAGGCCGATACTCGCGACATTGAAGAAGGGGATGCCGTTGATCTCGCCGAGATCAATGCGTCGTTCGATTCCGTTTGCGATGATGTCCGTCGCCTGTTGCAGGTCCTCGGGAATGCCCAGCGTGCGGGCGAGGTCGTTGGCCGTGCCGAGGGGAATGATGCCGAGCGGTACCTGCGCGGCGATGAGGCCGCGCGCTGCTGCGTTGATAGTTCCGTCACCCCCGCCCAGAACCACGAGATCGCAGCTTTTCTTCTGGTCGATGATGAAATCCGAAAGACGTGAGCGATCCGGGCAGTCGGCGATCGTCAGCATTATATGCTCATGACGGCTCAGATGCGCGACGGCTTCGTCCTTCGCCTCGGCGGCCTTTCCGCTGGTCTTGTTGCAGATGAACAGGACGCGCCGTGAACGCTCACGGATCGAATCGTCATCGGGATTTCGGCCATTGCCATTCGGCATCTTGATCGCTCACGGGGCGGGTACTGTCAGGCAGATCATGTCGTGCAGATGAAATCGATCCGGATGCAATACGTTCCGCGCTTTGGAGAAACGAGGCAGCCGGCGGACGAAAACGCCGGATGGCGCGCTGGTCCGGCTGCGCAGAATGTCCAGCATGCACGATCCCCTGTCTGATTCCCACACCCGCCCTGCGCAGTTGCGAAACGGCACGCATCTTGTGTTTCCGTGTCGCAGGCTTAAGGTCCGGCGGGTTGATGCGGGAGATTGATGATGAGTCTCAAGGTTGCAGTGCAGATGGATCCGATCGACGCGATCAGGATCGCCGGCGATACGACATTCGCGCTCCTGCTCGAAGCGCAAAGGCGCGGGCATGAGCTGCACTATTACACGCCTGATCACCTTTCCATGCGCGACGGGCAGGTCGTGGCCGGGTTGCAGATTCTGAGTGTCAAGGATGTGCAGGGCGAGCATGCGGAGCTCGGGCCGCGCGTGCGCACGCCGCTCGATGCGATGGATGTGGTGCTGATGCGCCAGGATCCGCCCTTTGATCTCTCCTATATCACGGCGACGCATCTGCTCGAGCGCATCCATCCGCGCACGCTGGTGGTGAACGATCCCGCCAACGTGCGCAATGCGCCGGAAAAAATCTTCGTCACACTCTTCCCCGAACTGATGCCGCCGACCCTGATCAGCCGCGACAAGGACGAGATTCAGGATTTCCGCAAGGAACACGGCGCGGTGGTGATGAAGCCGCTGCACGGCCATGGCGGCGCTGCGGTCGTGCGGCTGATGCCGGATGATCCGAATTTCGGCTCGCTGTTCGACATGTTCGCCGTCACCTTCCGCGAGCCCTGGGTGATCCAGCGCTTCCTTCCGCAGATTACCGAGGGCGACAAGCGCATCATCCTCGTCGATGGCGAGGCGCGCGGCGCCATCAACCGGGTGCCGGCAGTCGGCGATATCCGCTCCAACATGGTGCGCGGCGGCGCGGCGACGACGACGCAGTTCACGCCCCGTGAACGCGAGATCTGCGCAAGGATCGGCCCGCATCTGCGCGATATGGGCCTGATTCTCGTCGGCATCGACGTGATCGACGGCAATCTCACCGAGATCAACGTCACTTCGCCCACGGGTATCCGCGCCATCGCCAATCTCGGCGGCCCGGATCTCGCGGTGGATGTGTGGGAGAGCATTGAGGCCAAACGCTCAGCAGGCGGGGAGGGTGTCTGATGATCGATCCGGCATTGTTCAAGGACGAGGCCATCGCGCCTGAAACCCGCGCGCTCAACGCGGAGATCGTCGAAAAGCTCTCGGCCCTGCCCGACCAGTGGTCGTTTCCCATCGATGTGGTGCGCAAGGCGCGGCGCGAGGGGCGCGGGCCGTTTCCCGCCCTGCCGCATTCCCCGCGCGCCCGCTGGATCGAGATCGACGGCCCGGCCGGGCCGATCGATCTGCGCATTCTTGCACCCGACGAGACCCGCGCCGTCTACCTGCATATTCATGGCGGCGGCTGGAGCTGGGGTTCGCCTGACGAGCAGGATCCGGAATTCGAGCGGCTTGCGGAACTTGGCGTCGCCACGGTTTCCGTGCGTTACCGGCTGGCCCCCGAAAACCCCTATCCCGCGGCTCCCGATGATTGCGAGGCGGCGGCGCTCTGGCTCGTGCGCGAGGCGCAGGGCCTGTTCGGCACGCAGGTGCTGATGATCGGCGGCGAATCCGCTGGCGCGCATCTCGCCCTCGTCACCATGCTGCGCCTGCGCGACCGCCACGGGCTCACGCCCTTTGCCGGCGCCAACCTCTTCGCCGGCTGCTACGATCTCGCCCTGACGCCGAGCGTGCGCAACTGGGGGTCGGAGAAGCTGATCCTGAACGCCCGCGACATCACCATCTTCGCGCAGAATCTCTGCGGCGATCACGACCGCGCCGACCCGGATCTCTCGCCGCTTCTGGCTGATCTCGCGGGCCTGCCGCCGGTACTGGTGAGCATCGGCACCCGCGACCCGCTCCTCGACGACAGCCTCTTCCTCGCCACCCGCCTCGCCACCGCGAACGTCCCCGTCGACCTCGCCATCTATCCCGGCGGCTGCCACATGTTCCAACGCTTCGGGATCGCGCTCTCCGAAGAAGCGCTGACGCGGGTGGACGGGTTTTTCAGGGAGCGGGTGGGGTGAGGGGGCTGCCACTATTTCCAATAGCGTAGTCATTCGTCATAGAATGTTTGCGCGGGCGATTCGGCCCCTGTTTTCCATGAGCGATTTTTACGGAGTCGATGATGCCCCGATCGTTTTCCCCTGTCCTCCTCGCCACCGCAGCCCTCGCCACCCTCGCCATCGCGCCCGCCCAGGCGCAGCACAGCCACGGCCACAGCCATGGCGCGTCGGATACCTCCGTGACCGAGCGCCCGGCTCTGCCGCAGGATGCGCTCGCGCCTTTCGTTGATCCGCTGACGATCCCGCCGCGGGCGCAACCGGTGGGGGAGCATGAGGGGAAGCCGCTCTACGAGGTCACCATGAAGATGGTCTCGCAGAAGGTGCATCGCGATCTGCCGCCGACGCCCGTCTTCGCCTATGACGGGATCTGGCCGGGGCCCACCTTCGACATCCCGGTCGACCAGCCTATCGCGGTGAATTGGGTGAATGCGCTGCCGGAGGAATATCCCGACTGGCTGCCCGTCACGATCGGCCATCATGTGCCGGACAAGGTGGTGCGCACGGTGGTGCATCTGCATGGCGGGATCACGCCGAGCGTGCATGACGGCTATCCGGAGTGGATGTGGGATCCGGGCGAGGCGGCGCTCTACGAGTATCCCAATCTCGACCACCAGGGCGACGGCGCGATGTTCTGGTATCACGACCACGCCATGGGCAATACGCGCCTCAATGTCTATGCCGGGCTGCAGGGTTTCTATCTGTTGCGCAATCAGGAGAGAGAGGCCGCACTCGGCCTGCCTTCGGGGGATTACGAAATCCCGCTCGTCCTGCAGGATCGCAATTTCGCCGAGGATGGCAGCCTCGTCTATGATGGGGTTTGCCGCAATTTCGGCATCGTGAACGGCACGGTGTTTCCCTACCAGGAGATCGAGCCGCGCCGCTATCGCTTCCGCATCCTCAACGGCGCCAATTTCCGCATCATGCGGCTGGCCTTGTCGAATGGGGCGAAGATGTCGGTGATCGGGGTCGATGACGGCTTCCTCGACGAGACGGTGGAGACGGATGAACTCCTGCTCGCCCCGGCGGAGCGCGCGGACGTGATCATCGATTTCTCGGACATGGCGGGGGAAGAGATCACGCTCCGGAATACGACCTCCTGCTTCGGCCCGCAGCGTGAGCAGGATACCCGCTCCGGCGATACGGAACTGCCGCATCTGATGCAGTTTCGCGTCAGTGAAAGCGTGTCAGAGCCCGATACCAGCCGTATCCCGGCCAATCCGGTGGCAGACGAGGGCGAGACCGCGCGGCTTCTGGCTGCGGCCACGGTGACGCGTGACATCACCCTCGACAATCCGGAGGGCTTCAAGTTTCTCCTCGAAAACAAGGGCTTCGACGCCCCGGTCTCGATCGAGCCGCATCTGGGTGATACCGAGATCTGGAACCTGATCAATCTGACCGATGAAGCCCATCCCATCCACGTGCATCTGATCAGCTACCGCATCGTCGAGCGCATCCCCTTCCGCGAAAACGGGGTCGAGGATTACATCGCCGACCGCGATGCCGGCACGCTCGCGCCGCTGGAGAGCTATCTTGACATGGATGGTGCGATTCCCGCGCCGCCCGTTGAGCACGGCCCCAAGGATGTGGCGCTCGCACCGTTCGACCATGTCACCCGGATTGCGATGGAATGGTATGGATTCGAAGGGCTCTACGTGATCCATTGCCATATCCTCGAGCATGAGGATGATGACATGATGCGCCCGATCCGGGTGCTCGCCGCGCGCGAATAAGGGCGCATAAGGGGAGGGCGATGTGAGTGCACCCGGCAAGAGCAAACAGACGAGCCTGACGATTCGCAGCGACGGGCCGGGGCTCACCGAGTTCACGCCGATCGTCTCGCTCTTCGTGCGCGAAAGCGGTATCGAGACCGGCCTGTTGACGCTGTTCGTGCGCCATACCTCATGCTCGCTGCTGATCCAGGAGAATGCGGATCCGGATGTCCGCGCCGATCTGCAGGAATTCTTCGCCCGCCTCGTGCCCGAGGGGATGGAATGGGTGGTGCACAGCATTGAGGGCCCCGATGACATGCCGGCCCATATCAAGGCGGCGCTGACGCAGACATCGCTGTCGATCCCGATCATGGACGGCAAGCTCGCACTCGGTACGTGGCAGGGTATCTACCTGTTCGAGCATCGCGCGGCGGCGCATGACCGTGAGGTGTTGCTTCATATTTCGGCATGATGCAAAAACGTGCACGGATGCCCATCCCGCTTTTGGTTTTCATGCAAGACGAGTGTGAAATCGGGCCTGTTCAGGCCTGACGTTCCTTCCATTCCATTGGATTGACATGGTTTTGCCATCAATGCCGACGGGAGCCTGACTTATCGTCATCATTTGACGCACGGAAGCGAAATCTCTCTAATCAGGACAGGTGGCGGATGGCTTGAACCATCCGCGACATCCAGGGCCGCAAGAAGCCCGCGAAAGCCAAAAACGAGTCCAGAGAACAGAGGGACGATCATGATCCAGAAAAAGACAGGGCGTGCGCTCGCCACGACTGCGTTGGCGCTCCTCTTGAGCGCCGGCGTCGTTGCGATGCAGCCGCAGGACGCCAAGGCCCAGCCGCAAAGCGGTGGAACCGTGCAGCTCGCCGTCACCCCGGAGCCCCCGAGCCTGATGCTCGGCCTGTTCCAGAACGGCCCCACCCAGATGATCGCGGGCGATATCTACGAATCGCTCCTGCGCTACGATACCGATCTGACGCCGCAGCCCTCGCTCGCGGAGAGCTGGGAGATCTCGGACGACCAGCTCGTCTACACTTTCAAGCTGCGCGAGGGCGTGCTGTGGCATGACGGCGAGCCGTTTACCGCCGATGACGTCGTCTTCTCGCTCGACGTCTTCCTGCGCGAGGTGCATCCGCGCTGGCGCCCGACAGTCGATGCGCAGGTCGCCTCCATCGAGAAGACGGGCGATTACGAGGTCACGATCACGCTCAACGAGCCCTTCGAGCCGATCATGCTGAGCTTCGAGGTCGGCACCACGCCGATCATCCCGGCCCACATCTACGAGGGCACGGATTACCGGGCCAACGAGATGAATGCGACACCGATCGGCACCGGGCCGATGAAGTTCGTCGAATGGGAGAGCGGTTCCTACGTGCATCTCGAGCGCAACGAGGATTACTACCTCGAGGGCCAACCCTATATTGACGAGGTCTTTTACCGCTTCATTCCCGACGCCGCCTCGCGCGCGGTTGCCTTCGAGACCGGGGATATCGACGTTCTGACCGGCGGTTCGGTCGAGATCTTCGATGTGCCGCGCCTCGCGGAACAGGACAATGTCTGCGTCACGACGGATGGCTGGGAAATGTTCTCCCCGCATGCCTGGATCGCGCTCAATGTGCGTGAAGGCGCGCTTGCGGAGAAGAGCTTCCGGCAGGCGATGATGTATGCGATCGACCGGGAATTTGCGCAGGAGGTGGTCTGGTCCGGCTACGGCACGGTCGCCAACAGCCCGATCTCATCGCGCACCCTGTTCCATTCCGACGATCTGCCCGAATACAACTACGATCGGGATCGCGCGCGCGAACTGATCGCGGAATCGGGCTATGACGGCGAAACCCTCGACTTCATGGTCCTGCCCTATGGCGAGACCTGGACGCGCTGGGCGGAAGCCACGCGCCAGGATCTGGAAGACGTGGGCATCAACGTGAACCTGGTCACCACCGATGTTCCCGGCTGGACTGAGCGTTTGGGAAGCTTCAACTTCGAGATGACGCACAACTTCCTCTATCAGTACGGCGATCCGGCGCTGGGCGTGGCGCGTTCCTACGTGTCGAGCAACATCGTCGAGGGCAACCCGTTCTCCAACGTGATGGGTTACGCCAACGAGGAGGTCGACCGGCTCTTTGCCGAGGCGGCCAATGCGCCGTCCGAGGAACGTCCTGCGCTCTATCAGGAGGTGCAGGAGATCCTTGTCGATGAGTTGCCGGTGCTGTGGATGATCGAGATGGACTTCCCCACCGTCTATCGCTGCGATCTGCAGGATTTCATCACCACGGCGATCGGTGTCAACGACACCTTCCGCGATGCCTGGCTGCAGCAGTAAGCGGCTGATTGCGTAAAGCTTCCGGGGCCGCAATCGCCCCGGAAGCGTTTCCTGAACGCCGTCATTGCGGCGCTACCGGCTTCAATCAGCGTGGGTGACAGATGCCACTTTTGCGATTCATCGCGGGGCGGCTGGTCAAGGGCGTCATCGTCCTGATCGCCATCGCGACCATGAACTTCTTCCTGATCCGCGCAGCGCCCGGTGATCCGGCTTCGGTGCTCGCCGGTGAAGCGGGGGCTGCGGATGAAGAATTCATCCGCCAATTGCGCGAGCAGTTCGGCCTCGACCAGCCGATCATGACGCAGCTCTGGATCTATCTGACCGATATCGTCACGCTCGATCTCGGTTTCTCCTATCGCCAGGGACGCCCGGTGCTCGAACTGATCATGGAGCGCCTGCCGGCGACGCTGCTGCTCACCGGTGCGGCCTTCATCTTCTCGCTGACCCTTGGCATCATCTTCGGCATCCTCGCCGCGCGCCGGGTCGGGAAATGGTCCGATACGGCGATCACGACCGGGGCGCTGTTCTTCTATGCGACGCCGTTGTTCTGGATCGCGCTGATGAGCCAGATCATCTTCGCGCTCTGGCTCGGCTGGCTGCCCAATACGGGTTTTCGCACGATCGGCGCGGGCTATACGGGCCTGCGCCACGCGCTGGATGTGGGGATGCATCTGATCCTGCCCGCAGCGACGCTGGGGCTGTTCTTCACCGCGCTCTATACGCGCATGATGCGTGCCTCGATGCTGGAGATCGCGGGCTCCGATTTCGTCAAGACCGCGCGCGCCAAGGGCGTTCCGGAAGGACGCATCGTGCGTCGGCATATCGCCCGCAACGCCATCCTGCCGGTGGTGACGCTGGCCGGCCTCCAGGCCGGTCAGATCGTCGGCGGTGCGGTGCTGACCGAGACGGTGTTCGGCTGGCCGGGGATCGGTCGGCTGATGTTCGAGGCGCTGGCGCAGCGTGACTATCAGGTGCTGCTCGGCGTGTTCTTCGTCTCCTCGGCCATGGTGGTTTTGTTCAACCTGATCACGGACGTCGTCTATCGCGTGGCTGATCCGCGCATCGAGGTGGGACGATGAAGGCATTCTTCAAGCGCTTTGCCCGCAACAAGGGCGCGGTGGTCGGCCTGATCATCCTGGCGATCATCCTCGCAGCGGCGATCCTCGCCCCACTGCTTTATCCGACCTCGCCGTGGCGGATGGTGACGCGTCCGTTCCTGCCGCCGATGTCGCCGGGCGGATTCTGGCTCGGCACCGATGCGCTGGGGCGCGACGTTGCCTCCGGGATCATGCATGGGGCCCGCGTCTCGCTGATCATCGGGCTGGTCTCGACCCTGACGGCGCTGGCCATCGGAATTCCGATCGGCGCGCTCGCGGGATATTTCGGCGGGCTGATCGATGACGCGCTGATGCGCTTCACCGAATTCTTCCAGACCATACCCGCCTTCGCGCTCGCCATCGTCATCGTGGCGATCCTGCAGCCCTCGCTTTTTTCGATCGTGCTCGCCATCGCCATCGTCTCCTGGCCCCCGGTGGCGCGACTCGTGCGCGGGGAGGTGTTGTCGTTGCGGACACGCGAATATGTGCAGGCCTCGATCGTGATCGGCCAAACGACCTCGCGCATCATCCTGACCCAGGTTCTGCCCAATACGATCGCGCCGATCACGGTGATGGCCTCGATCATGGTCGCCTCGGCGATCCTGCTCGAATCGGCGCTCTCCTTCCTCGGGCTGGGCGATCCCAACATGATGACCTGGGGCTACATGATCGGTGCGGGCCGCACGCGCCTGATCGAGGCCTGGTGGATCAGCTTCTTCCCCGGTGTTGCGATCTTCCTCACGGTGCTCGCTCTCAATCTGGTGGGTGAGGGGCTCAACGACGCGCTCAATCCGCGTCTCTCGCGGGAGGGTGGCTGATGAGCGTCCTGGCAATCGACAATCTCTCCCTCGCTCTTCCGAAACTCGCCGATCGCGCCCATGCGGTGCAGGGGCTCAGCCTGTCGATTGATGCCGGCGAGACCTTGTGTGTCGTGGGCGAATCGGGCTCGGGGAAATCGATGACGGCGCATGCCGTGATCGGGCTCCTGCCCAGTGCCGTGAAGCCGGCGGGCGGCTCGATCAGGCTTGCCGGGCGTGAGCTGATCGGGCTCTCTGACGGCGAGATGCGCAAGCTGCGCGGACGCGATGTCGGCATGATCTTCCAGGAGCCGATGACCTCGCTCAATCCGGTCATGCGGATTTCCGACCAGATCCTCGAGACCTTCGAATCGCATCGCATGTTCGATGCGCAGAAACGCATGCGGCGCACTTTCGAATTGCTCGAGGAAGTCGGGCTGCCCGATCCGAAACATATCGCGCGGGCGTTTCCGCATGAACTCTCCGGCGGTCAGCGCCAGCGGGTGATGATCGCCGTGGCGCTCGCGCTGGAGCCCAGGCTCCTCATCGCCGACGAGCCGACCACGGCGCTCGACGTGACGACGCAGGCGCAGATCCTCAAGCTGGTGGATGAATTGCGTCACAAGCACGGGACAGCGGTTTTGTTCATCACCCACGATTTCGGCGTGGTGGCCGAGATCGCCGATGATGTTGCCGTGCTGCAGAACGGTCTGTGCGTCGAGAGCGGGCGGGCGCAGGACGTCCTGGAAAATCCCACGCATGACTATACGAAACGCCTTCTCGCCGCCGTGCCCTCGCTGACGCCACCGCCGCCCAAGGATCTCTCGGGCGAGCCGGATGCGCTGATCGTGCGCAATCTGCACAAGACCTATGGCGGGCGCGGCTTCTTCAGTGGGAGCGCGCGCAAGGTGGTCGCGGCGAAGGATGTTGAATTTACCATCAAACGCGGCGAGACGCTCGGGCTCGTGGGCGAATCCGGCTCCGGCAAGTCCACGGTCGGGCGCTGCATCATGCGCCTGACCGAGCCTGATGACGGCTTCATCAAGGTGGGCGATACCGAATTCCACGGCGTGCCGCCGCGCCAGTTGCGGCCCTTGCGCAAGCGCATCCAGATGGTCTTCCAGGATCCTTACGCCTCGCTCAACCCCCGCCGCACCGCCGGGCGGATCATTGCCGAGGGGCCGGAGGCGCAGGGTGTGCCGCGCGTGGATGCCGAGAAGCGGGCGCGCGAATTGCTCGAACTGGTCGGGCTCGGCGCGTCATCGGCCGAGCGCTATCCGCACGAATTCTCCGGCGGCCAGCGCCAGCGCATCGGGATTGCCCGTGCGCTTGCCCTCGATCCGGACGTGCTGGTGGCGGATGAGCCCGTCTCGGCGCTCGATGTCTCGGTGCAGGCGCAGATCCTCGATCTGATCCAGGACCTGCAGAAGCGGCTGGGGCTGGCCATCCTCTTCGTCACCCACGATCTGCGCGTGGCGGCGCAGGTCTGCGACCGGATCGCGGTGATGCAACGGGGCGAGATCGTCGAGCTCGAGCGGACGGCCAGGCTCTTCGAGAATCCGAAGCACCCCTATACCCGCGCGCTGCTCGCGGCGGTGCCGGGTGCGCATGCGAAGATGGCGGCGGCGTGAAGGGCCACGCGCTGCGCCTTCATCGGGCGCGGCGCGAGGCTTCCCGATCGCGGGTCAGACCGCCTCAGCCTGCTCCACGGCGATGGAGGCGGCTTCCTCGCGCAGCTTCGCCTTCTGGACCTTGCCGGTCGAGGAGGCGGGTAGTGTCGGCAGCGCGATGATGCGGGTGGGGCGCTTGTAAGGCGCCATGCGTTCGGCGCAGAAGGCGCGCATCTCCCGCTCGTCGAAATCCGCGCCGGGCCGCAGCTGGACGAAGGCCCAGACTTCCTCGTTGCCCTCGACATTGCGGCCGACCACGGCGGCAAGCGTCACATCGGGATGGCTCGCGATCACGCCTTCGATCTCCTCGGGATAGACGTTGAAGCCCGAGCGGATGATCAGGTCCTTGGCGCGCCCCACGATATAAAGTGCGCCGTCTTCGCCGAAACGGGCGAGATCGCCGGTATCGAACCAGCCATCGGCGCTCTTCACCCGGTCGGTGAGTTCCTTGTTGCGATAATAGCCGAGCATCACGGTCGGGCCGCGCACCTGTAGCGTGCCAATCTCGCCGGCGGGAAGGGGGGCGCCTTCGCCATCGACGGTGCGCGCCTCGATCCCGGGCAGGAGCGGGCCCGTGGCATCGTCGCGGCGCGGGGCGTCCATGCGCGTCTGCGATACGGTCGGCGAAAGCTCCGTCATGCCGTAGCCGTTATGCAGCGACACGCCCAAAGCCGCCTCAACCCGCGTCTTGAGCGCGAGGTCGAGCGGCGAGCCGCCGGCGGAAGCGTAGCGCAGGGCCGGCGCCTCGATCGGCCGGCCCGTTTGTCGCGCATGCTCGATCAGCCGCGCAAACATGGCCGGTACGCCCTGGAAGACGGTGAGTTCCTCGTCGCGCAGCAGACGCAGCGCTTCCGAGGGATCGAAACGCGGCACGAGGTAATTCGTTGCGCCATAGAGCGCCGAGCCGAGGAACATCGAGGCGAGGCCGAAGACATGGCTCACCGGCAGGCAGCCATAGACGCGCTCACCCGGCGCCAGACCGCGCAGATAACCGGAATGGCGCGCGACATGCATCAGATTCGCGTGGCTGAGCATGACGCCCTTGGGGGCGCCGGTCGTGCCCGAGGTATAGATCATGGCAGCGACATCGCGGGCGGGGTCGTCATGCACGGGTTCCGGTTCGCAATCCGCCGCGACGGTGAGGCGAAAGGGCGGCAGGCCCTCGAAAGTGACGTGTTCGGTCTCGAAAGCACCGGCATGGCGCTCCGCATCCGGGGAGATGTCGTTGGCAAAGGCGATCAGGCGCGGCTGTGCGTGGTGAGCAATCGTTTCGATCTCGCGCTCGGAGAGGCGCGCATTGAGGATGACCGGCCAGGCCTTTGCGCGTGCCGCCGCGAGAGCCAATGTGATCAGGACGATGCCGTTCTCGCCCAGAATCACGAACCGGTCGCCGGGGCGCAGGCCCGCTTCCTGCAGCCGCACGGCGCTGGTCGCGACGCAATGCTCCCATTGCGCGAAACTGATACGGCGCTCGCCGAGGACGAAAGCCGTCGCATCCGGTCTTTCCCGCGCGCCTTCCTGCGGAATCGCATCGATCGTGGTGACATGGGCGAGCGATTGCGGCGTGGCGGCGGACATCGAGCGGACTCCTGAGGCTGCTGCTGAAGCGTTTGGACGTTAGTGCCTGTCCGCAATAGCGTCAAGAAATGTGAAACAATATTCCGCACAGCGAAAATAATAGGCATGATGACCATATTCTATGGGCAGGAACGCCCGATCTGCGAACGCGTATTTTGTCTTGCGAAACAGGATTTCGCATTTAGTCTGGACTCACCTAAGGGAAGGAATTTCCCCAAGGTCAAAAACAACACGCGCCGGGTCGTCTTGTTGCGACGATGTCGCGGTAGCGCCGTGAGGGCGAAACGCTCCCGGCTTTCCGATGAAGAAACTGGAGGAAACCCTGATGCTGGATCGCAGAAACCTGCTTGCTTCCGCCGCCGCAATCGCCATTGCCGGCGCCATGACGAGCGCGCCCGCCATGGCGCAGTCCGGATTGCCCGACACAATTTCCTGGACGGCCTATGATGTCGGTTCGGCCGGCTACAACCAGTCCGTGGCCATTGGCGGCGCATTGCGCAACGAATTGGATGTCAATCTGCGCATCCTGCCGGGTCGCAACGACATCGCTCGCCAGATTCCGCTGCGCGACGGGCGCGTCGATTTCTCCGCGACGGGGCTTGGCGCGAGCTTCTTCTCGCAGGAAGGCATGTTCGAGTTCGGTGAGGCATCCTGGGGCCCGCAGGAAGTGCGCGTCCTGATCGCCTCGAACGCCGATTCGAATCTCACCATCGGCGCGGCCGGCGATCTCGACATCGAGACGGTGGCGGATCTCGAAGGCAAGCGCGTCGCCTGGGTCGTGGGTTCGCCCTCGCTCAACCAGAATATCGGCGCCATTCTCAGCTTCGCCGACCTGACCTGGGATGATGTCGAGCGCGTCGAATTCCCCGGCTTCGGTGCCGCATGGGAAGGCATCATCAACGACCAGGCCGATGCGGCCTTCGCCGTGACGACGTCAGGTCAGGCCTTCCAGCTCGAAGCCTCGCCCCGTGGTCTCGTCTGGCCGACCCTGCCCTTCGACGACGAGGAAGGCTGGGCCCGGCTGAACGACGCCGCGCCGTTCTTCGTGCCCAACCGCGCGACACTCGGTGCGGGCCTCTCCGAGGACAACCCGCACGAGGGGCCGAACTACCCGTATCCGATCCTGCTCTCCTACGCGGATGCGGAAACGGACAAGGTCTATGCCATGACCAAGGCAATGGTCGAGCTCTTCCCCGTCTATGACGGCGCGGCGCCCGGCATTTCCGGCTGGCATATCGACCGCCAGCAATTCGAATGGGTGGTGCCCTATCATGAAGGTGCGATCCGCTATTTCGAGGAGATCGGCGTCTGGACCGAGGATCACCAGGCGCATAACGACGGTCTGATCGCGCGTCAGCAGGTGCTGAAGGCTGCCTGGGACGCGTTCGTCGCCGAGGGCGTCAGCGATGAGGAGGCCTTCCAGGAGGGCTGGATGCAGGCGCGGCGCGATGCGCTCGAAGCCGCCGGCATGAATCCGATCTGGAACTGATCGAAGGCCGTTTGCGGCGGGATTTCCCGCCGCGTTCCCCTGATCGTGCGCCGCATGCTCCTTTCGCATGTGGCGCGCGGCAATGCTTCGCGACCGCTCGCGTGTGCGTCAGGCGCGCCACGCGCCGCCGCATTCCCCCGCTCAGCCCGCATGCAGGTCAGCCATGAACGACACCAGGGATCCCGAGGCCACCAATCCCCTGAACGAGGCGCCCGTAGTCCCGCTTGCCACGACCGGGGCCAAGCCCGCCATCGAGGAAGAAGCGCGTTTCAGGGAAGTCACCGGCTGGGTAAAGGGCGTGTTCGTGGCGCTCACGCTCGCGGCGATTTTCCTCGCCGTGAACCAGTTGTTCAATCTGCGCCTGTTCGTCGGCGTGGTGATCATCGAGAACCGTTATCTCTATCTGCTCGCGGGCATCTTCCTCGCGCTCGCCTTCGCCGCCTTCCCGATCAGCCCGCGCGCCCGGGGCGGGCCGACGCCATGGTACGACCTGATCCTCGCCGCGCTCTCGCTCGGTGCCTGCGGCTACTTCACCTTCACCGCCCATCGCAGCCTGATGGAGGGCTGGGAATATGCGGCCCCGCCGCTCGCCATGGCGATGAGCTTCCTGCTCTGGGCCCTGATCATCGAGGCCACGCGCCGCACCGGCGGGCTGGTGATCGCGGTGATCGTCTTCTTCTTTTCGCTCTACCCGGTCTTCGCCGATGTCGTGCCCGGGCCGATCTCGGGCTTTGCGCAGCCCTTCGATGACACCATCGCCTATCACCTGATCTCGAACGAGAGCTCCTTCGGCATTCCGATGAAGGCCTTCGGACAATTGGTGATCGGCTTCATTCTGTTCGGCGCGACGCTCCAATTCACCGGCGGCGGGCGCTTCTTCAACAATCTGGCGCTTTCCCTCGTCGGTGGATATCGTGGCGGGGCGGCGAAGGTGGCGATCTTTGCCTCCGGCTTCATGGGCTCCATGAGTGGCTCTGTCGTCTCCAACGTGCTCACCACCGGCGTCGTCTCGATCCCTGCCATGAAGCGCGCCGGCTTCTCCTCGCGCTACGCGGCGGGAACGGAGGCCTGCGCCTCGACGGGTGGCGTTCTGATGCCGCCGGTGATGGGCACGACGGCCTTCGTCATGGCCTCGTTCCTCGGCATGCCCTACAGCCAGATCATCATCGCTGCCGCGATCCCGTCGATCCTGTATTATCTCGGCCTGTTCGTGCAGATCGACGCCTATGCGGCGCGCAACGGCCTCAAGGGCATGCCGCGCTCGGAGCTGCCCTCGCTGAAGGAGACCTTCAAGGAGGGCTGGCATTACATTTTCGTCTTCGCCATCCTGATCGTGATGATGATTGTCTTCCGGCAGGAGACGCTGGCGCCGTTCTATGCGACTGCGGCGCTTGTCGTGATCAACCAGCTGCACAGGGGCACGCGGCTCAATCTCAACGGCTTCATCAACCTGCTGACCGGGGTGGGGCGCTCGCTCGCGGAGCTCGTGGCGATCCTGCTCGGTGTCGGCCTGATCATCGGGGCCTTCTCGGCCACAGGGCTCGCCGGAACACTCGCCAACGATCTCGTCTTTCTCGCCGGTAACAACGTCTTCGTGCTCCTGATCATGGGGGCGATCACGGCCTTCATCTTCGGCATGGGGATGACGGTGACGGCCTGCTACATCTTCCTTGCCGTGGTGCTCGCACCGGCCCTGACGCGTGCGGGGCTAGATCCGCTCGCGGTGCATCTGTTCATCATGTATTGGGGCATGGTCTCCTTCATCACGCCGCCGGTGGCGCTGGGCGCCTTCGCTGCGGCGACGATTGCGCGGACAAGCCCGATCATGGCCGGTCTGGAAGCCATGCGGCTGGGTTCGATCATCTATATCGTGCCGTTCTTCTTCGTCCTGAATCCGGCCCTGATCGGTCGCGGCAGTGCCTATGAAGTGGTCACGGTGCTGATCACGGCGGTGATCGGGGTGTGGTTCATCGGGTCTTCGATCCAGGGCTATCTCGCGGGCGTGGGGGATATCGGACGCGGTGCGCTGGCGCTGCTGCGTCGTGTGATGCTCGCAATCGGCGGCCTGTTCCTCGCCGCTCCGGGTCATATCGGACTCGGCCTCGACCACATGCAGATGACGCTGGTCGGGCTCGCCTTCGCGGTACCGGTGATTCTCCTGCGGGTGATGCGCCGGGGCGCGGCGCCGGCGCGGCCATAGGGGCGGGAGGAAACGCGTACGGGAGCGCTTTGCCCGGGAAGAAAACTTGTCGGGAAGAAACTTGTCGGGAAGAAACTTGCAACTGCTATGGAGTGTGCGAGAAAAGTTCGCTTGATAGGGTTGTCGAAGGGCTGGTTCGAATGAAGGCCGATACGATACATGCGCATGAGGCGGATCTCCCCGTGGATCCTGCGGAAGGCGACGACGTTCCGGCGAAGGATCGCCAGTTCGTCACCGCGCTCGCACGCGGCCTGTCGGTGCTGCGCGCCTTCACCAGTTCCAACGAGGTTCTGGGGAATCAGGAGATCGCCCGGCGCACCGGACTGCCCAAGCCCACCGTCTCGCGGCTGACGCATACACTGCGCGAACTGAACTACCTGCGCATGGTCAAGGACCGGGAGAAATATCAGCTTGGCCCCGCCGTGCTGGCGCTCGGCATGGCCTTCTTCCGCTCGAACTCCTTTGCCCAGATCGCGCGCCCGTTCCTGCAGGAACTCGCCAACGCGACGCAGGCGCATGTGGCGCTGGGGATCCGCGAGGGGCTCAACAGCGTCTATATGCAGCTCTGGCGCGGGCGCGGGCAGAGTATCACCATCTCGCGCGAGATCGGCTTTCATCTGCCGCTGGCGAAATCCGCCATGGGGCTCGCCATGGTCGCGGCACTCGATGCCGACGAGCGACCCGGCGTGATCGCGGGGCTGGCTGCGCAGGTGGGCGATGACTGGCCACGCCTCGAGGCGGAGCTCGAACGGGCGCGGCGCGAAATCGAGCAGACCGGTTTCTGCATTGCGCTCGGCGCCTGGAACAGCGAAATCAACGCCGTTGCAGCACCTCTGGTCGCTCCCGAGACGGGCTCGCTCTACGTCGTCAACGTGTCCGGCCCCGCTTTCATCCTCACCGAGCGCATGCTGCGCGAAGAAACCGGCCCGAGATTGCGCGCCACGATCGAGCGCATGCGCGAGACCGGCGCCGTCGAATGGCCGCAAGTAGTCGGGCGTCCGCGCAGCTTCTATTGAGCGCAGGCGCCTGTGCGCCGGTCAGATCACGCCCTTGTTCTTCAGGGCTTCGCCGATCTCGTCGAGAATGGCCGGGTCGTCGATGGTGGCGGGTGGCGTCCATTCGTCGCGATCGGCGATCTTCTTCATGGTTGCGCGCAGGATCTTGCCCGAGCGCGTCTTGGGCAGGCGCGGCACGGTGACGGCGAGCTTGAAGGCGGCGACGGGGCCGATCTTCTCGCGCACCAGCCCGACGAGCTCCTTCTCGATCGTCTCGACGGGCTCGATGATGCCGGATTTGAGCACCACGAAGCCGCAGGGCACTTCGCCCTTGAGCGCATCCTTGACCCCGATCACGGCGCATTCCGCAACGGCAGGGTGGCCGGCGAGCACTTCCTCCATGCCGCCCGTCGAGAGGCGGTGTCCGGCGACGTTGATGATGTCGTCCGTGCGGCCCATGATGAAGATGTAGCCGTCCTCGTCCTTGAAGCCCGCATCCGAGCTCGAATAATAGCCGGGATAGGCTGCAAGATAGCTCTCATGGAAGCGCTCCGGTGCGTGCCACAGGGTCGGCAAGGCGCCCGGCGGCAGGGGCAGGCGGATCACGACGGCGCCCATTTCGTTGGGCCCGACCTCCTTGCCGTCCTCGTCGAGGACACGCACGTCGTAACCCGGCATCGGCACCGAGGGTGAGCCGTGCTTCACCGGCAGCATGCCGATCCCGACCGGGTTGCCGACGATGGGCCAGCCGGTCTCCGTCTGCCACCAGTGATCGATCACCGGCACGCCGAGGATGCGCTCGGCCCATTGCACCGTATCCGGATCGGCGCGCTCGCCGGCGAGGAACAGCGTGCGGAAATGCGACAGATCGTAATCCGCCAGCAGCTTCGCCTGCGGATCCTCCTTCTTGATGGCGCGGAAGGCGGTGGGGGCGGTGAAAAGCGAGACGACGCCGTGCTCGGCGATCACCCGCCAGAAGGCACCGGCATCGGGCGTGCCGACGGGCTTGCCTTCATAGATGATGCTGGTGCAGCCATGCAGCAGTGGCGCATAGACGATATAGGAATGGCCGACCACCCAGCCGACATCGGAGGCCGCCCAGAACACCTCCCCGGGCTTGATGCCGTAATGGTTCTCCATGGTCCAGGCCAGCGCGACCATATGCCCGCCATTGTCGCGCACGACGCCCTTGGGCTTGCCGGTCGTGCCGGAGGTGTAGAGCACGTAGAGCGGATCGGTGGCGGCGACGGGTACGCAATCGGCGGCGCGGCCTGCGGCCTTCGCACCGGCGACCGCCGCCTGCCATTCGTGATCCCATGGCTTGTCGAGGCTCGCTTCCCCCTCGGGGCGCTGGAAGACGAGGCAGGCTTCCGGCTTGCTCGTCGCGAGTTCGATGGCGCCATCGAGCAACGGCTTGTAGCTGATGATGCGACCCGGCTCGAGCCCGCAGGAGGCGGCGAGGATCGCCTTGGGATGGGCATCATTGATGCGGGTGGCGAGCTCTTTTGCGGCAAAGCCTCCAAAGACGACGGAATGGATGGCGCCGATACGCGCGCAGGCCAGCATCGCCATCACGGCCTCGGGAATCATCGGCATGTAGATGATCACCCGGTCGCCCTTGCCGACACCGAGATCCTGCAGAACGGCGGCCAGCGCGGCCACCTCGTCGCGCAATTCGCGGTAGCTGATGGCGCGCTTGGAACCGGTCATCGGGCTGTCATAGATCAGAGCCGGCTGGTCGCCGCGCATTGCGACATGGCGATCGACGGCGTTGTGGCAGGTATTGCAGGTCGCGCCCTCGAACCAGCGGCCATAGGCGCCGGCCTTTGCATCGAAGACATGGTCCGGCGGCTGGTACCAGTCGATCGCCTGTGCGGCCCGGGCCCAGAAGGCCTCCGGATCCTCCTGCCAGCTTTCGTAGAGCTTCGCATAGGCGCTTTGCGCGATTCCGGACATCGGTTCCATCCCTTCGGTCTCGACGCGATTGCGGACACGCGTCTGATTTTCTCCATGGTGACGAGAACGGGCGGCGCTGACAAGCCGGCCAAAAGTTTGAAACGCGCTCTGCCCCGTCAGGGTGGCGCGGCCACCATTCACCACAAACGACCCTGATGGATCGGCAGTTTCGGCTCGATTGTCGAATTTAAGGGCGAAATGGCGTCATTTTGGGCTTTTCATCGATCTGTGCTGCAGTTATGCCGACACATTGCCGAAATTGGAGATCAATAAATGTATTCAGTCAGTTCGAATGTCCGTACAAATCAAATTTCCCAGTCTAATTTTGTGGTTTTCCCGTTTTCTGAATGTAGCACGATTGCAGATGAAAATATAAAATCAAAAGATATTAAATATCAGCATGTAAAAGAATCAAAAAATGGTAATATTATTGCGGGCCCATTGGTAGGATATACTGCAGTATCATCTGAATATTCTTCGTCATGCGGGATGAATTTGCCGGATGCAGGTGGTTTGCCCCTATTGCCGGATTCTATCTACTCCAGCCCGATCAAGCAGGGCCCGGAGGCCGACTCGGTCAGCCGCGAGTTCCGGCGCGTCTCCTGTAGCCAGAGCGTGCGCGAGCTCATCCATGAAATGGCGCAGATTCAGGACATGCTGATCATGGATTCGACCGATCCATGGGCCGATATCCAGCGCCGCACCGCTCTGCTCGATCCCGGGTTCCGCGAGGTTCTGCAGCGGCACATGGCCCGTGCGGCGGCGCTGCTGGAGCGGATCGAGCGTGATTGTCAGGATGTCCTCTCGCCGGAAGAGCTGGCGGAATGTGGACGTTTGCGGGGCGCTTTCGAACGGATGCGCGGCTATGTCGGCGCTGATCTTGTGACCGAAGGCGGTGATCTGGGCGAAGGCAGCTACCAACGACTGATGCAAGCGATGCGTGATGTGGCGGCGGGCGCGCGCGATGTGCTCGGGGCTGTGATCACTGGTCTTGGCGCCTCGGCGGCATTTCTCATGAACCTGCTCCACAATCAGTTTGCGCATTGAATAAGTAAAATTCATATGCAATCCCTGATTGACATTAAAAGAGAATTAGTTAATAAATATGGTTAACGATTTTATTCGAAGCCATTTTTCAATCCGTGATTTTTGTGAGGTTTCAATCATGAATATCGGCGCGATCAGCAATCTTCTCTCGCCGGGAGGCGCGTCCTCCCCCGTTCCGGCGGATAAAAGTTTCAGCCTCGATCTTGGCAAAGCAGCCGCAGCGGCACCGGAAGACGCGCGCATTGCATCCTTGCCCGAGCGGAGGGATCGAAGCGATAGGGAGGCACGCTGCGCCGACGCCTTTAATCGTCTCATGCGAGATGTGAACGAACTTTTCGATCTTCTTGCGCGCGACGATCCGTCTTTGGAAGCAAAGCTCGATGACCTTGACCTGCGGATCAACGCGTTGATCAATTTCTGCGGTGACGCCCTGCCTCATTCAGCGATGAGTGACTTGCGCGGATTGCGGGAACTCATCGATGCCATGCGCGGGGCGCTCGGCTTCGATGCGGATCAATCGCAGTCCGGCATTGCGCCGCAAGTCAACTGGAACCTCTTGGAGCGGCTTGCTCACGCACTCTGGGAGGGGCTCCAAAGGCTTGCGCCGCTTCTCGGTGGCGGACCCGCGAACCAACCGGCGTTCTGAATACCCGCATTGCATTTTCCCTCATCACCATCATCGCGCCTTCCCGAAGGGGAGGGCGCGTATCCATGTATTTCGAAACTGAATTTGAAGGATTGGTTTTCTCATGACGATGATTGCTGCGAATCCGGCCATCCCGAATGGTAAAATGTCTGGAGGCAAACACGATTCCGACAACGGTTTCTCGGCTGCTCTGGCCGGCGCGCGCGACGAGAGCGCCGTCCTCAAGCAGCAGGGCCCCGATCGCCGCATTCCGCGCGCCGCCCAGGAAGCGGCCTGTACCGACATGTATAACGAAGCCGCCGCCATCGCGAACGGCGTGGTCCTGCGCCTGCTCGTCGAGGGGCCGGAGGCACTGCGGCGCTGGTTTGCGGATCCGGATAACCGCGCCGTGGTCGAAGAAAGCCTCGATCGTCTCGACGATCTCCTCAACGCCCTAGAGCACCAGTGCGGCGATTTTCTCCCGGCGAGCGCGATGGAGGAGGTGCGCGGCATGCGCGACGTGCTGGAGCGTCTGCGTGAGGCCATGCGCATGAATCTGTGGGAGCAGGTCCAGTCCCTCGCCGGGGTGCTGTGGGAAGGGCTGAAAGGGGTTGGCCACATCCTGCGCTCGATCGGAGCGGACGTGCTTCGCCTCATCCCGGCTGCTGCGGAAGGGGTTTTGCGACAGCAAAATCCATAAAGCCGTTGCAGACTTTCATCGCGCTCCCTCCCCGCGGGAGAGGGGGGCGCCGTCATGGAGGGCGCGACCGGTCTCCCTCCCCTAAGGGGAAAGATCAACGCCGGGGTGGGGCCGGTTTCCACAATCCGCGCTGTTCATGATCAGCATCGCGCCCTGCTTTTCAAAGGGCGGGGGTGACGTGCGCTGATTTGAATAAATTCAGATATTTAAAAAAGGAGTATGAACATAATGCTTGCCATGAAGCCGCTCGATACGCCGTCTCTGGATAAAAAGGACCACGGCCCGGGCGCCGCCGAAACCGCGTTCAGCCTTCCCGGCAAAGCCGCCGCGGCCGCTCCCGATACCGGGGTGTCGGCTCTCGTCGGCAACCCTTCGTTCGAGTCCAAGACCATCGGCAGCATGGAGGAACCGCTCGATCCCAGCGCCTCTCGGCGCAGCAGATATTGCGATGATCTCTTCAACGAGATCATGGCGAAGCTCGAGCAGATCGAGAACATCATGCCGCCTCCGGGTACTGACAGCATGCGCCAGCTCATCGCGACGCCGGACCGTCGCCTCGCGATGCTCAGGGAGTTCAACGACCTGATGGAGCTGATCGACGAATTGTTCAACAATTGCCGTGACTTCCTCCCCGCGGAAGCCATTTCGGAGATTCGCGACGTGCGCATCGATGCGGAGCGGCTGCGCCGCGCGCTGCTGATCGACGATAATGATCCCGATCCGTTCGCGACCTTCGCGGCAAGGCTCGGCACGACCGTCGAGAACGCCGCGCAGGCTTTCGGCAGCGCGATGGAAACGCTCGGAACGGTCATATCCGGGGCGGCTGCGATGTTCGGCTCGTGGGTCATGGAGCAGTTTCTTCGCAGACCGGCCCATTGACGCGACTCTCCCCCGCAGCTTCGCGCACAGAAGATGGGCGAAGCTGCGGGGCGATCTTTGCGGCGGGATCGTTAGGATGGCTCACCAGAGCATCCATCATGATTTCAGACCCCGCCTTCTATCTCGCCGCGATTCCGGCGGTCATCCTCGTCGGTTTTGCCAAGGGCGGCTTCGCAGGCCTCGGCCTGCTGGCCTTGCCGCTGATGGCGCTGACGATTTCGCCCGTGCAGGCGCTCGCGATCATGCTGCCCATCCTGATGGTGCAGGATGTCGTCACGGTCTGGTCCTATCGCCATTCCTGGGACAAAACCAACATTCAGCGGCTCTTGCCGGGTGCGCTTCTGGGGATCGCCGCCGGCTATTTCCTCGCCGCTTACGTTTCCGAAGATGCCGTGGCGCTGACCATCGGTGTCGTCTCGGTAAGCTTTGCCATGCGCCGCCTCGTGCTGGAGCGCCGCGCAACCCTGCCGGCGGCGAGTGTCGCGGGGCCGATTGGCGGTGCGGTGTTCGGTGTGCTCTCCGGCTTTACCTCCATGGTCGCGCATGCGGGCGGGCCGCCTTTCCAGGTCTACGTCCTGCCGCAGCGCCTGCACCGCGAGATCGTGGTGGGGACCGGCGCGATCTTCTTCGCGATCCTGAACGTGGTGAAGGTGGCGCCCTTCTTCATGCTGGGGCAGTTCTCGCCCGAGAACCTCGCCACCTCGCTGGCGCTGTTTCCCCTCGCCATCGCTGCAACGATCGCCGGGATCTGGCTGATCCGGCGTATCGACAGCGCGCGCTTCTACACGCTGATCTACATCCTGCTGCTCGGCGTCGGCGGCAAACTGATCCATGACGGGCTCGGCGGGATGCTCGGCTGAGATGACCGATCGGACGGGGCATGCGGCTTTACGCGATCCGATGCGCGTATCGCGGGCATTGCCAAAGCCCGGTCCGGCATTCCATGTTCATGCCAAAGATGCGGCGCGTCGTCAGTGCCGCGCATCAGGGGAGAAACGGAATGACGGGGCGGCTCGCAGGAAAGATCGCCGTGGTCACGGCGGCGGGGCAGGGGATCGGGCGCGCGATCGCGGAGAGCTTCATCGCGCAGGGTGCACAGGTGCATGCCAGCGATCTCGATGCGGGCAAGCTCGAAGGGCTGACCTGCGCCAGCGCCCATGCCCTCGACATGACTGACGGCGCGGCGATCGCCGCCTATGGCGAGAAGATCGGCGGTGTCGACATTCTGGTGAATTGCGCCGGCTATGTCGCGCACGGCACCGCGCTCGATTGCGATGACGCGGCCTGGGATTTCTCCTTCGACATCAATGTCAAATCCGCCCATCGCGCGATCCGGGCCTTCCTGCCCGGCATGCGGGCGCGCGGCGGCGGTTCGATCATCAACATCGCCTCCGCCGCCTCCTCGGTGAAGGGCGCGCCAAACCGTTACGTCTATGGCGCGACCAAGGCGGCCCTGATCGGCCTGACCAAATCCGTCGCCGTCGATTTCGTGCGTGAGGGCGTGCGCTGCAACGCGATCTGTCCGGGCACGATTGAATCCCCCTCGCTGGAGCAGCGCATCGTCGATCTCGCACGCATGCAGGGCGTCTCCGAGGATGAGGCGCGGGCGCAGTTCGTGGCCCGCCAGATCATGGGACGGCTCGGCACGGCGCAGGAGGTGGCCTGGCTCGCGCTCTATCTCGCAAGCGACGAAGCCGCCTTCACCACCGGCGCGGTCCATATGGTCGATGGTGGCTGGAGCGCCTGACAGCGGAAAATCGGAACCGCCGCGCTTGTCAGGGGTTGCAGCGTCATGAGACGATGTGAGCGATTGGTGGCATCGGTTTTTCGCGTTTGCGGCGGTCGGAGATGAGTGTGGGGTCGGTCAAAGGGGATAATCGACTGAAGCAGTTGCGTCTGCTGGCTTTGCGCGCGCTCGAAGCCAATGCGATGTTTCTGTTCTTCGTGGCGATCTACGTCGCGCAGGCCTTTGTCGTGAGCTTCTTTCACGAGACGCGCTTCTCGCTCGGCGTCTACAACATCATGTGGATCGGCGGCGCGGTCTTTGTCTTCCTGATCGCCTACCTCGCCAACAAGCGGCGGGACGGATTGCTGACGAGTATTCCGTTCCTTTCGCCAGGGGAGGATCGGCGCGGGCGCCTTCTGTTGTGGAGGCGTCTCGCTATCGCAGCGCCGGTGTTTCTTGCGCTGCCGTTTTTCGTTTCCGCCTTCACCTCGCTCAAGGCCTCGATCGGCACGATCAATCCTTATGCGCTCGATCACGTCTTCATGGAGATCGACCGTTTCCTGCATGGAGGCGTTTCTGCCTGGCGGATCCTGCATCCGGTTTTCGGCTATCCGATCGTTACGGCAACGGTATCGCTGCTCTACGAAGCGTGGTTCCCGATCATGGCTTTCACTGTGCTTGCGGTGACGCTGTGGACTGAACGTCCGGCTCTGCGCAACCAGTTCCTGATCGCATTCATCCTGATCTGGGCCGTGCTCGGGACCTTTGCGGCGCTGATCCTTCCTGCGGGCGGTCCGTGTTTCTATGGATTATTGTATCCGTATCGCGATAACCCCTATGCGCCGCTTATGGCATACCTCCAGCAGGCCGACGAAATCTATCGCGTGCGCGCTCTCGACATGCAGGACCTGCTCTGGGAGCAGTTCGAGGCGGGTAATCTGCGTCCCGGCGGCGGGATTTCGGCGACGCCAAGCATACATGTGGCGATTTCGACGCTGATCATGCTGCTTGCCTGGCGGGTATCGCCCTGGCTGGGGATCGCGGCGACGCTGTTCCTGATCGTGACCATGGTCGCGACCGTCCATCTGGGCTGGCACTATGCGATCGATGGCTATATCTCGCTTGCTGCGGTTCCGGCCATATGGGCTTTCGCCGGGCGCATCGCAGAGTTCAATCTGCGCGGCATGCGTATCGCGCGCAGCTTTGCCCCGCCCCGGTCCGTGATGCCGCCTCGTGGTGCGCTGGCTCGCGCGGATGCTGACGCCGCTGTCGCGCCACGCACTGCGCACAAGTGAGATTTGCCAGGCGGAACTGTGCGAATCCGCATCGTGGTTTTCGCCGCTGGCGCTCTTCTCGCACCGAGATCTGCCAGCTACAGCTTGCAGGAGATTGCGCCGGCCAGTGCGCGCATGCAGGGAGTGCCCCATGAGTTTCGTTTTTCCGCCCGCCGAACGCCCGGCTTTGCCGATCGCCGGTACCGATGCGTTGTTCCCGGTGCGCCGGGTGTATTGTGTCGGTCGCAATTATGCTGCGCACGGGATCGAAATGGGCGGTGATCCCGCGCGTGAGCCACCTTTCTTCTTCATGAAGCCAGCGGATGCGCTCCAACCCGTCCCCGATGGGCACCTCGCCGAACATCCCTATCCGCCGGGCACGCAAAACTATCATTTCGAGATCGAGATGGTGGTGGCGCTGAAATCCGGCGGGCGAGACATTCCCGTCGCTCAGGCGCTCGACTGTGTCTATGGCTATGCGGTCGGTATCGACATGACCCGCCGCGATCTTCAGGACGAAGCCAAGCAGATGCGCAGGCCGTGGGAACTCGGCAAGGGCGGCGACAATTCCGGGCCGGTCGGCCCGCTGCACCCGGTCTCGCAGGTCGGCCACCCGGCGCGAGGTTCCATCGCGCTGGCGGTCGACGGTTCCACGCGCCAGGATGCGGATCTCGCCGAGATGATCTGGTCGGTGGCCGAGCAGATCGCCTATCTGTCGCGCTATTTCGAGGTGATGCCCGGCGACGTCATCTTCTCCGGCACGCCCGCCGGCGTCGGTGCCGTGGCGCGCGGCGAAACCATGACGGCCTCGATCGACGGGCTGGGCAGCATCGCCCTGCGCGTCGTCTGACCAGCGCCCAACACAGCTTTCAGCGGAAGGAAACACCCATGTCCCCGGTCACTGCATTGCGCGAAGGCCTCGATTCCGGCAAACCGCTCCTGAGCGCCTGGTGCGGCATTCCGGAGCCCGCGATACCGGCCCTGCTGGCGAAGGAGGATTTCGACCTCGTCACCCTCGACATGCAACACGGGGCCGTTGATTTCGCGCAGACCCTGCGGGCGCTGCCGCTCATCGCCGCCACCGGCAAGCCGATGCTTGCGCGTATCCCGGTCGGTGATTTCGCCACCGCCTCGCGCCTGCTCGATGCCGGCGCCTGCGGCGTGATCGCACCGATGATCAACACGCTCGACGATGCGCAGCGCTTCGCCAGGGCGATGAAATTTCCGCCGAAGGGTGAGCGCAGCTGGGGGCCGCATGCCGCGCTGGCTCTGTCGGGTCTCGCGCCCGATGCCTATTTCGCACAGGCCAATGCTTTCTCGATTGCGCTCGCCATGGTGGAGACGCGGGAATCGCTTGCGATCATCGACGAAATCCTCGCCACGTCCGGCATCGACGGCGTGTTCATCGGCCCGGCCGATCTCTCCATCGCCCTGTCGGATGGGCGTGGGGTGGATGCGCAGTCGCGGGAAGTCGAAACCGCGCTCGATCATGCGGTGGCGCGGGCGCGCGAGGCCGGCAAGGCTGCCGCCGTCTATGCGGCGACGCCGGAGCGCGCGGCTGCCTTGATGCAACGCGGCTTCGACATCGTTGCGCTTGGCTCGGACGTGAACCTCCTGCGCGCCGGCGCACAGGCCTGGATCGGTACGGCGCGCGGCGGGTGAGGGCGGGGCGG
Source organism: Saliniramus fredricksonii (assembly GCF_900094735.1). Lineage (NCBI taxonomy): Bacteria > Pseudomonadati > Pseudomonadota > Alphaproteobacteria > Hyphomicrobiales > Salinarimonadaceae > Saliniramus > Saliniramus fredricksonii. Next base: position 605,768 of record NZ_FMBM01000002.1, read on the forward strand.
GCCGCATCAGCGCCGGGCCCGTCGGTCGCGCGTTGCTGCCATCAACGAAAAAGCCTCCCGCAGGGGAGGCTCATCGCTCGTGGTCGATCAGGATGAAACGCGTCAGCTGGCGACGCGCTCCTCGTTTTCGTTGGGCTCGCGCAGGACATAGCCGCGACCCCAGACCGTCTCGATATAGTTCTTGCCCTGTGAGGCGTTGGCCAGCTTCTTGCGCAGCTTGCAGATGAAGACGTCGATGATCTTCAGCTCGGGCTCGTCCATGCCGCCATAGAGATGGTTGAGGAACATTTCCTTGGTCAGCGTCGTCCCCTTGCGCAGGGAAAGCAGCTCCAGCATCTGATATTCCTTGCCCGTGAGATGCACCCGGGCGCCGCCGACTTCGACGGTCTTGGTGTCGAGATTGACGACGAGATCGCCGGTGGTAATCACCGACTGGGCGTGACCCTTGGAACGGCGGACAATCGCATGGATGCGGGCGACCAGTTCGTCCTTGTGGAAGGGCTTTGTCAGGTAGTCGTCGGCGCCGAAACCAAGACCGCGCACCTTGTCCTCGATGCCGGCCATGCCGGAAAGGATCAGGATGGGTGTCTTGATCTTGGCAACACGCAACGTGCGCAGAACCTCGTAACCCGACATGTCGGGAAGATTGAGGTCGAGGAGGATGATGTCGTAATCGTAGAGCTTGCCGAGATCGACGCCCTCTTCGCCGAGATCGGTGGTGTAGACGTTGAAATCCTCGGATTTCAACATCAGTTCGATGCTTTGCGCCGTTGCGCCGTCGTCCTCGATGAGAAGTACGCGCATGTTTCAGATCCCCAGCATGGCTCGAGCGTGTTCGGGCAAAGCGTCCTCACCCGTTCACCACGGTGACTCCGTGGTGAGCGCCCCTTTCCGTCCGATTCGCAACGCTATGCCTCAATGGTTAACAAAACCTGATTCCGGTGTGCAAGCAGATAAATGCCGATTGCGAGCGAATCGGTATAATATCTTGACTCACCGACAGTTTTTGTCCTCCGAAAGCTTAACGTTCCGCATGAAGAAAACCAGCTAAGCGATTCACCAGACTCGCTTTCGCCCCGAGCTAACGAACCACGGCCCGTTAATCTCGGCTTCAGCAGTCTTAACGAAGCGAGTAAACGAAAGGTTAGCATCCGTGAAAGAATCATTGCGCAGCGACGGCAAATTTGCGGCGGCCCGCCGCGCACTCGACGATATCGACGATATCGACGTTTACGGTCGCGTCGTCGCAGTGCGCGGCCTGCTGATCGAGATCGCCGGCCCTGTCGGCGCGATGCGGCTGGGCGGGCGTATCGAGATCGACATTGATGGCGGCGCGAATGTTCCCTGCGAGGTGATCGGCTTCGAGGGGGACCGCGCGCTCGCCATGCCGTTTGGCAATCTCGACGGTGTCAGAAGGGGTTGCGCGGCGCATGTGCGGCGCGCTGCCGGCTCGGTTCGCCCCGACCCGGCCTGGCTGGGCCGGGTGGTCGATGCGCTCGGGCGCCCGGTGGATGGCGGCCCGCCCTTGCAGGAAGGCGGCCTCGCCTATCCGTTTCGCGCTGAGCCGCCGCCGGCTCATGCGCGCCGGCGCGTGGGGGGTCCCCTCGATCTCGGTGTGCGCGCCCTCAATACCTTCGCCACCTGCTGCGCGGGGCAGCGCATGGGCATTTTCGCGGGATCGGGTGTGGGCAAATCCGTCCTCCTGTCGATGCTGGCGCGCTATACTGCAGCCGATGTCGCGGTGATCGGACTCGTCGGTGAGCGCGGCCGAGAGGTGCAGGAATTCCTTCAGGACGATCTCGGCGCCGAAGGACTCGCGCGTTCCGTCGTGGTCGTCGCCACATCCGATGAACCGGCCCTGATGCGCCGTAACGCGGCTTACCTGACCCTGACGCTCGCGGAATATTTCCGCGACCAGGGCAAGTCCGTGCTGTGCATGATCGATTCCATCACCCGTTTCGCCATGGCCCAGCGCGATATCGGCCTCGCTGGCGGTGAGCCGCCCACGGCCAAGGGTTATACGCCGACCGTCTTCTCCGAACTGCCGCGTCTGCTGGAGCGCGCCGGGCCGGGAACCGGGGATGGGACGATCACGGGCCTTTTCACGGTTCTGGTCGAGGGCGACGATCACAACGAGCCCGTCGCCGATGCGGTCCGCGGCATTCTCGACGGCCATATCGTGATGGAGCGTACCATTGCCGAACGCGGGCGCTATCCCGCCATCAACGTGCTCAAATCGGTCTCGCGCACCATGCCCAAATCCTGCGATCCGGAATTCTGGCCCGTTGTGCAGCGCGCGCGACAGGTGCTCGCCACTTATTCCGACATGGAAGAGCTGATCCGGCTCGGCGCCTACCGGCCCGGATCCTCGCCCGAAGTGGACGAGGCGATACGCCTGAACCCGGAATTGGAGAGCTTCCTCGGTCAGGGTAAGGAAGAGTCAACTTCCATCCGTCATGGTTACCGGCGGTTGGCGCAGATCCTGTCCGCGCCGCAGACGTGATGTGTGGTCTGGGTTGGAGTTGAAGGACGATGAAATCGCGTGACACGCTCATTCGCCTGAAGCGTTTTCAGGTTGACGAAAAGCGCCGGCGCGTGGCGCAGATCGAGATGATGATCGCAGACTTCGAGCGTATGGCGGCAGATCTGCAGGCCGAGATCGCATCGGAGGAGCAGAAGGCCGGGATTACCGATACCGCGCATTTCGCCTATCCCACCTATGCGAAGGCGGCCGCGCAGCGGCGCGAGAACCTTCTGCAATCGGCGGCCAACCTCAAGGGCGAACTCGACGATGCCAAGGGCGAGCTCGCCGAGGCTTTCGAGGAGCTCAAGAAGGTCGAGATCCTCGATGACCGCGAGAAGGGCGCCGAGCGCAGCGCTGCGGGTGCGCGCGAACAGGCGCAGATGGATCAGCTCGGCCTGTCCCGGGCCGTGCGCGGCTACTGATCGCCGTGATCGCCAACACTGCCCGGCAGGGGGATGAACGGCACATGCGCCGCCGCCCCCTGCGGCAGCAACCCGTCATGGCGCGGGTCATCCATGATTTCGATCGCGAGCTTGTAGGGCGTGAAGCCGCAGCGGCGGTAAAAGGCGAGTGCGCCCGGATGATCGAAATGGCAGGTATGCACGAAGAAGCGTGAGATCGGTCGCGCGAAGGCCCGCAGGATGGCGAAATCCATCAGGAAACGCCCGTTGCCCTTGCCGACGGCATCGGGGACAAGTCCGAAATAGGCCAGCTCGCAGGTATCATCACCGCGAAAATCGAGTTCCAGCAGGCCCGCCGGGCGACCATCCGCAAAAAGCGCGAAGCGCTCGAATCCGGGATCGGCCAGCAACGCATCGAGCGCCGCATCATCGAGGCGCAGGCGGCCGACCCACAGCCAGTTCTCACCGATTGCACGAAACAGCGCCCGATAGGCGTCGGGCGCGGGCGTATAGGGGTGGATCGCGATACCCGCCGGCGCCTCGGCGGGCATCCGGTCCGGCGGCGCGGTCATGGCGAGATAGGTGACCAGCGTGGCAAGTTTGCCGGGTGGCAGATCCGTATACCCGTCGAGCCGACAGGGGAGAATGGCATCAGGGTGGCTGTGTTCATCCGACATGCCGCAGCGATAGCAGAATCATGCGCGCAGGCAAAGCCGCGACAGGCCCCGCGCGGTGTGCCCGATCCGGCAGGTGTGGATGAAATGCTTAAAATAAATTCATGAATGCATAAATTAACGTCAAGCTTGGCCATTTGTTTCAACGCGATATTAACCGCCATCATAAATAGTGATGAGTAGTGAAGATACAATTCAAACGGCGATGTCACGGGGCGAGATATGGCAGCGGTAGCGACGAAGCAGGGCGAGGAACAACAGGCGACCAGCCTGAACGATATCGCGCGTGTCACCGGTGAGGTGCGCGGGCTCGCAGCGGAGAAGACGCGGCGGATTCAGCAGGTGACGGGGCAGATGCGCATTCTCGCGCTGAATGCCATGATCGAGGCGACGCGGGCCGGCGAATACGGGCGTGGCTTTTCCGTCGTCGCACAGGAGGTCCGCACGGTCGGCAGCGAAATCGAGGGCGTGGCCAAGGAACTCGAAGCGCATCTGACGCAGCGCATCCTTGAGCTGCAGAATCAGGTCGAATCCCTCGCTGATCAGGCCCAGGGCGAGCGGCTGGTGGATCTGTCGCTCAACGCCATCGAACTGATCGATCGCAATCTCTTCGAGCGCACCTGCGACGTGCGCTGGTGGGCGACGGATTCAGCGGTGGTCGATTGTGCGCGCGAACCCGACGAGGAGGCTGTCGCCTATGCCTGTCGCCGGCTGGGCGTGATCCTCGGCGCCTATACGGTCTATCTTGATCTATGGCTGTGTGATCTCGAAGGTAATGTCATCGCCAATGCAAGACCCGAGCGTTACGGCGTGATCGGGCGGAATGTGGGGCATGAACCCTGGTTCGCCAGCGCTGCCGGTCTCGCCTCCGGGGATGATTACGCGGTCGGCAGTGTCGGGCGTCAGAAAGAGCTGGATAACGGGCAGGTGCTCACCTATTGCGCCAGCGTGCGCGAAAACGGCGAGGCGCATGGCCGCCCGCTTGGTGTCCTCGCCATCCATTTCGACTGGGAGCCGCAGGCGCGCGCCATCGTCGACGGGGTGCGCATCGCCCCAGACGAGCGTGAGATCACGCGCGTCCTGCTGGTCGATTCCGACCACCGCATCATCGCCGCATCGGACGGTGAGGGAATTCTGAGCGAGCGGGTCAACCTGCGCACCGCCAACCAGCGCTCAGGGCATTATCGCGAAGCGGACGGCACCACGGTCGCCTTTCACGCCACGCCCGGTTACGAGACCTATGCGGGGCTTGGCTGGTACGGCGTCATCAAGCGCCGCCCTGACTGACATGCGGTGAACGGTTCGCGCTTCAAAGGGGCAGTTCTTCGCCTGTGAACCAGCGGGGGGCAGATCAGCACGTTGCGACATGTTGCTTGTCAGCCTTGATCACGCAGGTTCCTCGCCGCGTATCGCGTCGATATCATGCCGGCGCGCCGCCTGTGCGAGCGCAGTGGCGAAACGGGGGAAGTCTTCGCGCGGGACCAGGCCGGCAAGTGCCCGGGCATCACGGGGCAGGCCGAGCTGGTCGGCAGCGTCGAGGGCACGCTCGTCGAGAAACGGATAGAGCTCGTCCCAGATCGTTTGCACCTCGCGGAAGAAGATGTCGACCCCGACATCGCCGAGCCCCTTGAACGCCTTGAGGCGCTTGCGCTCCGCCTGCGGCTCGGCGCCGGCTGTCTCGCGCAGGATGCGCAGATCACCCTTGTATTGCTCCAGCAGCATCTGCGCGCTTTCGCCGAGCATGCGCGATGTGCTCTCGTCATAGCGGGCGTAGCCGGCCCGGTTCAGCACCTCGGTGCGCTCTTCCCACGTGCTCTCCGCCATGGCTTGTGCCGTGCGCCACCCGGCTTCGCTGAGCGCGCGGGCGGCGGCGCAGGCGATATCGGCGTTGATGCGCGCGCTGAACAGGATCGATGCCACCAGCCATCGAAACAGCGGCGAAGGTGTGCCCTGTTCGATGGGAATGGAGAGTTTGTCACAGAAGGTCTGCCCGTGCCGCTGCATCAGCGCCTCGATGATCTCCTTCCGGGAGCGCGTTGTTTCCGATTTTTGACCAGCTTTCGCCTCGGACATGGTGCAAGCGCCTCTCGATTTGCATAATCTGAAGACCAACGCCCGCAGGCGAAAGCCGTTCCGGCGCAATCGATCGCCCGATGCACGAAGCTGCGCATGATGGTTCCCGCAGGCCTCGCAGCGGAGGACGATTGCCTCCTCGGCGCTTCTACTGATTGAGCGCCTTCTCCAGCGCATCGATGGGGGTCGCATGCTCGTTGATCCGCGCCCAGGGATCGTCCTTCGCGCCGAGGCGGCGGAAGATGTTGCTCAACGTGTAGCGCTGCGGATGCATGTCACCGGCCAGCGCCTCGTCCCAGCCGAGGGGCGTGGCGATCGGTGCGCCGGGAAGCGGGCGCACGGCGTAGGGCGCCACCGCCGTCTGGCCGTAGGCGTTGCGCCCGATATCGAGATAGACCCGGTCACCGCGCTTCGCCTTGCGCTGTTCGGTGGTGAGATCATCCTGATGGGCCTTTGCCAGATGCGCGGCGAGCCGGTCGGCGCAACCCCTGACCGCGTCGAATGGCGCTGATCGGTCGAGCGGCACCACGACATGCAGGCCTTTCGAACCGGTGGTCTGGACGAAGCCTGGGATCTGCGCATCGTCAAGAAGCCGGCGCAGCTGGCGTGCGGCCATCTGCACCTTGCCGAAATCATCATCGGACGGGTCAAGATCGATGATCAGCCGGTCGGGCCGGTCGATCGCGTCGATCGTCGAGAGGCCGAGATGGGGTGTGATGCAGCCCTGATTGGCCAGATAGACGAGCGACGCGGCATCGTTGGCGATCACCTGTCTGAGGCTGCCGCCTTCCTTGTCGAGCGTGGCCCGTTCGATCCAGTCGGGGAAATGGTCGGGCGCTTCCTTCTGGAAGAAGCCATCCGCATCGATTCCGTCGGGAAAGCGGTGCATGGTCAGCGGGCGTCCGCGATAATGGGGAATCGCGATTTCGGCGATGCGTCGATAATAGTCGACGAGATCACCCTTGCTGATCCCGTCTTTGGGGAACAGTGTCTTGTCTTGGTTCGAGAGGCTGATCGCGCGCCCGTCGATGTGAATATCCTCGTCACTCATGAGCCCTCGGGAGTTTCGCGCACGACATCTCCCACCTCCTTGTCACGACGCAGGCCGAGAAAGCGTGGATGGCGCAGCTTGCCATCCTGCGTCCATTCCGTGAAACCGAATTCACCCACGATATCGGGCGTGACGAAGGTCGCGTCAGCCTCGTCGACCGGGTCATCAAAGGGCGCGGTCTTGCGCACCTGCCCGTCGAGCTGCCGCCGGAAATCCGTGAGGAAGGCCTCATTGAAGCCGGTCCCGACCTTGCCGGCATAGCGCAGGCTGTCACCTTCGTAATAGCCGACCAGCAATGCGCCGAATCCCTTGCGGGTCCCCTTTGGCGCCGTGAATCCCCCGATGACGAGTTCCTGACGGCGGTCGCATTTGAACTTGAGCCAGTCGCGGGAGCGGCTGTGGCGATAGCCGCGAGCGGCATTCTTGGCGATCAGCCCTTCCCAGCCGCGCGAACAGGCCTCGTCGAAAAAGGCTTCGCCATCGCCATTGCGGTGCGGGGTGTAGCGCAGCGGATCTTCGAAACGCAGCACCTGCCGGAGCAGGCTCTTGCGGGTGCGCAAGGCCAGATCGTCGAGGCTGTAGCCATCGAGATGGAGGATGTCGAAGAGATAGAAATACACCGCCACACCGCTGTCGCGCGCCTCCTGCGGATCACTGATCCCCATGCGCTGCTGCAGACGCGAGAAGCTGGTGCGCCCGTTCCGGAAGGCGACGATCTCGCCGTCGATGACGAAATCCCGGCACGCCTGCCCGGCCAGCGCATCGATGATCTCGGGATAGGTTTCAACGATATCCTTGCGGTTGCGGGTGAGCAGCCGGATGCGGTCACCGTCACGAAAACACAGGGCGCGCTCGCCGTCGAGCTTGCGCTCGAAGAGCCAGTCGGGATCGCAAAAGCGCGCATCGGTGAGCGTGGCCAGCATCGGCGCGGTCCAGTCCGGATGCGGCTGGTCCGCAAGGCGCTCCCGCTCCTGCGCCGACAGCCTGTCGCGCCACTCCGTCATGACGCGTCGTCCGCGTCGCCATCGCCTTCCTGTCGCCTGACCTGCGCGATCGTGCGCCCGCTGAGGACGGATTCCGGTTGCGTCGAGACGGGATTGCGGCGGGCATCGGCGGCATCGTCATCCATTTTCACGAGCAGCCATTTCTCGTCATCACCGGTCTCGGTGCGTTGCAGGGCGTATCCGCCCGCGATCTTTTCGCCTTCCAGGTGCATGAGCAGATGTCCCTGTTCGAGCGCCTTCTCGGCAGGAACGATCCCGTCTTCCTTGCGGGTGATGTTTTCCCAGGTGCCGCGATCCCAGACCAGAACGGTCCCGGCGCCGTATTCACCCTCCGGGATCACACCCTCGAAATCGGCATAGTCGCGCGGATGGTCCTCGGTGCGCAGGGCCAGGCGTTTCTCGCGTGGATCGGTGGAGGGGCCCTTCGGGATTGCCCAGGACTTGAGCGCGCCGCCGACATTGATGCGAAAATCATAGTGCAGGCTGGAAGCGTCGTGCTTCTGAATGACGAAGATCGGCGCATTATCGGCGGATTGCCGATCCGCTTCAGGCTCGGTCGTTTTCGAGAAGTCACGTTTTTCTTCGTATCGCATCGTCATCAGCGCTTCCGTTCCATGGCGCGGTTTGTCTTAACCGATTCAAATCCGGATCAGGCATTTGCGTTCCACGGATTTGGCGCCAATGCCTTGCCCCGGGAGCGGTCGGCAAGCGATGGTGCAGACCGCATGCTTGCTGATTCACCCTCTGACGCAAGAAGGATCATCCGATGATGGCTCTGCCGTTCGTCATCGTCTTCGCCGGTCTCGCCTTCGCCTGGTATGGCCGGCGTGGCTGGGCGCTGGGGAGCGGGCTCGCCGCGATCGCGCTCACGCTGATGCTGTTTCGCCTGCATGCGACGGACAGCCTCGCTCTGTCCTTCTGACCGGTGGCTGTGATGATCGATGCTGCGACCTCCCGCCTGCTCAACGCGCTCGCCCTGATCGCGATATCCGCGATCCTGCTTGCCGCCTTCTACACCCAGATCGTCGCGCGCGAATTGCCTTGCCCGCTCTGCATCCTGCAACGCGCCGGCTTCGTCGCCGTGGGGCTCGGCCTCGCGCTGAACCTGCTGATCGGCCCGCGCCCCGGCCATTACGGGCTGATGATCCTCGCCGCTCTCGCCGGCGGCGCCGTATCGCTGCGCCAGGTCGCGCTGCATATCGTGCCCGGCAGTGGCGCTTATGGCGATCCCGTGCTTGGCCTGCATCTCTACAGCTGGGCAGCGCTGATTTTCGGCGCGATCATTCTCGGTGCAGCCGCGATGCTGTTTTTCGAGCGGCAGTTCGAGCCGACTATCGGGGCGCGCGCGCGCAACCCGCTGATCCTCGCCGCGCTCACCGTCTTCGCTCTGGTGACACTCGGCAATGCCGCCTCGACCCTGCTCGAATGCGGCACCGGCCTCTGCCCGGACAACCCCGTCGCCTATGAGTGGCTTCCCGGCTGATTGCCCGCTCGGTTCGCAGGCCTGGCGCGCGCTGCACGCGGGTCCTCTCCCGTTTCCAGGCACAGACCGGAGAGATGGTGAACACTTTGAGGTATGAGCGGGGAGGGAGTGTATCGGGATCAGGCGCCGGCGTCATGGGCCGTGCCGCAGCCATCGACGGCGAAGAGATGCTTGTCGCCGCCGCTTGCCTGCTGCCCGTATTCACGGAGGGAGCCGGGACGGTTTACGGCCTGTATGAAGGGCATGATTTCAATCCCCATGGAGAGGGGAGGCCGAGCGCGTGTTTCATCGCGGTTTTGCAAAACGATGCTGATACAGGGTTTCGCACTTCGCCGACAAGAAGCGCGCGCCGTCACGCATCGCGACGGCGCGCAGGTTTCAAGGTGATCTCAGATCTCGATCGTTGCGGCTTCGCGGCCCTTCTGGCCTTCGACCACGCCCATACGGACCTGCTGGCCTTCGATCAGATCCGGCAGATTGGCGCGCATGAGTACGGAGCGGTGGATGAACACGTCCTTGCCCCCATCCTCGGCCATGATGAAGCCGAAGCCCTTGGTCGGATTATACCATTTCACCGTACCGGACAGTTCCGTCGCCGGGCCGGTGCTGCGCGGTCCGCCGAAGCCCTGCTGGCGCGGCGGGGGACGGCGCTGGCCGCCGAAGCCGCCACCGGGACCGCCGGCGCCACCGAAGCCCTGACGCTGCGGGCGTTCTTCCGCAGTGCTGGTATCGGCGCTGAGCACCTCCGTGACCTGCGGGCCCTTCTGGCCCTGCGCGGTCCGCACTTCCAGCTTGGTGCCGGGCAGAAATTCATCATAGCCCGCCGCCTGGACGGCGCGGATATGCAGGAAGGCATCGCCCGAGCCGTCGCCCAGCTCGACGAAACCGAAGCCCTTCTCCGGGTTGAACCACTTCACGACCGCGTCCATCTCGACGCCGCCGACCGGACGGGACATTGACGGCTGACTGCCGAAGGAACCACGTTCCGCGCGCGGCTCGAAATAGTCAGGCTGATCCTGACCAAAATCATTATCGAAGCCCTTACGGCTCGTCTCGCGGAAATCTCGACCTCGACCCATGTATTCTCTCGCTCTGGAGCTGCTTCAAAACGGGGTCGCGTTCACCGACACACCTGACGGACACAACCGTTTCCGGGATGCCCATGACAGTCTGAAAACCGACAACCTGATCTTATTGGACGAACTCCAAAGCGACGGCGATGTCATTCATCAACGCTTGTGACCGCTGACCCACAACCGGCATCATACCGGCTCGGTACCATTGCAGAAATTGCGTTGCCTTGTAAAGCGTTTGTTGATTTTGGGCCGCTCAAATGCGCGGTTATGGCGAGATGCGGCAATAAATTGTGACATTCTTCTGAAAAATCCGAAAAATCGCACCGGTTTGTCCGGCCAAATTTCTTGACTTTCAAACCCTCCTCACGATTTCACATGCCGATGACGGGAATGGGGCTCCCGCGAAAGCGCCGTCGCTCGGAGCGGGTCGACAAGTCGGTCCGGGCATGCGAACCAGAGCAAATTGTGGCGTGGATGGACGCCGGGGTATAGGGCGATGGATTCCAGCAGGCGGGTCGAGAATGGAAGGCTACAGGCAACGACCCATGCGCAACAGCATGACGATGCCATGACGCCTGACGGCTATCGCGCGTGGTTCGCGTCCCTGCGGCGTGCCCATGCCGTCGCTGCGCTCGCCGTGATCGGCGTCACGGCCATCCTCTATCCGTTTCTTGCGCCGGCCTCGGCCCTGTTCCAGCTCGCCATGGCCGGGGCGCTGCTCCTGCTCCTCGTGCTGCCGCATGCCGCGCTCGATCAATATGCGGCGCTGATCGTCTTGCAGCCGCGACTCGGCCGGCTCTGGCCGCTGGGTTTCATGGTGATCTACGGCGTTCTTGCCGTCAGTGTCGTTGCGGGCTGGATGATCGCGCCGCAGATCCTGCTTCCCGCCCTCATCCTGCTCGCCGCTCTGCATTACGGGCTCGGCGATGTCGAGGAGGGCTCCTTGTGGCGTTACCCGGAAATCGTCGCGCGCGGTCTCGCCCCCTTTTCGCTCGCGGTTCTCTTCAGCCTGCCGCAGGTCACGGCCTTCGCGGGCTGGCTCGTCCTCGACGTGCCGATGGCCACGCGGGTGATCTATGACTGGGCGCTGCCTGTGGCGCTGGCCTGGCAGGGGCTGTGGGCGCTGGTGATCCTGCGCTCACTCTGGCAGACATTGTCCGGGCATGGTGATGGCATGCGCGCGGTCGTGCGTGTCTGTGAGATGGCGGTCATTGTCCTCGCTTTCGCGATGCTTCCGCCTTTGATCGCCCTTGTGCTTTATGTCGGGCTCGTACACGCCCCGCGCCATCTGTTCGATTTCGCCGCGCGCAACCCGGCCATCGGCAATCCATCGCGCGCAATGATGCGCGTCCTGCGCGCGACGATTCTGCCGACCGCGATGACGATTGCGCTGCTTGCCCTGATGATTTTCTTCTTCATCGATCCGGCGATGCCCCACGCCTACAGTCTGCGCATCGCGATCTGGCTGGTGAGCGCCTTCGCGGTGCCGCACGCCGTCTTCACGTTCCTCGCCCTGCGTGGTTTCACCGGCCTGCGTGAGATGCGCGCCGAGGCAGGTTCTCAATCGAGGCGATAGAGCGCAACCGGCGCGACGCCCGCACGGATGATGCCGAGCTTGCGTGCCGCGCCTTCGGCGAGATCGATCACCCGCCCGCCCGTGAAGGGGCCGCGATCATTGATCCGGACCACGACCGCGTTGCCGCTCGCGGGATGCACCACGCGAACCCGCGTGCCGAAGGGCAGGGAGGGATGCGCCGCCGTCATGCCGGAGGGGTCGAAACGCTCGCCGTTGGCCGTGCGGCTGCCATGGCGATAGAAGGAGGCTCGGCCCTGCTGGAACGGAGCATCATCGCGCTCGGTGAGGCCGGCATATTGCATGAGCCTTGTCGACGCCTCGGGGCCGGGCCCGGTGATCGCCGAGCCTGCCTGTGCGATTTCTGCATCGCCCGCGAGGGCGACGCTGTCGCCGTCGGTCGGAACGCAGGCGCCAAGCACGATGCTCATCAGCGCGATGCCGGGTATGGTGGCCTTGCGCAGGATCAGACGGGAAAGGGCGCGAGGCGTGTGGGAGAGCGGCGGCATGACGGGCTCGTGATCTGTTGTGTTGATCCGACGGAGCCGCCTGCGATGCGGCGGAAATGGGGCAGGAACGCTCCGCACGCCTTCGCAACGCCGTGCCTGTTGCCGGGACGCCACAGGATACGGGATCTCACTCGTCCTGAATGCTCTCGAGATAGGCGATGATATCGCCGATCTGAATCGCGTTGAAGCGGAATTCCGGCATCTGCTGCACGCCGTCATGGCCGACCATGATGCCCTCGGCCAACGCCTCTTCCAGCGCCTTCACCGGGTAGCGCGCGCTGATCTCGTGAAAGGCGACGGCTTCGGGAACGGGGCTGGTGCCGGTCGCGTCGACCGCATGGCAACTCGCGCAGTTCTCCGTGAGCAGGGCTCGGCCCGTCTGCGGATCGGGCGCCCAGCCGCTCTTGGCTTCCGCGAGGGCCACGAAGGCGCCGCCGATGATGCCGACGGCGAAGAAGGCGCGGAAGAATTGTCCCATTTGCATCGTATCGTCTCGCCTTGTTGCGTCCCGCAGGTGCCGGTTCAGACCCCGCCGAGCCGCAGGGTCTGGGCCGTGCGGATGAGCGAGATCACGAATAGGAGGGAAAACAGCCCGCCGGCCAGCGCACCGGCGAGCCGGGGATTGCGCGTGAAGGGCGCGCGAAAGACGCTTTCGCGCCCGAAATAGGTGACCGCCAGGGCGAGCAGCAGAATCAGCGGCACCGAGAAGAGATAGGCGCCGGTGCTCATGGCGCGCGCGCTTTCCGGGGCGATGAAGGCCATGATGTCGTTCACCCAGGGCGCCTGCATGCCGGCATAGAGTGCGAGCGCCCAGGCGGCGCCGGTCACGATGCTCAATTGCGCCAGCAGCGCGCGCTGCATGCGCTCCGATGCTGGCAGGGGCAGGCTGGTGCTGGTCACGGCGGATACTCGCTGACGGTGGCTGGGGATCACCGTGCGCGAGCTTGGTTAAGCGGTGGTTAACGAAACCGAGACGGCGCCGGATTCCTCCAGCGCCGTCAACAACCTCGGCAACAAGCGCTTCCGCGCGGATCAGGCCGTGACCTGCGCGCGGTCCTGCATCAGCCCCACGAAGCGATCAAACAGGTAATGGCTGTCATGCGGACCGGGGGAGGCTTCCGGGTGGTGCTGCACGGAGAAGACCGGCTTGTCCTTCAGCGCGATGCCGGAATTCGAGCCGTCGAAGAGCGAGACATGCGTCTCCTGCACATTGGCGGGCAGGTCGTCGGCATCGACGGCGAAGCCGTGATTCATCGAGACGATCTCGACCTTGCCGGTGGTGTGATCCTTCACCGGATGGTTCGCGCCGTGATGGCCCTGGCCCATCTTCTTCGTCTTCAGGCCGAGCGCGAGGGCGAGCATCTGGTGGCCCAGACAAATTCCAAAAACCGGAACGTCCCTCTCCAGGAGCGCACGGATCACCGGCACCGCATATTCCCCCGTCGCCGCCGGATCGCCGGGGCCGTTCGAGAGAAAGATACCGTCGGGCTTGTGGGCCATGATCTCGTCGGCGCTCGCGGTGGCCGGCACGACGGTGACCCGGCAGCCGGCATTGGCCAGAAGCCGCAGGATGTTGCGCTTCACGCCATAATCGATGGCGACGACATGGGCTTTCGCCTCGCTGCGCCGGCCATAGCCGCGCCCGAGCTCCCAGGGCGTCTCGTCCCATTCATAGGCGTCCTTCGCCGTGACCAGCGGCACGAGATCCTGGCCCGTCATGTCCGGCAGCTGCGCCGCCTTCTGCCTGAGCGCCGCGACGTCGAAAGCGCCGGTCGGCGAATGCGCGATGACGGCGTTTTGCATGCCATGATCACGGATCAGCGCCGTGAGGGCGCGGGTGTCGATGCCGGAGATGCCGATCAGCCCGCGCGCCTTCAGCCAGGCGTCGAGATGGCTTGCCGCGCGCCAGTTCGAGGGCTGGGTGATCGCGGCGGCGAGCACCACGCCGCGCACCGGCGAGGGCGAGACCGCGTCGATCGCCTCCAGATCCTCGTCATTGGTGCCGACATTGCCGATATGCGGGAAGGTGAAGGTGATGATCTGGCCGGCATAGGAGGGGTCGGTCAGGATTTCCTGATAGCCCGTCATCGCCGTGTTGAAGCAGACCTCGCCGGCCGCCTCGCCCGTCGCACCGATGCCGAAGCCTTCGAGCACGGTGCCGTCGGCCAGCACGAGAAGAGCCGTGGCGGCGAGGTCCTGCCAGCCGGATTCGGTCGTGGGCGCGGTATCATCTTGCGACATGGCTCGTTTCTCGCTTATGTGCGGTACGATTATGCGGTACGACCGCGCGCCGATAAGGCGCTTGCGTCGATGGGTCACTTAAGGGTGCGGCGGGGCGGCGTCAACGCTGCGCGGCCAGGAAATGCGGAGAATTCAATGTTGCGCGAACGTTTCACCCAGGAACTCAAGGATGCGATGCGCGCCGGCGAAAAGCGCAAGCTCGCCACCATCCGCCTGATCCAGTCCGCCCTCAAGGACAAGGACATCGAGCTGCGCGGCGCCGGCAAGGGCGAGGCCAGCGACGAGGAGATCCTCGCCATGCTGCAGAAGATGATCAAGCAGCGCCAGGAATCGGCCACCATCTACGCCGAGAACAACCGCGACGAACTCGCCGCCCAGGAAAACGAGGAAGCCGCAATCATCACGAGCTTCCTCCCCAAACAACTCGACGAATCCGAAATGCGCGCCGCCATCGAAGCCGAAATCGCCGAGCAGGGCGCAAGCTCGATGAAGGATATGGGCAAGGTGATCGGGGGTTTGCGGGGGAAATACGCGGGCCGGATGGATTTCGGGAAGGCGAGCGGGGTGGTGAAGGAGATGTTGTCGGGGTGATGGGGGGGATTTTATCCGATCCATGTTGTCACCAAATTCTTGAAAGTCTTTGATGGTTTGGACATCACGGCGTCGCGGGGATTTGGGCTGTCCGATGTGTATTTGCGCCAAAATAGCAATTAAAAGCTCCCGATTCGACACTGGCAGGCCGACCTGCTTGCCGAACGAGGGTAGCTTTTTATAAATTAATCCATTGCTTTTGCGAGAATACGACCGAGGCCTCCGGTCGCGTCAAAGCATGATGCGGAAAATTCAGTTCATGGCTTGCCGAATTTTAGCCAAAACGAATTATATCTAATGGTCTTCGTCCATACTTTTGGCGAATGAGACCTGAAAATCCGCCAATATTCGTAAAGCCATAGCGCAGTGCTATATCGCGGACTGAATTGTTTCCACCACATTGCTTCAATGCTTCATAGGCTAACTCCAGTCTTCGTTCCTTGATCGCTTGAGTCGGCGTTATCCCGATTTCTTCGCGAAAAATTTTTTGCAAATATCGGCTCGATACTCCAACATAATTAGCAATATCTGCTGGAATTATAGTTCTGTCTGAAAACTCCTGAATGTAATCAATCGCCTTCGTGATATGTTTGCGTGCAGGCAGACTATGCTCATCCATTATATTAGGCTTGTTTTTATAGAAGAGGTGTTCAAGAATTTTAAACATTAAAATTCTTTCAATGTATTGTTTCGAGAAATCCGATTCTTTTGATGTATAAAACATATCACAAATATCCATTGAATAAAGAATTAGGTTTCTTATTTGTAGATGAAAATCGCTATTCTGTTCTATAATCTGAAAATTAGAGATCTGGTCAGCCATCTTAATTGATTCGAATTGCTGAAATTCTCTCCCAAATTCAATTAGCTTTTCCTTATCCATGTGAAGCATGAAGCTTAACCCAGAAGATGAGACAGAGTATTTCTCATCAATATTACAAATAATCAAGCTGCCTTTGTAAAGGTTGGTGTCTTTGTGATTATATGAAAATAAACCTTTTTCATTAAAAGAATACTTGCAAAGAAAACAATTTTCAATATTTTCTGCGAAAATCTGCACAGAATTTCTGACAGATATCCTCGTATTACCAATAAATGTAGCGTTCGCAGTGAAGAAAAAATCACTTTCTGAGCGAGGTTTTGTTATCTTGTAATTTGGGTACAATTCAGCCAAGCATGACAGTCCGCCATTCGCTTTCCTGATGTGAACTTTGTTATATTTGTGCAAAGGAAGATGCGTATGCATGTCTGTACTTGGGGGTGATAAGCGGTAGGGCCGATGCGAGTCTAGTCTGTATAATCATATATTCTTTGAAATTTGCAAGCATATTCATCTCGTCTTATATCAAAAATAAAACTCAAACTAAAACAACAATTTTTAATTTTATATTTTCCTCGGCGTATTTGCGCGATTCCAGCGGAAAATAGCGAAATTTCTGGATTATGTGGATTTTCCTCCGCAATAAGATATTGAGTTAATAAAGATCTGCCAAATGCTGGACGCTCTAATAGATTCTCCTTCATGGTCGGCGCGTGTGTATGAACGGAGTTGCGTTGGCTGAAATCAGGGAGCTTCATCCGGGTTCCTTCTTCCATCTGATGCAGGGATTGAAATTTGCTGGAATGACTCCACTTTAGGGGTGCTTATTAGCAAGTTAAGATGTTCAAGCCAAGGTACTTTAAACAAGAAATTGTCATTCGCATGGATTTCACTATAGCAGAGAAATCTTATCTATCTATTTAGGCGGGTTGCATTCGCGGGCGTTCTTCGTACATTTTTCCGATATTATACATTTATTTATGTAAAATTTTTATGATTCCGCTCTACCATTCTCCTGAAACTGGGAGATCAAGCATGTTAAGTAAACTACCAATCAGAGTAAAGCTTCCACTCATCATTGCCGGGTTCGCTTTGGTTCTGGGTATAGGCGTGGGTGCAAGCAGTTACTGGCGTGCCGCGAGTACAGTCGAGACATTGACCGAGCAGCGTCTCGGCGCGATCGCCCTCGAACGCGCTCACGAGCTCGCGGGTTATCTCGCGTCGATCGAACAGGATATGCGCGTGGTGGCTTCGAACCCGACAGTCAGCGAGGCTATCGGCGTGTTTGATGAAGCCTTCGGGGCGATCGGTGGAAATGTCACCGCGCTGCTCAAGGGCGCATATATTCACGATAACCCGCATCCGTCAGGCGAAAAGCATCTGCTCGATCAGGGCGACGTTTCTTTGGCCTATGATGCGGCGCATGCCCGTTATCATCCATGGTTTCGGGAACTTCTCACAGAGCGCGGATATTACGACATCTTCCTGTTCAACAATGCAGGCGACCTGATCTACTCGGTCTTCAAGGAAGAAGACTACGCCACCAATTTCAGCGCATCCGGCGGAGAATGGGCTGAATCGGATCTCGGTGAAGCCTTTCGAGCGGCCAGAGCGGCTGAGGCCGGCCAGTTGTCCTTCTTCGACTTTAGGCCCTATGGACCCAGCGCAGATGCGCCGGCGAGCTTCATTTCGACACCGGTCATGGATCAGGGTGAAATGGCGGGCGTTCTCGTCTTCCAGATGCCGATCGACGCGATAAATGCGATCATGACGCGCAGCAGCGGGCTCGGAGAGACCGGCGAAGCCGTCCTCGTGGGGCGTGACGGTCTGATGCGCAACGATTCCGGCTTCACGCCTGATGGCGACATCCTGTCGACCCGTCTGCGCTCCGAAGCCGTCGAAGCCGCCCTGGCTGGTGACACACGGGTCGCCATGGATTCGGGCTATCGCGATATCACAACGCTGCAGGCCGCCGTACCGTTGAATTTTCAAGGCGCCAACTGGGCCGTAACGGCCATCCAGGGGCATGATGAGATCATGGCCCCGCTCGCGCAGATGAAAACCATCATGCTTGTGATCGGAGGCGTCCTCGTGGCGATCGCCCTCGCTGGTGGCTACTTCGTTGCGCGCACCCTGACGCGCCCGATGGATCATCTCTCCGAATCGATGAAAGCCATTGCCTCGGGGCGCTTTGACGTTTCTCTCGCGGGCGCGGAACGTGGCGATGAGCTCGGAACCATGACACGGGCCGTAGCCGTGTTTCGCGAGAACGGGATCGCGCGCGAACGGCTGGAGCGCGAAGCCCAGCTGGAGCGTGACCGCGAGCGTCAACGCCAGGCGCAACTCGAGAAGCTGATCACTCATTTTCGCGAGGTCATTTCGCGCACGGTGGGCCAGGTCACGGATGGCACCCAGACCATGCGTGACACGGCGGGACTTCTCACCAATGTCGCGACGACGGCGGTTGAACAGGCCGACTCGGCCCGGATTGCATCGACGACGGCGTCATCAGAAGTACAATCCGTTGCCGCAGCCACGGAGGAACTTGCGGCTTCCATTCGTGAAATTGCCGAGCAGGCGCAACGTTCGGCGAATGTGGTCATGCGTGCGTCCGAGACCGCAGAGCGGACGAATAACGAGGTTGCCAGCCTTGCCGACGCTGCTGAACGGATCGGCACCGTCGTAGAGATGATCAACGCAATAGCCGAGCAGACCAATCTCCTGGCTCTCAACGCGACCATCGAAGCGGCCAGGGCTGGCGAGGCCGGAAAGGGTTTCGCCGTCGTCGCTGCAGAGGTGAAGACGCTCGCCGGCCAGACCGCAAGGGCAACAGCAGAAATCAGTGAGCAGGTTTCTGCCGTGCAGGCATCGACCCGGTCGAGCGTGACTGCGATCAGCGAGATCAACGATGCGGTTCGCGAGATCGAGAGCTTCATGCAGGCGATCGCCTCTGCGGTCGAAGAGCAGGATGTCGCAACCAAGGAGATTTCCCATTCGATCGCTGTCGCTTCCGATGGCAGCGCGACCGCGACCAGCAATGTCGATACCGTTGCCGGCGCGATCAAGGCGACTTCTAAGGAAGCCGGTCGTGTCATGGGGGTCTCCGACGAACTCTCACAGGTCGGGAGCGCGTTGTCCCTTGCCGTCGATGAATTCCTCGAAGGGGTATCCGCAGATGTCCGGGATCGCCGTGAGCAGATACGCCGAAGGGTCGATCAGGAGATCGTGCTCGTCGCCGCTGGCCGACGCATCCCTGTCACCCTGATCGACATCAGTGAGGTCGGGGCAAGGCTCTCCCATGTCGAGGGCCTGCACATCGGCGACCGCGTGCAAGTCGAACTGCATAACGGCAGCGTTGCTGCTGCGGAGGTCATCCGAACCGACGGTGCCTGCGCCATCCGATTCACCGACGAGAAGAGCATGGATCAAACGACCGGCATCGCTGCCTGAAGGAACATGCCACCCGGCATTCCGCTTGCGGGATGCCAGCCCTCGGGCTCCCGGGCGCCCGCACGGTCACTGTTTTCAGAAGTGAAAGGCCCGGACACGATCGGCGATCTCTTCGGCAAAATAGATCCCCGGCTTCCCAATCAGAGGCGCTCCTTCGGAGCGCCTCTTTTTTGTGTTCTTCACGATATTTACGTGTGTATTTCTTTTTAGGCAACCTTCGATGCGCTAGTTCCACGGCTTGCGGTCGCACCCGACATGCGATCCTCGCGCCGTCGTCGAAGCCGAGATCGCCTAGCAGGGCGCGAGCTCCATGAAGGATATGGGCAAGGTGATCGGGGCCTTGCGCAGGAAATATTTGGACAGGGCGCATGTGCCGGCGTGTCAGCTTCAGTCTGTGGTCCTCGGTGAACGCATCGCCTTAGTGTCCTCCTGAACTGCCTGAGAAAATGGAGGATTGCCGTAGCCAAGCGCCGCAAGCGCTACTAGGGGATCCAGAGTTCGCGGTCGTCGGGGCTCTATTTTTTTCTGGTAGCGCCCAGCGTCCGGCCCCCAATCAAAGTAGATGCCGTAGTCTTTTTTTCGAAGCTTCTCTGCTTCGTCTCGATCGATTGCAAGTTGGATAATTGACAAAAGTATCGGCTTCTTTTTGCCAACTACCTTTCCATATACCTCAAGCTTGTAGTCGCCTGCCGCAAAATCGAAGTTCTGGGTGTCTGAGGGTGCTAAGAAATGATGATTTGCGGCAATGCCTTCTTGGGGGACAAAGATTCCACTGCCTCTCGCAAGCTCTCTTTCTCCCAAAACCCAAATGTTGAAATTTTGCTGCGTTTCACCCCGTCGCAACCGAACAAAAAGATGCTCAAGAACGATACCTCTCTTTCCTGTCGAGTAGAGAAGAGTTCGTAAGTAAATTTTTGAAATTCGATCTTCTTTCCCGTTGGAATGACCTTCGTTTCCATCTGGGCCAAAGAAAATTACGTTTGGCTGCGTCATCATAAGATTTCCGCGTCTAACATGAGTGAGCCATAAAGTGGCTCCCGAAATCAGCAACGCAAATATTGAAATTGCGATTGATAAGTACTGTATCAAAGGATCCTCTCCATTGAATGAGGGCAATTTAGTATTTATTGGGTGTGATTTCACAATCTATGCGGGAGATATTTATACCATCTTTCATAGCTATTGTCCACGGTGTACAGTTTTGGCGGGGATGGGGTCGTCCGGCGCAATATAGTCCCCGATCGCTTCCAAATCATCCGCCGCCGGCTCGGCAAAGACCAATCTCCTCAACGCGCCCAACCATGCTTGTCCGCAATCCGCGCAAACACCCGATCGGCGTCCCTGACCCTGCCCTCACGCGCCGCGTCGATGCCGGCCTCAATGCGCTTCATCTGCCAGTTATTGGCTTCGAGATATTGTGCGATGGCCTGATCAATGATGTCGTCGCGGGAGCGGTCGGTGGCGCGGGCGAGGGCGTCGAGTTCGGCTATGCGCTCATCGCTGATGGTGATCGGTTCGGATGCGGCGCGCTGCGGCATGGTCGGCTCCGTTGGTTGCGGCGCAGATCATAGCATCCCGGCGAGCCCGATCAAACATCACCCCGTAAACGCCATATCCGTCTTCGTCAGCCGCGGCTTCCCGCTCTCATCCATGCTCACCCTGCGATAGAAGCAGGATCGGCGGCCGGTGTGGCAGCAATTGCCGTCGCCGGAGACGCGGACGCGCATTTCGATGGCGTCCTGGTCGCAATCGACGCGCATTTCCTCGACGCGCTGGATCTGGCCGCTGGTGGCGCCCTTGTGCCAGAGTTCGTTGCGCGAGCGGGACCAGTAATGCGCCTCGCCGGTCTCAAGGGTTTTGGCCAGCGCTTCTGCGTTCATATGGGCGACCATGAGGACACGCTTGGTATCGGCATCCACCGCCACCGCCGTGATCAGGCCGTCGGCGTTGAAGCGGGGGGCGAAGATTTCACCCTCTTCGCGTGTGGATTTGTCGAGGTCTTTCCCGAAACGCGTCTCGCTCATGCTGGCTTCCATCCCTTCCCGTACGAGCAAAGGCGCCCCGCCCGCAGGCGAAGCGCCTTCACAAAAGGGAAGTCGCGGCACAAGTCAACAGCCGCAAGGCAATCCTCATATGCGTCAGCGGTATTCCTTGCCCGCGCGCAGCTGCGTGAAGAAGCGGACCTGCTCCGCCGGCTCGTCCTTGAAGATGCCGGTGAAGCTCGTCGTCACCGTCGAGGAGCCCGCCTTCATCACGCCGCGCATCGACATGCACATGTGCTCCGCCTCGATCATCACGGCGATGCCGCGCGGTTTCAGCGAATCCTCGATCGCATCGGTGATCTGCGCCGTCATCGTCTCCTGCGTCTGGAGGCGCCGGGCATAGACATCGACGAGCCGGGCCAGCTTCGACAGGCCGACCACGCCTTGCGAGGGAAAGTAAGCGATATGCGCCTTGCCGTGGAAGGGCACCATGTGGTGCTCGCAATGCGAATGGAACGGGATGTCGCGCACCAGCACCATGTCGCCATAGCCCTCGACATCCTCGAACACCTTGGCGAGGACATCGCCCGCATCCTCCTCATAGCCTGCGAACAATTCGCGATAGGCCTTGGCGACGCGTTTGGGCGTCTCCAGCAGCCCCTCGCGCTCCGGATCATCCCCCGCCCAGCGGATCAGCGTGCGCACGGCCGCCTCCGCCTCTTCCCGGCTGGGTCTTTGCATTTCCCGCTTGTCGGCGTCGACCGAGGTCTCACGCGTGGACAAGGACTTAACCACAGCATCCATGTGGTGCCTCCCGCTTCTTGCTGCTTACAGCCATGCTTACGCGCGTCATCCGCAGCCGGACCAATCATCGCGACGGAAAGCCGCATCTCGCTTTCTCGAAGCGCAGCGCCTATCTTGACGACAGGGCAGGCATCCTGCTCGGATCGGCGGAGAATGACAAGGGCGGCCGGAATGCCGGCGGAGACGGATCTGCGATGCTGGACGATATTTATAACAAACGCATCCTCGAACTCGCGGCAGATATCCCGCGTCTCGGCAAGCTCGAGGCGCCGCATGCACGCGCCAGCGCCGTATCGAAGCTCTGCGGCTCCAAGGTCACCGTCGATCTCGCCATGGAGGACGGCCACGTCAGTGATTTCGCCCATGACGTGAAGGCCTGCGCGCTCGGCCAGGCCTCCTCCTCGCTGATGGCGCGCAACGTGATCGGATCCAGCGCACAGGAATTGCGCGACCTGCGCGCGACCATGCGGGCCATGCTCAAGGAAAACGGCCCGCCGCCGCAGGGCAAATGGGAAGAGCTCAAGGTCCTCGAACCCGTCCGCGATTTCAAGGCCCGCCACGCCTCGACGCTGCTCACCTTCGACGCCGTCGTCGATGCGATCGACCAGATCGACGCAGCACGGGCGGCGGGCGATACCGGTGCGAAGGCGGCAGCCGGCACGTCCTGACGGGGGCGTCCCGTAACCTCGGCCTTTCTTGCAAGCCACGATCCACCTTTCCGGCAGCTTTGCCGCGCGCCTTTGCGCGCGGAGGCGATTGTCCAATGACCTTGAGGAAAGCCAATTGTAATGACGCAAATCGTTCATTGCAGTTTTTGTGGTGCTATGTGCGAAGTCCGACATAACGGATTTCGGCGAATTCCCGGGCGACTCAGCCGAAAGCCTTTGTCAGAAAGGGATGCGGCCCGAAGAAGGCGCGTAGGGGTATTTGATGGCGTTTTTTTGAATATGCATCTTTTGCGTGCTCTCCTTGAAGTTGTAAAAAAATGGGTCAGCTTGGCCATTGAGCTGGTTCATTCCTGTTAAGTTTTGCGCTCTACCTCTCTCGGCAGGCAAGAAACACAATATGTCAACGGAGCAGAAACATGGCGATGACCCAGTTGGTTTATTACAGCAAGAACACGCTCGATGCGGATGATCGCAGCCAGCTCGTAAACCTGCGTGAAATCCTGGAAATTGCACGCCGCAAGAACGGCGAGAATGGCGTGACCGGATACCTGATCTTCGACAAGGCCTATTTTCTGCAGATTCTCGAAGGGGATAAGGATGCCGTCGAGGAGACCTATCGCCGGATTGCCGGCGACCGGCGCCATGCCGACGTCACCCTGGTTGAGCAGCGTCCGATTGCGCAGCGGAATTTTTCCGACTGGAACATGGGCTCGGCCATGCGCAGCGTCGATCACGAGGAAATCTATCTCGCGCACGGCATTTCGGGTTCGATCGATCCGACCAAAATGACCGGCAGCAAGATCCTTTCGCTCGCCACCGATCTGCGCGACCTCGAAGCCCGCCGCAACCGTAGCGCGGCATAATCGCCGCTCAGGGCTCCCCGCGCGAGCGTGCCATGAAGCTGTCGAAGGACAGTTCGGCCACCGGCCACCACAGCAGCGCGTCCGTGCGATAGGCCAGCATCGACCGATAGGCCCGTTCATACAGAGCGTCGCGGCGTGCGAGGGCGTCATGGA
Organism: Saliniramus fredricksonii; assembly: GCF_900094735.1. Classification (NCBI taxonomy): domain Bacteria; kingdom Pseudomonadati; phylum Pseudomonadota; class Alphaproteobacteria; order Hyphomicrobiales; family Salinarimonadaceae; genus Saliniramus; species Saliniramus fredricksonii. Next base: position 629,708 of record NZ_FMBM01000002.1, read on the forward strand.
CCCGCGTCGCCGCGGCGAGGCCAGCCTGCATGACCTCCTGCGGAAAATAGCGCAACTCGATCCCGGATATGACGAGGCGGCGCAATGCTGGGGCGGCGCGGTAATCGTAGCGGGCCAGCAGCCGCTGATGCGTCGCTTGCGCGGCCATGGTGATGATCGCGCGCCGGGCGGGCGCCATGGCCCGCCAGAGCTGCAGGTTGATCACCGCATGGAAATTCGCCGTGCCCTGCCAGAAGGCGGGGGCGTGATAGAAACGCGCCATGGTGTGGATGTCGAGCATCTCGTCATCCACCGGGCCGAAACCGCAAGCCGCCTCGATCTCGCCTTCCCGCAAGGCTTGTGCCGTATCCTCTGCGGGAATTGCTTGCGGCTCGGCGCCGAGTTCGCGCAAAACCTGTGCGCCGATCCCGTCGATTCGGATGCGCAGGCCGGCGAGATCGTCCGGCCCGGTTATTTCGCGCGGATAGAACCCACCCATCGGCGTGCCCGCGCCGCCGCAGGGCAGGGCGATGCAGCCGTGCCGGGCGAGCGCTTCGTCGATGCTCTCGCGCCCCCCGCCCTGTTCCCACCACGCCTGATGCTGGCGCGCATTGAGGCCGAAGGGAGCGCCGCCCGCAAAGGCGAGGGCGGGCTCGCGCTCATGGAGGGAATCGAGCGGCATGTAGGCCATGTCGATGCGCCCGGAGCCGACGGCGTCGAGCAGGACCTCCGGCGTCGGCGCGACGGTGATGGCTTCGATCGCGCGCGTGCTGCTCTCCAGCGCGTCTTCCTCCCCGTCTTCCTGCCCGTCTTCCTGCCCATCTTGCGGCACGTTTCCCGCTGCGTCTGCCTCCGAGCCCTCGGATGCGCTGGCGGGGAGCCGTATGCGCCCGTCCGTCAGCGTAATCGCGATGGCGCCTTCGCTGGCCTCGGCGATGTCGGCTGCGAAACGTTCGGCGGCCTCGTAGGGCGTGGTCAGGATGCGCGGCAGGCCATAGGCCATGCGCAGGTTCAGCGCCTCGTCTGCCCGCGCCGCGCGCGCGCCCGGCAATGTCGCCGATGCGGCGATCAGGCCACCGGCTGTGAGAAAACGTCGTCTTGCGAGATCGGTCATCCTATACTGTCCCCCCGACAGGCCGAATCCCACCGGCAATCACACCCAGATTAGGCGAGCATCATGAAGATTGCATCCCTCAAACAAGGCCGCGACGGACGCCTCGTCGTCGTCTCCGATGATCTGACCCGGGCGACCGAGGCGAGCGGCATCGCCGCGACCATGCAGGCGGCGCTGGATGACTGGGACGCCGTCGCGCCGCATCTGCAGGATCTGGCCGGGCAACTGGAACGTGGAGCCATCCCCAGTTTCCGCTTTCACGAGCACGATTGCGCCGCGCCGCTGCCGCGTGCCTATCAGTGGGCGGATGGCTCGGCTTATGTCAATCACGTCGATCTCGTACGCCGCGCGCGCGGCGCCGCGATGCCGGAGAGTTTCTGGAGCGATCCGCTGATGTATCAGGGCGGATCCGACGGGTTTCTGGGCCCGCGCGATCCGATCCGCCTCGCCGACGAGGCCTGGGGGATCGATTTCGAGGGCGAGATCGCGGTCGTCACCGGCGATGTGCCGATGGGGGCGGGGCGCGAGGAATGCGCTGCCGCGATCCGGCTTGTCATGCTCGCAAACGATGTCTCGCTGCGCAATCTGATCCCGGGCGAGATATCGAAGGGATTCGGCTTCTTCCACGCCAAGCCCGCGAGCGCCTTCTCGCCCGTGGCGGTGACGCCCGACAGTCTTGGCGATGCCTGGGATGGCGGGCGGCTCAACCTGCCGCTCGTGAGCATGCTCAACGGCCAGCTCTTCGGCAAGCCGGATGCCGGCACCGACATGACCTTCGATTTTCCCACCCTGATCGCCCATGCCGCAGGCACCCGCGCGCTCGGTGCCGGTACGATCATCGGTTCGGGAACGGTCTCCAACCGCGATGCCGATGGCGGGCCCGGCCTGCCCGTTGCGGAAGGCGGCCTCGGCTATTCCTGCATCGCCGAACAACGCACCGTCGAGACCCTGCGCCACGGCGAGCCCCGCACGCCCTTCATGCGCTTCGGCGACAGGGTGCGCATCGAAATGAAGGACGCCAAGGGCCATTCGGTTTTCGGTGCGATCGAGCAGGTTGTGGAGCGGGCGGGGTGAGGGGGCTTCTCTCTGTTAATGATTCTGGAAACTGTGGAGTTATCCAGATGATCTCAGCGCCCCCTGTTCCGGACACTCCTGTGGATTGCAGCGCGATTCACCTTTGCAAGGAAATCATTTTTAATTTTTAGCATTTTAAAATTGTAAAATGGTGTAGCCTCATTGGAAGGTCGCTGTATCGACGATTTTAGGAGGGTGTTTTGGGGTATAGAACTCGCCCGATATCATTTTGGATTCTGTGCTTTGCGCTGGCGCTGGTGCCGTTGCAGATGATTGCTGATCCATTGTTGGAGGGGGCGCTAGGTCTAGGTCTCAGGCTGCCTTTGATTTTTAAATATCCACTATTGGCTATCGCTGTAGTTATTGTGTTTGGGTCAGTTTTTCTGCCGATGATTCTGGTGCCTTTATCTTTTTTAGGTATGATTATTGAGGTATATTTGAAAAATGTTCGAAAGATATGGCTCTTGCCACCAGTAATAATGATTGGAGGTTATGCAGCTTTGTTTTTTGGAGAGTATTTTATTATTTATTCACTCAGGGCCCAAAATGATTCGAATAACATGAATGTCCAAATTCCATTCGATATTAATGAAAATGATTTGGTGTTATATTCAGACAGTTCTTGGTTTGTTTTAAATACGGATATCCCTATTACGTATCATATGGCTGGCGATGACGAGTTGTTCATGGAATCGCGTAGATTGATTGAGAGGAAAGATTGCAATCATATTAGGAATATAAATAAAAGAAGTCGCGATAAAGTGCGAATTGTTAATTTTAAAACCTACCTAGGAGGTGTTTATAGATATTATAAAAATTCGAATATTACTGATAGTAATTTTTGTGTACTTATTTATAAGGAAAAATCTCAACGCCCATTATTCGAAATTAAAGTTGAAACGGATGAGAGGACGCATTGGTGGCTGAATTATAATTATATGGAAATCGAAGTCATCGCACCGGATGGTGAGCGATATATTTTTTCCGGTGGTTCAGCTAGGCCGGTAAAATTGTTCCCAACTTGGCGCGTTTCTTGTAGAAAAAACCGAAAAACGTTTATTGGTTCTTGTGAAGTATTTTTTCATCGTTCTACTTCACGATCGCTGTCGACTGGAGTGAGGCCACACTCTTCAACTATGGCGCATGTCGCGCGTGCGATGGGCCTTGAGCTTGTTCGCCAGCAGGATAGGCGAGCACAAGATGTCAGTTCTATGTTGAAGCAGCTTACTGCGATTGAGCGTGAAGAAGTTAAAGTGCAATTTGCTGCGTTAATGGATATCATAGCGCATCCACAACAACCAGTCGCAGATATGGACTTCAGTTTTCTGGTAAATAACGGCGATTTCATTGGAAAGAATTTCGATATCATAATCACGGGCTTGGAAGATGTCTTGCCTGATGTCGGGCCCGATGAAGATGAAGCTTTTCGCCGGATGGCTCTATTTGTAGATATGATTCATTCCGCTCCGACCGATACCTTCGAAAAATATGGTGACAGAATTGTTGCGTTATATGATAAGGTAGATATACCAAATAGGTATCTCTGGGATCGTCGATTAATCACGAAACTTGGGTTTATTGGGCCAGAGGCATTGCCAGTGATCCTCGGCGCTTCACCCTTATCTGATAAAGAAAAATTTCTCGCACTTTGCCGTGTCGGCGCATCGGGGCGATCAATCAGCGAGCCTGTCTTATTGGAAATGTGGGAAGACATAATGTCTCGTACTGGGACGGGAACAAGAATCCAACCGATCACGATAGCGATGAAACGTATTGGGATACCGGTTCCGACCGTCCCGGAAGATCACGTCCACAAAAAGCGTATAGTCGAGGCGAAGGAGCGCTTCAGCGATATCACGCCACAATCGCCGACTGAGATGTGCGACATGAACTGGCACAGGCGACGAAGGTAGTATGCATTGCTCGCCCGCCCCATCGCACAACCTTGCAGCAGCAACCCCTTACGCTCAGGCTGAACCCCCGCGCCCGTCCCGCGTATCCTCCTCGTCCTCACCTTCTCCCTCGTCCCCCTCGTCATCGCCCCCCTCATCGTCATCCCCCTCGATCGGGAGCGGCATGAACAGGTCGCTGTCGTCGAGGGGGTCCTCGTCTTCGCGCAGGGATTCGGCGTCGGAGGGGGAGGGGATGCTCATGCCGGGCGGGATGCGGCCTTCGATGAAGCCGGCGCCCTTGAGTTCTTCGAGGCCGGGCAGGTCGTCGATCTGTTCCAGACCGAAATGATCGAGGAAATTCGGTGTCGTGCCATAGGTGACCGGGCGGCCTGGTGAGCGGCGGCGCCCGCGCAGGCGCACCCAGCCGGTCTCGATCAGGGTGTCGAGCGTGCCCTTCGAGGTTGAGACGCCACGAATCTCCTCGATCTCGGCGCGGGTGACGGGCTGGTGATAGGCGATGATGGCCAGCGTCTCCATCGCCGCGCGCGAGAGCTTGCGCGGCTCCTGCACCTCGCGCACCAGCACGTCGGAGAGATCATGCGCGGTGCGCAATGCCCAGCGCCCGGCGATACACACGCAATTCACGCCGCGCCCGGAATAGGCACGCACCATCTCCTCCATCACCTTCTCGACGGAGACACCCGCCGGCAGGCGCGCCGCGATCTCATCTTCCGCGAGCGGTTCGGCGGAGGCGAAGAGCAGGGCCTCGGCGATGCGCACCCCCTCGAGCAGATCGCGCGCCTGCGCGAGTTCCGCATGGAGGCGTTCGGCGATGGCGAGCATGTTGCCGTCCTTGCTCATGATCCGGTCGCCTCTCCTTTGGAGGGCGTGGGTGGCCCGATATCTGGCTTGCCGCTGCCGGGGCGCACCCAGAGCGAGCCGAAAGCCTCGTCCTGGCGCAGGTTGAGCCGTCCCTCACGTACCATTTCGAGCGTTGCCGAGAGTGCCGAAGCCAGTACCGTGGCGCGCTGGCCGGGGCTGGCGATGTAATCGGTCAGATAGCTGTCGAGAACGATCCAGTCCGACCCGACATCATGACCAAGCAGCCGCTCCAGCGCCTCGCGCGCTTCGGCCAGCGTCCAGACCGTGCGGCGTTTCATCGTGACCCGCGACGACATCTGCTTCTGGCGCTCGCGGGCATAGGCCGAGAGCAGATCGTAGAGTGTGGCGTCCCAGAGCGGCCTGTGGCGCACGCGGACCGGTTCCGGCGCGCCGCGCGTGTGGAAATCGCGGCCCAGACGCGGGCGCTCTTCCAGCATCTTCGCCGCCTTGCGGATCGTCTCGAGCCGCTGCAGCCGCAATTGCAGCGCGGTGGCGAGATCGTCGGCGGAGGGCTCCTCGCCCTTCGGCGGCTCTGGCAGGAGCAGCCGCGATTTCAGATAGGCGAGCCAGGCCGCCATGACGAGATAATCGGCGGCGAGTTCGAGGCGCAGCTTGCGCAATTCCTCGATGAAGACGAGATATTGTTCGGCGAGGGCGAGGATCGAGATCTTCGTCAGATCGACCTTCTGACGCCGGGCGAGTTCAAGCAGCAGATCGAGCGGGCCCTCGAAACCGTCGACATCGACGACGAGCGCATCCGTATCCGGCGCGGCCTCGCGCCGGGGACGTCCCTCCTCGAATGCGATGATCTCGGCCATGCCACCTCGTGCGAATCGCCCCCGCGCCTTGTCGCGCGGTGCAGAATCACCCGATCAGCCCGTCCCGGCAAGCAAAGCATCGCGCCGCGCGCGCGCATCCACAGGATCGAAATCCTCGACGGGGGCCTTGCGCAGCGTGAGCGCGGCATCCGCACGCCGCGCGGCCTCACCGGCGAGCGCCGGCGTCTCGCGCGCGACTTCCTGCATCTCGGTGAAATCCCCCGAACAATGCAGCGCGATATCGCAACCCGCCGCAAACAGCCCGCGCATGCGTTCGCGGAAATCGCCGGCGAGCGCGTGCATGCCGACATCATCGCTCATCAGCAGCCCGTCGAAGCCGATCTCGCCCCGGATTATCTCGCTGATGATCACCTGCGAGAGCGTGGCGCAGTTCTCCGGGTCGAGCGCGGTATAAACGACATGCGCCGTCATCGCCATCGGCAGATGCGAAAGCGCCTTGAAGGGTGCGAAATCGGTTGCCGCAAGCGTCTCCCGGTCGGTCTCGACGACCGGCAGAGCGCGGTGGCTGTCAACGCCGGCGCGGCCATGGCCGGGTATGTGCTTGATCACGGGCAGGACGCCACCCGCCATCAGCCCCCGCGCCGCCGCACCGCCGAGCGCACCGACGATCTGCGGTTCATGCCCGTAGGCGCGGTCGCCGATCACGTCATGGGCGCCGGGGACGGGAATGTCGAGGCAGGGCAGGCAATCGACGTCGATGCCGAGATCGCGCAATTCATGCGCGATCAGCCGTGCCCCGAGCGCCACGGCGGCAATCTGCTGCGCGGGATCCTTGATGGCCTCGCCATAGCTGGCAGCGGGCGGATGGTCGAGCCAGTGCGGCGGACGCAGCCGGCGCACGCGCCCGCCTTCCTGATCGATCAGGACCGGCGCATCATGGCCGGCAGCCTCGCGCATCGCAGCGCAGAGCGCGCGGACCTGATCGGGATCGATGATATTGCGCGCAAACAGGATAAAGCCGAAAGGGCGCGTCTCGCGGAAGAAGGCGACCTCGTCCGGCGTGAGTTCGGGGCCCGAACATCCGTAGATCACAGCGGACAGGGTCATGCAGAGTTTCCGTGGAGGGTCTCGGGGGAGGCGGCCCGGCTGGTCACCGGGCCGCCTGATCATCAGTTGCGGGCGACAAAGCAATCCCCGCCGGCATCCTTGATCCGGTCGCAGACGCTGTTGGCCGAAGAGAGGTCATAGGGGCCGACGCGCACGCGATAGATGGTGTTACCGTTGACCTCCGCCCGCCGCACGATCGGATCCGCACCACCGATAATGCCGGAATAACGGCTCTGATACTGGCTGAAGGCCGCCCGGGCGCGATCCTCGGAATTGCTGATGCCGAGCTGGACGACATAATCGCCCGTAGCCGCCGGCTGCGCCGGTGCGACGCTCGCCGTCTGCTGCGGCGATTGTGCGGGCGCGCTCTGCTCCTGCTCCTGCTCCTGCTCCTGCTCCTGCTCCTGCGCCTGCGGGGCTATCTGCATGGCGCCCGTCAGTGCCATCGGACCGCGCGGCGCCGGGGCGGGTTCGGGAGTTGTATCGGCGATATCGGGCTGTGCTGCTTGCCCCTGTGCTGCGGCGGGTGCCTCATCTTGCACGAGGAGCGGCGCGAGCGCATCGTCGGCGGCCTCGCGCTCCGGCTGCTGATCTGCCGCCGCCACGGCATCGTCTCCCGTCGAGACATCCTCTGCCGTATCCTCGGCAGGATCGGTCTCCCAGGGCATCCGCTCGGTCGCCGGGGCGGGGACGCTCGCATCGGCCATTGCCGAGAACGCGCTCGGTGTATCGAGCGCGGCCGTTTCACGCGGCGCGTCGTCGCCGTTGCGGATGATGGTGCCGTCGGGGCGCACCGTGACCGTGCGCACGCGGCGCGGCTCGCCGAGCTCGGCGACGGCGGCGGAGATTTCTGGCGGCGCCTCGAAGTCCGGTTGCGATTCCATCGTGCCTGCGAGCACTTCCGCGATCGGATCGGCAGAGCCGTCACGCCCCTGAATTGCGGCCGGCGGCGGCAGGACGACGCGCGGACTGGAGCGCGCGATCTCGCCGATATCGACGGGCTGTTCCTCGCGATCAACGACGCGGGTTTCATCCTCGGTGGAGCGCTCGAAAATCTGGCGGTCCTGATCCGGGATCTCGACACCGCCCGGATTGTCGGGCTCCACGCGCATCGGCTCGCTTTCGGCCGTGATCAGGGGTGGTGCGCCGTCACCAGTAGGGCCGGAACTGCGCACGAAATACAAAGCGCTCGCCACGCCGATCACCGCGACGCCGAGAACGACGCCGATCGTCATCATCGCCTTGCCACCGCCGCGCCGCTCACGGCGCAATCGCGGGGCATTGTCGAGATCGTCGAGGGCATCGCCGTAATCATCGTAATCGCCGTAGCCCTGATGACCGCCATCATATGTCTGCCCGGCCGGATGCGGGGTGGCATAGACCGGTGGCGCGCTCAGATCGGGGCGACGAGGATCGGCGTAGAGATCGTCTTCGCGCCATTCCGGCTGTTGCCAGTCTTGAGATGGTTGCCAGTCGCGAGGGTGCTGCGGCGCGTAGGCAGAGCCAGGCGCGGGAATCGGCGCGGACATTTGCGGCCAGCCGTCATCGCGGGCGTCATTGCGATACTCGTTCGGGCCCCGTGGCGACACCGGCCCGACGGCAGGCGCAGGCGGCTGTTCGCCGGCCCGGAGCTCCTGCTGCGCATCCTGGGGCAGCCAGTCGTCAAAACCCTGCTGGGCTTGATAACCCGGCGGGGCTTGATAACCCACCGGGGCTTGTGCTTGCACCGCTGGATGTGCAGGCGGGGGTTCCGGCTGGTCACGTGTTTCGTCGGCGCCATCGCCGAAGACGGCATCGTGATCCGGATCGTTGGGGCGTGGCTCGGTACCGGCCTGTTCGCCGCTGAGAATGCTGCGGAACGGGTCGTCCTGCCCGACGATCCGGGCAAGCTCCGCCAGCGGATCGGGTTTGCCCGATGGCGTGCCCCCTGGATCCTGGCCGCCACTGTCACCGGACCCCGCGCCGGCTCCGTTTCCGCTGCCGCCACCACGTTGTGGTGCGCTTTGTTGCAATTGCCGCTCGATCTCGTCGAGGTCGATCGCCAGACGTCTCTTCGCCGTATCGCTCATGTTCGGCCGGGCCCCTCGTCCCTCGCAGGCGGCGTGCCGCCTTCACCTTCGCCGGCGGTGCCGACGGTGCGCGGCGGGGAGAGGATATCGTCGGGCCGATGATCCACCCGCTCTCGCGGGAGCCCCGCTAGCGCATCTCGTCGGGCGCCGCGACGCCCAGAATACGAAGACCCGAGGCGATCACGCAACGGATTGCGTATGCCAGAGCGAGTCTTTCCAGGCTCGACTCTTCATCGCTTTGGTTAACAAAGCGTAAGTGTGTGGAATCTTTGCCCTTCGCCCAGAACTGATGCAACAAACTGGCGATTTCATGGACGAAGAACGCGATCCGGTGCGGCTCGTGCGCTTTTGCGGCGGCTTCGACGATGCGCGGATATTGCGCGATCCGCCGCAACAGCTCCAGCTCCGCCGGGTCGATCGCCGTCTGCGAGGCCGCCGCGCGGGTCGCGAGGTTCTCGGGGGACAGATCCGCCTGCGGAAACGCCTCCGCTGCCTGCCGCGCGACCGAGTGGCAGCGCGCATGGGCGTATTGCACGTAGAAGACCGGGTTGTCCTTCGATTGCTCGCGCACCTTCACCAGATCGAAATCGAGTGGCGCATCATTCTTGCGGTAGAGCATCATGAAGCGCACAGCGTCGGAGCCGACCTCGTCGACCACCTCACGCAGCGTGACGAACTCGCCGGAGCGCTTCGACATCTTCACCTGTTCGCCGTCGCGCAGCAGCCGCACCATCTGGCACAGCTTGACGTCGAGCGCGCCTTCGCCCCGGGTGATGGCCTTCACCGCCGCCTGCATGCGCTTGACATAGCCGCCGTGATCGGCGCCCCAGACATCGATCATCACCGGAAAACCGCGCTCGAACTTGGAGCGATGATACGCGATATCGGCGGCGAAATAGGTGTAGGAGCCATCGGATTTGAGCAGCGGGCGGTCGACATCATCACCGAATTCCGTGGCGCGGAAAAGCGTCTGTTCCCGGTCCTCCCAATCCTCGTCCGGCGCGCCCTTGGGGCGGGGGAGACGGCCTTCGTAGATCAGGTCGCGTGCGCGCAGATCGGCGATGGTGGCGGCCACCGCATCGGTGCCGCCCGCCATGAGCGAGCGCTCGGAGAAGAACACGTCGTGGCGAATGTCGAGCGCGGCGAGATCGTCGCGGATCATCGCCATCATCGCCTCGATCGCCGCATCGCGCACGACCGGCAGCCATTCGGCTTCCGTATGATCATGCAGCCCGGGCCCGTAGGTCTGCGCCAGCTGCTGGCCGACACCGACGAGATAATCGCCCGGATAGAGCCCTTCCGGGATCTCGCCGATCTCCTCGCCGAGCGCCTCGCGGTAGCGCAGGAAGGCGGAGCGGGCGAGCACGTCGACCTGCGCGCCGGCATCGTTGATGTAATATTCGCGCGAAACGTCATGCCCGGCGAAGGCGAGCAGCGCGCAAAGCGCGTCGCCGAAGACCGCGCCGCGCCCGTGGCCGACATGCATCGGGCCGGTGGGATTGGCGGAGACGTATTCGACATTGACCGGGCGCGTATCCTGGCCAGTGCCGCGCCCGTACTCCTCGCCAAGCAGGATCACCGCACGCAGCATGTCGCGATAGATCGCCGGATCGAGCCGCAGATTGATGAAGCCGGGCCCGGCCACCTCCGCCGCCACGATACGCGGATCGCTCGCCAGATCGGCAGCGATCTTTTCCGCCAGCGCGCGCGGATTGGTGCCCGCCGGCTTGGCCAGCACCATCGCCGCATTGGTGGCGAGATCGCCATGGGCGGGATCGCGCGGCGGCTCGACGACGGCGCGGGAAATATCCAGATCCCCCGGCAGATCCCCCGCCTGCTGCAGATTCCGCAGCGCCTGCGCCACGCGCTCCTCGAAAGTCGCAAACAGATTCATCTCACGCCCGTCTCGATTTTGTCGACGCCCGCCTGGCGCGACGCCGGATGCGCGCAGCCACCCCGCGCGCCGATTGATACCGCGCGGTCTTGTCACGAGATGCCGGTTTCTTCAAGCGCCGGGGGCGGATGCAGGGCTTAAATCGCGTGCGGGGAGCGGCGTGTCGGGTGGCGTGAGCCCGGTTTCGACAATCGGCAACGCCGTTCATCTGCATCGCCGCCGCTCCCCACCCCCCATTCCTTCCCCGCCAGGAGGGGCATCCGGTCATGCCGAGCGCTCAATCCAGCGCGATCTCCCCTCTCCCGGGAGAGGGGTTTCCATGAAGCAAAATCCGCTCTTTAGGTGCGCATCGCCGCGTCCGCCCTGCCTGAGCCGCGTAGCACCTCATCGAACAAAGCCGCCGGCTCCATGTCCATGGCACGCGCGAGGGCGATGAATTCGGCGAGGTCGAGGCGACGCTCGCAGCCCTCCACCTTGGCCAGCCATGATTGCGGCTTTCCCAACCTGTCGGCGATGCGCCGGCCCTTCTCCCGCCGGCACCATTCCGGCCCGGGGTGAGCCCGCCAGAACAACGAGGCTGAGCGGGTTACAGCGCCTCGGAATTCTGGTCGTCGAGGCTGGGCTTTTGCAATCTCCTGATGCATAAATAGATTGCTTTTACGAACGAGCTAGCGCGAGAGTTGCCAAATGTCATCTGAACGGATTTGTGAGGCTGAAAGCGATGAAATGTTTCTTGGGGCTCCGAAAGAGCCGAACGAGGAAGCTTTTCGCAAAATGATCGATGATGGAAGAGCGCGGCGGATTTGTTTTGCAACGGAGAATCAGGACCAGCCAGTGCGAGAGTGGCCAGAGGGGCGCTCCTACAGTCACAAACTCGTTCTTTCTTTTGCTGATACAATTGGTCCGGTGCTGCAAAAACGATTTGGGATTGGATTAACGCTGACGCCTTTTGGAAACTATTTTGCGCCTGTGGACGAAGTTGTCGCCATGAAGCTCGAAGACTTCGTTGGGGAGCATCGACAGACGGTCTTCATCCGCGATCATCTGGATCTGTCATTCGCCATGGGAATGCATATTCTCGGCGATGAAAAGACTGAGCTGGGGGAATTGGTAAAAGCCGCCAAATACCAGAATGATGCCGGAGCAACGACCGAGCTGATCGCGCGCGCATCGGATTTCGTCAAGAACATGCCGTTTCTGCGTAATGCTGATATCATCGTCGCGGTTCCGCCGGCGTCGGGCAAGGCGACCGACCTCCCGACCGAGATCGCGGAAGGTGTCGCAAAAGCATCCCGAAAAGAGGTCGGTCTCGCGGGGCGATGGCAATCGGAAAAGGTATCGCTGAAGGATGTCGGGCTGCACCAGAAATGGTCGTTTCTGGAAGAGGCGGGTTTGCAGGTCGATCCCTCGACAGTGGCGGGAAAGCGGGTCATTCTGATTGATGACCTCTACCAGAGCGGCTGCACCATGCAGTTTGTCGCATCACGGTTGAAAGCTGCGGGTGCCAGGCGTATTTTTGGGCTCGCCATGGTCAAGGCGAGGAGCAACTCGGACAACGTATGAGCCATGTGGGCATCGGCAAGGCATAATCGTCAGACACTGGCAGGGCAGGCGGCATCTTCGGCGCAACAGGCGAGTTTGCTTGCCGATGACGAAACAGCGCGGGTCGACGCCACTATCGACGATTTGGAGCGGAAGTTCGGTCGCGCGCTCTATCACAGCAACGCCGACGATGCCGGGTTTCCGCCTTCACTCAGCGCGCTCTACGCCGAAGACCGCCCGCAGCAGCTCTTCGCATTGGGCAATCTCGCGCTTCTCGCGGAAAGCGGTGTCGGAATCTGCGGCTCGCGCGATGCCTCGTCACGTGCACTCGATATTGCCGGCGAGGTCGTGGGCATGCTCGCGCACGAGGGGCAGGTGATCGTTTCCGGCTACGCGCGCGGTGTCGATCAGATCGCCCATGCGGCGGCCCTCGATGCAGGCGGCAAGACGATCATCGTCCTGCCCGAAGGACTTGCGCGTTTTTCGATCCGCAAGGATCTGCGCAGCTTGTGGGATTGGGAGCGCATCCTCGTCGTCAGCCAGTTTTCCTTGCAGACGCCGTGGAAGTCCTGGAACGCCATGCGTCGAAACCGGACTATCATGGGGCTGTCCCGCGCGATGCTGGTCGTCGAGGCAAAGTCCAATGGCGGCACTTTCGATGCCGGAAAGGTAGCCCTAGCCTACCGCAAACCCGTCTTTGCTGTTGATTTCAGCGACATTGACGAAGCCCGCTCGGGAAACCGGATCCTGATCGACGAGGGTGCGATGCCCTTGAAGCGTGATCGCATAAGCGGTGCTCCGAATATCCGCCCGATAATTGAAGCCGTCAGCAACTGATTATTTTGCCATTGAGATGATGTGCGTGTCGCTCGTTGTCTCCGCGCCACCCAGTGCAACGCCCGCCGAATCTCTCTTCCCTCACGGGCGATGCCGGGCGATCGCTTGGTTGCACGCCGATACAACCAAAACCACTCTTTCCAATGCCTGATACGTGTTTTACTGTCGCCACAGAGCCGGGCAAATCCGGCTCCGGGGCGTCGAAACCCCTTCCCACAGCGGTCGGTGCGACCGAAAAGGCACCTCCTCGACCTTCATGGCCGGGGAGGCGCTGGCGTATGTCCAAGGCTGCGGTCTAAAGGCCAGTGCGGTCGTCCGAGGGCGGCTTTCCAACTCCCCGGTCACCAGAGCGAACCTCTGGTGACCACGCGAACCTGATTTCAGGACCGGTCTTCGGGGAGTTCGAGCATGGACGAGACAACATTCTGGCAGGCATTCTTCATCACCTATCAATCGCTGACGGACTGGATCAAGGCGCTGTGGCTGGTCATCCCGCCGGTGTTCATCTTCGCCATGACGGCACTCATCCTGCGCGGGCGACGCGCCCCGCCGCAGGCTGATGGCGAACTCGTCTACACCGTGCACCGCGACGCCACCGGCCAGTACCGCATCCTGCGCCACACGCCGTCCGCCACCACAGACGACGCCCCGACCTGCCTGCCCCTCGACGACGACCAGCCAATGCTGATCCCGCCGACATGGCGAGGGCGAAGCGGCTGATGCAGCGCGATCTCCCCTCTCCCTCCGTGGGGGCCGGGGGTGAGGAGCGTTGATGATTATACTCTGCCGTGGATGACGGTCGCGCTTCATCACGCTCGCGCTTTATCCTGATGCGCCCCTCACCCCCAACCCCTCTCCACCAGGGAGAGGGGAGTTCGGGCGCGGCTTTCATGGAGGGCGGGCCTCCTGTCCCTCGGAGAGCGAGGTGCGTGCGCAATTCAGATGCCGCTTCTTATCCCGAACTGCACAAGGTCTCGGTGCGTGACGTCTTGTTGCGCCGGCCCGTCAATCACGCCGCGCGCGCAGATGCATCACCACGGGGCGATCCGGGCGCAATGTCACCCGATGCAGCGGCTCGACGGCGCCATCCCCGGCCAGCGAGAGATCGACGGCGCGCAGGACCCGGGCGAGGATCAGGATGGCCTCCTGCATGGAAAAACTCTGACCGATACAGACACGCGGACCGGCGCCGAAGGGCAGATAGGCGAAGCGCGGGATGCTGGCGCGGCACTCCGGCAGGAAGCGGGCAGGATCAAACAGATCAGGCTCCTCCCACAGCGTCTTGTGGCGATGCAGCACCCACGGCGCGATGGTGACGAGGGTGCCTTTCGGCACGCGGATCCCGGCGATCCGGTCGGGTCCGAGCGCTTCGCGGCTCATGAAGGGCACCGGCGGGTAGAGCCGCATCGCTTCTTCCAGAACGGCGCGGGTATGGACCAGCTTGTCGAGTGTCTGTGGCGTGGCTGGGCCGTCGCCGAGAACGGCATCGGCCTCCCTGCGGATCGCCTGCGCCCATTCCGGCGCGCGGGCGAGCAGATACAGGCTCCAGGTCAGCGCGTTGGCGGTGGTCTCGTGGCCGGCGCCGATGAAGGTGACGATATTGGCCTGGACGGAAATTTCGTCGAGCGGCTCTCCGGTCTCCGGATCGCGCGCCTCGAGCAGCAGGGTGAGCAGATCCCGCGGTGCATCCGCACCGCTCTCGATCAGGGCGCGGCGGCGGGTAATCAGTTCGCCGACCACCTCTTCGAAGAAGCGGATGGCCGGGCGGGCACGCAGGCGCCCGATCCGGGGCAGGAAATCGGGCAGGCGCAGCACATCGAGCGGATCGATCGGGCCGACAGCCTCGAAGAACCGCGTGATCGCCCGCGACAGCGCATCCGGGTCGCGGTCGAGCCCGTGGGTGAAGATGGTACGCTCCAGCACATCAAGGGTGACGCGGGTCATTTCCAGCGACATGTCGCGCTCGCGCGGCAGACGCCGCGTAAGGCGGGCGACGAGGCGCTGCGCGCTGTCATCCATGATGGAGAGAAAGCCGGTGACATTCCGCGCCGAGAATAATGGCGCGAGCGTGCGTCTGAGAAGCTTCCATTCATCGCCCTCGGCGGTGAGCAGACCCTCGCCGAGACCGGGCGCGAGCACGCGGCGTTGCAGGTCGTCCTTGCGGTAATTGGATGCGTTATCGAGCAGCACATGCCGGATCGCCTGCGGCTCGTTGAGCACGAGCACGCGGCCCATCACGCCCTTGCCGTAGAGGATCGGCTTTTCGAAATGCGCCTTCGTCCAGGTCGTCAGCGGGTTGCTGCGCGCGGCGGAAAGAAAGCCGAAGAGATCAGGCGGGCGGTCGCGCGGCGCGGGCGCGGGCGGGCGCAGGCCCGTCTCAGGCATCGACGTGTCCGTCATATCGCTGATCCCGGGTTCGCCGATCGGGGCTGTTTGCGTCATAGTATTCTCCACGGCCTCGCGATTCGGGCCGAACGTCCCATGATGTGGGGCGTTGACAGTGCGGGAGGAAGAGCATGGCTGAAAACGAGACCCGTATCGAGACCGACAGCTTCGGCGAGATCGCCGTCTCGGCCGATCGCTTGTGGGGCGCGCAGACGCAGCGCTCCCTCCAGAACTTCCGCATCGGAGCAGAGCGCATGCCGAGGCCGATGGTGCGCGCGCTCGGGCTGGTGAAGCGCGCGGCGGCACGCACCAATCACACGCTCGGCCTGCTCGATGCGAAAATCGCCGATGCCATCGTCACCGCGGCGCAGGAGGTGGCTGACGGCAAGCATGACGCGGAATTTCCCCTCGTCGTCTGGCAGACAGGCTCGGGCACCCAGTCCAACATGAACGCCAACGAGGTGATCGCCAACCGCGCCAACGAGCTGCTCGGCGCCGGGCGCGGCGTGAAAGCGCCGGTCCATCCCAATGATCACGTCAATATGGGCCAGTCCTCCAACGACACCTTTCCCACGGCGATGCATATCGCCGCCGTCGAGGAGATCCATCACAGCCTGCTGCCGAGCCTGATGCATCTTTATGAAGCGCTTGCCGGCAAGGGGGAGGAATTTTCCGATATCATCAAGATCGGGCGCACCCATATGCAGGACGCCACCCCGATCACGCTGGGGCAGGAATTCGGCGGCTATGCCGCGCAGGTCGCCCATGCGATCGGGCGGATCGAGGCGAGCCTGCCGGCCATGCTCGACCTCGCCCAGGGCGGCACGGCCGTCGGCACCGGGCTCAACGCCCATCCCGATTTTCCCGAAGGTTTTGCGCAGGAGATCGCGCGCCTGACCGATCTGCCCTTCGAGACGGCGCCGAACAAGTTCGAGGCGCTGGCGAGCCACGATGTCTTCGTCTTCGCCCATGGGGCATTGACCGCGCTCGCCACCGGCCTGTTCAAGATCGCCAACGATATCAGGCTGCTCGGATCGGGCCCGCGCTCGGGGCTGGCGGAACTGTCGCTGCCGGAGAACGAGCCCGGCTCCTCGATCATGCCGGGCAAGGTCAATCCGACCCAGGCGGAGGCGCTGACCATGGTCTGTGCGCAGGTCATGGGCGCCAACCAGACGATCGCCTTCGCCGCCTCGCAGGGGCATCTGGAGCTCAACGTGTTCAAGCCGGTGATCGCCTTCAATATGCTCCAGAGCATCCGGCTGCTGGCCGACGGAGCGCGCAGCTTTACCGATAACTGCGTCACCGGAATCAGCGCCAATCGCGAGCGCATTGGCGATCTGCTGGAACGCTCGCTGATGCTCGTCACCGCGCTCGCACCGACGATCGGCTACGATGCCGCGGCCGATATCGCCAAGGCCGCCCACAAGAACGGCACCACCCTGCGTGAGGAAGCGCTCGCTTCCGGCAAGATCTCGGCGGAAGTTTTCGATACCATCGTGCGCCCGCAGGACATGATCGCGGCAAAGGCGCCGAAGACGAAGAGGTGAGGCGATGAACGGCGATGTCGTCAATCTGCGTCAGTTTCGCAAGCGCAAGGCGCGGGCACAGGCCGAGCGCGAAGCCGCCGACAACCGGGTGAAATTCGGTCGCAGGAAGAGCGAGAAGCAGCTCACCGAGAGCGAACGCGCCCGCGACACGGCCCGGCTCGAAGGCCATCGCCTCGGCGCGCGGGATGATGACGACGCCGATAATGCCGGGCCCGACAATGACTGACCGGCCGCGCGGGGTCATCAAGCGTTCCATCGCCATTGCCGGCCACCGCACCTCGATCTCGCTGGAGGAGCCGTTCTGGGAGGAACTGCGCCGCATCGCCTCGGCGCGCGGCATCGCCTTGCAGAAACTCGTCGCCGAGATCGATGCCGGGCGCGCGGGGGAGAATCTCTCCTCGGCCCTGCGCGTCCATGTGCTTGAAGAGCTGCGCAAGCAGCGCGCAAGCGATCAGTAGGGAAGACGATCAGTAGGCAACCCTGTCGGGCTTGTTCAGCCAGGCCTCGAACACCGCCTTCGCATCCGCGTTCGGCTGGTGGGTGATCGGCAGGCTGCGCGCCTCCGGGGCTTTGGGAATCTCGTCATAGATGAAGGAATCGTCGAACCCGATCGCCGCTGCGTCAGCACGGGTATTGGCATAGACGATCCGTGCCACGCGCGCCCAATAGGCCGAGGCGAGGCACATCGGGCAGGGTTCGCAGCTGGTATAGAGCACGGCGCCTTTGAGCGAAAAATCACCGACGGCCTGACAGGCGCGCCGGATCGCGACGACTTCCGCATGCGCTGTGGGGTCATTCGCGGAGGTGACCTGGTTCCAGCCCTCGGCGAGGACCTTGCCGTCGCGCACGATTACCGCACCGAAGGGCCCGCCGGCGCCCTCGTTCATATGCTCGCGCGAGAGTCGCACCGCATGCGCGAGAAAGCGGGCATCGTCGTCATGCATGGTCCGTGATCTCCTGATGGGGCAGCGTTTCGCGCAGCGCAAGCAATTGCGCCGCCGTCGCGGCGGCGATGATGGCGGGATCCTTGTTGGTAATGCCCGCGATCCCGATCGGGCAGGAAAGCTGCGCGATGCGCGCATCGGCGATGCCGAGTTCGCGATAGCGCTTTTCGAACCGCGCGCGCTTCGTGCGCGATCCGATCAGCCCCACAAAGGGCAGATCATCGCGCGCCAAAGCCGCCGCCGTGACGGCAAGATCGATCGGGTGGCTGTGGCTCATCACGAGGACGAAGGCACCGGCAGGGATACGCGCGACGAGTTCATCCGGCGCGTCATGATGCAGAGGCGTGACATTGGCCGGGATATGCGCGGGAAACGCGCCCTCGCGGCTGTCGCACCAGGTGAGCGCGAAGGGCAGCGGCGCGAGCGCGAGAACGAGCGCGCGCCCGACATGCCCGGCGCCGAACAGCCAGACCGGGTGGCGCGCCACGCCATAGGACTCGGTCCAGGCGCGCGGCGGCGCGACGCTGCGGCGGGCGGGCGAGGGGGGCAGAGAGGGGGGCAGGATCGATGATGCGCTCATGACCGCGCGATGATGGCCCGGATCAATGCATCTGGCAAAGGCTTCCTCACAGGCCTCGAACACTGCGCCATTGCAGCGGCGCAAAGCGGCGTGTCGCGATACGCGGCTTGACCCGGGCGCGTGGTTGCGGCCCAATCACAGGCTCAACAGGGAGAGAGCGTTTCATGGATATCTTCAGAGCCGAAGCCCGGCCCTCGCGCCGTGTGGCGGAGGAATATTTCACCGGCGAAGTCTGGCAGGATCCGATCGTGGAGACGCCCGAGCCGGCGCGCGCCAAGGCGGTCCGCGTGATCTTCTCGCCGGGGGCGCGCACCAACTGGCACACGCATCCGCTCGGGCAATCGCTGCATGTGGTCGCCGGGATCGGGCACATCCAGGTCTGGGGCGGGCCGGTGCGGGTCATCCGGCCCGGCGATACCGTGTGGATTCCGCCGGGCGAGAAGCACTGGCACGGCGCTGCGCCCGACCGGGCGATGACGCATATCGCCATTCACGAGCATATTGACGGTGTGCATGTGGAATGGCTCGAGCGGGTCGATGACGCCCAATACGCCGTCGCGCCGCAGGACAAGCCCGCCGAGGCGTGACATCCGTCAATCGGCGAGATTGCTCTGGATATCGGGGACGGGGTGGCCGGTGAGATCCTTGGCCACCTCGGCCACCACCAGATCGCGGACCTGATGGCTGATATCCTTCCGCAATTCCGCGAGGATTTTCGGCGGGGCGACGAGTATGAAGCTCTTCACATCCCGCTCGCGCCGGATATCTTCCAGCGTCTCGGCGATCTCCTTGGCGAAGCGCTGTTCGGCGATCTGGTGCCAATCGGTTTGCCCGACGCCCGAGCGATGCGCATCAACGCCCATGGCGCGCCCGGGCCTGTCGGTACCCTGTTCATGAGTCGCAGGGTTCTCGGGAGCCTTGAAGACATCCTCGACCCGCAGATCCGGCGCGATGGGTGAGCCGTGATTGCATAGAACAAGTACCTTGCCCCCGTCCCCGACGACGACGCGGCATTCATGCGGAATCATCAAACGCTCGGTCATGTGGTGCACTCCCTCGTTTTCGCGGTTCGTAAACCGGCTTCCCGTTGCGCGCCACCTTCGCCGTTCCAGACGCAGCCATTGAGCCGGACCATGCGACGGGGCACCATGATCTCCGTCAATCTTTCATGCGCAAACGAAGACGGCATACGGCCAACGCACGGGGAGGGCGATCGTTTCGGGGGTTTGATGCGCAGCCTATGTTTGACATTTTCGCGTATTTGTTCGACATTGATGCCATCGAGGAGGGTGCCATGAGCGAGACGACGCGTGACGACAGGCAGGATCCGGCAAACTGGCGGCGGGACAATGTGCTTGGCCTGCTCGATCGCCTCGGCATGACCAGAGACAAGACCGCCAAGCTCGGCGGACGCGTGAATCCAAGGCTCCTCGCCCTCGCGCGCGAGCGGGCGGGTGTTGCGAGCGACAGCCAGCTGATCGAACTCGCTTTGGGTAATCTCGTGATCGATGACGGCTTCCCCGAGGCGTTTCGTGCGGCGCGCGGCAGGATCGACCCGAAGGTCGATCTGGACCTCTGACCGCATGGAACTGGGAACTGGATGGATATCGACAGGATCATCCGCCGCTGCCGCGCCGCACGCCACACCACGATATTCACCGCTCGCCCGCCGGAGGAGCTGGATCGCTTTGCAGAGAGCGACGTACCGGGCGAGCGGATCATGCTCGATACCTGCATTTTCATCGATCAATTGCAGGGAAAGCTGCCTGAGGTCATCGAGGAGCGCATAACGGCGCGCACGATCATGCATTCACCGGTGGTGATCGGCGAATTGAGTTTCCTGATCGGCAGGCTCGACCCGAAACATCCGGAGACTAGCGATGCAATCGCCGCGATCCGGGATCTGCTGGCAGCCATCGCGGATCACCGGATCTTTGATCTCACGGCGGAAGACGCCGTGCGCGGCAACATCCTTGCCGGATGCATGGCGCGGCTCCTAGGTCACGATCGGGAAAGCCGGCGCAAATCTCAAAGCGACGCGGTGCTCGCAGCGCAGGCCGCGCGGCTGGGCTGCCTGTTGGTAACCCGCAATCTCGGGGACTTCGATCATTTGGCCCAACTCGAGCCGCGCCTGCGGGTGGCGTTTTATTGACCCCCGCAAGGGAGCGGAGCGCGACCGCCTCGACCGCGCGGCCGGGAGGGAAAGCCATGCGGGAGGCGTCGCGCTCCGACGCCTGGCCTGCCCGGCTCGATCCGCGACAAGCCGTGTTTCACCGCATCTGCGCGACCTGCACCGCGCCGATCGCCATGGCGACGGCGGCTTGCGTCGGGTCGATGACGGGAATGCCGAGTTCGTCTTCCAGCGCCTTGCGGTGGCGCGCCATGCCGGCGCAGCCCATGACCAGCGCCTCGGCGCCGTCGAGATCGCGCAATTCGCGGCCCACCGCAATCATCCGCGCCAGCGTTCCCTCGCCGGAAGCGGTTTCGGCCACCGACATTTCCAGCGGACGCTCGCCCGCGAGCCGCTCCATCAGCCCCATCTGGCGCAGATAGCGCAGATGCCGGCGGATCGAGCCGGCCTTGATGGCGATCACGCCGAAGCGATCGGCGCGCGACAGGGCGGTGAGCACGCCGCATTCGGCGATGCCGAAGACCGGGCGCGGGGTCGCCTCGCGGCAGACATGCAGGCCGGGATCGGAATAGCAGGCAATGATGAAGGCATCCGCCGGATCCTCCGCGACGAGGCGGGCCAGCGGCAGCGTCACGCTCTCGGCATCCTTCTGGCTCTCGATGCCGAAAGGTCCCTCGCGCAGGGTGCGGCAGACGATTTCCGGGCCATCAGTGAAGGCCAGCGGTTCGAGCGCGTCGGCGAGCCCGTCGGTGACGGCCTCGTTGGAATTCGGGTTGATGACCAGAATGCGTGCGCGGCGGCTCATCTGCTTTTCCTCTTGTCGGGAGTTGAAACCTGCGGGCGAAAATTGTCCAGTCGGACAAAAGCACAAGGGATTTACGCACCATGCCGGACACTGCCTACGATCTCGTCATCCGCAACGCGCTTCTCGCCGGCTCGACCGGCAGCGTCGAGGCCGATCTCGCCGTCTCGGGCGAGCGAATCGCCGCGATCGGCCATGGTCTCGGCGCGGGCAAGCGCGAGATCGATGCGAGCGGGCGCATCGTCACGCCGGGCGGTGTCGACAGCCACGCCCATATCGAGCAGCTCTCCGGCGGCGGCGTGATGAATGCCGATACCTGGGAGAGCGCCACCACCTCCGCCGCCCATGGCGGCACCACCAGCGTGATCGCCTTTGCCGCCCAGCATGTCGGCAAGGACATGCGCCAGGTGGTCGACGACTACGCCGCGCTCGCACGCAAGGGTGCGGTGATCGACTACAATTACCACCTGATCGTCTCCGATCCGACGCAGAAGACCCTGAAGCAGGATCTGCCGGCGCTGATCGCCGAGGGCCATGCCTCGATCAAGGCCTTCATGACCTACGACGCCATCCGCCTGCATGACGAGCAGATGCTCGATCTGATGGCGGTGGCGCGCGAGAACGGCGCGATGATCTGCGTTCATGCCGAGAATCACGGCATGATCGCCTGGATGGCCAAGCGCCTCGTCGATCGCGGCTATACCGCGCCGAAATACCACGCGATCAGCCACCCCCGCGCCAGCGAGCCGGAGGCGTTCGAGCGGCTGATCGCGATGTCGGCGCTGCTCGACCAGCCGGTGATGATCTTCCACGTCTCCACCCGCGAGGGCGCCGCCGTGATCCGCCGGGCGCGCGGGGAGGGGATCAAGGTCTTCGCCGAGACCTGCCCGCAATATCTCTTCTTCACCAGGGAAGCGCTCGACAAGCCGGGGCTCGAGGGCGCCAAATGGATGTTCTCGCCGCCGCCGCGCGAGCTCGAGGATCAGGACGCCTTGTGGCGGGCGCTCGAACTGGGCGATCTCCTGACCATCTCATCCGATCACGCGCCCTATGCTCCGGACGAGACCGGCAAGTTCCTGGCGGGCAGGGACGTCAACTTCAAGCAGATCGCCAACGGCGTGCCGGGCCTGCAATTGCGCATGCCGCTCCTGTTCGATGCGATGGTCTCGAAGGGGAGGCTCGGCCTGTCACGCTTCGTCGCGCTGACCGCGACGCAGCCGGCGGCGCATTACAATCTGCCCCACAAAGGTGATCTCGCCGTGGGCATGGATGCCGATCTGGTGATCTGGGATCCGCAGAAGCGCGTCACGCTATCAGACGATCTGGTGCTCGACCGCACGGGTTATACCCCCTATGCGGGGATGGAGGTCACGGGCTGGCCCGAGCGCGTCTTCCTGCGTGGCAATCCTCTCGTCGAGGAGGGCAAGCTGCAAACCGCTCCCGGCTCGGGCCGTTTCCTCGCCCGCCAGGCCGGCCCCGCCGCCGCGCCGACGGGGAACCTGCCGATGGAGCTCGACCCGGACCGCAATTTCGGCGCGAAGCTCTTGTGAGCGGATGATCCGCGCAGGCTGATCGGCCCTTATCCCGGCATGTGCAGCGGGACCTGGCCGATCGACTCCTGCGGCGGCAACGCCCATTCGCGACCGGCATCGGCGATCAGGCACCATAGGTAATCCGCCATGGAGCGGCGCACCACGAGATCGAAGAGCGGCTCGCTGGCGCTCTTTTCGTCCTCGCGGCAGATCAGCCAGACCTGCGCCTTGCCGCACAGGGTGGCCACGCCGCTGCCGCGGGCGAAATGGCGCGGATGCAGGTCGATCGTGATCAGCTTGGCGAGAAGCGCGCGCACCGCGCTGCCGCGCAGGCTGAGCACGGTGTTGTAGTCGCTGACATCCACCACCTGATGCTGATAGAGCGCCAGCGCCTGCGACAGATCCTGCGCGATCCCGGCTGCCGTATCGGGCGCGGCAAGAATCGCCCATTCATCCGGGCCAAGCCAGAGCACGGCGCAGCGACGCCCCAGATCGGCATGGCCGGCGCGGATCGGCAGAATGCGTCCCGTCACCGCCTGGAGGGGCGCTGCGAGATGGATCGGCGCGGCGCGCACGCTCACGATCCCGCGAAAGGCGTCTTCTGCGAGATGGGCGAAATCGCCGGCATGGAGGGGCTCGCGGTGAGCCAGCGGGGAAACACGGCGCTCGTCGATCATGATGCGTCCTTCAGGCCTGCGAGGAAATCGGTGCCGGTGATCGTGGCGGGAACGGGCTCGGCGTCGCGGCGGGCGACATGGATGCGCTCACCCATGCGCCCATGCCCGCCGGCGACGACGGCGAGGGCGATCGCGCGCCCGAGATTGGGGCTGAAATAGCTCGACGTGACATGGCCGATCATCGGCGTGCGCGGGCTCTGCTCGCGCGCCGAGGCGATGATCTGGGAGCCTTCCGGAATGACGAAGGCGGGATCATCGCTCAGGAGCCCGACCAGTTGCAGCCGGTCGTCGCGGGCCGTATCGGAGCGGGTGAGCGAGCGCTTGCCGATGAAATCCGCGTTCTTCTTCACCGCCCAGCCCATGCCGAGATCGACCGGCGTCAGCGTGCCGTCGGTCTCCTGGCCGACAATGATGAAGCCTTTCTCGGCACGCAGCAGATGCATCCCCTCGGTGCCGTAGGGTGTGATGCCGTAGGGCCCGCCGCGCTCCATCAGGGTGCGCCAGAGCCAGAGCCCGTAGCTCGCCGGCACATTGATCTCGTAGCTGATCTCGCCGGTAAAGGAGATGCGAAACACCCGGGCCGGCACCCCGTCGATATGGCCGGATGCATGGCTCATGAAGGGGAAGCGTTCCGGATCCGCATCGATATCGTCGAACAGACCCGCCGCGAGTTCCGGCGCGCGCGGCCCGCAGATCGAGGCGACGGCCCATTGTTCGGTGACGGAGGTCATATAGACCTCGAGATCGGGCCATTCGGTCTGGTGGTATTCTTCCAGCCAGGCGAGCACCCGCGCGGCGCCGCCCGTCGTCGTGGTCATGTGGAAATGATCATCGGCAAGACAGGCCGTGACACCATCATCGAAAACCATGCCGTCCTCATTCGTCATCAGACCATAACGACAGCGACCCGGCTCGAGTTTCATCCAGGCATTGCTGTAGATGCGGTTGAGGAAGGCGCGGGCATCCTTGCCGCGTATGTCGATCTTGCCGAGCGTGGAGGCGTCGAGCACGCCGATGGCGTTGCGCGCCGCGCGGCATTCGCGCTGAAGCGCCGCCACGAAATCCTCCCCCGGTTGCTGATAGACCCGCGCCCGCAACCAGTCGCCGACGATCTCGAAAACGGCGCCGTTTGCCACGTGCCAGTCATGCATCGGCGTCGTGCGGCGCGGATGGAACAGCGCGCCGACATGTTGCCCGGCGACGGCACCGAAGCTGATCGGCTTCCAGGGCGGGCGGTAGGTGGTGACGCCGATCTCGCCGATCGGCTTGTCGAGCACGCCCGAGAGCACCCCGATGGCATTGATGCCCACGGTCTTGCCCTGATCGGTGCCCATCCCCGTCGTGGTATAGCGCTTGGCATGCTCGACCGCGCCATAGCCCTCGCGCACGGCAAGGTGCAGATCCTTGGCGGTGACGTCGTTCTGGTGATCGACGAAGGCGCGGATGCGCGATTTCGGGCGGTTCGAGGGAAGCTCCCAGACAGGCGTGACGCGGTAGGGCGGCGTCCCGTTGCGGGTCTCGCCGGCTGCATGATCGGTTGCGTCTGCAACGAATCCCGTCTTGCGCGCCGCTGCGCGCCCGGCCTCCGCGCCGCTCGAAATCGCGTCGCTCAGCGCAAAATCTCCTGCACAGGCGCCGACCGGCACCACCGCCTGACGCGCCGCGTCGGGCACGAAGGCGGCGAGCGTCTCGTCATGGCGCAGGCTGCCGCCCGATTGCGAAAACAGCGCCACGTTCGGCGACCAGCCGCCGGAGACGCAGAGCAGATCGCAGGCGATGCGCTCGGGCCTGCCGGCCACGCCGCCAGCATCGAAAGCCGCGACATCGATGCTGCGGATGCGCCGACGGCCGCGCGTGGCGAGGATGGTCGCGCCGAGCCTGACCGGAATCCCGCGCGCCTGCGCCGCATCGCGATGGGCGGGATCGGGTCGTGTATCGATGATGGCGGCGATGCGTGTCCCCGCATCATGCAGATCGAAGGCGCTGCGCCAGGCATCGTCGTTATTGGTGAAGATCACGGCGTTCTCGCCCGGGCGCACGCCGTAGCGATGCAGGTAGGTCCGCGCGGCAGAGGCCAGCATGATGCCGGGGCGGTCATTGCCGTTGAAGACGAGCGGTCGCTCGATCGCGCCGGTGGCGAGTATCACCTGCTGCGCGCGCACCCGCCACAGGCGATGGCGCGGCAGATTGCCCGCCTCGGATGGGGGCAGGTGATCGGTGCAATTCTCGAATAGCGTCACCCAGTTCTGGGCATAATAGCCCGAAGCGCTGGTGCGGGTGAGAAGCGTCACCTCGGGATGCGCGGCGAGTTCGTCCAGCACCGCCGCGCACCAGGCGCGGGGCGCGAGCCCCTCGATCAGCGCATCGCCTTCGGCCTCTGCGAGGATGCGCCCGCCGCAGGCCGCGCTTTCCTCGGCGAGGATCACCCGCGCGCCGGTACGCGCCGCTTCACGCGCTGCCGCGAGACCGGCGGGGCCGGATCCGATGACCAGCACCTCGCAATGGCGGTTCATGTGCTCGTAGCGCGCGGGATCGGGTGCGCTCGGCGCCGGGCCGAGACCTGCCGCGCGGCGGATGAAGGGTTCGAAGGCCATCCAGTTTCCCGGCGGCCCCATGAAGGTCTTGTAATAGAAACCCGCCGGCAGAAACCGGTGCATCAGGTCGTTGACGACACCGATATCGAAACGCAGCGAGGGCCAGCAATTCTGGGGGAAGGCCTTGAGCCCGTCGTACAGTTCCACCTCGGTGGCACGCTGGTTGACCACCATTGTCGCCGGATCGGAGCCGATGCGCACCAGCGCCCCGGGATCCTCCGGGCCGGCCCCGAGGATGCCGCGCGGGCGGTGATACTTGAAGCTGCGCGCCACGTGATGCACGCCGTTGGCGAGAAGCGCCGAGGCGAGCGTGTCGCCGGCATGGCCTTGATAGCGCTTGCCGTCGAAGAAGAATGTGATCGGCTTCGTGCGGTCGATCAGACCGCCCTGGGGCAGGCGGTTTTGCGCAAGGCGTGCGGGCTGTGGGCTCATGGCCGGCCTCCACCTGCGATTTCCGCCGCTTCTGCTTCGGCGCCCTCTTCGACGGGTGCGCCTTCATCCCCGCCTTGCGTGACCGGCAGCGGCGGTTTTTCGCCGATCACATAGGTGGCGACGAAGCGATCCGTCGCGGTATCGCGCAGGGCGTTGAACCAGCGCCGGCAGCCGGCGGAATGTACCCAGCGTTCGGCGAAGAGCCCCTTGGTATTGGTGCGCATGAAGACGTAATCGGCCCATTGCGCATCGCTGATCGCCTCCGGCTCGCGCGGACGGGCGATATGCGCCTCGCCGCCATAGCCGAATTCGATCTGGTCGCGATCGCCGCAATAGGGGCAGCGGATGCGAAACATGGCAATTCCCCCTAATGCGCCACGGCGGCGGCGCCGTGTTCGGCAACGAGCCTGCCGGTGGTGAAGCGCTCAAGCGAATAGGGCGCGGCGATGGCGTTGGGCTCGTCACGCGCGACGAGATCGGCAAGCGCATGGCCCGAAGCCGGCGTCGCCTTCCAGCCGCCGGTGCCCCAGCCGCCGTTGATATAAAGCCCCTTCACCGGCGTCTTCGAGATGATCGGGCTCGCATCGGGGCAGATATCGACGATGCCGCCCCAGTGGCGCATCAGCTTGAGCCGAGAAAAGATCGGGAAGAGTTCCAGCACGGCGGCGATCTCCTCCTCGATCACCGGAAACGCCCCGCGCTGGGTATAGGAGAGATGCGCGTCGATCCCGGCGCCGATGACGAGCTCGCCCTTGTCCGACTGGCTGCAATAGGCATGCACCGCATTCGACATCACGACACAGGGATTGACCGGCTTGATCGGCTCCGAGACGAGTGCCTGCAGCGGGTGGCTCTCGATCGGCAGCCGCAGGCCCGCCATGGCGCCGATCACGCTGGTATGGCCCGCGACGACGCTCGCGACTTTCGGCGTGCGGATGGTGCCGCGACTGGTCTCGAGCCCGGTAATGCGCCCGGCTTCGATCTTCAGCCCGGTCACCTCGCAATTCTGGATGATGTCGACGCCCAGATCATGCGCGGCGCGGGCATAGGCCCAGACCACGGCATCGTGCCGGTTGACACCGCCGGAGCGCTGCAGGGTCGCGCCGATGACGGGATAGCGCGAGTCCGGGCTCATGTTGATGATCGGGCAATATTCCGCCACCTGTTTCGCATCGAGCCATTCGGCCTCGACGCCGTTGAGGCGGTTGGCCTCCACACGACGCCTGAGCTGGCGCACCTCGTTATCGTCATGGGCGAGATTGAGCACGCCGCGATGGCTCATCATGATGTTGAAATTGAGCTCGCGCCCCAGCCCCTTCCAGAGCTGCAGGGCGTGATCGTAGATTGCGGCGCTGGCGTCATAGAGATAGTTCGAGCGGATGATGGTGGTGTTGCGCGCCGCATTGCCGCCGCCGAGCCAGCCCTTCTCGACGATGGCGATATTGGTGAGGCCGTGCTCCTTCGCGAGATAATAGGCCGTGGCGCAGCCATGCCCGCCGCCGCCGATGATCACCGCGTCATAGGCGGGTTTCGGTTCGGCCTCGCGCCAGACCGGCTGCCAGCCCGTGTGGCCACGGAGCCCCTCGCGCAGCAACGACCATAAGGAATACCGTGTCATGCCGCCCTCGCTCGCCGGCGCCCCCCGCAATCAGCTCATCGCGCACGATAGCATTCGCCCTTGTCGTCAATAGCGCAAAGGCGACAGCTGCTTGCGCAGAAGCGACATCGCGCGCCGACGAACCCGCGACATCACGCCTCCATGGCGAGGGCGTCGCCCGGCTCGCTCTCCAGCCCCGGGACGCGTGCGGCGCGGGCGCGCTCGATCCGTGGCGCGTGGCCGAACAGTTCCGAATAGCAGCGCGCGAAATGCGAGGCGGAGGTGAAACCGCAGGCCACCGCGATCTGCAGGATCGGCATGGTGGTCTGCAGCAGCAGCAGCCTTGCGCGCTGCAGGCGCAGTTCGAGATAATAGCGCGATGGCGTCTTGCCCATCTTCTCGCGAAACAGCCGCTCCAGCTGGCGCGGCGAGAGACCGGCATCGGCGGCCAGGTTGCGCAGCGGCACCGGGCTTTCGATATACGCCTCCATATGCGCGATTACGGCGAGCAGCTTGGGATGCGAGATGCCGGTGCGGTGCTGGACGGGCATACGCTGGGTGTCGTGGGGATGGCGGACCAGATTGTGCAGCAGGAGCTCCGCCACCGCGACGGCGAGTTCCTCGCCATGGTCGCGGGCGATGCCGTTGATCATCATGTCGAGGGGGGCGGTGCCGCCCGAGCAGGTATAGCGGTCCCGGTCGATCTCGAACAGGGTTGCGGTGATCTTCAGCTCGGGAAACTCCTCGGCGAAGCCCTCAACATGCTCCCAGTGGATGGTGCAGTTATAGCCGTCAAGCAGCCCGGCCCGCGCGAGCACGAGTGCGCCCGTGCAGACCGCGCCGAGCCCGACACCCATGCGTGACAGTTCCCGCAACCGCGCAAACAGCGCCCTGTCGCGGATACGCTCGGCGCGCAGACCCGCACAGACGAACAGGCTCGCGCCCGGCCCCGCATCGTCGATGCCGCCGGCTGGATGAACCACGACGCCGTTGCTGGCGGAGACCGGATCGCCGGTGAGAGAGAGGCTGCGCCAGGCATAGAGCGGCCTGCCGGAGAGCTGGTTGGCCGCGCGCAGGGGTTCGACCGAGGCCGTGAAGGCCATCATCGAGAATTCCGGCAAGAGCAGAAAGTCGATCATCCGCGTCTGATGGGCCGCCGGTACGCCGAACATGTCCGCCTCCTTCCCGCCGAATCCCGCCCTGCGCGATGATACGCGCCTCAAGTGAATCAGCAAGCCGCATGATGCAACGACTTGCCGGCGACGGAAACTATCACGAAAACGACACGCGTTTTCAATAAAAAGCGTGGCAATTCATGTCGTCGCTCACGAAAACGTGCCAGTCGGAACGTATATGCGACGTTTTCTGCGTATTCGCCGTCGTTGCCAGAGCATCACGCCGGCGCATTTGCAGGCATGCTGACATCATCGGCTCCATCGTAGCGCGAGCAGGAAGCGAGGGTCATCATGGCAACGGAACATGCAACGGAATCAACGGGCCTCGAGCAGCCCGTCACGCAGGGCGCCGCGATCGAGGGCTTCGAGCCCACTGACGCGCATATCCCGACCCTGATGCGCAACGTCGCGGGTCATTGCGAGAGCGTCGATCAATCCGACAGACGCGTCCCGATCAATCTGCGTCAATCCGGCCCCACGCCGGTCCAGATGCTGATTTCGACGCGGGTGCGCAAGTCGCCCTACTGGCATCTCTCGGTCGAGGCCGGCTGCTGGCGTGCCACGGTCTATAACCGCATGTACCATCCGCGCGGTTATACCCGCCCGGATGACGGCGGTGCGATGGCGGAATACGACGCGCTGATCAACCACGTCACCATGTGGAACGTCGCCGTCGAGCGGCAGATCCAGGTGAAGGGCCCTGACGCGGAGGCCTTCGTCAATTACGTCATCACCCGCGACGCGACGAAGATCCAGCCCATGAAGGGCAAATACGTCATCTTGTGCAACGAGGATGGCGGTATTCTCAACGACCCGGTGCTGCTGCGCATCGCCGAAGACGAGTTCTGGTTCTCGATCTCCGACAGCGATCTGGAGCTGTGGATGCGCGGCGTCAATATCGGCAAGGGCTTCGATGTCACGATCGCAGAGATCGACGTCTCCCCGGTGCAGATCCAGGGCCCGAAATCGGAAGACCTGATGGCTGATCTGTTCGGCGATGCCGTGCGCGATCTGCCCTTCTACGGGCTGATGGAAGGCAAGGTTGCCGGTTGCGACGTGATCGTCTCGCAGACGGGGTTTACTGGCGAGAAGGGCTACGAGATCTATCTGCGCGATGCCACGCTGCATGCGGAGAAGATGTGGGATGCGGTTCTCGCGGCGGGCGAGAAGCACCAGCTCATGGTGATCGCCCCGGCCCACCACCGGCGCATCGCGGCGGGGATCCTCTCCTGGGGGCAGGATATCGACCAGGAGACGCTGCCCTTCCAGTGCAATCTGGCCTATCAGGTGCCGCGCCTGAAGACCGCCGACTATATCGGCAAGGCGAAGCTCGAAGCCGTGCGCGACGAGCTCGAAGCCGGGCGCTATCCCTTCCGCAACATCATGGTGGGGATGAAGCTCGGGGGCAAACCGATCACCGATTACGCGCCCGATTTCTGGCTGGTCTCCGGCCCGCAGGGCGGTGAGCCGATCGGCTACGTCACCTCGCCCTGGTACTCGCCGGAGCTCGGCGTGAACATCGCGCTCGCCTGGGTGCCGGTGGAATACAAGGAACTCGGCACGCCGCTCAATGTCTGGCTGCCGGATGAATATGCCGAGACGCCCGGCATCGCGGTGGCGGCAGAGGTCTGTGACATTCCGTTCCGGCCATCGGTCAACGCCAATGCGCGTGAACGCGCACGCAGCCAGGGGCGCGACTACGCCTACTGAGCGCAAGATCGGGAAGCGCCGTACAGGGCGCTTCCCGAAAATCGCCAAGAGCGACACGCCACCAGCCTGCAACCGAGCGAGGCGGCCATGGACGGATTTCGCGAATTTCAGGCGATCACGGGAGATGCCGCGCCGCTCACCCGCGCCGGTCGGATGGCCCGGCTGCTGGCTGATGCCTCGATCGAGATCGCCCCGCGCCAGATTGCCGAGGGTATCCCGGCACCGGGCGCGCTTGATCCGATCGGGGAAGTCTTCGTGCCCTTCCTGCCCGGTGCGGATTTCGATCAGACGCTGGATGCCTGTCGCGATCTGTCGCTGCGCGGCTTCACACCGGTGCCGCATCTGCCCGCCCGCGCCGTGCCCGATAACGACACGCTCGCACGCTTTCTCGACGGCCTCGCCGCGCATGATGTCACAAGGCTTTTGCTGATCGCCGGCGATGCGCCCCGGCCCGTCGGGCCGTTTGCCGATACGCTCGGCCTCCTCGATATGCCGCAATTCGCCGATGCGGGCCTGACCCGGTTCCATGTCGCCGGGCATCCGGAGGGCCATCCGCATGCGGATGAGGCGACGCTGATGGCGGCCCTGCGGTACAAGCAGGCGCATGCCCGCGCGCATGGCCTGTCGCTGACGATCGTGACGCAGTTCAGCTTCGACGCCGCCCCCGTCATCGCCTGGTGCGCGCGTCTGAGCGCAGCGGGGATCGACGCGCCTGTGCGCATCGGCATTCCCGCACCTGTCGGGATGGGAACGCTGATCCGCTTTGCCATGCGTTGCGGTGTCGGTGCCTCGGCACGGCTGCTGGGCCGGCGGCCCGATGCACTGCAGATGCTCAAGCGTTTTGATCCGCTGCCCTTGATCGCGGGCTTCGCCGGATCAGATGACGCGAACCCGCCCACGAACCTTGCAGGGGTTCACCTGTACTGTTTCGGCGGCGCAGCGCAGGCTCTGTCCTGGCGCGCGCAGGCCCTCGATGATCTGCGCGCAACGGCCCAACGAGAAACCGCACATGTCGAGGATGCCGCATCATGAACACCTTTCCCCAGACCCGCTTTTCGCAGGATGCGACCAAGCGCCAGGCCGATCTCCCGCCGCCCGGCGCGCCCGATATCGAGATCGCCCGCGCCGCGCGCATGCGCCCGATCCTCGGCCTCGCGGAGGAAAAGCTCGGCCTCACGCCGGATGCACTGATCCCGCATGGCCATTACAAGGCCAAGCTCACCCATGACGCGATCGCGGGCCTGCGCGAACGCCCGCGCGGCAAGCTCGTCCTCGTTACCGCGATCACACCGACCACCGCCGGCGAGGGCAAGACCACGACGAGCGTGGGGCTCAATGACGGGCTCAACCATCTCGGTGCGCGTTCCATCGTCTGCCTGCGCGAGCCGGCGCTCGGGCCGTGCTTCGGCATGAAGGGCGGCGCTGCTGGCGGCGGACGGGCACAATTGCTGCCGATGGAGGACATCAACCTGCATTTCAACGGCGATTTCCACGCCGTCACCGCCGCGCACAACCTGCTCTCGGCCATGCTCGACAACCATCTGCACTGGGGCAATGCCCAGGATATCGATGTGCGCCGCATCACCTGGAAGCGCGTCATTGACATGAACGACCGGGCGCTTCGCAACATCACCATCGGCCTCGGCGGGCCGGCCCATGGCGTGCCGCGCGAGGATGGTTTCGACATCATCGCTGCCTCGGAAGTGATGGCGATCCTCTGCCTTGCCGAAGATCTCGACGACCTGCAACGCCGGCTCGGCGCCATCGTCATCGGCTATCGCCGCGACAAGACCCCCGTCACCGCCCGTGATATCGGTGCCGATGGTTCGATGGCCGTGCTCTTGCGCGATGCGCTCCAGCCCAATCTGGTCCAGAGCATCGAGCATGCCCCCGCCTTCGTGCATGGCGGCCCGTTCGGCAACATCGCCCATGGCTGCTCTTCGGTGATCGCCACCAAGGCGGCTTTGGCGCTCGCCGATATTGTCGTCACGGAAGCCGGATTCGGCGCTGATCTGGGCGCCGAGAAGTTCCTCGACATCAAATGCCGCCAGGCGGATCTGCGTCCGGACGCGGCGGTGCTTGTCTGCACCGTACGCGCGCTCAAGGCGCAGGGCGGGGTGGCGAAAGCCGATCTCGGTCGCGAAAATGTCGAAGCCGTGCGGCGCGGTGGCGATAATCTGCGCCAGCATATCCGCATCCTGCGCGCGTTCGGCCTCGCCCCGATCATCGGCCTCAACGATTTCACCGGCGACAGCGATACCGAGCGCGCGGCGATCGAGAATATCTGCGCCGAGGAAGGCGTGCGTCTCGTCCTCGCTCGGCACTGGGCGGAAGGCGGTACCGGTGCAGCTGATCTCGCACAGGCCGTACTCGACGCACTCGATGCGCCGCGCGAGCCGGTGCGGCTGATCTATCCCGACGATGCGCCACTCGGCGAGAAGATCCGCGCGGTCGCGACCGGTCTCTACCAGGCCTCCGACATCGCCCTGTCCGACATGGCGGCGCGCAAGCTCGGCGAATACGAAGCGCTCGGTTTCGGCCATCTGCCGGTCTGCATCGCCAAGACGCAATACAGCTTCTCCGCCGATGCCGCGCGCGGCTCGGACGTGGCCGGTCACGTTTTGCCGGTGCGCGACGTGAAGCTCTCCGCCGGGGCAGGCTACGTCGTGGCTTTGTGCGGGGAGATCATGACCATGCCCGGGCTGCCACGACAGCCGGCGGCACTCGGGATCGGGCTCGACCGGGACGGAGAGATCGTCGGGCTCTCATAGCGACGCAAGCGGCCGACATGGCCTGAAACGAGCGAGGTGGATGATGAAGAACGCGATGCCCTCCCATGCCCGTGTCGTCGTCATCGGCGGAGGCGTCGTCGGCGTCTCCACGCTCTACCACCTCGCTCGCAAGGGCTGGTCGGATGTGGTGCTGATCGAGCGCAAGGAGCTCACCTCCGGCTCGACCTGGCACGCGGCGGGGCTTTTGCCGCTCTTTAACATGAGCTACTCGGTCGGCCAGATCCACAAATACTCCGTCGCGCTTTACGGAGCGCTGGAGGCGGAGACCGGGCAGGATGTGGGGCTTTCGCGCGTCGGCAATATCCGCCTCGCCACCAGCCGCGACCGCATGGACGAGTACCGCCAATATGCCGGCGTGGCGCGATCCATCGGTGTGAATGTCGAATTTCTCACGCCTGAGCAGGTCGCCGAAATCTGGCCCTTCGCGGTGCCAGACGGCCTCGTCGGCGCGATCCGCCATCCCGATGACGGCTATGTCCAGCCCGCCGATCTGACCCAGGCGCTCGCCACCGGCGCCCGCGCGTTGGGCGCCTCGATCCATCGCCATACCAGCGTGCTGTCGATCACGCAGAAGCCCGATGACGAATGGGTCGTGACGACCGACAGGGGCGCGATCACCTGCGAACACGTCGTCTGCGCCACCGGCAGCTTCGCCCGCCAGACCGGGCGCATGGTCGGGCTCGACATCCCGGTCATGCCGGTGGAGCATCAGTATATCGTCACCGAGCCGCATCCCGAGATCGTGGCGCGCCGCGCGCAGGGCGATAGTGAGCTCGCGGTTTTGCGTGAATCCGACGGCTCCTGGTACATGCGCGAGGAACGCGGCGGGCTGCTGCTCGGGCCCTACGAGGCCGGCGCGCCCGCCTGCTACCGCGACGGCCCGGGCGCGGACAGCGAATACGAACTCTTTCAGGAGGATCTCGACCGGCTCGCGCCACATATCGAGAGCGCCATCGCGCGCGTGCCGATCTTCGGGGAGGTCGGCGTCAAGCAGGTCTATAACGGCGCCATCGCCTATACGCCGGACGGCAGCCCGATCATCGGCCCGGCCTGGGGCAAGCGCAATTTCTGGCTCAACGAGGGCCACAGCTTCGGCATTACCGCTGCGGGCGGGGCGGGCTGGCAACTCGCCGAATGGATCGTCGAGGGCGAGCCCACGATCGACATGCTTGGCGTCGATCCGCGCCGCTTCGGCGATTACGCGTCGAAAGCCTATCTCGCGGCAAAGAACGAGGAGGCTTATGCCAGCGTCTTCACCATCCACTATCCCGATGAGGAGCGCCCCGGCGCGCGCCCGCTGCGCCAGGCCCCCTGTCACGACCGGATGAAGGCGCTCGGCGCCGTGTTCGGGCAGAAATTTGGCTGGGAACGCCCCAATTTCTTTGCGCCCGCCGGCACGCCGCGGGAGGATCACTGGTCCTTCCGCCGCTCGCGCTGGTTCGATGCGGTGGGGGCGGAATGCGCCAATGTCATGGAGAATGTCGGCCTGCTCGACATGACCCCCTTCGCCAAGGCGCGGCTTTCGGGGCCGGGCGCGCAGGCCTTCCTCGACCGGATCGTGGCGAACCGTCTGCCGGGAAAGACCGGGCGCGTCGGCCTGTGCCATTCACTCTCGCCCGGTGGCGGCGTGCATTCGGAATTCACCATCCAGCGCGAGGCGGATGACAGCTTCTACCTCGTCTCGGCGGGGGGCTTCCAGCGGCTCGACCATGACTGGATCGGCAAGCACCTGCCGCGCGACGGCTCTGTCGATTTCGACAATCTCACCAGCGCCATGGGCGTGCTCGTGATCGCCGGCCCGAAGGCGCGGATGCTGCTCGAACGGGTCTGCGCCGACGACGTCTCCAACGCGGCGCTGCCCTGGCTCGCGGGGATCGAGACCAGCATCGGGCTCGCCCCGGCGAAGGTGCTGCGCGTGAATTTCGTTGGCGAGCTCGGCTACGAGATCCATCACGGCATCGAATATCAAAATCACATCTTCGACACCCTGATGCAGGCCGGCGCTGATCTCGGTCTCGCACCCTTCGGCATCCGGGCGATGGAATCCATGCGCATCGAGAAATCCTACCGCATGGTGGGCACGGAGATGTCGATCGAATATCCGGCGCTCGAATCCGGGCTCGACCGCTTCATCCGCCTCGACAAGGGCGATTTCCTCGGGCGCGAGGCATTGCTGCGGCGTCAGGCCGAGGGGCTGCGCAATCTCTTCGTGACGCTCGAAGTGAGTGGCCATAACGACGCCGATTCGCTGGGCAACAACCCGCTCTTCAGCGCCGGCGAGATGATCGGACGCACCACGAGCGGTGCCTATGGTTTCCGCGTCGGCAAATCGCTGGCGCTCGCCATGGTCCGCCCGGATCACGCCGCGGTGGGGACACAGATGGAGATGGATCTGCTCGGCGCGCCCTGCATCGCCACGGTGCTCGGCGAGAGCCCCTATGATCCGGAAAATGCGCGGCTGCGGGCGTAAGGGGCGATCCGCTTGACGCGCGCCGGGGAGCGAGGCACTCAGTCGTCTTCGACGCGTTGCGGAGACGACAGATGAAGCACCCCTTCGTTCACACGCGCAGCCATTCCTGGCTGCGCCGCCAGATCGGCAGTGTCCGCAAGCTGTGGTTTCGCTGGCGGCACGGGAAGGCGCCTTTTGAAACCCGCTATTTCGATACGCGCTTTGTTTGTACCCTCGGCGACAGCGTGTCCAAGGGTATTGCGGTCAATACCTACGACAATCGCCAGCTGCGCTTTCTGATGGACTGGGCGCGGCGCGAGAAGCCGGATCGCTTCTATGATATCGGCGCGAATCTCGGTCTCTACGCCTGCGTGCTGGTCGGGCAGGGCGTCGTCGCCTCCGCTGTCGCCTTCGAGCCCGATCGCAACAACCGGCGCCTGCTCGAACGCAATATCGCCCTCAACCGGCTCGAGGAGCGCATCGCCGTGCGCGACTACGCTCTGGGACGGGAAGAGGCCGAGCTCGCCTTTCGCGAAGGTGCGCAGGATAATCGCGGCACCTCCCGCATCGTCGGCGAAGGGGAGTCGGATGGGGCGAGCGCCGGGCAGTATGCGGTTACGGTGATGCCGTTCGATCGGGTCGCGGATGTCGCCGGCGAGACCCTGATGATCAAGATGGATTGCGAGGGTTTCGAGAGCGAGGTGATCGCCGGCATGCGGCAGGCGCTTGGGCGCAACCGTTGCCTCATCCAGATCGAGGCTTTCGATGACGACAATGCCGAAAGCCTGAAGAGTCTCGGCTACCGCCATATCGGCACGATCCACGCCGACCAGTACTGGGTCAATTTCTGACGCGGCGCGCGCGGGGCTTCAGCCGCCCGCGCGCACTGCCACATCACGCCTTGCCGTAACCGCCCCCGGTGGGCGTGATCACGGTGACCGCCTCGCCGGCCTCCATCTGCGTCTGGTCGCAGCCGCCGAGCTCGTCGATCCGCCCGTCCTTGCGCCGCACGAAGGTGCGCCCCACCTCGCCCGGCTCGCCGCCATCGACACCGAAGGGCCGGACGCGGCGGTGGGAGGCGAGGATGGCGCAGGACATCGGCTTCAGGAAGCGCAGGGTGCGGCTGGTGCCGTCGCCCGCCTTCCAGCGTCCCTTGCCGCCCGAGCCCTTGCGGATGTGGAAATCCTCCAGCACCACGGGGAAGCGCGTTTCCAGGATTTCCGGATCGGTGAGGCGGGAATTGGTCATGTGCACATGCACCGCATCCGTGCCGTCGAAGCCCGGCCCCGAGGGCGAGCCGGAACAGATCGTTTCGTAATACTGATACTGGTCGTCGCCGAATGTAAGATTGTTCATGGTGCCCTGCGAGGCGCCCATCGCCTTCAACGCGCCGAAGAGGCAATTCGTCACCGCCTGGCTGACCTCGACATTGCCGGCCACCACCGCTGCCGGATAGCGCGGGGAGAGCATCGAGCCTTCAGGGATCACCACCTCGATCGGGCGCAGGCAACCCGCATTCATCGGGATCGCGTCATCGACCATCACCCGGAAGACGTAAAGCACTGCAGCGCGGGTCACGGGCATGGGTGCGTTGAAATTGTCCTCGCGTTGCGGCGAGGTGCCGGTGAAATCGACCTTCGCCCGGCGGTTCTTGCGATCGACCGAGATCGCGACCCTGATCACGCAGCCCTGATCCATCTCATATGCGAAGCTGCAATCGGTAAGATTGTCGAGAAGATTGCGCACGCTCTCTGCGGCATTGTCCTGAACGTGGCCCATATAGGCGCGCACCACGTCGAGGCCGAAAGTGGTGACCATCTTGCGCAGCTCCGCCACCCCCTTCTCGTTGGCCGCGACCTGGGCGATCAGATCGTTGACGTTCTGCGTGACGTTGCGCACCGGATAGGCCGCACCGGTGAGAAGGTCCTCGAGCTCCTTGCGCAGGAAGCGCCCGCGATCGATCATCTTGAAATTGTCGATATAGACGCCTTCCTCCTCGATATGCGTCGCGAGCGGCGACATCGAGCCCGGCGCCACGCCGCCCACATCCGCGTGATGCCCGCGGCTCGCCACCCAGAACAGGATCTCCTCGCCTGCATCGTCGAAGACCGGCGTGCAGACGGTGATGTCGGGCAGATGCGTGCCGCCGTTATAGGGCGCGTTGAGGGTGAAGACGTCGCCGGGATTGATTTCCGGGTTGAGGCGGATCACGGTCTTCACCGATTCGTCCATCGAACCCAGATGCACCGGCATATGCGGCGCATTGGCGACGAGTTGGCCATCCGGGGCGAACACGGCGCAGGAGAAGTCGAGCCGCTCCTTGATATTGACTGAATAGGCGGTGTTCTGCAGCGTCACGCCCATCTGTTCGGCAATCGACATGAACAGGTTGTTGAAGATCTCCAGCATCACAGGATCGGCTTTCGTACCGACGGCGACGCGTTGCGGGAGAGCTTCGACGCGGGCGAGCACGAGATGGTCGCGCCCGGTCAACTTCGCCTCCCAGCCCGGCTCGACCACGATGGTCTGATTGGGCTCGACGATGATGGCGGGTCCGGGCACGCGATGGCCGGGCTGCATGTTCTCCCGGCGATAGACCCGCGCCTCGCGCCAGCCCTCGGAGAAGAACCGTGTCTCGTGATCATGCGGCGCGGTGCCCGAGGCGGTTTCCGCGACCTCGTCCTCGACGAATTGCGCACCGCCGCCGATCGCCTCGATCTCGACCTTCTCGATCACGAGCGGCTTGGTCTCGTCGACGAAGCCGAAGCGGCGTTTATGCGCCTCCTCGAACACGCCGCGCATGGCTCGTGCGTCAGCGCTGGCAAAGGCCGCGTGCACGGCTTCGCCTTCCAGCATCGCGGCCTCGACCGGCAGCGCCGTATCGGTGCCGGCATAGCGGATATGGGCGCGCACGACGATGCGGGTGCGATCGAGCGGCACGCCCTGATGGGCGATCTCGCCCAGAGCCTCGGCGACGAGCGGCGTGGCGGTTTCGACGAGGCCCGCCGGTGCCTCGTCGTCAAGGGGAATGTCGAGGGCGCCCTGGCGGGTGGCGCGGATATCGGCGAGCCCCATCCCGTAGGCGGAGAGCAGGCCTGAAAGCGGATGGATCAGCACCGTCTTCATGCCCAGCGCATCGGCGACGAGGCAGGCATGCTGGCCGCCGGCGCCGCCGAAGCAGTTGAGCGCATAGCGGGTGACGTCATAGCCGCGCTGCACGGAGATCTTCTTGATCGCCTCGGCCATGTTGGCGACCGCGATCT
The DNA here is from genome assembly GCF_900094735.1 of Saliniramus fredricksonii. Lineage (NCBI taxonomy): Bacteria > Pseudomonadati > Pseudomonadota > Alphaproteobacteria > Hyphomicrobiales > Salinarimonadaceae > Saliniramus > Saliniramus fredricksonii. Next base: position 669,487 of record NZ_FMBM01000002.1, read on the forward strand.
TGAGGAAACCGTCGGCGACTTCCTCGGCGCTGCGCCCGTCGCCGATGCGCGCGGCGAGATCGGCGAATTGCGCGCGCACGGCCTCGGCATCCAGGGGCTCGTCGCGGTTGGGGCCGAAGATGCGCGGGAAAAATTCCGGCATCAGTTTGCCGGTCATGACATTCGCATCGGTCACCGCCAGCGGCCCGCCGCGCCGGTAGCAGGCGGGGCCCGGATCGGCGCCGGCGGAATCGGGGCCGACCCGCAGCCGCGCACCGTCGTAATGCAGGATCGAGCCGCCACCCGCCGCGACGGTGTGGATCAGCATCATCGGCGCCTGCATGCGCACGCCCGCGACTTCCGTCTCGAAGGCACGCTCGTATTCGCCGTCATAATGCGCGACATCGGTGGAGGTGCCGCCCATGTCGAAGCCGATCACCTGGCCGAACCCGGCGGATCGTCCCGTCTCGGCGAGGCCAACCACGCCGCCGGCGGGGCCGGAGAGTACGGCATCCTTGCCCTGAAACAGATCGGCGGCGGTGAGCCCGCCCGATGACATCATGAACATCAGCCGCGCGCCGATGCGCTCAACCTCCAGCGCATCGGAGACCTGCTGCACATAGCGCGCGAGGATCGGCGAGAGATAGGCATCGACCACCGTCGTGTCACCGCGCCCGACGAGCTTCACCAGCGGGCTGGTCTCGTGGCTGACGGAGACCTGCGGAAAGCCGATCTCGCGCGCGATGCCCGCCACCAGCTTTTCGTGATCCGCATAGCGATAGGCATGCATGAAGACGATGGCGACCGCCTGATAGCCCTCGCTGCGCGCCTGTTCCAAAGCCGCGCGCACGGACCGGGGATCGGGTGCCGCCTCGATCGTCCCGTCGGCGAGAACGCGCTCGTCGATCTCGATGACGCCGTCATAAAGCTCGTCGGGCTTCCTGACCGCCTTGGCGAAAATGTCGGGCCGGCCCTGATAACCGATGCGCAGGGCGTCGCGAAAACCCTTCGTGGTGACGAGCAGCGTGCGGTCGCCCTTGCGTTCGAGCAGGGCGTTCGTCGCCACGGTGGTGCCCATGCGCACCTCGCCGATGGCGCCTTTCGGGATCGGCTCGCCATCCTTGAGGCCGAGCAGATCACGGATGCCCTGCACCGCCGCATCGCGATAGGCGCCGGGATTTTCCGAGAGCAGCTTGCGCGAGGTGAGCGCGCCCTGCGCATCCTTGCCGATCACATCCGTGAACGTACCGCCCCGATCCACCCAGAAATCCCACGCCATCTCGCCGTGCTCCCGTTTCGATTTCGCAGCGCGCAATTAAGCCTGCGCGGGACGCGGGGGCAAGTGCAGGGGCGGGGCGTGTGGGCCAAGATGGGGTTGTGTGGCAAAAACGCGGGAGCGAAACGGCTGTTTCAGTCCGCTCACCCGATCGCGTAATAGTCCCGATACCAGGCCACGAAACGCTGCACGCCTTCCTCGACCGTTGTCCCGGGGCGATAGCCGGTCAGGGCCTGGAGCAGATCGGCGGAGGCGACGGTTTCGCGCACATCGCCTTTCTGCATGGGCAGCATGTTGCGGATCGCCTCGCGGCCGAGCTCGCGCTCGATGGTCTCGATGAAGGGCAGGAGCCCCACCGGCTGACCACCGCCGATATTGACCACGCGCCAGGGCGCGGCAGGGGAGAGCGAATCATCGATGCCCTCCACGGGCTTGCCCGCCTCCGGCGGGGTCTCGATCAGGCGGGTGACGGATTCGATCAGATCGTCGATATAGGTGAAGTCACGCTTCATGCGACCTTCGCCATAGATATCGATCGGCTCGCCCGCGAGGATGGCCTTGACGAATTTGAACAAAGCCATGTCCGGGCGGCCCCAGGGGCCATAGACGGTGAAAAAGCGAAACGCCGTCGTCGGCAGGTTCCACAGATGCGCATAAGAATGCAGCATCGCCTCATTGGCTTTCTTGGTGGCCGCATAGAGCGTGATCGGATGATCGGTACGATCCGTCTCGCCGAACGGCATTTCGGTGTTGGCGCCGTAGACGGAGCTCGTCGAGGCGGCGAGGAAATGCCGCGGCGCGCTCTCGCGCACGCCCTCCATGACGTTGAAGGTCCCGGTGAGATTCGAATCGATATAGGCGCGCGGATTTTCCAGCGAATAGCGCACGCCGGCCTGGGCTGCGAGATGCACCACCGTATCCGGCTTTGCCTCGCCGAAGATCTCCGCAATGCGCGCGGCGTCCTCCAGCATCACCTCATGGAAACGGAAGGCGTTGGTGCCCTCGCCGCCCGCGCCGCGCAACTGGGTCAGCCGCGCCTGCTTGAGGCGCACATCGTAATAATCGGTCATCCCGTCAATGCCGATCACCACCCAGCCATCGGCAAGGAGGCGGCGCGCGAGGTGGAAGCCGATGAAACCGGCAACGCCGGTGACGAGTGCGGTGCGTGTGGTGGTGACGTTCATTGATCCCGTGCCCAGTCGGCAGATACGGCGCATTTCATGCCGCCCGCCTTGCCCGTTTTCCCTTATCATCCGAACCGCGTTCAAACCAGAGCCCAGGCATGGGGCGGCGTATAACCCGGGCCGGGTTGCGCGATCGCAGCCCGATCCGAATCGCTGTGATCCCGTTGAACCACATCACCTTACGGGGCCTGCGCACGCTCTCTGGACTCTCGCGCGCGCACTCGCGTGGCCTAGTGCCGGGCGAGGGCGCCTTCGAGGAGCTTGATGGCGGCGGCGCGGGCTTCGCTGGTGATGGTGGCGCCGGCCAGCATACGGGCGATTTCCTCGCGGCGGCTTTCCTCGATGAGCGGTGCGACGCGCGTCGCCACCCGCTCTTCCTCGGCGATGGATTCCTTGGCGATGAGGAAATGACGTTCGGCGCGCGCTGCGACCTGCGGGGCGTGGGTGACGGCCATCACCTGTGTGCTTGCGGCGAGGCGCGCGAGGCGTTGGCCGATCGCATCCGCCACGGCGCCCCCGACGCCGGTATCGATTTCGTCGAAGACGAGGGTCGGCGCGGAGCCCCGATCCGCCAGCACGACCTTCAAGGCCAGCATGAAGCGCGACAGCTCACCGCCGGAAGCGACCTTCATCATCGGTCCGGCGCGCGTTCCGGGATTGGTCTGGGCCCAGAATTCGACCCGGTCGAAGCCGCTGGCATCACGCGACTGTTCATCGACCGTGATATGCGTGATGAAGCGCGCGCGCTCCAGCTTGAGCGGCGGCAATTCTCTCTCGACGGCGGCATCGAGCGTCGCAGCCGTCTTCGCCCGGGCGGCGCTCAGGCGTTGTGCAGCTTCGCGGTATCCGGCCTCGGCCTGCGCCAGCGCAGCCTCGCGGGAGGCGAGTTCCTCTTCGCCGGCATCGATTGTGGCGACATCTGCGGCGAAACGCGCGCGCAGATCGGCGAGATCATCGGGCAGAACGTCGTATTTGCGGCCGGCTGCGCGCAGGGCGAAAAGCCGCTCTTCGACATTCTCGAGCTCGCGCGGGTCGAATTGCGCATCGCGCAGCGCCTGTTCGAGCGCATCACGCGCCTCGTCACAGGCGACGAGCACGGCATCGAGCGCGCGCACGCTCGGCTCGATCAGCTGCGGCGCCTGCTCGGTGCGCCGCTCCAGGCGGCGCAGGGCAGCGGAGATCGCGGGGACGGGAGAGGCCTGGCCGGTGAGGACGTCCTGGGCTTCGGAGAGTTCGGTGGTGACCTTCTCGGCCTGCATCATCTCCTGTCGCCGGGTAGCCAGTTCGGCCTCCTCGCCGGGTTGCGGCGCAAGCGCGTCGAGCTCCTCGACGGCATGGCGCAGATAATCGGCGTCACGGCGCGCCTTCTCGATCCGCGCGCGCTGCGTGTCGAGCGCCTTGCGCGCCTGCGACACGGTGGCGGCTGCGTCGCGTACGGCGGCGACGGCGGATTCATGCCCGCCATAGGCGTCGAGAATCGCGCGGTGTGTGGCCGGATCGATCATGGCGCGGTCATCATGCTGGCCGTGGATCTCGACCAGTCTCGTGCCAACCGCGCGCAGAACCTGGACGCTGACCGCCTGATCATTGATGAAGGCCCGGGTACGCCCATCCGCCATCTGCATCCGACGCAGGATCAGGTCGCCCTCGGTATCGATATCCGCCTCTGCCGCGACAGCACGCGCAGGATGGTTCGTGGCGATATCGAAGACGGCGGTAATCTGTCCCTGCGATTCACCATGGCGTACGAGCGACCCGTCACCGCGCCCGCCCAAAGCAAGGGCGAAGGCGTCGAGCAGGATTGACTTGCCCGCACCCGTCTCGCCGGTGAGCACGCTCAGCCCGGCATCGAACTGGAGCTCGAGCCGGTCGATCAGGACGATGTCGCGGATCGAGAGCTGAACCAGCATGGGTTTTGCCGGCTCTAGAAACTGATCAGGCCGCGCGTGAAATCGGCGAAGGCACGGCTGATCCATGATTGCCGGTTCTCGCGCGGCTCCAGTCCACCTGATTCGAGCAGCACATAGGCATCGCGATACCAGCGACTCTCCGGGAAATTATGCCCCAGAACCGCAGCCGCCGTCTGCGCTTCGTCAGTGATTCCGAGCGCGAAATACGCCTCGGTCAGGCGCGAGAGCGCCTCCTCGACATGGCGCGTCGTCTGATACTCGGAGACCACATTGCGGAAGCGGTTGATCGCGCCGGTATAATTGCGCTGGTTCAGATAGTAGCGCCCGACCTCCATCTCCTTGCCGGCCAGCTGATCATAGGCAAGCAACAGCTTGGCTTCGGCATCCTCGACATATTCCGAGTCAGGATAGCGATCGATCAGTTCCTGGAATGCGAGGATGGCACGCTGTGTGCGTTCCTGATCACGCGTGATATCCGGGATCTGGTCGTAATAGGCCATGGCCATGATGTATTGCGCATAGGCTGCATCTTCGCTGCCCGGATACTGGCGCAGATAGCCCTGTGCCACGCCGATCGCGTCATCATAGGCGTTGGCGCTGTAATAGGCGAAGGCCTTCATCACCAGCGCTTTTCTCGCCCAGTCCGAGACCGGATACTGGTCCTCGAGATCGGTGAAGCTCTCGACAGCGCGCTGGTAATCCCGGCTCTCGATCCGGGCGAGGCCCTCATTGTAGAGTTCCTCCGCCGGCTTCTGCTCGATGATCTCGGGCGTGTAACGCTCCGCGCGATCGAACGGATTGAGCGACGTCATGGTATCGCAGCCGGCAAGGGCGAGCCCCAGACCAGCGACGACGAGCGCGCGGGAGATACCCGCTTTTGCGCCGAAAAACGCATTCGCGAAAGACATGCTCCGTCAAACCTCCGAAATCCTGACGTCGCCCGAGCTACGCCGTCGAGGCTGTTTAGCGCAGCCGCGCCCGCGACGCAAAGGCTGATCGCACCCCGTCATGCAGGAAGCACGATACCGAGGCATCGGCGCGACATGCGGGCACATATTTGGCTGGTGGACGGTTCAGCGCAGGGAATTGCCGAAGGCCGGTGCGCCGACATTGCTCGCAGCATGTTCACGGCGCGGTGCGAGCTCCACCAGTTCATAATTGGCGCGATCCGAGAACAAGGCTTCGAGAACGGCGTAATTGAGGCGGTGACCGCCGCAATAGGAGCGATAGGCGCCAAGAATCGGATGGCCGGCAAGGGCGAGATCGCCGATCGCATCAAGCAGCTTGTGGCGAACGAACTCGTCGGGAAAGCGCAGGCCTTCCGGATTGACGACGCCATCTTCAGAGAGCGCGACCGTGTTGTCGAGCGAGGCGCCGAGCGCAAAGCCGGCTTTCCACAGATGTTCGACATCGCGCATGAAGCCAAAGGTGCGGGCGCGGGCAATATCACGGCGGAAGGCCCGGGGATGGGATTCATGCACCCAGCGCTGCCGGCCGATTGCGGAATCGGCGAAGTCGATCTCGACATCGAGGCGCAGGGGCGCGTCATGCGGCGTAAGTTCCGCGAAGGCCTTGCCGGCATCGACCCGCACGGGGCGGCGAATGCGCAGGGCTCGGCGCGGCGCCTCGGTGGCAACGAGGCCGACCGCATCAATCGCATCGACGAAGGGCGCGGCACTGCCATCCACAATGGGGAGCTCCGGACCGTCGATCTCGACCAGCACGTTGTCGACACCGAGCCCGGACAGGGTCGCCATCAGATGCTCGATCGTGGCGACGGCACCGGTATTGCGGTCGCCGACGACGGTGCACAGCTCCGTCGCCGCGACATTCATGTGCCGCGCATCGATCAGGCGATCAACGCCGTTTGGGAGATTGGTACGAAGGAATACGATACCGTGATCAGCATCGGCAGGGTGGAGAGCCATCTTCACACTGTCGCCGGAATGAACCCCGATCCCCGAAACGACAGTCGAGGAGGCCAGCGTGATCTGATGCGTTTGTTTCATTATGCTCACCTCGGCAAGAGCCGTCACCGGAAATCGCTTCCCGTGCCACGATCAGGCCCTGTCCGTTGTTGATGCCCCGACACGGCTTACGTGCCGTGTGGCCCGTTGTTATCTGGACGCACCATAATCATGGCAAACCTACAGGCCAAATCACGCTTTCTTTCGCTCTGTTACAATTGATACGAAATTCGAAGCTTTCGCTAATATATTGAAATCTTTTGGCTTTTAAAGAAATCCGCCCCGGATGATGGATCCGGGGCGGATTGTGTTCAAGCGATGGCGCGAGGATGACGCCGACTCACTGCGCCTGTCTGCGCAGGAAAGCCGGAATTTCCAGTTGATCGTCATCGAGGCTGCGTGCCGGGGCCTGGCCGCGGCCATGGGCGTCGAGCTGCCCCTGAGCCGGACGATATCCCTGCGGCGCCGCCGGACGTTTGGCGAATTCCGCATGGGCCGGCGACATGCCGGGCGCGGCCGGGCGCTGTACCGGGGCCTGGGACTGGGGCTGGGGCTGCGGCTGTGCGGCAGCCTGCCGGGTCGCCTGAGCCTGTGCGCTCGGCGCAGCTGCGGGCATCGCGCCGGCATGAGCCGAATGCTCATGACGCGGCGCCGGCTCCGGCTGATACCCGTGATCATGCCCGTATTCATTGCCATGATCATGGCCGTGCACCGGCTGCTGATTCTCCTCACGGCGTCCGAAACCGACCGTGGCCAGACGCTGCAACAGGCTCGGGCGCTTGCCCTCGGCCTCATGGTGCGCCCGGATCTGGTTCTGCGCCGGGACCGGCAATTCGTCCACACGCGGCATGCGCGGTGCCCGCAGCACCTGCTCGGGCTGTGGCGGCATGAAGGGCGCATCGTGACCCTGCTGCCCGGCCGAATGAGGCATTTCGGACGAGGCTCCGGAGACCGGCGCATTGGCTGCGACAGGGGGCATCTGCGGCGCAGCAGGTTGAGGCGCGGGCTGCGCTGCGGCCTGCGCTGCGGGAGCCTGCTCGGCCACGGGGGCGAAGCGTGCGACCGGCGCCTGCGGTGCGGGCTGTTGCGCACGGACCTGTTCCTGCTGCGGCGGGTTCGCTTCACCGCGCGGCTGAGCCGCAGGTTCGGCGAGCGCCTGCGCCACAGCCTCAGACGGATCGGGGCGGGGTGTCGGTGCGGCGGCCTCCGGTTTGGCCGAATCATCCGCCGGCTCGGCCGGAGCCCGTGCAGCCGGCGCTTCCCCGACCGGTTGCGCGGCGGGAGCGGGCTGCGCAGGCGCGACGGGAGAGGCTTCGGCGGACTTGTTGCCCTGAACCAGCGAACGCTGCGCCGCCGCCTGGGCAGCACGGGCGCGGGCCTCGGCACGCAGACGCTCGGCGACTTCCGCGATGCGCTGCTCGGTGGCGGTCACCTCACCGGCATCGACACCGACTTCGTGGTCGATTCCCGTCGCCACGACGGAGACACGAATCACGCCCTCGAGGCCTTCGTCGAAGGTCGCGCCGAGGATGATGTTGGCTTCCGAATCGACCTCCTCGCGGATGCGCGTGGCGGCTTCATCGACTTCGTAGAGCGTCAGGTCCGGACCGCCGGTGATGGAGATCAGCAGGCCACGCGCGCCACGCATCGACACGTCGTCGAGCAGCGGATTGGCGATCGCCGCTGCAGCAGCGGTCATGGCGCGATCGTCACCGCTGGCCTCGCCGGTGCCCATCATCGCCTTGCCCATGCCGCGCATGATGGCGCGGACATCGGCGAAGTCGAGATTGATCAGGCCTTCCTTGACCATCAGGTCGGTGATGCAGGCCACGCCGGAATAGAGCACCTGGTCGGCCATGGCGAAGGCATCGGCGAAGGTGGTTTTCTCGTTGGCGACGCGGAACAGGTTCTGATTGGGAATCACGATCAGCGTGTCGACGGATTGCTGCAGTTCCTGAATGCCCGATTCGGCCAGGCGCATGCGGCGCGAGCCCTCGAACTGGAAGGGCTTGGTCACCACGCCAACCGTGAGGATGCCCATCTCGCGGGCCGCCTGGGCGATGACCGGGGCGGCACCCGTGCCCGTCCCGCCGCCCATCCCGGCGGTGATGAAGGCCATATGCGCACCCGAGAGCTGATCGCGAATCTCGTCGATCACCTCTTCCGCCGCCGCGCGCCCGATATCGGGCTGCGAGCCGGCGCCGAGACCCTCGGTCACGGCGATGCCCATCTGGATGAGACGCTGTGCCTTGGACGAGGTCAGCGCCTGGGCGTCGGTATTCGCCACGACGAAATCGACGCCCTGAAGCCCCGATTCGATCATGTTGTTGACCGCATTGCCGCCCGCGCCGCCGACGCCGAAGACGGTGATGTGCGGCTTGAGTTCCCGGATTTCCGGAGCTTGCAGACTGATTGCCATGACTTCGTGCCCTCTCGGCCCCCTCGTGGCCTTTTCCGTGACCCGGCGCAGCGGACCGCGCCTTACGCTTTCATCCCCGGTTCCGATGCGGCTGCGCCGGATCCGGATGCTTGACCTGGCCTTTGGAGCCATCCCTCCCGACGGAATCGGGACGGGCGCTCCAGACCGTTGTTTGGCGCATCATTCTTTCCGTCAGCCGGTATTCACCTGACGGACTGATGCTCTAGAAACTCTCCCGCAGCCAGCGCCCTACCCGCGAGAGATAGCCGTCGGTTCCGGTTCCTGCGAAAAATCCGCCATTGCGCATGTCGAAATATTCTTCATGCGCGATCTGCGGATAGACCAGCAGCCCCGTCGCCGCCGCGAAGGCCGGGCCTTTCGCAGCTTCTGGCAGGGCCTTGATGCCGAGGGGGCGGCCGATGCGGACCTGCCCCTCGAGAATGCGGGCGGCCTGTTGCGGCAGCCCGGCCAGCTGTGACGCGCCTCCGGTGAGCACCACGCGCCGACCCGGGCGCGGTGTGAAACCCACGGCGGCGAGGCGGTCGCGCGCCAGTTCCAGAATTTCCTCGATACGCGGCTGGACGATCTTCACCAGCTGCGATTTCGGCAGATGCGTCGTGGCGCTGCGCTCCTCGTCGCCGATCTGCGGCACCGTGAAAAGGTCGCGCTCATCGGCTGGATCGGCCATGGCCGATCCGTGCACCAGCTTGAGCCGTTCGGCCGCCGCGATGCCGGTGGAGAGCCCGCGCGCAATATCCATGGTGACGTGATGGCCACCCACCGCAAAAGCATCGACATGGGCCAGATGGCCGTTCTCGAACACGGAAATCCCGGTCGCGCCGCCACCGCAATCGATCACCACGGCCCCCATTTCGCTCTCATCATCAGCGAGGGCGGAGAGCCCTGCGGCAAACGGCGAAGCGACCACGGCCTCGACCCCGAGATGGCAACGCTCCACCGCGAGCATGAGATTGCGCACCGCTGCCGACTGGGCCGAAACCACATGAAGGGCGACGCCGAGATTGTCGCCGATCATGCCGGAAGGATCGGCGATGTCGGTCTGCGCGTCGAGGCTGTAGCGCGTCGGCAGGGCGTGGACGGCGATGCGATCCTGCGCGATCCCGTCCGTCGCCGCCAGACGCAGCACCCGGGCGCGATCCTCCTCGCCGACCGGGCCGCCGCGTACCGAGATCCGGGCCTCGAAATGCTGCGAACCGAGGCGCGCGCCCGACAGGCCGAGAATCACCGACTGGATTTCCACCCGCGCCATGCGCTCGGCGGCATGTACCGCCTGGCGGATCGCGTTCTCCGCCGCTTCCAGATCGACGACGACGCCGCCCTTGAGGCCTTGCGAACGGTGATGACCGATCCCGACGACGCGCACCAGATGGCTGCGCCGGCGCAGGGTCTCGATCCCTTCCCAGGGCTGGAGCTGGGCGACGATGCAGACCACCTTCGTGGTGCCGATATCGAGCACGGAGAGCATGGTGGAGCGCCGCGGTGGCAAGGGTTTCAGACGCGGCGTCATGCTCTGGTTCAGGGGGTTGGTCGGGCTCATGTGCGCACCTCCCGACCCCGCAGGGGACGCTTGCGCATCTCCGCCTCATAGGCGGACCACGATTCCGCCGTCAGCCGCACGACCACACGATCCGGCATGCGCAGATCAATGGCGATCACGTCCTTTTCAAGAAGGTCATGCTCGGCATCGAGGCGCGCGAGCCGCTGCAACGCTTCGACCGGCTCGTCCTCAGGCAGGCGCACATCCATGCCGTTATCGAGCTTGAGCGTCCAGCGCCGCTCGGCGACGAGTGTCCCGGCCCGGATGCGCTGGCTCAGCGCGCCGGCGGCATCGATCAGTTCGAAATATTCCGCAAGACGCGCCTGCGCACCTTCACCGACGACCTGCGGCAGCGGCAGATAGCGCGGATCGGGGCGGAAATAGTCGATCACCTCCCCATCCATGGCGATGACATAGACGTCGCCATCCACCTGCCACAGGGCGAAGGGTTCGCGTTCGACCACATTGATGACGACGCCGTCAGGGTAAAGCTTGCGCACGGTGGCGCTGCGCACGAGCGGCAGCGATTCGAGTGATTCGCGCGCCGTCGTGACGTTGAGAAAGGGCAGGGCGACGCGGGGGTCGATCCCCGCAGCATTGAGGATTTCGCGCTCGCGCAGCTGGATCAGGCCGGTCATGGCGATCTCGGAGATGCCGAAACCGAAGATCTGCGCAGCGATATGATGCGGGCGTCCGCGCTCCTCGAAGAACTGCGATATCTGTCCGCTTGCGGCGAGGCCGGTCACGGCAGTGGTGCCGAAGAATCCGAGTGCGAGCCACAGGCCGACGAAACGCGGCAATTGCCGCTCCAGCCGTTCCAGCGCATTGCGCGGACGGGACCGGCGCGCAGGGTCGCGATAGCGGGTGAAGGGAAGCGCGCCGAAGGTCAGCGAGGCGAGACGCTGCAGCACGCGCCGCCCGGGGCCGGTTCCGGTCTCACCCGGAGCCTGCCGCGCACGCGCATCCGCGCGACCGGTCGCACCGGTCTTCAGCGGTTCAAACTGGCGTCCTCGACCATCCATCGTACAAGCTCACCAAATGATATGCCCTTGTGGGCGGCGATTTCGGGCACCAGGCTCGTCTCGGTCATGCCGGGCTGCGTGTTGACTTCCAGAGCGACGAGAAGGCCGGTTCCGCCCGGCCCGTCATCATATCGGAAGTCTGTGCGACTCACCCCGCGGCACCCGAGAGATTGATGCGCCGTTAACGCCAACTGTTGAATGTGTTGGTAAATATTCGGTTTAATTTCCGCCGGCAGGACGTGGATCGAGCCGCCTTTCGCATATTTCGCGTCGTAGTCGTAGAAGCCACCCGTCGCGGGCTTGATCTCGATGATGTCGAGGGCTGTGTCCCCCATCACCGCGCAGGTCAGTTCCCGGCCCGCAACATATTGCTCCGCAAGCACTTCATCGCCGAAGCTCCAATCCGTTCCGCTCAGTTCCTGCGGCGGCGGACGGGCTTCGTCGCGTACGATGATGACCCCGAATGACGAGCCCTCGGCGATCGGCTTGATCACATAGGGCGGCTGCAGCACATGCGTTTTCGCCACGGCGAACCGGTTAACGACTTTCCCCACGGGAACTGGCACGCCGGCAGCCGCCATCACGGTCTTGGCCTTGACCTTGTCCATGGCCAGAGCCGAGGCGAGCACCCCGGAATGCGTGTAGCGAATGCGCAGATATTCGAGCAGGCCCTGGATGCGTCCGTCCTCGCCCATCGGCCCGTGCAGGGCGTTGAAGGCGATATCGGGCTGCAATGTCGCGAGCGTGGAGGCGATGTCGGGCGTGACATCGAGCCGCGTCACCCGGTAGCCCTCGCCCTCCAGCGCATCGGCGCAGGCGGCCCCGCTCTTCAGGCTGACCTCCCGCTCGGCGGACCAGCCGCCCATCAAGACCACGACATGTTTCATCACGCACTCCGCCGCGCCGGTCGCGAGGCGGCGCACGGCGCCACGCCCGCATCCGGCAAGAATGCGTTAAGCATGAGGCCGCATGGTTTCCGGATGGTAAATATGCCGGTGGATTGATGGTTCGGGTCAGCCCGCCGGCTGCCGGTCCTGCAGGATCACCTCGCGATGCGGGTAGGGGATCTTGACACCTGCCTCCCTGAACGCGTCCCACAGGGCGAGAAAGACCTGGCCGCGCACATTGGTGAGACCGTTGCGCGGGTCGGCGATCCAGAAGCGCAGCACGAAATCGAGAGATGAATCGCCGAAGCCGAGCAGATGACAAACGGGTGCGGGCTGCTTCTGCACCCGCTCGACGGCGCCGGCGGCTTCCACGGCCAGCGCGCGAACCTGATGCGGATCGCTGTCGTAGGAGACGCCGAAATTCGCGTCGATGCGCACGAAATTGTCGCTGAAGGACCAGTTGATCACCCGATTGGTGATGAAATCCTCGTTCGGGATCAGGAACTCGACGCCGTCGCGGGTGACGATCGAGACGAAGCGCGCACGGATCGAGCGCACCCAGCCGACCTTGTCCCCGAGCGAGATGGTGTCACCCGGCTTGATCGACTTGTCGGCCAGGATGATGATGCCGGACAGATAATTCGAGACGACCTTCTGCAGGCCGAAACCAATGCCCACCCCGAGCGCGCCGGAGAAGACCGTCAGCGCCGTCAGGTCGATCCCGATCGAAGTCAGTGCGATCACCGTGGCGAGCACGATCAGGCCGATGCGCACCAGCTTGCCGATCAGCACACGCAGGCTGGGCGTCAGCTCCTCGGTATGGCTCAGCCGATCCTCGATCACCCGCCCGAGCACGATCGCGACCCAGAGTGCCGCCGCGACGATGAAGCCCGCCTGCAGCATCACCAGCAAGGACAGCCGCATCCCGCCGATTTCCATCGCCGTGGCGTCGAGACCGCTCGCGAGCGGCGCCCACAGACCCGTCAGGCGCAGGGCGACAAAGCTCCAGGCCAGGATGGCCGCAAGGCGACCGACCACCCGGTTGCGGATCAGGCGCGTGACGATGGAGATCAGCACCCAGGCGCTGGCGAGCGCGGCGGCGAGGAAGACCAGATGGGCATCGACGGCCAAATCGGCTGCGCGAATGGCGCCATAGGCCAGCCAGAGCAGAGCGGCCAGCGTGATCATCACCATGCGCCGCATGATGATCACTGCAAGCCGCAACAGACTGATATTGTCGCGGATACGCCGTGCATGGCGCTCGAATCGCAATTCGAACCGCCGCCCCACGGCAAAGGCGATCACGCCGATCACCGCAATCAGGACGATCTGGCCGATGACCAGCGGATCGACGAGCTGAGCCAGCAAGGCAGCAGCGAAATCGGTCAGCAGCTGCGGATCCGGCGGTTCGATACGGGTTGGTACGGGAACCGTCATCCCGGAGCGTCAGGCGGGCGCGTCATTCGCCTTCCTCTGATACCGGATGACCCAGTTCCGCAAGACCTTCTTCGAGGTAATCGCCGAGCAGCGGCATGCCCATCAGGTAATCCGCATTCTTGTCGCCATGGCGATCCACGGCCAGCGCGCGGGCCTCCTCGAAGCTGGCGCGATCGAAATCACCGCGCCCGATCCAGGCGAGGGCGATCAGATCGACCGCTTCACTGTCATTGAGGCCGTTGATCACGGCGCGCAGCTCGGGCCCGGTATAATCATCGCGCCGGCTTTCCAGGATACGCATTTCGTCGTCATCGATCGGGTTCGAACCCTCGGCGCCGACGCCGGGGGCGACCTTCACGTCGTAGGCACGGGCATGCAGTATGATCTCGTGCACGGTACTCACGCTGATATTGAGCTCGACGGGGCTTTCGTCGCGAATCGTCATGAACTGATCCTCTCTTGTGTCGCGCGCAGCCAGGCGCGGGCCTCGGCTTCCTCGCCGTGGTGGAATTCGCGGTGTTCACCACCGGTGAAAAACTCGGTGACGCGCGCCACAATGCGCTCCCCGGGCGTATCGACGATCAGGGCCACACGCGCCGTCTCGTCGCGATGCCGGGCGAGGAAGGAGAGCTCTTCCCAGGCCGCCATCGGCTCGATGCTCTCCAGACCGAGGAGCTCCACAAGAAGCCTGAGCGGCTTGCGCTCCGAAAACAGGCGGTCGAGCTGCGGAATCGCCTGCTCGACTTCGTAAGAAGTGACGATGCCCGAAAGCCGCAGCCGCACGATGTCGCTCGCATAGGTTTCGTTGATTTCCAGCAACCCGCTTTCTCCTTCTCGCCTGCTTTCGGTGCGCGCGCGCCCCGCCTTCCCGACAAATTTTTCGTCGTTCGCGTCCCGTGACAACCCCCGAACCCCGGCTCGGGTTCGAGGCCGTGCAGCATCTGACAAAATGCTATATGATACGCGCGTTCGCGCCATCGGGGGCATTCCCGATCAGCGCTTTCAGGGCGGAGGAATACGTGAGCGAATCGACCGGCACCCCTTTCTCGGGAAGAACGACGCCTTTGCCGGGGCGCCCGTTCGGATTCGGGCCCGGGGAATGGAGTGGCGCCTTCGGCGATCTCGGCACGCTCCTGCCGCTGACACTCGGCGCGATTGCCGTTGCGGGACTTGCGCCCACGCCCGTCTTTCTCGGCTTCGCCGTCTTCCTCATCGCCAGCGCCCTGATCTACCGGCTGCCCGTTCCGGTCCAGCCGATGAAGGCGATTGCGGCGGTGATGCTCACCACGCAGATCGGCCCGGAGGCCGTGGCATTATCGGGCGTTCTGATCGGGATCGTTCTGCTCGGCCTCGGCGCGAGCGGCTGGATCACGCGGGTGGTGCGGCTCGTGCCGCAATCCGTCCTCGCCGGGCTGCAATTGGGGCTGGGTATGGCGCTTGCCGTCGTGGCCTTCGAATTGATGGCGAGCGCCTACCTTATCGCGGCAGTGGCGCTGGCCATTCTGGCGATCGGCCTGCGCTTCACGCAGATCCCGGCCGTGCCGGTCGCGCTGGTGGCGATGGCAGGGCTGGGGATGCTGCTCGGGGTGCCGGGCATTACCGTCTCTGCCGATGCCGGCTTCGCGCCGCCGGCTTGGCCGGCTCTTGCTGACTGGCACGGCGCCCTGGCCAATCTCGTGCTGCCGCAGCTCGCCCTGACCTTCACCAACGCGATCCTGCTCACCGCCCTGATCGCGGGCGATCATTTCCGCGAACAGGCCGCCCATGTGACGCCGCGCCGGCTGTGCCTGACCACGGGTTTCGCCAATCTCGCGCTGACGCCCTTCGGCGCCCTGCCCATGTGCCACGGTGCCGGCGGGCTCGCCGCCCATCACCGCTTCGGCGCCCGCTCCGGCGGTGCTCTGGTGATCCTCGCCCTCGTGCTAAGCGCGATCGCGCTGGCGCCGGGGGATCTGGGTTACACGCTGCTCGCGGTGATCCCGCTGGCCGGCCTCGGCGCGCTGCTGCTGGTCACCGCCGGCGCCCTGATCTTCACCCGCCGCGTTTTCGATTCCCGCCCCTCCTGCTGGCCCGTCATCGCGGTGACGGGGCTCATGGTGCTCGCGATCGATCCGTTCTGGGGGTTGGTGGCGGGGATGCTGGCCGAGGCGGCGCGCACGCGACTGGTGCGGGCTTATTTCGCGCGGCGGGTTGATTGAGAGAGGTGGGGGCGTTTTTTGACGGTTAGTATCGGTGGCTTTCGTTCAGTTCGCGGCGACGGGTTTGAGAAAGCTTCTTCTGCGCTCCGCGTAGATGCTTTCAGCGCGTTGGCATATGAATTCATCGGATCCGATAGAATAGATGGTGCGATAAAATTGCGTCTGGCGGGGAGCATGCGTCATGAATTCTTCCATTTCGCACTCGCGATCATCTTCCTTGCTGGTGAGGCAAACGACCATTGCTGCGGTAAAAAAATCTGATGCCATTTCATAATCCGGGCATCTTTCCGCGACGGCGCGGCTTTCACCATAACCGCTGGCCATGGACCGTCCATAGCTTCCAATGGTCTGGCAAGAAGCGAGCCCTAATGTCGTTGCCACAACGAACACTATACTAAATGAGCGCATATAAAAAATCCTGGATTGTATATTTGCTGAAAAGCATTCAAAAAGTGCTTTCACGCCGCGTCATTTGCCTGTTTCAGGTTTTCAGTCAAGTCTTTTCCGAAAAACCGCCCGCATTTCAGGGAAATACCCTGTGCGGTTTGCCGTGCGTGAGCCGCGCCTCTCAGGCTTGCCTCCGGTCCGGCTATCCCGCACCGCGCACCGTCTCCGGCGCGCGATGCGTTCTCGTCAAACGATCTCACACGCTGCGGATCGAGCCGCCATCAACGCGGATCAGGCCGCCGGTCATGTAGCTGGCGCGGTCGGAGGCCATGAAGCAGACGACGTCGCCGAATTCCTCCGTCGTGCCGTAGCGATCGGCGGGGATGGAGGCGCGGCTTGCGGCAGCGACTTCTTCCGGGCTCTTGCCGCTGCGCTTGGCATTGGCCTCGTCGAGCTCCTTGGTGCGATCCGTCTCGATGCGCCCGGGCAGCACCAGATTGACGGTGATCCCGTCCTTCGCGACTTCCGAGGCCAGCGTCTTGGCCCAGCCCACGATGGCAGAGCGCAGGGCGTTCGACATGGCGAGATTCGGGATCGGCTGGATCACGCCCGAGGAGGCGATGGTGACGATGCGGCCCCAGCCGCGCTCACGCATGCCGGGCAGGGCGAGCTGGGCGAGGCGGAAGACCGGCTTCACCATGGCCTCGAACTGGGGCGTCCAGTCACCGGGCTCGACCTCCGCCGCGACGCGGGCGGGCGGGCCACCGGTATTGGCGATGAGGATATCGACGCCGCCCATGGCGGCGACGGCCGCTTCATAGATCTTGTCGGTATCCTTGGTGAGATCGGCGGCATAGGCGTGCGCCTTGCCGCCCTTCGCGTTGATCGCCTTGACGGTCTCCTCCAGCTTGTCGGCGGAGCGGGCGGTCATGAAGACCTCTGCGCCTTCTGCCGCGAGCGATTCCGCCGAGGCCTTGCCGAGGCCGCGGCTGGAGGAGAGAACGAGGGCGCGTTTGCCCTTGAGGCCGAGATCCATGCTGTGTCTCCGTAGCTGTGCCGCCCACGCGGCATTGAAACCGTGGCACGGATGTAGCACTGTCGGCGCGCGAAGTTGAGCCCGCAACCCGGCAATCCGGATTGCGCCGAAGCGCGCCGAATGCGTGCGCAGCCCCGTCTCGTTCTATTGCGCGGCCTCGGCCCGGGCCGCATCGCTGTCGGCGAATTGCAGCCGCGCCAGTCTCGCATAGAGGCCTCCGCGCTTGATCAGGCTGTCGTGATCGCCGCTCTCGACGATGCGCCCGCCATCCATCACCAGGATGCGATCCGCCGAACGCACGGTGGCCAGGCGGTGGGCGATGACGAGCGTGGTGCGCCCCTGCATCAGATGATCGAGCGCTTCCTGCACCGCGTGCTCGCTCTCGGCATCGAGCGCGCTCGTCGCCTCGTCGAGGAGGAGGATGGGCGCATCCTTGAGGATGGCGCGGGCGATGGCGATGCGCTGGCGCTGGCCACCTGACAGCGTGACCCCGCGCTCGCCGATCAGGGTGTCGTAGCCCTGCGGCATCTCCATGATGAAGCCATGCGCGCTGGCCTGTTCGGCGGCGTTGCGTACGGCTGTCTCATCCGCATCCGGCTGGCCGTAGCGGATATTGTCGCGCACACTGGCACCGAAGATCGTCGCCTCCTGCGGCACCAGAGCGATGCGCCGACGCAAGGCTGCCGGATCGGCACGCTGGGCCGGCACGCCGTCGATCAGGATACGGCCCTGTTGCGGATCATAGAAACGCAGGAGCAATTGCAGCACCGTGCTCTTGCCTGAGCCGGAAGGGCCCACGAGAGCCACGCGCTCGCCCGGTTTCAGCGCGAAATCAATCCCGTCGAGGGCGGGAATGTCGCTGCGGTTGGGATAGGTGAAATGCACGCCGGCCAGAGCCAGCGAGCCGACCGGCGGCTCGGGCAGCGGCTGGGGATTTGCCGGCGCGGCCACATTGGGCAGCGTTTCGAGGATTTCGCCGAGCCGCTCGGCGGAGCCCGCCGCCTGGGCGAGCTCGCCATAGACCTCCGAGAGCTGGCCCATGGCGCTGGCGGCGAAGACGGCATAGAGCACGAACTGGCTGAGCTCGCCGGCGCTGAGATCACCGCGCATCACGCCCTGCGCGCCGTACCAGAGAATCAGTACAACACTCGAAGAGACGAGAAAGATGATCGTTCCGGTGAGGAAGGCGCGTGCCCGTGTCGAGATGCGCGCCGCATCGAACGCGTCCTCCGCCGCGCGGGCAAAGCGCCGGGCGGTCTCGCCCTCCATTCCGAAAGCCTGCATGGTGCGCACCGCACCCACCGCCTCCGAGGCATAGGCCGAGGCATCGGCGAGGCGATCCTGTGCGATGCGCGAGCGCCGGCGCACCTTGCGACCGGAGAAGACCAGCGGCAGCACGATGAAGGGCAGGGCGAAGACCACGAGGGAGGAGAGCGTCGGGCTGGTCCAGATCATCAATGCGACAGCGCCGATGAGCAGCACCACATTGCGCAGGGCGATCGAGATGCTCGCGCCGAAGGCACTCTTGATCTGGGTGGTGTCGGCGGTGAGCCGCGAGGTCAGCTCACCCGCTTTCGCGGCATCGAAGAAGGCCGGATCAAGGCTGGTCAGCCGGGCAAAGACCGCAGCGCGCACATCCGCGACAACGCGCTCGCCCAGGGTGATGACGAAGTAATAACGTAGCGCGCTGCCGAGTGCGAGCAGGGCCACCACGAGGATCAGCATGCCGAAATAGGCCGAGACGAGCTCGGCGCGATCCTGGCCGAACCCGAAATCGATCACGCGGCGCACCGCCAGCGGCACGGCCAGCGTCGCCACGGAGGCAATGACGAGCGCGCCCATGGCAGCGGCGATGCGCCCCTTGTAGCGCAGCGCATAACCCAGAAGCGGGCGCAGGGCCGCCAGATTGGCGCGCGCAAGTCTGTCTTTCGGGCGCCCCTCTTTCGAAATATTCCGTTCTGGATTTCTGTGCTGTTGCGACATCGTCTGGATACTCGGTTCCCTCATATGCGCGATTCGCGCAGGCTGTGCTTGAATTGCCGTCCCGACTGGGTTATAGCGCCGCGATCTTCTCGACAGGCTCGACATATCGCCACGGGCCTCCGGCGGCCACCAAAAATCCGCCGGAACGGCATCATGAGGTTAAAGCTATGGCACGCAAGGAAGCGACAGCCCATCCGGATTATCACTTCATCAAGGTGGTGATGACCGACGGGACCGAGTATCAAACCCGCTCGACCTGGGGCAAGGAGGGCGACACCATGACCCTTGAAATCGACCCCAGGACGCATCCGGCCTGGACCGGCGGCAATCAGCAGCTGCTCGACCGTGGCGGGCGTGTCTCGCGCTTCAATTCGCGCTTCGGCAATCTCGGCTTCGGCAAGAAGTAAGTCTCATCGGGCAATGTGCCCGATGGCTCCAGGCTGATCCGGCCCCGGGCGTCTGCGTCCGGGGCTTTTCGTGCCGATCGACAACCGGTGTGGGGCGGTAACGGGTGGCGATCTGTCGCGGTCACGGGCGCGCGATATCCGGAGGGACATGGCATGTTCTTCGTGCTCTCGAAGGTCATCTGGTTCCTGCTGGCGCCGTCCAACCTGCTCGCGCTGCTGATCGCCTTCGGCCTGCTGCTGGCGGCACTGACGCACCTGCGTCACAGCGGGCTCGTCCTGGCCGGAATCGCCTGTGCCGGGCTGTTCGTCTTCGGCATGACGCCGCTGGCGAGCCTTTTCCTGCGCACGCTCGAGGGGCGCTTTCCGATCGCCGAACCGCTCACCGGTGCGATTGACGGCATCGTCATCCTCGGCGGAGCGCAGGATCCGGATGCGAGTATCGGCCTCGGCCAGCCCGTCCTCAACGAATCCGCCGAGCGGCTGGTTGTCGGGCGCGCACTCGCCCGGCGCTTTCCCGATGCCCGTGTGCTGCTCTCGGGTGGAAGCGGCGCGCTCACGGGAAGCGATACCAGCGAGGCACGCGCCGGTGCGCTGATGCTGGAAAGCCTCGGCCTCGACCCCGCCCGCATCCTGATCGAGGAGCGTTCGCGCAACACGCATGAAAATGCCGTGTTCTCGCGGGACATGGTGCAGCCGCAGGAGGGCGAGACCTGGCTGCTGGTCACCTCCGCCTTCCACATGCCCCGCTCCATCGGCGTGTTCCGCGAGGCCGGTTTCGCGGTCTTGCCCTATCCGGTGGATTTCCGCACCATTGGCCATGAGGGAAGCCTGCGGGGCTTTTCCACGATCTCCGACGGGTTGCGTCGGTTCGACCTTGCAATGCACGAATATGTCGGACTCGTCGCCTATCGCCTGACCGGGCGCACCGATGTGCTCTTTCCCGCGCCTCAAGCCGCCACGGTACGCGATGGCACATATTAACCATGGTGAAAGCGCGGCTATGCACCCTGCGCATCATCGGTTGCAAAGATGTCGGAACTCAACATAAAAAACCCTCGCGCAAATCGCGCGAGGGCTCGCTTGTCACGGCGGCATGTCAAGATCGGTGCGCGCGGCCTCAGGCGGCGCGCACCGAGGCGCAGAACCCGTCCACCCGCTCGCGAATCTTCTGCGCTTCCTGCGCCAGAGCCTGCGTCGCCGAAATGATGTCGCCCGAGGCGTCGTTGGTCTCGCCCGAGAGCGTGCCGACCACGTCCACGGTTTCGTTCACGACCTTGGCGCCGTTTGCCGCTTCCTGGACATTCGAGGCGATTTCCTGGGTCGCCGCCGATTGCTGGGTCACGGCGGAGGCGATGCTGGAGGCGAGTTCGCTCATTTCGTCGATGGTGGTGGTGATATCCTGGATGGAGGTGACCGAATCCTTGGTCGCCGCCTGCATCTCCGCAACCTTGGAGGCGATATCCTCGGTCGCCTTGGCCGTCTGCGAGGCGAGCGTCTTGACCTCCTGCGCCACGACGGCAAAGCCCTTGCCGGCCTCACCGGCGCGTGCGGCCTCGATGGTGGCGTTGAGGGCCAGAAGATTGGTCTGCTCGGCGATGGAGCGGATCAGATCGACCACCTCACCGATGCTGCGTGCGGAATCGGAGAGTGTCTGCACCTGGCCGTCAGTGCGGCGCGCGCCCTCCACCGCCCGGCGGGCGATATCGGAGGATTGCGTGGCCGAACGACCGATCTCCGCGATCGAGGCGGCGAGCTCCTCGCCCGAAGCCGCGACATTCTGGATATTCGCCGTGGTGCGTTCCGAGCTCGTGAGCACGTCGGACACGCCGGAGCCCGTCTTCGCCGCGATGGCTTCGAGGGCATCGGCCTTGGCGCGCATGGCGGTGAAGGCTTCGTCGAGCGTGGCGAGTGCAAGGCGGATCTCGTTCTCGAAATCTGCCGCGAGCCGATCGACCGTCGCGGCGCGGGCACTGACCTTCTCGGCTTCCTGCGCGCGGATCTCGGCGAGTTCGACATCCTTGCGCCGCGCTTCCTCGGCGGCCTCGACCCCGGCACGCGACAGTTCCATCATGCGTGCGAGCGTGATCACGACCCAGGCCAGGACGGCGGTCTCCAGCACCACGATCACCGCGTGGATCATCACGCGCGTAAGGCTTGCGCCACCGGGGAAGATCGCAGCCGGCAGGATGAAGTTGAAGCTGAGATGGTGCACGGCGGTCACACCGGCTGCCGCCACGATCACGCGCCAGTCACAGAAACCGGCGAGCATGGCCAGAACGGCGAAATAGTACATGTGCACGTCGAGCTGCCAGGGATGGCCGCTCATGGCGAAGACGATGAGCGAGACCTGGGCGACGAGGCCTATTGCGATGGCAAAGCGGGTTGCGACGTCCTCGGGACGCTTCATCGTGAGCAGCACGCCCGGCGCAGCCATGGCCAGGGCAAGCAGCGATTTCGTCATGATGTCGCCGCCGAAGACGGATGCAACGGCGGCGATGACGAGAACATGCATGACCATCAACGCGGATAGCAGCCTGGCCGTGGCCGTCCGCAGGGTCGTGACATCAGTCATTTCGGTTTCCTTCGAATACAAGATGCAGGCGCGGTCACGATTCTGCTTCCGTGAGACAGCCGCCAACCACCTGCGGGTCAAGCAGCAGCCAGGCGCCGGCCTTGCGGATATCGGCGGCAAAATCGGGGGAAGCGGGCATGGCGACGCTGATGAAGCCGAGATTGCCGGCACGGATCACCGCACCGCCGGCTTCGCCGACCCGGCTCATCGCCGTCGCCTCGTCGATCCAGGGTGCGAAAACCACCGCGACGCCCTCGCCCATATCTTTCGGCCCGGCGATCAGCGCCAGCGGAGCAGCAAGCGTCAGCAGGACGAAGACAATCAGGAAGGCGATGCGGGACACGTTTTCATCCTCAGGCGACTTGTAGAGGAGCAAAACATGCTGGATTTAAAATTGTGTAAAATAACAGTTTGTCGAAATTTTTACATTTATTGACTTGAGTCGCAATAAGATGGATTGTTTGAATACATAAAGCAATTTTAAAATGTAATCCCGTGTCGTTGCGTGTGGGAACGGCATTGGCCTCTGCCGCGTCTGCGCGTAACCTGTGCTACACCGTTCCAAGCTTCATCAATCCAAGAATCCGCGCAGCGGACGAGAAACGGAGAGAACGCCATGCTCGGCCTGATGCAGGACTGGCCCCTGCTGATTCATCGTGTCATCGACCACGCCGCCATCCAGCACCCGGATCGCCCCGTGATATCGCGCTCCGTCGAGGGCCCGATCCATCGCACCACCTACAAGGAGGTGCGCAGCCGCTCACTGCAGCTGGCCAAGCGGCTGGAGAAAGATGGAATCGGCCTCGGCGACCGGGTCGGGACTCTCGCCTGGAACACCTGGCGGCATCTGGAGAGCTGGTACGGCATTACCGGGATCGGCGCGATCTACCACACGGTCAATCCGCGCCTGTTTGACGACCAGATCATCTACATCATCAACCATGCGGCGGATCGCATCCTGTTGCTGGATCTCAGCTTCGTATCGCTGGTGGAGAAGCTGGCCGACCGGCTGGAGAGCGTCGAGCGCTTTGTCATCCTCACCGATGCGGCCAATATGCCGCAGACCACGCTCAAGAACGCCGTCGCCTATGAGGATTACATCGCCGAGGTCGATGACGATTTCACCTGGAAGAGCTTCGACGAGAACACAGCTGCGGGCATGTGCTACACCTCCGGCACCACGGGTAATCCCAAGGGTGTCGTCTATTCGCACCGCTCCAACGTGCTGCATTCCCTGACCGTGAACGGCGTTGATTATCTCGGCCTGTCGGCGCGCGATACGGCCATGCCCGTGGTGCCTCTGTTCCACGCCAATGGCTGGTCCTTCGCCTTCTCGGCGCCCATGGCCGGCGCCGCGCTGGTCTTTCCTGGCCCCAAGCTGGATGGCGCCTCGCTCGCCGAACTCCTCGTCGAGGAGAAGGTGACGATCTCGGCGGCCGTGCCGACCATCTGGTTCTCGCTGCTCCAGCATCTCGAGGCCAGCGGTGACCGCCTGCCCGATCTGCAGCGCGTCGTGATCGGCGGCTCGGCCTGTCCGCGTGCGGTGACGAAGACCTTCCGCGACGTCTATGATGTCGAAGTGGTCCATGCCTGGGGCATGACCGAGATGAGCCCGCTCGGCTCGGTCTGCACGCTCAAGCCGGATTACGGCGAGGTCGATGGCGAGACCTGGCTCGATCTGAAGGAAAAGGTCGGCTTCCCGCCATTTGGCGTCGAGATGAAGATCGTCGATGATGACGGGCGCGAACTGCCCTGGGACGGGGTCGCCTTCGGCAAGCTGATGGTGCGCGGCCCGGCAGTGGCGCAATCCTATTATCACCGCGACGACGTGATCTGCGATGATGACGGCTTCTTCGATACCGGCGACGTCGCCACGATCGACCAGCACGGCAACATGCAGATCGTCGACCGCTCCAAGGATGTCATCAAATCCGGCGGCGAGTGGATTTCATCGATTGATCTGGAGAATATCGCCGTCGGTCACCCGGATGTGGCGGAAGCAGCCGTGATCGGCGTGCGTCATCCCAAATGGGACGAGCGCCCGTTGCTGATCGTGGTGCCCCGACCCGGGCGCGAGCCGGACAAGGAGAGCATCCTCGCGCACATGGCGCAGCGTATCGCCAAGTGGCAACTCCCCGACGACATCATCTTCCTCGAGGAGATCCCCCATACGGCTACCGGCAAGATCCAGAAGCTGACCCTGCGCGAGCGTTACGCGGACTACAAGCTGCCGACCATGTGAGCATTGGTGCTCGCGAGCGTGTTACCGGCCCCCGGGATCGTCGCCCCCGGGGCGCCGGCGCCCTCAGTCATCCGCTTGCGTCTTCTCCGCGTCGCTGAGAAAGTCGTAACGGAAATCGCAATGGGAGGCGCCCTGCATGATGGTCTGGCTGCGGGTGAATTTCAGGCGGGAATCGTAGCCCTGGCAGAAGGTGGCGTCGCGCTGGCAGGAGAGCAGGTGGCCGATCTCGCCGAGCCCCATCTCCTTGTACATCTCGGCATAGCGGCAGCGCTCGACATCGAAGACATAGGTCGTCTCGGTGCGCTCCTTGACGCGGATGCGCAGCGCATCCTCTTTCTCCCAAAGCTTCGTCGCCTCGACAAAACTGTCGAGGGAGGTGCCGCCGGCGGTCTGCGCGGCGAAGCGCCCGGCTTGTTCGATCGAGGAACGGCGCACGGATTCGCGAATCGTATCCTGCGCCAGCGCCATGTCGCCGCGTTCCTTCAGGACATCGTAGACGTGTTTGAGAATCTCCGCCTCGATGCGGCGCTTTTCCAGCATGGAGAGATTGGCGGGATGGGCGGGGCGTGTGTCCGTGCCTGACTCACCGCCGACGGCCCTGTTCGTGTCTTTCGCGTTCATGGTGACTCCATCCTGCCGCTGACGGCATTTCGCTGCGCTTTGCGCCGAGATCCGATGATCGGGCGCGTGAGCGCGTGAATCAAGGCGCTCCGGCTCACCCGGATATTGGCAGGTCGGCCTTGCGGCGCTCTGCGCCCCGGCATTCGCGCCCGTGCGGCTTGACTAACCCGACGGCAAGCCTTTGAGTGCGGTGCACATCAAGACCGCATCCACAGCCGTTTTCGGCTGATTGCGCATGCTGGAGGGAGAGGACTGGCGATGAAGAAAGTGCACGCGAGTGCGAAGGAAGCACTGGCCGGCGTTCTGCGCGACGGCATGACCATCATGGCAGGCGGTTTCGGCCTGTGCGGCATCCCGAACGTGCTGATCGAGGCCGTCAAGGAATCGGGCGTCAAGGATCTGACGGTGGTCTCGAACAATGCCGGCATTGACGGGGCAGGCCTCGGCCTGCTGCTCGAGACGCGCCAGATCCGCAAGATGATCTCGTCTTATGTCGGCGAGAACAAGCTGTTCGCGCAGCAATATCTGGCCGGCGAGCTCGAGCTCGAATTCAACCCGCAGGGCACTCTGGCCGAGCGCATTCGCGCCGGCGGTGCGGGCATCCCCGCCTTCTTCACCAAGACGGGGGTGGGTACGTTGATCGCCGAGGGCAAGGAAGTGCGCAATTTCGACGGGCATGATTACGTGATGGAGACGGGGCTGTTCGCCGATGTCTCGCTCGTGCATGCCTGGAAGGGCGATACGGAAGGCAACCTGATCTACCGCAAGACCGCGCGAAACTTCAATCCGATGATGGCCACCGCCTCGCGCATGACCATCGCGCAGGTGGAGCATCTGGTGGAGCCGGGTGCGCTCGATCCCGACCACATCATCACGCCGGGTATCTACGTCAAGCGCATGATCCATGTGCCGGATGTCGAGAAGATGATCGAGAAGCGCACCACCCGCGAAAAGCCCGCAGCCTGAATCACGCGTGAAGGAGAACAATCATGGCCTGGACCCGTGAACAGATGGCCGCGCGCGCCGCAAAGGAATTGCGCGACGGCTTCTACGTCAATCTCGGCATCGGCATTCCGACGCTGGTCTCGAACTACATCCCCGAAGGCATGAGCGTGCAGCTGCAGAGCGAGAACGGCATGCTCGGCATGGGCCCCTTCCCCTATGAGGGCGAGGAGGATCCCGATCTGATCAATGCCGGCAAGCAGACCGTGACGGAGCTGCCGACGACGAGCTTCTTCTCGTCAGCCGACAGTTTCGCCATGGTGCGCGGCGGCCATATCGACCTGTCCATCCTCGGCGCCATGCAGGTGGCCGAGAACGGCGATCTCGCCAACTGGATGATCCCCGGCAAGATGGTCAAGGGCATGGGCGGCGCGATGGATCTCGTCGCCGGCGTCAAGAAGGTCGTGGTGGTGATGGAGCATGTCGCCAAGGGCAAGGACGGCTCGGAATCGCCCAAGCTGCTCAAGGGCTGCGACCTGCCGCTGACCGGCACCCGCGTCGTCGACATGGTGATCACCGATCTCGGCGTCTTCTCCATCGACAAGGAAGGCGATGGCGGCATGACCCTGATCGAACTCGCCGACGGTGTGACCGTGGACGAGATCAAGGCCAGGACCGAGGCCGCGTTCAAGGTTGCGGTGTGAGGGGCGGCTGCGTCCGAGAATGAAAACGGCCTGCCGGGTGGCAGGCCGTATACGTTCAAGATCAGAGAAGAGTGCTCAGAGGGTGTATTTCCAAGACATATTCGTTCCTTTCACGAACCGCATTCTTTGATAGCGAAGATAGCCGTTGCACCAGTCGGTTTCAAGGTGTCTTCCACTGGTCGTAGAGCCATTCCATGTCCTCCCAGATCGCGTCGACACTCGCTTTGCGCTGTCCGTCGATCCAGGTTGAGAGAGATCGCCACGTCTTGCACACTACATAGTCGAACTGCTTGCGCATGAGCGGCTCGTCGACGAGGCCATGGCGGCAGCATGTCGCCATCTCCTCGATGAAATTGAGGACGTGATTCACGTCGAGCTTGTTCTCATTGAGATAGGCGTCGAGTGCGCCAGCATCACCGTTCTTGTCAAGAATGCTCCTGAGGGTCGCGCGTGCCTCCCGCATCTCCGGATGATTCCAGCGTTCACCGAAACGGATCGCCTCCCGGCGCAACAGAAACGCGTCATGGGCTTCTTCACGCTGCTTGCGCAACTCCTCACGAGCATCGGCTCGCTGTTCCCGCTCGATTTCCGCATCGCGGGTCGAGATCTGGAAGCCGAGAAGGCGTGCGGTGAAAAAGGCCGTGGTGATCTGCGCGGTCGCAGCGGCGCCCACGGCGAAAAACACCAGTGTTTCGATCGTATCGCCCGAAACGGCCCAGAATACGATGGTAAGCAGAACCAGCACCAGAGCGGCCACAGCCGAAAACCTGATTGGGAAGTGAATGCTGACCTGGCTGATCTTGTCTGTCGCTTGCATTGCTTCACGCCTCACTCAAAATTTAAAATTGTGTTTCTGTTTTTCATAAATCAAAAATAAATTATGTCGAAAGTGCGACAGAATGTCCGGGGCGTCTCCCGCGTAATCCTGGCGGTGGTCGCGCTTTGAGCGACCATGATGGCATACAGATGGATCTGGCATACGCTCGCTGATCCGTACGCGCCGAAACCCGGCGATGAGGCTCAGGGTGCCTGGGAACGGCGGCGCTGCCCAAGAAAAATCGAATCCGGTGCACGAAGGCCAATGACGACATCCCGATGCCCGTGAAAATCGGGTCCGGACGTAACCGGCCTGGCACTGATGCCGGCATGCCTTGCGGAGATTGTGAAGCCTAATCACCGCATGAGATGCGGCGATTGGGCTTGATCACTGCAACCGCCAGGGCCGCGCTACGGCAAACCGAAGATCTTCAACACCCGTCAGAGCAGCCACTTCACAGGCTGAGAAAAAACGAACCCGGCCCCCTCTATCCCCTCACGCCGCCCGGCGTTCCTTCCACCAGTCCCGTGCCTGATAGCTCCAATACGTCAGCTGCACCGCCGCCGTGCCGAAGTGGCCGCCGTTCCAGGCGAGGCCGAAGGGTTCGAACAGGCGGATTCGGTCGCTCTCGCCGGTGATCGCCTCGGCGACGACGCGTCCGCCGATGGCGGTGGTGTTGAGCCCATGGCCGCCGAAGGCGGTGCAGTAATACACCCCCTCGCGCAGCCGTCCGATCTGCGGCATCAGATGGCGCGCATAGGACATCAACCCTGACCATGCGATCTCCACGCGCAGATCAGACAATTGCGGATAGGTCGAGATCATGGTCCGGCGCAGGAGCGCGGCGAGGTCGCGCGGCTCGGCCCGACGCGTGGTGATGCGCCCGCCCCAGAGCAGCCGCCGACCGTCATCAACGAGGCGGTAATAGTCGTTCGCGCGGCGGTTGTCCGAAATCGCGCAGGGGCTTGTGACGGCCTGCGCGATCCGCTCAGGTGCCGGCTCGGTAAGCAGCACATAGGTCGCGATCGGCAGATAGGCCCGGCGTAATTCCGGCACGAGATCGGTGGTATAGCCGCCCCCGGCGAGGACGATGTCGCGGGCGCGCACGCTGCCGCCGATCGTGCGCAGGCGCTTTTCCGGCGCGTCGAGCACGGCGCCGATCGCGGCGCTGTTCTCGAAGATCGCGCCGCCATGGGCGATGATATCGCGGGCCATGGCGCGGGCATGGTTCAGCGGGTGGAAATGGAAGGCCTGCGGATCGTGGAGCGCGTCGAAATACTTGTCCGAGCGCAGAACCGCGCGCACGTCCTCGCGCGGCATGTATGCGACTTCGTAGCCGAAATCGCGGGCGAGCTGATCCCGGCGCTGCATCAGCGCGTCGCGGGCTGGGTAGCGCATCACGCCGATCTTGCCGTGCACCGGCTTGCAGGCATCGCGGGCGCCGAGCGCATCGACGCTCTCGCGCACCATATCGGCCCCCTCGATCGAGAGCCGGTAGAGCGCTTTTGCGCGCTCGGAGCCGGCATAGAGCGATATCAGCGAGAGGCTGGCAGCGTAGCCCGGCGAGACGAAGCCGCCATTGCGCCCCGACGCGCCCCATCCGACACGTTCCGCTTCGAGCACCACGACGCGCTTGCCGGCGCGCGCCAGTTCCCGGGCCGCCGTCAATCCGGCGAAGCCGCCACCGATGATGCAGGCATCCGCTTCATGCTCGCCTTCGAGCATCGGATACGCCACCGTATCCGAGAGCGTGCGTGCGTACCAGCTGTCGATATAGCCCATGACTCTTCCCGCCCCGCGATTGCGTCGCGGGATTTAAGCGCATCAGGCAGCATTTCGCCATGCCCATTCGTGACGGCGCACAAGGCCGCAGCACCGCTCGACACCGATGCCGGGCGCAAACCCGATCGCCTTAACCCGTTTTGGCCACGAGCCCGAGTTCCGAGAGCTTGGCATGGATATCAGCGATGGAGCGTTTCATCTTCAGACTGATGACCGAATCGGTGATGCCTTCATTCACCATCTCCCGTAACAGTTGGACTTCCTCGTAGCTCCAGGGACGATCGTGCAGCTTGTCATTGGCTGACATGGTAACCTCCTTGCTAACCGCATCGTTCCGGACAGGATAACGACACAGAGCCCCCGCTGGTTCGATGCGCCTGTGCGCGCAGCCCTGTCGAATCTGTGGAGGGCGCTTTGCACGGCCTGCTCTCGCGCGGCTGCTGTGTTATCACCGCATCCGGTGCAATGCGGCGGGAGCGGGCATGACGGTCGGTGTGGATATGGGCGTGACGGATCCGGGCGAGAGCCCGGCCATGCTGGATCTGGAGGAGCTTCTGGCCACGCGTCTGCTGGTCCAGGGCAATTCCGGCTCGGGCAAGTCGCATCTCCTGCGCCGGCTTCTCGAACAGAGCGCGCCCTGGGTGCAGCAGGCGGTGATCGATCCGGAGGGCGATTTCGTCACGCTGGCCGAGCGCTTCGGCCATATCGTCGTCGATGCCGAGCGCGGCGAGGCTGATCTCCAGCGCATCGCCGCGCGGGTGCGCCAGCACCGGGTTTCCGTCGTGCTCAATCTCGAAGGGCTCGAGGCCGAGCAGCAGATGCGCGCGGCGGCGGCCTTTCTGGGCGGGTTGTTCGATGCCGAGCGGGATCACTGGTACCCGATGCTCGTCGTCGTCGATGAGGCGCAGCTCTTCGCGCCCACCGCTGCGGGCGAATTCTCCGACGATGCGCGCAAGGTCTCGCTCGGCGCCATGACCAATCTGATGTGTCGCGGCCGCAAACGCGGGCTCGCCGGCGTCATCGCCACGCAGCGTCTCGCGAAGCTCGCCAAGAACGTCGCGGCGGAGGCCTCCAACTTCCTGATGGGGCGCACCTTTCTCGATATCGACATGATGCGCGCTGCCGATCTGCTCGGCATGGAGCGCCGCCAGGCGGAGGCGTTCCGCGATCTCGCGCGCGGCCATTTCATCGCGCTCGGACCCGCCCTGTCGCGCCGCCCGATCCCGATTCGCATCGGCGATGTGGAAACGCAGGCGCGCTCGACTTCGCCGAAGCTGATGCCGTTGCCCGAGCAGCCTGCGGAAGAGGCGCGCGATCTGATCTTCGCCCCGCCCACGGCCGAGGAGCGCGAACACGAGCGCGAGCAGGTCCAGCGCCGGCCCGCCCCCGCGCCGATGCCCTCGACCAACGATCTCCTCGCCCGGGTCGTGCGCGAGCGCCCGGCCATGACGGCGCCGGACGCGCCCGAGGCCGATCCACAGGCGCGCGAGGCGGGGCTGAATGCGGTGATGGGCGAGATCCTCTCCGATCCCGATGCCGCCTTCCGCTCGCATGCGGTGCTGTATCAGGATTTTCTGGTGCGCTGCCGGATCAGGCGCGTGCCGGGCGGCCCGCCCGATCTCGCCGAATTCCGCCGTCGCCTCACCGTGGCGCGGGCGGGCGTCGACGCGCAGATTGCGGAGAACCCGCAATGGGAGGCGGCTTTGCGCGGCGCCGAGGGTTTGCCCGAGGACATCCAGGGCGTCTACCTGCTGTTCGCTCGCGCCGCCTTGGAGGGCGCGCCATGTCCGCCCGACGGCGAGATCGCCCGCATCTGCGGCAGCCGCTCACCGGGTCGTGCCCGGCGTCTGGTGCAATACATGGAACAGCGCGGCTACATCGTCTGCCGCAACGATCTGCGCGGCGCCCGCATCGTCGCACTCCCCGATCTGGGCTGGGAGACGCGCGCGGGCGATGCCAATGCAGAGATGGCACCGGAGCCGCCGACGCGGGTGGCGGAAGGCGGCTGAGGGCTTCGGTTCAACCCGGTACAGCAAACCCCCACACGCCACTGCGCTTGATCTCGGCATCCTCCAGAACGCGCGTCGTGGGGACGCTGTATTCAGCCAGCCGTGTCAGCGTCTTTGGCAGATAGGCCCGACCCGGATCGCCGATCAGCACTGTGGTGCCGGCGCGATGCAGCGCCTCCAGCCAGGCGATGACGCGCGCGGCGAGGTCGCGCTCGTAGCAGATATCGCCGGCGAGAACGACGTCCCAGTCCTCCCGTGAACCGATCAGATCCGTCCCGCGCGGTTCGAGGGTCACACCGTTTGCGGCGGCGTTGAGTGGCATCGCGGCCAGCGCGAAAGGGTCGATATCGGCGCTCTCCACCCGCGCCGCTCCGGCCTTTGCGGCGGCGATACCGACGAGCCCCGAGCCGGCGGCGAAATCGAGCACGCGTTTGCCGCGCACGATCTGCGGATTGTCGAGGATGTAGCGCGCGAGCGCCTGCCCGCCCGCCCAGGCGAAGGCCCAGAAGGGCGGCGGCAGGCCGAGCGCGCCGAGTTCCTCCTCGGTCTTCTCCCAGAGCGCCGTGGCCTCATCCGCCACATGGAGGCTGATCTCCGGCGTGTGCGAGACCGGCGTGAGGCGGGTATGGGCGCGGATGAAGGCTTCGCGCTGCGCGGCGATGTCGATGGCCGGATCCGGTTCGAATACCTTCGTCACAGATCGAACAACGAGCCCTGGCCGATCGCCGGTTTGCGCGCAGCGGGTTTGGTCGTGGCAGGCTTGGTCATGGCAGGCTTGGTCATGGCGTCTTTCGTGCCCGCTTGCTTCCGGCTCGCGGCTTTGGTGCTCTGGGCTCCAGTATCCGCATCGTCCGGTGCCGGCGGCTTCGCACCGGATCCCGGGTCGGCACCATCGGTGATCTGCGCAGCGCGCGCGCCGTCATGGAAGGTGAGGATGACAGGATCATGCGTGCGCAAAGTGACGCCGTCGCGCACCAGCGCGCCATCGCCATCCGTCACCAGCACGAAGCCGCGTTCGAGCGTCGCCTCATGGCTGTAACTGCGCAGCAGCGAAAAGCGGCTTTCCAACAACGCCCGGCGCTCGCGCAGGCCCGCCGCGTGGAGATAGCGCAGGCGCGCACCGAGATCGTCGAGGCGCGGGCGCAGCCGCGTGGTCAGGGCCGAGAGCGCCTGGCGCGGGCGCTCGCCGACAGCATCGAGCGCAGCGCGGGCGCGGGCCGCGGCGAGGCGCGGGGAGGCGCGCTCCAGCCGCTGCCCGATCTGCGAGAACCGCCGCTCCAGCCCCCGCGCATTGGCCCGCAAAGCCGCCGGCAGGCGCGCGCCGGCGAGATCGAGCCGCTGGCGCTTGGTGGACAGGATCTCGTCCGGCGTCGGCAGGGCGCGCGCCGCCGAGCGCAGATCCGCGCGCAGCCGCTCCAGCCGGCGCAGCATCGCATCCTCGTGGCGATGGGCGAGATCATGCACGGTGGCGAGCAGATCGAGCCGCACCGGCACCACCATTTCCGCCGCGCCCGTCGGCGTCGGCGCGCGCCGGTCGGCGACGAGGTCGATCAGCGTCCAGTCGGTCTCGTGACCGACGGCGGAGATGACGGGGATGGCGCTCCCGGCCACCGCATGCACCAGATCCTCGTCGTTGAACCCCCACAGATCCTCGATCGAGCCGCCGCCCCGGGCCACGATGATCACGTCGGGACGCGGGATGGCGCCGCCGGGTTCGAGCGCATTGAACCCGCGCACGCCGGCTGCCACTTCCTCGCCGCTGGTCTCGCCCTGCACGCGCACGGGCCAGACCAGGACGTGGCGCGGAAACCGGTCCTGCAGGCGATGCAGGATGTCGCGGATCACCGCCCCGGTCGGCGAGGTGACGACGCCGATCACGCGCGGCAGATAGGGCAGGGGGCGCTTGCGTTCCGGCGCGAACAGGCCCTGCGCCTCGAGCTTGCGCTTGCGCTCGTCGAGCAGCGCCATCAGCGCGCCGACGCCGGCGGGTTCGATCGTGTCGATAATGATCTGATAACTGGATTTGCCGGCGAATGTGGTGATCCGCCCCGTGGCGACCACTTCCAGCCCCTCCTGCGGCTTGATGCGCAGGCGGCCATAGATCCCGCGCCAGATCACCGCGTCGATGCGCGCATTCTGATCCTTGAGCGAGAAATAGCAATGGCCCGAGGAATGCGGGCCGCGAAAGCCGGAAATCTCGCCGCGCAGGCGAACATGGCCGAACGCATCCTCGATGGTGCGCTTGAGCGCGCCGGAGAGTTCGGAGACGGTAAATTCGGCGGCATTGGAGACAGGCTGGTTCATGCTTTCCTTGTAGCGCAGATTCGGGGGCGAATGAAAATCACCGGCGTGAGAATTCTGGCGCGAAAACCCTGAGTGAAAACCCTGATCGTGGTCTCCGGGGGGCAGGACTCGCTTGATCCCCTCCTTCCGTTGGGGCAATCTTCCACGGTCAGACAGGGCGCGAACGTCCCGGCTGATCGGGGGGCGCAACATTGGAGGGCGCCATGCCGTTGTTTCGCGTACGATTTCTGAAACGTGTCTGTGACGCGACCGGGCACGAAGCACTGATCTGCCAACGCTGGTTCGATGTCCAGGCCGAATGCGAGGCTGGCGCTGTCGATGATGCGCAGGGGCAGTTCCGGCAGCTGGAACGGATTCCTGACTGGCGCCTGCGTGCCGATCAGGTCGAGGCCGAGACGCTCGACCATGCCCAAAACCGTGCGTGACGCATTGCGGTATCGGGCACGCACCGTCAACCGCCGAAGCGATCCCGCCAGGCGGGAAGGGCGCCCTCATGGGGAAGAGATGTCGCCGTGAACACGCCGCGCGCGATCGCGCGGGCCAGGACGTTGGCCGCCATGGCGCCGATCATGGTCAGATCCTGAACCGGGTCGGCAAGTGGACGCGCCCCTGTCGCGGCGGCGAAGATCGTATCGCCATCGAAGGGCGCGTGGGTGACGTCGAGCGCGCGGGCGAGTCCGTCATTCGCGGCGATGGCGACATGCGTGGCCTGCGCCTTGGTCAGGGCGGCATCGGTCGCGATGATGGCGAGGGTGGTGCCCGGTTGCGGCCCGCCCTTCCAATGCGGGCGATGACGGGCGCCGGGCGGTGTCAGTGGCCAGCCGAGCCCGCCGAACTCGTCGCCGATTTCGAGCCCGCCCGCCCAGAAATGCGGCCCGCCTTCGATTAATGTCGAGCCCACAGCGTTCACCACCGCGAGCGCCGCCACCATGTGACCGCTCGCGAGCCGTACCGAGGCGGAGCCGACGCCGCCTTTCAGGTCGACCGTCGTCGCCCCGTATCCCGCGCCGACCGAGCCGAGCGCCACCCGCGCGCCAGCATCCTCGCAGGCCGTATAAGCGAGTTCGCGATAGGGCGGGTAGCGGCCCCAATCCTTGTCGCCGCCATTGAGCAGATCGAAACAGATCGCCTGTGGCACGATCGGGATCAGCGCCGCGCCGAGGCGGAAACCGATACCGCGTGCTCGCAGCCAGGCCTGGACCCCCGAAGCTGCGTCGAGTCCGTATCCCGAGCCGCCGGAGAGGACGAGTGCGTGGACGGTCTCTACCGTGGCATCGGGCGCCAGGGCGGCAAGATCGCGCCCTGCCGAAGCACCGCCGAGCGCCGAGGTGCCGACGGTGGCCGGTTCGTCGAAAAGCACGACGCTGACCCCCGAGGCGAGTGCCGTGTCATGGGCTTGGCCGAGGCGCAGACCGGGAATATCGGCGAGGCTGTTGGTCGGCCCGGTGAGGCTCGTCGGCAGGCCTGTTTCGCTGCGCTGCGTCATCCTGATGCGCCCCTTATTGATCTTTCCCAATGGAACCGTGTCGCAAACAGTCTATCACGCAGGATCACGAGGCCGCGAGAGCGTGCCGTGGTGGCTTTTCCTGCGCGTGATCGGGAGCTAGAAGCGGGGCATGATGGAAATTTCGATACTGGCCGCCCTCACCGGCGGATTGATCAGCTTCCTGTCGCCCTGCGTGCTGCCGCTGGTGCCGCCCTACATGACCTATCTGGCCGGCGCCTCGCTGGATCAGATCGAGGATTCGGATGATCCGGAATTGCGTAAACGGGCGATCAGAACGGCGATCGTGTTCGTTCTGGGATTCACCACCGTCTTCACCCTGCTCGGTGCCACGGCTTCCGCCCTGGGGCAGCTGGTGCGGCAATACATGGATCTGTTCGGCATCGTTGCCGGGGTCATCATCATCCTGATGGGTTTGCACTTCCTCGGCGTCTTCCGCATCGCCTTGCTCTATCGCGAGGCGCGTTTCCAGGGCGGTTCGAATGTCGGCCTCTGGGGTGCCTATGTGATGGGGCTCGCCTTCGCCTTTGGCTGGACGCCCTGCATCGGCCCGATCCTCGCCGCCATCCTCGCGGTTGCGGGGACGGAGCAGAGCGTGGCGCAGGGCGCCTTCCTGCTGATGGTCTATTCCGCCGGGATGGGCATTCCCTTCATCCTCGCCGCCTTCGCGATGCGGCCCTTCGTGAATTTCCTCAAACGCATGAAGAGCCGTTTCGGCATGGTCGAGAAGGCGATGGGCGGCTTGCTCGTTCTCACCGGAATCGCATTCCTGACCGGCGGTATCGAGATGATGGCCTTCTGGATGCTGGAGACTTTCCCCGTGCTCGGGCGTCTGGGCTGATTTTCGCGCAAAGGCCATCCCCATCCCCCGCGCATGCGCTAGATTGTGGGCGTGATGAGTTACGATCCGCAAGATCTCAGCCTGAATGCCCGGCGTCTGCGTCTCGATACGCTGGTGCGTCTGCGCTGGCTCGCCGTGACCGGGCAGAGCCTCGCGGTGTTCGGCGTGCATTTCGGGCTCGGCTATACGCTGCCCTTCGCCGCCTGCCTCACGCTGATCGGTCTCTCGGCGGTCCTCAACATCGCCATCCGCATCCGCTATCCCGCGAGCCATCGCCTGCACGATGATACGGCGACGGGCCTGCTTGCCTTCGACATCGTCCAGCTCGCCTTGCTGCTCTTCCTCACCGGCGGATTGCAGAATCCCTTCAGCCTGCTCTTCCTCGCCCCCGTCCTGATTTCGGCGACGGCCCTGCCGCCTTTGCGCACGCTGTTTCTGGGGTTGCTTGCCGTAGGCTGCGCGACGCTGCTGGCGCTCGCGCATCTGCCATTGCCCTGGATACCGGGCGAGACTTTCCAGATGCCGTTTCTCTATATCAGCGGCAAATGGTTCGCGATCCTGCTCGGCGCCGCCTTCATCGGCGTCTATGCCTGGCGCATCGCGGAGGAGGGACGCCAGCTCGCGCAGGCGCTGGCCGCGACGGAGCTGGTCCTCGCGCGCGAGCAGCATCTCTCCCAGATCGACGGACTCGCCGCTGCCGCCGCGCATGAACTGGGAACGCCGCTCGCGACGATCACCGTCGTCGCCAAGGAGCTCGCCCGGCGCGCCCCGGCGGATACGGAGACGGCGGAGGATCTCGCCCTGTTGCGCGATCAGGCCGAGCGCTGCCGCGCCATCCTCGGCAAGCTGACCTCGCTGAGTGCGGAGGACAAACGCGGGTTTCTGGAGCGAATCACCTTGGGGCATCTGATCGAGGAGATCGTCGATCCGCAGCGCGGTATCGGTGTGCCGCTGCATGTCGATATCCGGGGTGAGGGCGCCGAGCCCTATTGCCAGCGCAATGCCGGGCTGATCTACGGTCTGGCCAATCTGATCGACAACGCCGTCGATTTTGCCGATTCCGACGTGCATGTGATCGCGCGCTGGGATGCGCGCGAGGTGCGCGTCGAGATTCACGATGACGGGCCCGGTATTCGCCCCGATATCCTGTTGCGGCTGGGCGAGCCCTATGTGACGAGCCGGGGCGCGGACAAACGCGGGCGCGGCGAGCGCATGCAGGGTCACGGGCTGGGGGTCTTCATCGCCAAGACGCTGATCGAGCGCACCGGCGCGCAACTCACACTCACCAACCAGCCCGCGCCAGGGCACGGCGCGATCGCGCGCATCCTCTGGCGGCGCGAAACTTTCGAATGGCGTGATCCCGCTTTCGACATGCAGGAACTGGATAACGCGCCCGATGAGCCTATTTTGGAATCGGAACAGGTTTTCGGCACGCGCGGGTCATCGGATCGCGATCCCCGCACGTAATTCGAACGAGGGCGGCGCTCGCGCATCGAAAGCCGGCAGAGCGCGCCTTGAGACGAGGAGAGAGAATGATGATCGAGGCCGAAATCGAGCGGGATGCCGTGATCGAAGGAGATAACGCGCTGCTCATCGTCGATGACGACCGCCCGTTCTCGACGCGCCTGGCCCGCGCCATGGAGAGCCGTGGCTATCGGGTGACCGTCGCCGAGAGCGTGGCCGAGGGCATCGCGCAGGTTGACGCCGCGCCCCCCGCTTTCGCCATCATCGACATGCGCCTCGGCGACGGAAACGGGCTCGAGGTGATCACCCGGCTGAAGGAGCGGCGTCCGGAAGCGCGCGGTGTCGTGCTCACCGGCTACGGCAATATCGCCACGGCGGTGACAGCCGTGAAGATGGGCGCTTTCGATTACCTCGCCAAGCCGGCGGATGCGGACGAGATCGATGCCGCGCTCAAGGCCGGTCCGGAGGGGCGCGCCGATCCGCCGGAGAATCCGATGTCGGCTGATCGCGTGCGCTGGGAGCATATCCAGCGCGTCTATGAACTGTGCGGACGCAACGTCTCCGAGACCGCACGCCGGCTCAACATGCACCGCCGCACGCTGCAGCGCATCCTGGCCAAACGCGCTCCGCGCTGACGCCTTCGTCAGGAGAGGCGTTCGCGTTTCAGCCGGATTCCGGCGGCGTCGCGATCGAAAGTGTCGGGCGTCACGCCGTCATGGCGCAACGCGTGTTTCTGCAGCTTGCCACTGGCGGTCTTGGGCAGATCCCGTGTCACGCGGATATAGCGGGGCACCATGAAATGCGGCACGCGCTCGGCCAGAAACGCGACCAGTTCCGCCGCGTCGATGGTTTTACCTTCCACGGGGGTGACGATGGCGAGGACGTCGTCCTCGGTCTCGTCGCTCGCCACCGCCACCGCCACCGCTTCGCGCACGGCAGGATGGGCGGTGATCTCGGCTTCGAGCGCGAAGGATGAAATATTCTCTCCGCGCCTTCGGATCACGTCCTTGATGCGATCGACGAAGAAGTACCGGCCCTGATCGTCCCGCCGGAACGCATCTCCCGTGTGGAACCAGCCGTTTCGCATGGATTCGGCCGTGGCCTGCGGGTTGCGGTAATAACCCGCGAACAGCGCCCAGGGGCGGTGCGAGCGGATCACCAGTTCGCCGATGCCGCCGCTTGCGACGGGGATGTCGTTCTCGTCGACGATACGCAGTTCGAAGGGCGCACGCGGCATCCCTGCAAGGCCCGCATCATTGCCGTCTTCTCCGATCCCCGGTCCCGCGATGAGGGGGCTCGCGATCTCGGTCATGTTGTAGACCGTGTAGAGCGCGGCACCGAAACGCGCGCGGAAACGCGGGGCGTCTTCGCCGAAGGGGACGATATAGACCTTCGCGAGCGGGTGGTCGCGATCCTTCGCATCAGCCGGCGCCTTGAGCAGGAAATTCGCCATCACGCCGAGCAGCAGCACCACCGTGGAGCCGGTATCGCGGATTGCCTGCCAGAAATCACCCGTGCGGAATTCCGGAATCATCGCCATGGTCGCGCTGCGGGCGAGGCTCGCATGGACATAGAGCGTGCTGCCGCAGTGGAAGATCGGCCCGGCGATCATGCAGCAATCATCGGGCCCGATCGCCTCGATGGCTTCCGGCCCCATCGTGTAATGCTGGATATAGGTGAAGAGCACGCCTTTGGGTGCGCCGGTCGTGCCGGAGGTATACATCACCGCCTGCACGTCGAAGGGCCGGATCGGCGCTTCGAGCGCGAGGGCGGTCTCATCGATGCCGACCGGGTCGCGCAGGGGGGCGATGGTGAGGCCGGCAATGGCGGTGGGTTCACCATCGCCCGCGACCGTCAGGACATCGCGCAGGGCACCGTGATCGATCTCGCGCAGCCGGGCGACCAGGGTGGGATGGGCGATCATCAGGCGGGCATCGGCATTGTCGAGGATCTGCGCCAGGGATTGCCCGCGCGCGGCGGTGTTCAGCGGGATGTAGACGGCGCCGAGATAGTTGATCGCAAACCAGGTCACGAGCAGATCCGGGCCGTTGCCCATCCAGCACAGCACATGCGCCCCCTGACGGATGCCGGCCTGCGCGAGGGCGCAAGCGCGTGCGCGCACGCGGTCGAGGAGTTCGCCGTAGCTCCACACTTCCGGCGCGCGCTCGCGCCCGTGCCAGAAACGGATGCAATCGCGCTCGGGATGCGTGCGCGCACGGTCTTCGAGCATGTCGCGCAGGACGCAGTCTTCGCGCGGCGGTACGGCATCCGGCGCAATCGGCGTCAAGCCTGCCATGGTATCTCTCCCGATTTCATTCTCGTCGCGACCGCGACGCGCTCTCGGGCGGCGCCGCGATGCGCTTCTGGGCGCCGACAGGCAAA
Organism: Saliniramus fredricksonii; assembly: GCF_900094735.1. Taxonomy (NCBI): domain Bacteria; kingdom Pseudomonadati; phylum Pseudomonadota; class Alphaproteobacteria; order Hyphomicrobiales; family Salinarimonadaceae; genus Saliniramus; species Saliniramus fredricksonii. Next base: position 709,321 of record NZ_FMBM01000002.1, read on the forward strand.
CGCGAGCAGCGTGCCGCTGTCCAGCGCGCGCATACAAGCCGGGTCTGGGGATTTTGGGCAGGCGAACCCGTCCGTCAGCGCTGGCCTGCTTGCCTGCGCCGTTTTTGCGGTCGCAAAGCCGGGGTTTCCGCGTTAGAAGCATTGCATTCGGGATCCGGAGGAACAGATGGCGTTATTGATTCTCGGGCTGGTGCTCTTCATCGGCGTCCACAGCTTCACGATGATGCGTGAACGGCGCGCGGCGGTGATCGCGAAGTTGGGTCTGAACGGTTACAAGGGCGTTTATTCGGCTCTGGCACTGCTCGGTTTCGTTCTGATCGTGATCGGTTTTGCGCAATACCGCGCTGACGGCTATATCCAGATCTGGTGGCCACCGATCTGGACACAGCATCTCGCGGCCTTGCTCGTTCTGTTCTCCTTCATCCTCCTGCCGGCCGCCTATATGCCCGGCTATATCAAGGCGAAGGCGAAGCACCCGATGCTCGCTGCGGTGAAGATCTGGGCGCTGGCGCATCTGCTCGCCAATGGCGATCTCGGTTCGATCATTCTTTTCGGTTCGCTGCTTGCCTGGGCCGTGGTCGCACGGATTTCGGTAAAGCGGCGCAAGGATGCACCCTCCGCCGTCAGCGCGCCGGTGACCCGTCCGCAGGCGAAATACGACCTGATCGCGCTGGTGATCGGGCTCGTCGCCTATGTCGCATTCGCCTTCTGGCTGCATTATCTGCTGATCGGGGTGCCCGTCTTCACGGCCTGAGGAGAACGTCATGTCGGCACAATCGGCCAACCGCCGGCTCACGGCGCCGGACATCGCCGCGCGCAAAGGCGATGCCGAAGCTGCGCCGATCGTCGCGCTCACCGCCTATACGGCACCAATGGCGCGGCTCGTCGATCAGGTGGCGGATGTCATTCTCGTCGGCGATTCGCTCGGCATGGTGGTGTATGGCTACGATTCGACCCTGCCGGTGACTGTCGACATGATGATCCTGCATGCGCAGGCGGTGATGCGCGCCTCGACGCGGGCCCTGGTCGTGGTCGATCTGCCCTTCGCTGCCTATGAGGCCGGTCCCGTGCAGGCTTTCGAGGCGGCGGCGCGGATCATGAAGGAGACCGGCTGCGGCGCGGTGAAGCTCGAGGGCGGGGCGCATATGGCGGAGACCGTGCGCTTCATCACGCAAAGGGGCATTCCGGTGATGGGTCATACCGGGCTCACGCCGCAAGCGATCGCAACGCTGGGAAGCTTTCGCGCGCAGGGGCGCGAGCGGGCGCAATGGCCGCAGATGATTGCCGATGCGCAGGCGATTGCCGAGGCCGGCGCCTTCTCCGTTGTGGTCGAAGCCGTGGCCGAGCCGCTCGCGGTGGAGATCACGAAAGCCGTGCATGTGCCTGTCATCGGCATCGGGGCTTCGGCGCAATGCGACGGGCAGATCCTCGTGCTCGACGACATGCTGGGGCTCACCCCGCGCACACCGAAATTCGTCAGGCGCTATGCCGAGATCGGGGCGCAGGCCGAGCGGGCGCTTGCCGATTATGCGCAGGAGGTGCGTGAGCGGCGCTTTCCGTCGCCGCAGCAGACCTATCCCGAACGCAAGGGCGATCAGAAAGCCTGAGCCAGGCCGATCCCGTCACGCTGCGTGCGGCAGGGCCTGATAGCTGTTGAGCGGCAGGTGGACGAGCACGATCGTGCCGATGCCGACCTGCGAGCGGATGCGCAGATTGCCGCCATGCAGTTCCGCGAGGGATTTGGCGATGGCAAGGCCGAGCCCGGACCCCTGATAGGTGCGCGAGAACTCGCTCTCGACCTGCTCGAAGGGGCGGCCGATCTTCTTCATGGCTTCCTGCGGGATGCCGATACCGTCATCTTCCACGTAGAGATTGATCGCATCGTTGACCACGCGCGCTCTGAGTGCGATGCGCCCGTTCTCCTCGGTGAACTTGACGGCATTCTGCAGGAGATTGACGAGGATCTGCTGGATGGCGCGCTCGTCGGCGAAGAGCCGGGCCTGGGGCGCTTTCTCGATGGTGAATTCGAGCCCCTTGGCGCGGGCAAGTTCGCCGATCATGCGCGATGCGCGCTCGATCACGTCATCCACCGCGATATCCTGCTTCTCGAGCTTGATGCGTCCGGCCTCGATGCGCGACATGTCGAGGATGTCGTTGATCACCGAGAGCAGATATTCTCCCGATGAGCGAATATCATGGCAATATTCGCCGTATTTGCCGTTACCCAGCGGACCGAAGACGCCACTTTCCATGACTTCCGCAAAGCCGATGATGGCGTTGAGGGGCGTGCGCAATTCGTGGCTCATATTGGCGAGGAATTCGGATTTGGCGCGGCTTGCGCCCTCGGCCTCGGCCTTCTGTTCGAGATAGCGCTCGGCCAGATCGGCGAGTTGCTGGGTCTGGGTTTCGAGCTTCTGGCGGGAAACGCGCAGATCGCTGATGGTGGCCTTGAGGCGGCGCTCGGAATCGAGCAGGCGCTCCTCCTGGCGCTTGAGCGCGGTAATGTCCGTGCCGACGGAGACATAGCCGCCGTCACCGGTGCGGCGCTCGTTGATCTGCAGCCAGCGCCCGTCCGCGAGCTCGGCCTCGAAGCTGCGCGCTCCTGTCTCGCGTCCGGCATTGCGGGGCAGTTCCTGCTCGACGATCGGCTGATCGGCTTCCGCCATGACCAGCGCATAGGCGGTGCCCGGCGCGGCTTTGGCATGGTCGAGCCCGTGCAACTCGCGGAATTTCGAATTGCACAGAACCAGCCGGTTTCCCGAATCCCAGAGCACAAAGGCCTCCGAGATCGCATCGACCGCGTCGCGCAGGCGCATATCGGCCTCGGCGGTGCGCTGTGCGAGCTGGCGCTGGTCGGTGACATCGACGCAGATCCCGATCAGATGCCGCGACCCGTCATCCTGATCATCGACGAGCTCGGCCCGCGCGCGCAGCCAGACCCAGCGGCCCTGTATGTCGCGGATACGGAATTCGTGATCGACCACCGATGAGCGCGAAGCGGCGAGTTCATCGGCAAGGGCGAAGAAATCCGTGTCGTCGGGGTGAATCAGGCCGTTGACGTCGCCGAAGGAGAGGAATTCGTCCTCGCGGCTATAGCCGAGCATGGCATACATCGAATCCGACCAGTAGATGCGCCCGCGTGCGATATCCCAGTCCCACAGGCCGCAGCGTCCGCGGTTGAGAGCGGAATCGATCCGCCGCCCGACCTTCTGGCAGATATGGTCCGCCGTACGCGCCCGCGAGGCTTGCAGGAAATAGGCGGCACCGAGGCCGATCAGAACGACGATGGTGGCCGCCAGCAGTGAAAACTGTGACTGGCTGCGTTGCCGGCTCGCGGCAAGGATGCTCTGCGCCGTATGGATCACCGCAAGATGCGCGCCGTCGCCCAGCGCATGCAGGCTGGCGATCACGGCGGTTTCATCGGGCAGTGTCGCGGAGACGGCACCGGCATCCGCGCTCAGGGCATGCAGGGCCGGATCCTGCCCGAGCAGGTCGTGCAGGGTGTTGACGCCGGCAGGCCGGTATTTGCCCCCGGCAATTCCGAGAATTGCACCATCGCGATCGGCCAGGGCGAGAAAACGGCCTGTCCGGTCGAGCTCGGGGGGGAGTTCCTGCATGAATGTGTCGAGGCCGGCCTGACGCGCATGTTCGGACCTGTCGACGAGGCTGTTGACTGCCAGCTCACCGATGAGCGTGGCTTCGGTCGCGGCCTGGACAAGGGCCGCCTGATGATCACTGCGGGATTGGAGGAAGACGGTGGTGCCGAGAGTGATGAGGAAGATGCCGAGCAGGACGGGAACGGCGCGCTTGAGCCATGGGTCGGCGCGCTCGAGCCGTCCGAGTGCCGGGTGAGCGCCAGCCCCGATGACGCCCAATATGCTCCCGCCGCGCGCAGAAGCGCACGTTGTCTCCGCGCCGGTCATGCGCAGACCCCCATGGTGTTCGGTTATCTGGTCCCGGGAGACGTGCCGCATCTGCCCGAATCACACATAATAGAATCCTGTAGAAAATTTTTGTCCAGACTTGCATTCAGCAATTTTTAAGGTTCGCGAAATTCTACGCCGCACGGTTTGAAGCGCTCGCACTGAGTATGATTCAAGGCTTTGGAATTTCGAATCTATTCGTGATGGCCGTGAAGTCGGACCGAAACGTCTGTCCGGTGATTCGCGCGCAAGGCGTCACAATCCCGGAATTGCGGCAGCGCACAATGAGGCTGCCGCACTGCGAATTATCCACTGCGGAGGCAAATCACCCGGAACCGGGATCAAGTCAGTCGAGCGTGCGCTGCACGATATCGGCGACGTCGCCGGACAGGCCGTCACGCGATGCGACGCGTTCGAGCGCCGCCTGCGCCTTCGCCCGCCGTCCCGGCTCCATCATGCGCCATGAATTGAAGGCGGTCAGCAAGCGGGCCGCGACCTGCGGGTTGCGCGCATCGAGCGCGATCACCTGATCGGCGAGGAAATCATAGCCCGCGCCGTCCGCCCGGTGGAACTGGGTCGGATTGTTCATGGCGAAGGCGCCGATCAGCGCGCGCACGCGGTTGGGGTTGTTGATGGAGAAGGCGGTATCCTGCATCAGCTCGGCGATTGCGGCGAGGGTGTCGGGTTCGGCGCGGCCGGATTGCAGCGCGAACCACTTGTCGATGACCAGCGGCTCGTCGTCGAAGCGGTTGCGGAAATCGGTGAGCAGGCGCTGACGCAGGGCGTCCGGCACCGTCGGGCTATGGACGGCGCTGGTCAGGGCGGCGAGCCGATCCGTCATGTTGTCGGCATTGTCATATTGGGCTGCGAGCGCTTCAATGATTCCCGCAGCATCGGCCTTGACCAGGAGGTCGAGTGCGATGTTGCGCAGTGCCCGCACACCGGCGGACGCGGCATCCGGGCTGTAGGGGCCGGCTGCGACCGGTATCGCGCGCAGGGCCTCGAGGCGTGGCGCGAGCGCGCGCGCGATCGTGTCGCGAAGGGCTTCGCGAGCCCGGTGGATCGCGTCGGGATCGACATCCTTGCCGATCTCCTGAGCGATCTCCGATTCCGGTGGCAGGGTCAGCATCAAGGCTGCGAAGGCGGGATCCTGCGCGGCTTGCGCATCGAGAAAGCTTCCCAGCGCCTCGGCCAGCGCCTGCGTGGCGGTTTCGCCGGCGGCATCGCCCTCGTCGCGGGCCGCGCGCGTCAGGAGCCGTGTGGCGACATTCTGGCCCGCCTGCCAGCGGTTGAAGGCGTCGCTGTCATGGCGCACCAGCGTCAGGAGACCGGTATCGTCGAGATCGAGGCTCAGCCGCACCGGCGCGGAGAAGCCGCGCAGCACGCTTGGCACGGGGCGCGCGTCGACATCCCTGAAAATCAGGCTGTCACTGGAATGACGCAGCACGAAGACGCCGTCGCTCAGGCCTTCCGCCCGGTGATCGAGCGCCCCGCCATCATGATCGACGAGGCCGAGCGCGATGGGGATGACCAGCGGATCCTTCGTCGGCTGGCCTGGTGTGGACGGGGTCGATTGCGCGAAATCGAGGCGGTATTGCCGCTTGTCGGAATCGTAATGGCTCGAGACGACGACACGCGGCGTGCCGGCCTGCTCGTACCAGAGCGCGAAATGCGTCAGGTCCTGACCCGAGGCTCGCGCAAAACAGGCAAGGAAAGCCTCGACCGTGGTGGCCTCGTTGTCGTGGCGCGCGAAATACAGATCCATGCCGCAGGCGAAGGCGTCGTCGCCGAGCAGGATCTTGAGCATGCGGATGATCTCGGCGCCCTTCTCGTAAACGGTCGCCGTGTAGAAGTTGTTGATCTCGCGGTATTCGCGCGGGCGCACCGGATGGGCCAGCGGGCCGGCATCCTCGGTGAACTGGCGCGCGCGCAGGGTGCGCACCGCGTTGATGCGCTCGACCGCGCGCGAGCGCTCGTCGCTGGAGAATTCCTGATCGCGGAAGACGGTCAGGCCCTCCTTGAGGCAGAGCTGGAACCAGTCGCGGCAGGTGATGCGGTTGCCGGTCCAGTTGTGGAAATATTCATGCGCGATGATCGCCTCGATATGCGCGTAATCGGCATCGGTCGCGGTCTCTGGCGAGGCAAGCACGTATTTGTCGTTGAAGATGTTGAGGCCCTTGTTTTCCATCGCGCCCATGTTGAAATCGGAAACGGCGACGATGTTGAACACGTCGAGATCGTATTCGCGCCCGAACACGTCTTCATCCCAGCGCATCGAGCGCTCCAGTGCGTCCAGCGCGTAATGCGCGCGCTCTTGCTTGCCGCTTTCCACGTAAATCGCCAGCCGCACCGCGCGCCCGCCCTTCGTCACGAAGTCGCGCGTGACGCTGCCCAGATCGCCGCCCACCAGCGCGAAGAGATAGGACGGTTTGGGATGCGGGTCGTCCCAGACGGCGAAATGACGCCCGCCGGGGAGATCGCCGGCAGCGACGGGGTTGCCATTACCCAGCAGGATCGGCGCCTCTTCGCGGGCAGCTTCGATGCGGGTGGTATAGACTGCCATCACGTCGGGGCGGTCGAGGAAATAGGTGATGCGGCGAAAACCTTCCGCCTCACATTGGGTGCAATAGACCCCGTTCGAGCGATACAGCCCCATCAGCTTGGTGTTGGCGGTGGGATCGATCACCGTCTCGATGGTCAGGCTGAACGCGTCCCGGGGCGGGTTCGCGATGGTGAGCCGGTCCGGCTGGCAGGTATAGGCGGTTTCCGCCAGCGTCTCGCCGTTGAGCGCGAGTGCTTCGAGCGCGAGTTCATCCCCATCGAGCGTGAGCGGCGCGCCGGGCGTGCCTTCCGGATTGGGCCGGATCGCGAGCATGGCCCGCACCTTCGTGGCATGCGCATCAAGGGAAATGTCGAGATCGACCCGGTCGATCAGGTAATCGCTCGGGCGGTATTCCTCGAGGCGGATCGCGCGGGGGCTCTCGGTACGCATGAAGACTCCGTTGCTTGTTGCGAGTTCCGGCTTTCCGGATCCGGCGCGTTGTAGCGCGTTCGATGCCGCCGCGCCAATGCAGGTGATGCGACAACGGCTCTGCAAATGGTCGGAGACTGGCTCTATTTTGTGGCAGCGACCTTGAAATAGCGCATCAGAATTCCGTGATAGATCGCCGCGAGCCCCTCGAGGTCGGAAATGGCGACGTGTTCATCCACCTTGTGCATGGTCTGGCCGACGAGGCCGAATTCGACCACGGGGCAATAGCTGTTGATGAAGCGCGCATCCGAGGTGCCGCCGGTGGTGGAGAGTTGCGGGCGGATGCCTGTCTGAGCCTCGATCGCATCCTGCACGAAGCCGGTGAAGGCGTCGGGCGGTGTCAGGAAGGCGATCGCGTTGGTCGGCTCCAGATCGAGCCGGTAGGTGACTTCGTTGCCCGCCGCCTCGCGCAGCCGCCGGTCGATCTCGGCGGCAAGTGTTTCGGGCGTCCAGATATCGTTGAAGCGCACGTTGAATACGGCGCGCGCCTCGCCCGGGATCACGTTCGTCGCCGGATTGCCGACATCGAGTGTGGTGATTTCGAGATTGGTGGCGTCGAAATGCGCGGTGCCCGTATCGAAGGGCGCGGCCTTGAGCGCGGCGAGCAGGCGCACCATGCCGTCGATCGGATTGCGGGCGAGATGCGGATAGCCGACATGGCCCTGCACGCCCTCCACGGTGATGGCGCCCGTGAGCGAGCCGCGCCGGCCGATCTTGATCATGTCGCCGAGATTGTGCGGATTTGTCGGCTCGCCGAGCAGGCAATGATCGAAACGCTCGCCGCGTTTATGCGCCCATTCCAGCAGCTTGACCGAGCCGTTGATCGCCGGGCCTTCCTCGTCCCCGGTGATCAGGAAGGCGATGGAACCGTTGAAATCGGGATGGCGCCTGATGAAGCCGAGCACGGCTGAGAGCATCGCCGCGATGGCGCCCTTCATGTCCACCGCGCCGCGCCCGTAGAGCATGCCGCCTTCGGTCTCGCCCGCGAAGGGCGGATGCCGCCAGGCACCCTCGTCGCCGGGCGGCACCACATCGGTATGGCCGGCGAAGACCAGAAGCGGGCTCTTGGTGCCGTAGCGGGCGTAGAGATTTTCCACATCCGGCGTCTCGCGCTCGGAAAAGACCGGGCGCGAGATCGTGAACCCGGCTTGCTTCAGAGCATCGGCGACAACACCCAGCGCGCCGCCTTCCTCGGGCGTCACTGAGGGACAGCGGATCAGAGCCTGCGCGAAGGCGAGTGCGGAGGGCAGATCGGGTGCCGGTGCGTCGCTGGTCATCATCCCGCTCCGGGTCAGTCGCGCAGGAGCTCGTTGATGCTGGTCTTCTCGCGGGTCTGCGCATCGACGCGCTTGACGATCACGGCGCAGGAGAGCGACGGGCCGGGCGTACCATCGGGGAAGGGCTTGCCGGGCATCGTCCCGGGGACAACGACGGAGTAGGGCGGCACCTTGCCCCGGAAAATCTCGCCCGTGGTGCGATCGACGATCTTCGTCGAGCCGGAGAGGAAGACGCCCATGGAGAGCACGGAACCCTCGCCGACAATCACGCCCTCGACCACTTCGGAGCGCGCGCCGATGAAGCAATTGTCCTCGATGATGGTCGGGTTGGCCTGTAGCGGCTCCAGCACGCCGCCGATGCCGACGCCGCCAGACAGATGCACGTTCTTGCCGATCTGCGCGCAGGAGCCGACGGTGGCCCAGGTATCGACCATGGTGCCCTCATCGACATAGGCGCCGAGATTGACGAAGGACGGCATCAGAACGACGCCTTTGGCGATATGCGAGCCACGGCGCACGACGCAATTGGGCACCGCGCGAAAGCCTGCCTCCTTGAAGCGCGCCGCGTCCCAGGCATCGAACTTGGAGGCGACCTTGTCCCACCAGACCGACTGGCCCGGCCCGCCGGCAATGACTGCCATGTCGTTGAGGCGGAAGGAGAGCAGCACGGCCTTCTTCAGCCATTGATGCACGACCCAGTCATCACCCTGCTTCTCGGCAACGCGGGCCTTGCCGGAATCGAGCATGGCAAGGGCGGTTTCGACGGCCTCGCGCACCGCGCCGGTGGTGGCGGCGGAAACGGAGGCGCGATCCTCCCAGGCGGCATCGATGGTGGCGGCGAGATCGGCGTGAGACATGATGAGCGCTCCGGCATGACGGTTTGTTGCGCGCTCATTAGCAACAAGCGTACGGCTTGGGTAGAGGCGAATGAGTCGTGACCCGCCACGCGGTTTGCTCATGGCGCCTGTCGCATCGCGGCCATTGCGCAAACGGGCGCGCCTGGTCCATACCCTGTGCGAGGCGGTGCAGCCGCTTCGCACGTGATCGACGACAATTCATTCGGGCCATATCGACCATGCAGAGCTTTTCATCCGACGGCGTGCGCATCGCCTTCATCGACGTCGCCGCCGAGGGCGAGGATCGCGGCGAGCCGATCATTCTGATCCACGGTTTCGCTTCCAACCATGCCGTCAACTGGGTGAACACCCTGTGGGTGAAGACGCTCGCGCGGGCCGGGCGCCGCGTCATCGCGCTCGATAATCGCGGCCACGGGCAGAGCGAGAAGCTTTATGATCCCGCCGCCTATGACAGCTTCATCATGGCCGAGGATGCGCGCCGGCTGCTCGATCATCTCGACATTCCCCGCGCCGACGTCATGGGCTATTCCATGGGCGCGCGGATCAGCTCCCATCTCGCGCTGGCCCATCCCGACCGGGTGCGCAGCCTGCTGATGGGCGGGCTCGGGATCCATCTCGTCGAGGGTGTGGGCCTGCCGATGGGCATCGCCGATGCGATGGAAGTCGCCTCCGCCGACGAGCTCACCGATCCGCTGCAGCGGATGTTTCGCCTCTTCGCCGAGCAGACCGGGAGCGATCTGAAGGCGCTCGCCGCCTGCATTCGTGGCTCACGCCAGACGCTGACCCGGGCCGAGATCGAGCGCATCACGGTGCCGACCCTGATCAGCGTCGGCACCAAGGACGAAATCGCCGGCTCGCCGCATAAGCTCGCGGCGCTGATGCCGGATGCGCAGGCGCTCGATATTCCCGGCCGCGACCACAACCTTGCCGTCGGCGACAAGGCCCACCGCGCCGGTGTGCTGCAATTCCTGGATGAACGCGCGTGACGATCAGCTTCACCGGAGCCCATGACAACCGCCTCGTCGGTGATGAATTCTTCGCCGGGGAGCAGGCTGCGCGCGCATCGGCCCCGACGGCGCTGCTGCTGCATGGCGGCGGGCAGACGCGTCACGCCTGGGGCGGAACGGCCGAGCGCCTCGCCGGGCGCGGCTGGCGGGCAATCGCCCTCGACCAGCGCGGCCATGGCGAGAGCGACTGGCTCGCTTCCGGTGCCTACGGCTTTCGCGATTTCGGCGCCGATGCGCGCCGCGTCGCGCAGGTGCTGATGCAGGATGGCGGGCGGGCACCCGTCGCCATCGGCGCCTCGCTCGGTGGTCTCGCTTCGATCCTCGCGCTGGGTGACGACCCGCAGGCCGCGCCATGTTTTCGCGCGCTGGTCCTCGTCGATATCGTGCCGCAGATGGATCCGCGCGGGGTGGACCGTATCCAGACCTTCATGATGGCGCAGGCGCGCGAGGGTTTCGCGACGATCGACGCGGCGGCGGATGCGGTGGCGCGCTACCTGCCGCACCGCCCCCGCCCGCGCTCGCTCGACGGTCTGCGCAAGAACCTGCGCCGCGCCGATGACGGGCGCTGGTACTGGCACTGGGACCCTGCTTTCCTCGACGGGCCCGGCTCGGTCAATGCCGACTGGCGCGAATCGGAGGCGGCTTTACATCGATGCGCCCGTGCGATCCGGGTTCCGGTTCTGCTGGTGCGCGGCGGTTCCAGCGAACTCGTCACACCCGAGGCGGCGCAGGCGTTTCGCGAACTGGTGCCGCATGCGCAGTTTATCGACGTGGCGCAGGCACGCCACATGGTGGCGGGTGATCGCAACGATGTGTTTTCCAATGCGGTCGAAAGCTTCTTGGATCGGCTCGATCAAGGCTTATAATAAGAGGAATGCGCGTATTGCGCAGAACGGGAGGACAGGCCGATGGCGCGGACGCAAACGAAGAGCGATGCCGCCGTTTCGCAGCGGCGCGGCGTGGTCGGGAATCTCGATCCGATCTGGGATCAGGTCCGGCATGAGGCTGAAGCGGTTGCGCGCAACGAATCGGCGCTCACCAATTTCGTGCTCACCAGCGTGCTGAATCAGCCCTCGCTCGAAGCGGCGGTGATTCACCGGGTGGCGTCGCGGCTGGCGCATCCCGCGCTCTCGGCGGATCTGATCAGCCAGACCTATATGGAAGCCGTCCAGGACGAGCCGGGCATCGGCGCGGCCTTTCGCGCCGATATCATCGCCGTGATCGACCGGGATCCGGCCTGCACGCGGCTGATCGAGCCCTTGCTCTACTTCAAGGGGTTTCACGCCATCCAGACCTATCGTCTGGCGCATTGGCTCTGGCATCGCGGGCGGCGCGATCTGGCGCTCTATCTGCAGAGCGTCTCCTCCGAGACCTTCCAGACCGACATCAATCCACAGGCGACGATCGGCAAGGGAATCTTCCTCGATCACGCCACCGGCCTCGTCGTCGGTGCAACGGCGAGCGTCGATGACGATGTCTCGATCCTGCAGGATGTGACGCTCGGCGGCACCGGCAAGGAGAGCGGGGATCGCCATCCCAAGATTCGCTGCGGCGTGCTGATCGGGGCCGGGGCCAAGATCCTGGGCAATATCGAGGTTGGCCATTGCGCCCGCGTCGCCGCCGGCTCCGTGGTGCTTGAACCCGTGCCCCATAATACGACGGTCGCCGGCGTTCCCGCCCGCGTCGTCGGCACGGCGGGTTGCGCCGAGCCGGCGCGGACGATGGACCAGATTCTGGCCGAGAAGCAGGGGCGCTGACGCAGCGTGACGCGATCCGCCTGCGGCGGGTTGCGCCGGCCCGCGCAACATGGCAAGCCGTTCGCGTCCCCAAATCAGAAAAGCGGAGCAACTGGTGAACAAATCCGAAATGGCGAAAGTCGAGCGTTATCTCCGCCAGACTTTCGCAAATCACGCGATCCGTGTCGTCGGGCGCCCCAAGAAAGACGATTCGGCCGAGGTCTATATCGGTGAGGAATTCATCGGCGTGCTCTTCCTCGATGACGAGGATGGCGATCGCTCGTTCAATTTCCAGATGGCGATCCTGGACACGGATCTGGAAGACTGAACCTGCGCCGGCAAGGCGCCCATCCCGCGCCGCCGATTCACTCGTGCGGCGCGAGCAGATCCGTGTTCAGCCAGAGGACGATACGCTCCCAGTGCCGCACGTCCGCTTTGGCCATCTGCAGTTGAATGTCGAGGCCGTTGCGACGCAGCTCCGCTGAGCAAGTCGGCGCGACGGGCCCGTCGCCGCGTTGGGCGCAACGTGCTGCGAAGTTGCGGCCCTCTGGCGGCGCGAGCAGCAGCACTTCTCCGGCATAGGGCGTATCGTCACGAAACGAACGGCGCACCAGATTGCCGCCGAAAGTGCTGGCATCGCTCGACAGGAAGCGCGCGTAAATCAGTCGCGGGCGATCCGCCGGTGCCACTGCGCGATCGGGCGCGGCGAGGGCGACGATGAGCTGTGCCTCGGGGGCGGCAGCATCTCCGATGATATCGGCAAGCGGTATGCGCAGGCTCAACCGCCCCGGAACGCCGTCGCTGATCGCGAGCCAGTGCTCGGCCACGCGCAGCGACTGTCCGGCGAAGCGCAGATCATGCATGATCGGCTCCTGCGGTTCGGATTTTGTCGGCAAAAGCAGATGCCGGCTCATGCTGAAGGCGGCGATGCCTGCCGCGCAGACGAGTACGATCAGGACCAGGACCAGCAGATCGGCGCGGATCAGCTTTTGCGGCGGGCCAGCCTGGCGCTGCCCGATTGCCGGATGAGGTTGCCTGTAGAAGACCGATTCCCGCGCCATTTCCCGCCCCGTGTCGCGCCGCGCGATCATGCTGCACGCGTTAACCTTGTCGCGCGATCAGGCTTAATCATTCGTTAAAGCTGGTGCACACTGGCCGTTCTGGTTCGGGACGGTGGTGAGAGAGTATCGGGAAAGCGCGATGAGTTTTGATGCGTCCAACATTTCGAGCCTCGTGACGATCCTCGTCGGCTTCGCCTTCGCTGGCGCGCTGGCCAGCATGTTCGAGGCGCTGACGGCCCGGCGGGCGAGCTTCAACCTGTTGCTCGGCAAGGGGCCGATCGTGGTCGCCAGCCTGCCGGTGCTGGCATTCTCCGCTCCCTTCATCATCATGCGCAATACCGTGCGCGGACGCCGCTACGAGGATCGCCCCATCGGCTTCGTCATGGCCGCGACGATCATTGCCGGTTTGTGGAGCCTCGCCTCCGGATCGCTCGTGCGCGACGCCCTGCACTTCCTGTTCGGGTGATGCGCTCGAAACGGTTTGCGCATGCGGTGCTTGACACGCCATGTCCGCGCCCGCTTCCCTGATGCTTCAGAACAATCAAAAGGGAGGGCGCAGAATGCCGCTCTATGCACTCGACGGCGTCGCACCGCAAACCCCGCAGGTGGGCCGCTTCTGGATCGCGCCGGATGCGCATGTCATCGGCAAGGTCCGGCTCGCCGATGATGTCGGGATCTGGTTTGGTGCGGTTTTGCGCGGGGATAACGAACTGATCGATATCGGTGAAGGCTCCAACATCCAGGAGCATTCCGTGCTGCATACGGATATGGGCGCGCCGCTCAGCGTCGGCGCCGGCTGCACCATCGGCCACCGCGCCATCCTGCATGGCTGCACGATCGGCGATGGGTCGCTGGTGGGGATGGGCGCGACGATCCTCAATCACGCCCGGATCGGGCGCAACTGCCTGATCGGCGCCAATGCACTGATCACCGAGGGCAAGGAATTTCCCGACAATTCCCTCATCGTCGGCGCCCCGGCCAAGGCCGTGCGCACCCTCGACGAGGCGGCAATCGCGGGTTTGCGCGGCTCCGCCGAAGGTTACGTCAGAAACTGGAAGCGCTTCACTGCCGGCATGACGCGCCTCGATTGACGCGCCTCGATTGACGCGCCTCAGGCGCGCCCGAAGACCCGCGTGAAGATGGTATCGACCTGTTTGAGGTGGTAGCCGAGATCGAAGCATTCCGCGATCTCGGCATCGCTCATCTTCGCGCTGACTTCCGGATCCGCCTTGAGCAGCGTCAGGAAGTCCCCCTCGCCGCGCCAGACCGGCATGGCGTTGCGCTGCACGAGGCGATAGGAATCCTCGCGCGAGACGCCCTTTTGCGTGAGCGCCAGCAGCACGCGCTGCGAATGCACCAGCCCGCCCAAGCGGTCGAGATTGTTCTGCATGGTTTCGGGATAGACGACCAGCTTGTCCATCACCCCGGTGAGGCGCGCGAGCGCGAAATCCAGTGTCACCGTCGCATCCGGGCCGATCATGCGCTCGACGGAGGAATGCGAGATGTCGCGCTCATGCCAGAGCGCCACGTTCTCCATGGCGGGCAGGGCGTAGGAGCGTACCATGCGCGCGAGACCGGTGAGATTCTCGGTCAGAACCGGGTTGCGCTTGTGCGGCATGGCCGAGGAGCCCTTCTGGCCGGGGGAGAAATACTCTTCCGCCTCCAGCACTTCCGAGCGCTGGAGATGGCGCACTTCGGTGGCCAGCCGCTCGATCGAGGAGGCGATCACACCGAGCGTGGCGAAGAACATGGCGTGGCGGTCGCGCGGGATCACCTGGGTGGAAACCGGCTCGGGTGTGAGGCCGAGTTTCTCGGCCACGTATTCCTCCACGCGCGGATCGATATTGGCGAAGGTGCCGACGGCGCCGGAAATGGCGCAGGTGGCGATCTCTGCACGCGCGGCGACGAGGCGGCTGCGGCAGCGGTCGAACTCGGCATAGGCCTGGGCGAGCTTCAGGCCAAAGGTTGTCGGCTCGGCATGGATGCCGTGCGAGCGCCCGATCGTCGGCGTCAGCTTGTACTCGAATGCGCGGCGTTCCAGCGCGGCGAGCAGCGCATCGAGATCGGCCAGCAGGAGGTCGGCGGCGCGGGTGAGCTGCACGTTGAAGCAGGTATCGAGCACGTCGGAGGAGGTCATGCCCTGATGCACGAAGCGCGCCTCCGGCCCCACGATCTCGGCCAGATGCGTGAGGAAGGCGATGACGTCGTGCTTGACCTCGCGCTCGATCGCATCGATGCGCGCCACGTCGAAGGTGGCGGCGGAGCCTTTTTCCCAGACGATCTGCGCGGCCTCGCGCGGGACCACGCCGATTTCGGCCAAGGCCATGGTGGCGTGGGCCTCGATTTCGAACCAGATGCGGAATTTCGTCTCCGGCGACCAGATGGCGGTCATTTCCGGGCGGGCGTAGCGCTCGATCATCGTCTCACTCTGCGTTGCGGGAGGCGCATCGCCTCGACCTGATGGCGCGGCGTTAGCACGAACCGGGGCGGTTCACAATCTTACCCCTTGCGCAACCCACCAATGATGACGCGCGCGCGGGGGCACAGGCGGGCTTTCGACAAAAAACGCCACGCGGGGGCTTGCATGGCGCGCGCTTTCGCGCAGTTTTGAAGCAGAACAAGCGCCGGCAGGCGCAGCAAGCGAGCGGGGAATCCATGCAGATCGAACATCCATATCTCCTCTTCCTGGGCGATGCCCGCGATGCGCTCGCGGCCAAGACCGGGCTCGGCATCGTCGACTGGCGCCCGGAATGGTGCATCGGCCAGATGCGGCTTCCCGGCTGCAACGCGGATGCGAAGCTCCCCGACATGAACCCGCGCGAGGCCGCCGATAGGGGCGTCAGGACCATGGTGATCGGCGTCGTCAATGCCGGCGGCGTGCTGCCCGATGACTGGGTGTCGATCATCGTCGATGCGCTCGATTCCGGCCTCGACGTGGCGTCGGGCCTGCATATGCGTCTGGGTGATATTCCCGAGATCGCGGCGGCGGCGCAGCGCAACGGGCGCAAGCTGCACGATGTGCGCATGAGCAACGAGCGTTTCGCCACCGGCAAGGGCGACAAGCGCCCGGGCATGCGGCTCCTGACGGTGGGGACGGATTGCTCGGTGGGCAAGAAATACACCGCGCTCGCGCTGGAAAAAGGCATGCGTGATGCCGGTTTCGATGCCGATTTCCGCGCCACCGGCCAGACCGGCGTGTTCATTTCCGGGCGCGGCGCGGCAATCGACGCCGTGGTGGCGGATTTCATTTCCGGCGCGGTGGAATGGATCTCGCCGACAGCAGAGCCCGATCACTGGGATCTGATCGAAGGGCAGGGATCACTCTTCCACCCCTCCTTCGCCGGCGTCTCGCTCGGCCTGCTGCACGGCGCCCAGCCGGATGCCTTCGTCGTCTGCCACGAGCCGACCCGGCGCAACATGCGCGGCGTGAATACCCCGCTGCCGACGATCGGCGACGTCATCCACATGACCATTGCCTGCGGCCGCCTCACCAATCCCGCCATCCGCTGCGTCGGCATCGCGGTGAACACGCAGGCGCTTGACGAGGCGGAGGCCCGCGACGAGCTCGCAAGGATCGAAAAGACTTACGGATTACCCGCGACCGACCCGGTGCGCTTCGGCGTGGAGGGAATCGTCGCGGAGATCAAGGCGCGTTTCGGCAAGGGGTGAGCCGCGAGATGAGTGATAAAACGGCGAAGGCCGCGCTCTCGAAAGAGCGCGGCCTCGACGGGCCCCCGATGTATCGGGAGTGAGCGGCAGGGGCCCGAAACGGGGTACGGCGGTCAGGGATCGTCGCCGCCGGTATTGTCGAAGGTGCTGTCGGGGTCGAAATAAACCCAGTTGTTGTCCGGTTGTGGGTGAGCGCCTGGCAACCCGGTGCTACCGGAGCCGCTTTGCCCGTTATTGTTGCCGGACCCGACTTGACCGACCGCTGCCGCGCGTTCGACGAGCTGTTGTTGGGCGGCTTCCCAGTCGAAAGTCCCGTCTTCCTGAACTTCGGCAATCGGAGCGAGCTCGTTGCGATCAATCAGGCCATCTGAGCCGGAAAGCTGCGCAAAAATTGCGTTGGCTTCCGGGCGCTCGATATTGAATGTTTCATCATTGACGGTCAGTCCATCGCTGAGTGCCTGCGCAAGGCCCCAGAATTCGTTCTGGTTGATGTGATCATCCTCGCCGGCCCAGACGTCGAAATTGCCGAGGCCGCCCATCATATCCATGATTGCCGCG
The DNA here is from genome assembly GCF_900094735.1 of Saliniramus fredricksonii. Taxonomy (NCBI): domain Bacteria; kingdom Pseudomonadati; phylum Pseudomonadota; class Alphaproteobacteria; order Hyphomicrobiales; family Salinarimonadaceae; genus Saliniramus; species Saliniramus fredricksonii. The sequence goes on from NZ_FMBM01000002.1 coordinate 726,440, forward strand.
TTGATGCCACTGTCGGTGATAAGCTGAAGCGGATCCTGATTGGCGTATTCTTCGAAATGTTCCATGACCTGCTCAACGGAGACAGAAGTGGCATCGGCGCCACCCAGATTCTTGATGATCAAATCCATCTGCTGCTCAGAGATACGCAGGGCTTTTGCACCTTCTTCCTTGTTAAGCATCGCATCACCGCCGGCTTGCGACAGGAGGCGCTCCTTGAGCGCAAGCAACGACGCCTGGTTCGGATACGCGGGCGTGAGCATAGAAGTGAGCTCCTGCCCCGCAGTGATGGGCCAATCGCTCGAGCTCGAGCTTGGCTGGTAGGTGGCGACAAGATTGCCATTGTACGCCTCATCTGGACCATAGCCGGGATCCTGGCGGCCGCGTTGCGTAGGGCGTTGATATGCTTGATCATTAGAGTCGTGGTGAACGGCCCCATCAAGCCAACCTATGCCAGGAGTAGTCGGTTGAAAATTTGAAGCGACGTTGGGGCCTGTCATATTTAATTCAATATTATTGCTCATAACTCAAACTCCCATTCAAATTCGAATTAACTATATATAAAAATTTTTTCCTAGTCAATAAAAATATTTAATATACATATTGTATAATAATTTTGCATGTATTTGAAGAGTAAAAAGCCGCGCCTGTTATGGCGCGGCTTTCGAGGCAGGCTCGGGGCCGGGTCAGGAGGAGGGGTCCGGCAGGCATCCTTGCGGATGCCGCCCGCCTCACTTGGGTGTCAGACTCAGGGCCAGATGTTCTTGAAGGTGTTGTTTCCGCTTCTCCACTCGTTCGAGGACGCGGTGCCTCCACCAGCGAAGAAAGACGGGTCGAAGATATTCTGGATATTGCCCTGTTGCAGGATATACGGGACCCCATTCGGGCGCGCTATCGTCTGCGAATGGCCATTACCCGGATTCGGCGGCGTCCAGTCAACCGTAGGAAGTGCCGGCTTCTGCGTTGAAATCGGCGTCGGTGTCGGCGCCGATTCCGGCTCCCCGAATGCGGCTATATCAAAGGCTCTGAGAATGCGGCTGACTTCTACATCGCCAGCATCATCGGGTGCGATGCCAAGCTTGAACAATTCGGAGCGCTCCACGTGTTCGTCGCTGCCCTTCATGTCAAGGGACTTGAGTTGGTTGAATATCTTGAGAAGTGTCTCGTCAGGCAGGTCCCCGCCGGCGCGACGGTACAGTTCTTTGAAGCCGCGGAACTCATACCCTTTGCCTTCTTCATATTCGAAGCGGTTGACGTTGAGGTGGCTGGCGCCATTGAGAATCGCCGATTCGAAGCGCGCCTGCGTCAGATTGCCGTCTTCGTCCTGCCAGCGCGACACATGCCGCATGAAGGCATCGATGCTGAGTTCACCGGCGGTGCCATGATGGCGCATGAAATTCTTCGCGCGGGGCTCACTGATATTGAACTGCTCGACCAGTTGCGCGACAGATATATTGCCATCAGGGAAGCGGTTGTTCAGCGTATTGCGGATTGTGTCGACGCTGACTTTTTCTTCACTGTGCACGAACAATGCGCTCTGGCCGTTACTCGCACCGATGCTTCCGACATTCTGGAGAACCGACGGCGTGACGTTCGAACGCGAGTGCATCGTTACCGGGGCGACATTGTCATCGCTGCCGCGCGCGTCATCGCTGCGGACCTTTTCATCCGTGCGGCGCTGGTCATCCGTGCGGCGCTGGTCATCCGTGCGGCGCTGTTCATCGCTGCGCGATGTGCGACCCATCGTCGTCGTGGTGGTATCGTCGTTTGACGCATCGCGGCGTGCTGTCGGCGGCTCCCAGCCCGTAGAGCCGGCCTCAACCCAGCTGTTGCTCTGACGGGACAGGCTCGCAGGAGTAGGGTCTGCATTGTGTCCCGTGCTGACAGAGCGCAACTGCTGTTCGATCTCTCTCCGGCTCGTATCGCCGGTTTTGTAGAGATTGGTCAGGCTCGGCGCTTTCGAACCGAAATCGAAATCCTGATCGACGCTTTTGAGTGCGTTGTTGAAATCCTGCTGCGCGCTGTCGAGGCGACGATCGTCGACGTTGCTCTGGCGGGTGCTGGTGAAGGTAACCGGTGTCGTGTTCATCTTGCTCACTCCTGATTAAGATATCTGAAATCCCGATGCATTGACTATTTAATTTTTGATGCTTGAAGTCAATTAATAATACGTAATCGTAATACTTATTACGTACTTATGGTTAACGTGGTCTTCATAATTCATTGGGTGCATAAAAAGAGCGTTCCGAACGAGTCCCCGGAACGCTCACAAGTCTTTGAAAAAACTGTTGTTTCGATCAGAATTCAGCCCGGAAGCGCCGCGCGCAGCGTTTCGGCATGCTGTGCCAGCTGCGCCTGATCCGCCATCTCGCCCGTATGCGGACGCAGGGGCACGCCGTCGAAACGGGGGATCACATGGACATGCAGATGAAACACGACCTGCCCTCCGGCGGGTTCATTGAACTGCTGGATAGTGATCCCGTCCGCCTTGAAGGCCTTCATCGCCGCGCGTGCGATCAGCTGCGCCGCCTCGGCGACCGAGGCGAGCTGATGCGCGCTGGCATCGAGCCAGTTGCGCGCCGCGCTCTTTGGGATGACGAGGCAATGCCCGTCTCCGCGCGGCATGATATCCATGAAGGCGAGCACGTCGTCGTTCTCATAGACCTTGTGGCAGGGCAATTCACCGCGCAGGATCTTGGCGAAGACGTTGCTGTCGTCATAGGCGGTTTCGGGCTGCGTGCTCATCGGCTCACTCTCCTTGCTGGCCGGTCCATGCTTTGCATGGCCATGAATCGTCTGCCAGCGAGTGTGCCCCCCGTGGCCCTCCGGTCAAGGCCGGATCAGGCTTTCCCGTCGCGCTGGTCGCGCCGGAAGGGCAGGGCCTCGGTCAGTTCCTCGCTGACGGCGCGGACGTAACCGCTCTCGCGGCGCAGATAATCCGCCACGGCGCGGCGCAGGCCGGGATCGGCGATGAGATGGGCCGAGCGCGTCGTCACCGGGCGATAGCCGCGCGTGAGCTTGTGCTCGCCCTGTGCCCCGGCCTCGACCCGCGTCAGACCGTGGGCGAGGGCGTAATCGATGGCCTGGTAATAGCAGATCTCGAAATGCAGGAAGGGGTGATCCTCGATGCAGCCCCAGTTGCGCCCGTAGAGCGCGTCCTTGCCGATGAAGTTGATCGCACCCGCGATGTAGCGCCCGGCGCGCTTCGCCAGGATCAGGAGCACCCGCTCCGGCATGCGTTCGCCGATCAGCGAGAAGAATTGCCGGTTGAGATAGGGCCGCCCCCATTTGCGCGCGCCGGTATCCTCATAGAATGCGTGAAACGCATCCCAATGCGCCTCGCTGAGATCGGCGCCGGTGACCCATTCGACCGTGATATCCTCCGCCAGCGCATCGCGCCGCTCCCGCCGGATCGCCTTGCGCTTGCGTGAGGCGAGGCTGGCGAGGAAGCCTTCGAAATCGCCGTAGCCCTCGTCGAACCAGTGGAACTGCTGGTCGATGCGGGTGAGGAAGTCGTCGCTCGCGAAGGCGTTGAAATCATCCTCGCGCAGGAAGGTGGCATGGATCGAGGAGGCGCCGGTCTGGCGGCGCAGGGCGCGCAGGCCCGAAATCAGCTGGCTGCGGATCGCTTTGCCATCCTCTCCGGGCGGTGCGAGCAGACGCGGGCCGGTCACCGGCGTGAAGGGGATGGAGACCTGGAGCTTGGGATAATAGCGCCCGCCGGCGCGCTCATAGGCATCCGCCCAGCCCTGATCGAACACGTATTCGCCGCGCGAATGGCCTTTCAGATAGCAGGGCACGGCGCCGATCAGCCCGCCGCCTTCGTCTTCGAGCAGCACATGCGCCGGTCCCCAGCCGGTCTCGGCGCGCACGCAACCGGCATCTTCCAGCGCCGACAGAAAGGCGTGGCGGATGAAGGGATCGTCGCGCTCGTCCGGCGTCGCGGCGGCGAGCGCGCAGGCATCCCATTGTGTGGCCTCGACGAGGCTCATCGACGGCGCGATCTTCAGCGTCGGACCGGTCTGAGCCGGCTGGCCCGCGCCATCCGGCATCTGATCTCGTTCCGGTGGAGTCTCGTCCTCGCTCAAACCCGTCCTCCCCCTCGTCGCCGCCGGGACCGACGGCATTCGATGACGGTGAGTATCTATGGCGCGAACGGCAAGACGCAATCCTCGGACAAGATTGAACCGCCACACTGCCTTCGATGCGTCGGCGGGCCCCGAGGGCGGCTGCCCGCATCGATGAGGCGGAACAGGGCGAGAGGCACGATGAGCGCGCGCGAACATGCCGACAAGTTATGGGTGAGCCTGCAGGAACTGGGAGCCCGGCGTCTGATGATACTGGCGCTGGTCGGCTTGACGGTTTTTGCCACGATCGGCCTCTCGGCCTATTATCTCAGCCGGCCCCAGTTCACTGTGCTTTATTCCGGGCTCGAGCGCGAGGACGTCACCCGCATCGGCTCGGCGCTGACCGAGGCCGGCATCGAATTCGACGTCAATACCGCCGGCGATGCCGTGATGGTGGCGCATTCGCAGACGGCGCGGGCGCGCATGCTGCTGGCCGAGAAGGGGCTGCCCTACAGCGCCAATGCCGGCTACGAACTGTTCGACAATCTCGGCTCGCTCGGCATCACCTCCTTCATGCAGGAAGTCACCCGGGTGCGTGCGCTCGAAGGCGAAATCGCGCGTTCGGTCCAGGCGATACGCGGGGTCTCGGCGGCGCGGGTGCATATCGTCATGGCCGATCCCGGCTCCTTTCGCCGCGAACAGCGCCCGCCCTCGGCCTCGGTGGTGGTGCGCATGGAATCGCCTGATGCGGGCGGCGCGGCGCAATCGATCCGCCACCTCGTCGCCGCCGCCGTGCCGGGGATGAGCGTCGAGCGTGTCACGGTGCTTTCCACCGACGGTACGCTGCTGGCCTCCGGCGATGACGGCAGCAACGGCGCCACCGCACAGATGGCGACGCTGACCGCCGGGGTAAACCGTGATATCGAAAGCAATGTCCGGCGCACGCTCGCTCCCTATCTGGGGCTCGACAATTTCGAGGTCAGCGCCAAGGCGAGCCTGAATACGGATCGCCGGGTGATCAACGAGACCATTTTCGATCCTGATTCGCGCGTCGAACGCTCGATCCGCATCATTCGCGAAAACGAAACCGCCGAGAATCTTTCACGCGATACCCCCACCACCGTGCAACAGAACATCCCCGAAGAGGAAGTCGGCGCGGTGCCGGGTGAGCAGTCGAACGAGGAGGTGCAGCGCCGGGAGGATCTCACCAATTACGAGATATCATCCACGCAGATCCAGACCAGCAGCGAGGGCTATGCCATCGAGAATGTCTCGATCGCGCTGCTGGTCAACCGTTCACGCCTCACGGCGGCTCTGGGTGAGGATGCGGGCGAAGCGGAACTCGCTGCGCAGATTGCCGAGATCGAGGCGCTCGCGGCCTCCGCCGCCGGTTTGCGCGAGGAACGGGGCGATACGCTCAAGGTTGCGGTGGTGAATTTCCTCGACGATTACGGCAATTTCGAACCCGTGCCCGGTCCTGCCATGAGCGAGATCCTCTTGCGCCAGACCGGCAACATCGTCAGCGCACTCGCCATGTTGCTGGTGGCGGCGATGGTGATCTGGTTCGGCCTGCGCCCCGCCGTCAACGCCATCGTGCAGCGTCCGCAGAGCGAGCAGCAGCAGGCGATCGATCAGGCCGCGACGCCGCTTGCGATCGAGAGCGAAGGGGGCGGGTACGGGGCCGCTGCCCTGGCCGACCGGATGGCGGGTGGCTCAGGGGATGTCGATCTGATCGCCGACGTCTCGTCGAGGTTCAACACGAACAACGTCAGACGACTCGAACAGATCGTCAATCTCAACGAAGAGCAGGCCGTGCACATCCTGCGCCAATGGATGCGTGAAAGCGAGGATGCGTGATCATGGTGCGCCCGATCCAGAGCTGTCTCGAGGAATTCCAGCTCCTTCCAGCGCCAGAGCCGCTCCATGCTGAGCGCCCGGTTCGCCCGATGGCGGAGATCCGGCGCGCCGGAGCTTCCGAGGATGCCTGGCAGCGCGGCTATGAGGAAGGTCGCGCAAAAGCCCAGGCCCAGGCCGATGCGCAGCTGGCGGAAGCGCTCGAACAGGCGCGTGCGCAGGCTGATGCGGCCGGTCGCGCCGAGGCCGCCCGTGAAACCCGCGAGATTGTGACCGCCGAACTCACCGCAATGCATGAACGCGCGCTCGGGGAAGCGCGCGCCACATGGGTCGCGGAGGAATCGGCACGCCTCACCGAGGCGCTCGAATCGGGGCTGGCGGAGCTGCGCCTGCGTCTTGCCGGGAAGCTTGCCCGCGCGCTTGAGCCCTTTCTCGCCGAAGCCCTGCGGGAGAAGGCCTGCGCCGAGATGGCGCGCATGCTGGAGCGCCTCTTCGCCGCCGGCGAGGCCGGTGCCGAGATCCGCGTCGAGGGTCCGCAGGATCTGATCGACGCCCTGCGCGCGGCCCTGCCCGAGCACCCCGGTCTCGTCATGCATGCGGTGCCGGGGCGCGCCGATATCCGCGTCAGCTGCGCCGATACCACCCTCGAAACCCAGATCGCGCAATGGTCCCGGATCCTGTCCGGCGATGTCAGCCAGCCCTGAGGAATCCCGGTCATGGACGACAAGCAACCCCAGGAAATCATCATCGTGCGCCGCAAGCGCGACCCTGACGCAGGTGAAGCCAAGAACAGCGTCTGGAAGATCGCCTTCGCCGATTTCATGACCGCGATGATGGCCTTCTTTCTGGTGATGTGGCTCATCAACGTCACTGATGACGACGCCAAGGAGATGGTGGCGAACTATTTCAACCCGATCAATCTGGCCGAGGCGACGAGCGACCGCAAAGGCCTGCGCGATCCCGAATCCTCGTCGAGCGGCGTTGATGGCGACGAGCATTCCACTATCGTGCCCCCGCGCGGTGATCCGGGTGAGGGCGGGGAAGGGTCCGATGTCGCCGGCGGCGAGCGCCCGCGCTTCTCCGAAAGCGAGCTCTTCCACGATCCCTATGCGGTCCTGGCCGAGCTCGCCGCCGAGCTCGACGAGCGCCAGCCGCCGAGTGCCGCGATCGACGTCTCTCCCGGCGAGAGCGGCGAGCCCGGCCTGCCCGGTGGCGATGCGTTCCGCGATCCCTTCGACCCGGTCTACTGGCAGACCGCGCCACAGCCGCGCATCGCCCGCGCCGATGGCGATGGCTCGACCGGCCCGCGCGGCCTCACCGATGCCGGCGCCGCCTTTCCCGAACTCGGCCCCGGCGAGGGCGAACCCGCCACCGACGAAGCGCAACTGCCGTTTCCGCTTTTCGTCGAGAGCGATGAGACCGAGACGGTGGTGCCGGATGATGAAACCGATTTCAGCGGGCAGGGCATGATCGTGATCGAGGTGGTCGAGGAGCCCGCCGCCGATGTCGAGGCGCTCGCGATCGCCGAGATCGCGCAGGAGCCTCTGCCCGCGCTCGACACCTTCACCGATGCCGAGCCCGGCCTGCTGGAGGAATCGAGCGTCGAGGGTGAGATCGAGCTGGCAAAGACCGTGGAGGAAGTGCTCACCGAGGAAGCGCCGAGCGAGGCCGAGGTCGCAGCCGCCGCGTTGCGTGCCGAGATCGCCCGACAGATCGATACGGAATTGCCGCAGCTCGCCGATCAACCGCTTCTGGAAGTGCGCGCCACGCCGGAAGGCATGCTGATCAGCCTGACCGATGCGGCGGATTTCGGCATGTTCGCGATCGGCTCCGCCGAGCCCAGGCCGGAAGTCGTCGGTGTGCTGCGCACCCTCGCCCAGGTGCTGGGCCAGCGTCCGGAACCACTGGTGATCCGGGGGCATACCGATGGCCGGCCCTTCCGTTCCGAAGAATACGACAATTGGCGCCTGTCCACCGCGCGCGCGCATATGGCCTATCACATGCTCGTGCATGGCGGTTTCGACGAGGGGCGCATCGCCCGCGTCGAGGGCCATGCGGACCGCATGCTCAAGGTTCCTGCCGACCCGGATGCGGCGGAAAACCGGCGCATCGAGATCCTGCTGCTGGAGCGCCCGGCATGACGGCCCGCATTGCTCCCTGCCTGCGCGACCTCCTGCGTCTTATCCTGCTCGCCGGTGTGGGGCTCGCGACACTCCTTTTCGCTCCCGCTCCGGCTGTCGGTGAATCCGAGGCGCGTATCGCCGCGCGTGAAGCGACGCGCGAAGCGCAGATCGCGCAGGAGCGGCGCGAGGAAGCGCGCCAGCCCTATGCCATGCTGCGCACGCTGCAATCCCTGCAGGAGCGCATTGCCCATGGCGATATCCGCGCCCATGAGGGCCAGCGGGCGCTGATCACCCGCGTCGCCGAGACCTTCCTGCGCGCCGATCCGGCGGAATTCGCCGACAAGCGCAACGCCAATGCGGCGGTGAGTTTTGTTCTGGGCGGCGGTCCGCCGATCGTGCTGGAGCGCATGCTCGCCCTCGATCCCGCGCCCGCGATCGATCCCGACCTTCTGGCCGGTGCGCTCGCCTATGTGCATGGCCGCGAGGAGGATGCCCGCGAGCGGCTCGCGGGCTTCGATCCGCAGGCGCTGCCCGGCTATCTCGGGGCGCAGATCGCCATTGCCCGCTCGGCGCTGATCGTGCGCGAGGATCCGCAGGAGGCGGTGCGTCTGCTTTCACTGGCGCGTCTGCTTGCGCCGGGCACGCTCGCCGAGGAGGCGGCGTTGCGCCGCGAGATCTTCGTCGAGGGCCAGCGCGGCGAACTGGAGCAGCTGGAATTTCTCGCCGTGCAGTATCTGCGCCGCTACCGCAACTCGGTCTATGCCGGCAATTTCCGCCAGCGTTTCATCTCGCTGCTGGCGACGCTCGATTTCGCGCAGAGCGTCGAGGATTTCCTGCGGCTCGAAGCCGTGCTCGCGCAGATGGACGGCGAGGGCAAGCGGGATCTCTATCTCTTCTTCGCCCGCCACGCGCTGCTTTCGGGCGCGCTCGACCTGGCCCGCCTGGCTGCCGAGCGCGCCATCGGCTTCTCCGCCGGTGACAGTGACGAGGAAGAGCGCGCACGCTTCTATTTCGCCGCAGCGCAGATCGTGACGCCCTCTTACGAGCCGGCTGTCGAGATTCTGCTTGCGCTGGATCCCGACAGATTGCCCGAGGCGGACCTGCCCGTCCTCGAAGCGGCCATGGCCACCGCCGCCGCCATCGGCGAGCCTCTGCGCGCGGCGGTGGGTGTGGAGGACGAGGCGGAGCTGGACGAGGCTGACCGCGCGGATGCCCCCGACGCGACCGATTCCGAGGCCCAGGCTGAAGCCGAGGCAGAGCTGGAAGGCGATATCCCGAGTGCCGGAGAAGACGCCGATGCCGAGGCCGATGCCGATGACGTCGAAGTCGATATCGCCGATGCGGATGCTCCCGGGGAGACGCCGCCGCAGACCGCGCTCGAAGCCGCTCTGTATCCGAAAACCGCGATCATGCAGCGCGCCATGGCCGCGCTCGACGAGATCGATCTCCTGCTCGAAGGGCAAACACGATGAGCGCCGCATTGACCCGTTTCGACCCGCCTCCGGCGGATCACGCCGCCCGTCAAAGTGGCCGTAGCGGCCAGTCGCAGGGGCGCGCGTTGGACAAGGCCGGTGACAAGGCCGGCGAGAAGGGCGGTGGCACGGATGCGTGGCGCGGCCCGGAGGCGATCGCCGCCGAACGGGCGCGGCGCGAGGGTGCGGGTGAGGGGCGCCGGGAAGCGGGCGCCGCCGGTCTCGATCAGGCGAGCGCGCGTCCCGATGATGCTGCCGTCGCGGCGCGAATGGGGGATCTCGCCGCGCAGGCCGGGCGCGCGATCGCAGATTTCGCTGCGACCGCTGATGGGCAAGCGGGCGCGCGCCCGACGCGCGATATTGCCGCGAAGGCCGTCGCGGACGCGCTCGCGCGCCTCGCGCCGGAGGATGAGGAGAAAGCCGTGGCACAGGCGCAGGATCCGGCGGCGCGCTTCTTCGCCTCGCTGGAGCGTCTGCGTGCCCTCGCCGGTCAGCTTGAAGGCGCTGGCGGTGCGCAAACTGATGCTGCGGCGAACCCGCAGGCCGTCGCGGGACAAACGATACCTGGCCAACCCGCTCCCGGGCATTTCGCCGGGCCATCTGCCGCCGGCGATCCCGCATCCGCACAGAACGCGGCCCGGATGCAGGCCGGTCAGCAGGCCGCTGCCGGGGCGGCGATGCAATCGGATGAGAGCCTGCATCTGTCCCTGCGCGATAATCCGGGCCATTCCGGGCTCGGCGCACGCCAGGCTTCGGGGATCGGCGAGGCGCGGATCGTCTCGCAGGCAACGCATTTCGCGCCGGTCCCGCAGGCCGCGCTGGGAGCGGGCAATCTGGACGCGCTCGCCAGAGCTTTCGACGAGGGCGCTGCCTTCATGCGCGAGGCGGGGCCGAATCTCGCGGCGCAGGCAGGCGAGATGCGCGGCGGCGAGACGCGCGGCGCGGATATGCGCGGAGGCGGCTTCGACCAGGCGCTCGCGGGCAGCCTGCGCGGCGAGGGGGCCCGGCCTGCCGGGCCTGTGAAGATGCTCGCCATCCAGCTCACGCCGGTCTCGCTCGGCAAGATCAGCGTGGCGATGCATCTCTCCGATGGCGCCATGCGCATGGAAATCACCGTCTCCGAGCCGCGTGCGCTGGAGTTGGTGCGCGCCGACAAGGATCTGATCGGCAATCTCATCCGCAAGAGCGGGCTCAGCCCGGAAAGCATCACCATCCAGAGCGGCGATCCCGCCCAGGCCGGGCGCGGGAATGTCGGCGGCAACGGGGCCGGACAGAACGGCGCGGGGCCGGGCGGCCATGGGGACGGTGAAGCCGGCTCGAACCGTGGTTCGCGGCAAGGTGGTGAAGGGAGCGAACGCTCTGATCACGAAGGGAGCAGGCAACATGAGAATTCTCACGGCCCTCGCCTGTCTGACGGCGGCGATATTTATCTTTGACGCAAAGGCGCCCGCGCGCGCCGAGGCCGATCCCGTCTGCGAGGCGGAGATGACCCGCGCTGCGGCCAAATACGACGTGCCGCTGGCCGTGCTCTTCGCCATCGGCCTCACCGAGACGGGACGGCGCGGCGCGCTGCACCCCTATGCGCTCAACATTGCCGGGCGCAGCTTCTTCGGCGAGAGCGCGGCGGATGCACTGCGCGAATTCGAGCGCGAGCGCCGGCGCGGCGTCAAGCTGATCGATCTCGGCTGCATGCAGATCAACCACCATTACCACAAGCAGGAATTCGAGAGCCCCGCCCATATGCTCGACCCGGCGCTCAACGTCGAATACGCCGCCCGCTTCCTGCGCGAATTGCGCGACCGCGAAGGCGACTGGACCCGCGCCGTCGCCCGCTACCACGCCGGCCGCGCCAACACCCCCGCCCAGAAACGCTACGTCTGCGCCGTCATCCGCCACATGGTCGCAACGGGATTTGGGGAATGGACGGCGAATGCGAAGATGTTTTGTGGATAGGGGGGTGAGGGATTTACTTATCTGAAGAACTTTCGGATATTTCTTTGATGATATTTCTCTCGGTTCGCTTTATTCCATCTATGAACGCGCTAAACACGTCTTGAGTTGATTTGAATATTTTCACATTTTTGAAATGCATCTCAACCTCTGATTTAATGGTTTCTGCACCTTTAGCTTCTGGGTTTCCTTCGGCCCATTTTCGACCGGGATGTATGGTATCCCAAGGTGATCTATTGTTAGATCTTGTGTCAGCGGAATCCCCATGTTTTCCAATTCCATAAAGAATTTTTGTCTCATTGTTCCAGATTGGCTTAAAAACACCAATGAGATGTGATTCTGCTGCGGTCTGGTAGCCGCTTTGGACAGCAAGTGCGCGGTAGCGGAAATCAGAAAGCTCGATGCCGGTGACAATATCTATATTCCTTCGATGTTCTCTAAGTCTGTCAAATATCTTCGTTTTTTGCTGGATAATTGATGTAGCCCCAGTTGGGGGATCTACTTTACCAACATATATCGGTGTTTCAGTTTTGGAAATATTTGAATATACTGGCGCGTCTCCTTCATAGTACAAAGCGTAAACACCCGAACCATAAAATGGAGTGATTTCACTCAGATAATGTTTTTTCTGTGAAACTAGAGCGAGGGCTACAAAGTGACCAATAAGAGATGGCTCACTAGGGTCAAAAAAAGCTTCTGGAAGTGAAACGGGATCAATTTCACACTCTAGTCTCTGCAATCTCTCTTTCATTTGTTCAATTACATCAAGAACTCGCTTTCGTGATGGAGGGGTTAAATTTGTCCCCCGAATCAAATTCTCGAATTCTTTTATTGCAAAAGCAGTTTCTTTTGCTTTTTCTATTTCTGGTTTCGATGACATTACTATATCTCAGTTGAGGTTAGCCTTAAATTTACTGATTCCCCCACGCAGCTTGCTAGTGCGACGGGCACCGCATTTCCCAATTGTCGCATACACTCTGACCAAGCGCCATAAAATTTGAAATTGTCAGGAAATGTTTGAATTCTAGCGCTTTCTCGAACAGTAAAATATCGAACAGAGCCATTTGCCCAACGGATCATGTTCTCTCCGCCAGGTACACCATGAACACCTGCCTTCAAGGTTTTAGATGGTTCATCAATGTAGCTTCCCGTGTGTCCCGCATAACTCCGTGCGCCGGATTGGAGGCGATGGTCTGGAAAGCGAATATTGTTCTCATATTCCGGATTTGGTAAGTCAGAAATTGCATCCCGTATTGTGCGCCAA